>NZ_LIGX01000001.1:0-147418 GCF_001683795.1 Neoakkermansia glycaniphila
AAAACACACATTTTTCGATTAAAAAACAAGAAAAATAGACAAAAAAGCCTACGGCGCCTGCTTTACAGGGTAGAAGACATCGCTTCTCCCGGCAGGCGCCCCGGCAACAAAACCTCAACACACATACACAACATGTCTTCACAACAATCCCCCCTCCATCCTTCCCCTGACTTCGTCGAATCCGAAGCCGACCTCGCCATGAACGGCTACCTGCCCGAAGGCTGGGCTCCCTTTATTCCCGGCGACGCGAATACCGCGGCATTCGCCTTGACCGAACATGCTGCCGACAGCTCGTCCTCGGACAGCGACTCCTCCTCCAGCAGCGATGACTCTTCATCCAGCGACTGGGACGATTCTTCCTCCAGCGATGACGACTCCTCGTCCAGCGACTGGGACGACTCCTCCAGCGACGACAACGACAAGCCCGACACGGAAAACGACCAGTTCTGCAACACCTGCACCTGCACCTGCGCCTGCGGCAAAGACAACGTCGCCAGCGAATCCTTCTTCACCGAAAACCACCTCGGCAGCACGCAGGACGTCGCCATGAACATCGTCTTCGGCATCGAACCGGACATCGCCGGCTGGTGCCCGGCCACCTTCCAGATTCTGGATCTCAACCCCCATTCCACCAGCTGGCACGACCCGGATATGCCACTGATCTACCGGCTCGGCTTCGTCTTCCAGCACGTCACCGAATGGAGCATCCAGCACGACCCCTACTCGAAAATCATCACCGTCGTCAAACCTTCAGGCAAAACGCTGCATTACCAATATGCCGGCGGCAAGGACACGGCGGAACGCGTCGGAGACACCCGCCAGTACTCCTCCCTCGTCCAAATCCTCAATGCAGACAAGACCCCCTGCAAAACAGGCACACCCGTCTATGCGGACTTCACCACGGCAGACGGAGCCTCCATCCGCTTCAACGTCCCCACAGCGACTGAGATCGGCAAACCTGTTCAACTGGTCACGGCCGACCGCGTCGTCGTCGACCTGGCCGCCTACGGCAGCAAAATGCGCCTCAAAAAAGACTTCGGCCTCATCAGCGGCATCTGGCACCACCTCGACGGCCTGCTGAACATCCGTGAAACGGAAATCCCTGCCGGGAACGGCACAGCCGCATCCTCGCGCATCGTCCTCGAATGGTACCCGAAAAACCAGGTCACGCCTTCCGGCGACTGGTACGCCACCACCGGCATGCCGGGCAAAACATGGACTCTGGAGGAAAACAACGCCACACAGGAAGGCAAAACCTACCGCCATCTCGCGATGACCGCCGTTCGCCCCGGCTCACCCGTCACCCGCGTCGACCGCTATCTCGCAGCCGACGAAACCGTCATCGACATGCCGACGGGCGAAGGCGACCGGCGCATCCGCTACTCCAACGTCCGCACCATCCAGTCCGACGGCACATGGGAACACCTGACGACCCGCCGCATGACGAGCGGGGACACAACGCCTACCTCCAGCACACGGCAGATCTACGAACTGATCGACGGCATCTGGCAGGAAACAAGCCGTACGGAAGGCTACGGCACCTCCCTCGCACAGACGACCACCTACACCTACGCAGACCTGCGCCTCAGCCGGATTGATTTTCAAAATGGAAACTATTGCTCTTACCAATACGACAGCAAGAGACGTGTCATCATGGAAGCTACTCCCTGGTCCGGCCGGGATGAGGCGTTGCCGAATGAGACTTGCGAGCAAGTCAAGATCACTGATTATTCCGATCTTCGTTTCAACGACTACCGCCCGTCCTCCATCCGGCAAATCATTCGCACGGCATCCGGCAAAGAAACCGAACTCTCCAAAGAAACATATGAATATTGGAATACGGTACTGGAACGTAGCGTCACCGTCAAAAAAACGGCTCTGGGCAGCGAGCTGGAACAAACCTCATCCTCCGTCTACTACGGGCCGGATGCACTGCCTCCCTTTGCCGCCGGGCGCATGAAAATGTCCCAAGGCATCAACGGAATCCAAACCGTCTCCTCCTATGCAGCCACCACGGCACACGGCGCCGCCTACTGCATCACCACGGAACAGCAGGTCGGCAACCAGCCCGTCGCAGGCCAAAGCACGCGCACAGTCTCCTACATGGCAGCAGACGGCACCGCCACCTGCACGGAAACCTACGCACACACCGGCAACGAATGGTCCCTGCTGACCCGTGAAACATACGAATACGACACCTACCGCAACCGCACGAAAACAGTCAAGGCCAACGGACGCACCTCCTCCACCGAATGGATGTGCTGCGGCCCCCTCCGCCAGACCGATGAAGACGGCGTCATCACCACCTACTCCTACAACGCTGCGCACCAGCTCATCGAAACCATCCGCTCGGCCACGGCCACCACGCCGGAAACCATCGTCTCCTACACGAGGGATGCGGCAGGCAGGGCCATCGCCACGCGCACGGACATCGGCCCGATGACCACGACCACCTCCACCGTGTACGACGCCCTCGGCCGCACCGCCTCCACGACGGACGAATTGGGGCGCACCACGAGATATGAATACAGTGATGACGGACTGACCGAAACCGTCACCTCTCCCACAGGCGCCACAATTGTCACCGCCAGGCACAACGACGGCAATATCGACACCATCACCGGAACGGCGCAACAGGCCGAAAAACACATCCAATACCTGAGCTCGGCAGGCCTGTATACGGAAATGCAGAAACAAGACGAAAACGGCAACTGGATCCGCATCGGCAACACAATCTCCGACTATTTCGGACAAACCGTCTACGACATCCGCCCTGCAGTCGCAGACGATACATTGATCAGCACAACATCGCAATACAACGCCAAAGGTCAACTGGTCAGCCAGCAGACGAAAGCCGACGGCGGCAGCTCCGACACAACCATCCTTGCCCCCGTCCTCTACGCATACGATGCCATGGGCAACATGGTCAAACAAACCGTCGACCTCTCGCCGAAACCATCCCGCATCACGGAACACGCTCAAACCTACATCTGCGAAGAAGACGGCGTCTACAGCCAACAAACTACCACTACTTACAACGCCGAGGGCCAGCCGCTCACGCAAACGTCATTGACCCTGACCTCCGACCTTGATCTCGAACTCGCCTCCAAAACCGTCACCATCGACGTCCGCGGCAACCGCAGCGTCCAGTGGACCCACTACGGCACCCCCACCCAGCGCATCAGCTATACCACCCAGCCGGGCATCGACGCCGTCGCCAGCCAGACCGGCATGGACGGCTTCGTCATCCATGCCACGGACTACGCCGGCATCGTCACCAACTACCGCCGCAGCTACACCGCCGCCGGCATGGTCATGACGCAAACCGACGGACGTGGCAACGCTACCACCGCCGAATACGACACAGCCGGCCGTCCCGTCAAAACCATCGACGGAGCCGGTAACGCCACCACCACGGCATACGACCACGTTACCGGCCAGCCCTCCTGCATCACCGATGCGCAGGGCAAAACCGCCTGCTACCGCTACGACATCCGCAGCCGTAAAACGGCCCAGTACGGCACAGCCGTACAACCCATCGTCTGGGACTACACCGACGATAACCGAATCTCTGACATGTGGACGTGGAAAAATCCGGCCCAGATAATCGAAACGGATCCTTCCAGCCTTATCAACCAGCCGGAAGCCGAACATACGCTCTGGTCCTATGACGCGGCCACAGGCCTCCTCATCACTAAACGGTACGCGGACGACAAAGAAGACACCTACACCTACGACAGCCTCAACCGCCTTGCAAGCAAAAAAGATGCTCGTGATATCACGGCAACCTACACCTACCATTCCCTCACCGGGGAACTTGCAGGCACCACCTACAACGACGACACCCCCGCCGTCACCTACGCCTACAACCACCTCGGCCAGCCCACCCAGATCACCGACGCCTCCGGCGCCCGCACCTTCCGCTACAACCAATACGGCGAAGTGGAAAGCGAACAAACGGAAGGCCCCGTTGAAAGCATCCTCACCCATACCCGCGACACCTGGGGCCGCACGAACGGCTACAGTCTCAAGCACAGGAACGTGCCCATCGACACCGTCGACTACGCCTACGACACCGCCGGACGCCTCGCCGCATCCTCCGGCTTCGCCTACGCCTACGACACCCAAAGCGGACTCCTCAACCACATCCTCTACCCCTCCGGCCTCCGCCGCGAACACACCTGGCACCCCGACCTCAACATCATCACCGACATCCGCTACAACGGCCTCAACGTCCAAACAGCGCTCCACCCCGACCGCTACCGCTACGACTACGACAGCCTCCTGCGTCCCGTCAGCCAAAGCGACTACCGCAACGCATCAACCAAACCCACTGTCACCCGCACCTACGCCTACAACGGCCGCAGCGAACTCACCGGTGAAACATCCACCGACGGAACCCGGCATGCGTACGCCTACGACAACATCGGCAACCGCATCACCGCGCAAAACAACGCCACGGCAACCTCCTACCAAACCAACCTCGTCAACCAGTACAGCTCCATCGCCGCACAGGGACAGGCAACCTTCTCCCCCGCCTACGATGCCGCAGGCAACCAAACGCTCATCCGCACCGCCACCGGAGAATGGAACGCCCAACACAACGCCGACAACCGCCCCACCTCCTTCCAACAGGGAGACCGGCGCATCGACAGCGTCTATGACTTCATGGGCCGCCGCATAGAAAAAGCGACAAGTGATGATTCCGGCTTGACGAAACGCCTCCGCTACATCTATCATGGATACGTGCAAATTGCCGAAATCGACGCGACGGACGAAACTGCCCTGTACGTCGCGAAAACCTACCGGTGGGACCCCTCCGAACCCGTCGCCACACGCCCCCTCGCCCTCACCCTGTGGACGCGTGAAGGCACGGCACGCGAAACCCTCTACTACGCCCACGACCTCCGCAAAAACGTCGTCTCACTCTTCGATGGCAAAGGCCTGCGCCGTGCATCCTACCAGTACGACCCCTACGGCAACATCACCTCCATGGAAGGCGACATGGCCAAGGAAAACCCATTCCGCTTCTCCTCCGAACACCACGACGAAGACCTCGGCCTCGTCTACTACAACTACCGCCACTACAACCCCACCGATGGCCGCTGGACCTCACGCGACCCAATCGCTGAACAAGGGGGATGGAATTTGTACGGCTTCGTTGGGAATAGGCCTTTGTACTATACAGATAAATTAGGATTAGCTAGCTCCGATCCAAGTAGTCCCTATCATACGGGCCCTTCGCCTTACATTAATAGACAATCAGATAGTCGCCAAACGAATAATAAAAAAATAGACGACTCGAGCCCTGAATATGATGGAGAAGAAATAACACCAGAAATGGTTCGTGACTGTATGTATGGTAAAGCCTACATTGATGAACGCACGTGCTGGTTTTGGTCTACAATAGTCGAATGGAAATATGGACAATGTTTCACTGAACCACTGGGTAGACACAAACGTGCTTATGTTGTTGCAAAGTGGAAGCCATCCAACAGTACAACTCTTAAAAATGGGAAAACCTACCCATGTACCAAAGTGATGGATGCCTACGCTAAACGCCGCCAAGATATTCCAGCAATCACTGTGCGTGTTTTTCGCATTATATGTCAAAACAAAAAAACATTTGAAGAAACCTACTATTTTTCCCTCGGCCACGAAAAACCAACACTATTGGGATTCCGGGATATAAATGAACTCTCTCAGGCAGATCGTGTTGGCTACGGTAGTGGTTATCAAGGTGGAGGCTTAGCTATTGGTCTTTTTCGTACGGGACTGATTGGTATTCGCTTTCATATTGAAGCAACAGATGCAAAAGATGGTGGGCATGTAGTTACTATATCAAATAAATCGTATTATTTCGGAGAATAAAAACACATCATTTTCATGCACTTTACCAAAATATGGTAAAGTGCATGGCAAGTAATCAACACAAATGCAAACTAAAAAAATCATAGGATTCCTAGGCGGTATATTGATCATACAACCGTATTTATTGGCCGAGTCTATGCACGGCACAAATGAACCGCAACAACAGCAGACTAATGTGGACGAAGTGCTGAAAATGCAAAAACGCCTATATAAAAAAGGCATATTTCGATCCGCAATCCCTGCTCCGCCCGACGATATGTTGCAACGAGCAATCAAAGGGGAAATGGAGGGTCAATACCAATTAGGGGGTTGGTTTTATGAGTATATTGTATACGAGGAACAATGTGTACAAATAAGCGAATCGTGGCTGAAAATGGCAGCATTACAAGGATTAGCGGAAGCCCAATGGCAACTCGGTCATTTATACAGGAATTATAGAAATAACGAGCAACTGGCCAAATCGTGGTTTAAAAAGTCAATAACCAGTTTTGAAAAACGCACAGATTCCACTGCATATAAATTTTTATATGCCATATATTATGACGGTACAGGTACAGAAGTAAATATTGAGAAAGCGAAGGAATATGCGTTGAAATATGTCACCCGTTGCCAACAAGAAAAAACACAGCCTAGGTGGATAGACCTAGAACCCGAAATACGGGAATACGTTTTAGAACAAACAAAAAAATAATATTTTAATATTAATTGCGATAGATAGAAAATAGTTACACGCATTCATTTTATATTTCTGAAATAATCTTTAATACATACCATCTGGAAGTATCGTTACCATGTCGCCTTCCTGCTTTTCATCAGGTAAACGGCCTTGCTGATTCCAAGGATTTCCCCCTTCTCCCGGCATCGTTATGGAAGAAGCGGATCGTTATTCCATCCAGTCATCTGCCGGGTGGGGGTATTCCCAATCCTCCGCCCGGATTACCGAGGTTACCTTCCCGATAAAACAAACAACCGCCCCATGCAATGGAGCGGTTGTTTGCGTGTTGAATGAATGTTCGAGGTTGCCGGAGATCAATCCATGCAGCAGGTGAAGAGCTCACCTTCCTTGAAGAAGCGGTGCAGTTCGGCATCGGCGGATTCGGGAGAATCGGAGGCGTGGCAGATGTTCATCATGCTGTCTGTGCCGAAGTCGCCGCGGATGGTTCCCTTGTCGGCTTTCTGCGAGTTGGTCGGCCCGAGGAGTTCACGCACGCGGACGATGACGCCGGGGCCGCTGAGAGCCAGGGCGACCACGGGGGAGCTGGTCATGAAAGTACTCAGTTTCGGGAAGAGAGGTTTGCCGTCGATCACGAGGTCGATGATGTGCGCGTAATGTTCGCGAAGCACTTCTTCAGTCAGTTGCATCATCTTGATACCGCGAATGCGAAAACCTTCGTCCAAGAAACGCTTCAGCACGGCGCCGGAGAGATTCTTGCGCACGCAGTCCGGCTTGAACAGAATCAATGTTGTTTCTTCTTTGGGGTATGGCATAGTATATTTTCTTTCTTGGAAGCGGTGAGAAATACTCGCTTCGCCACCGTTTGTCAAGCGTAAAGGCAAGAAAAACCGCCTGATACGACTTTTTTCCTGCCATCATTCCCCGGCATAGGTCTTGCAGCGGTTGGTCCATCCCTGCAACCAACGTTGTTCTCCACGGGCTTTCGGGCTGTTGGCGACACGGCGGGCCAATACCCCGGCAGCCGCACGGGAGAATTCGCGGCAGGCTTCGCTGCCCTGCGGCTGCCCGCGCATGTTTTCGAGGACCTGCAGCAAGCCCCATCCCTGCCCGTTGTAGCGTTCATCGGGGTTGGTTCCCTCGCCCTTGAAGTTCACATAGTCCACCAGCGCATACATGCCGCCCGTCGTCCGCGAGAGGGCATGATACCGGGCTTCTACCTCCCGGGGCTGCGACGATGCCGCCAGCATGGCGGGGAGAGCCTGCCGGGAGCGCGCCATGATGAATTCCGTCTGGAGCCGCACGATGCCGGGCTGGGCGAGCCATGCACGCATTGCATTCACGCGGGGATTCCGGGCATCAGCCATGAAGGCGGAGCGGCTGCTCCACGGCGGCGTGCCTTGCAGCTCGGAGGGTACGCGAGCGCCCTTCGCCTGAGCGAACCGGACGAACGACGGCCAGCTTTCTTCGAACGGCCCCCTGTATCCCTTCGGGTACCAGATGAAGTGGCCGATGCCGAGCGAAGGAAATTCTTCCCCGGCATTCCACGAGACGAGGCCTTCCTGCTTCCCGGCGCATTCATTCTGCCAGATGCGGCCTCCCAGCGCCATCACATCCACCAGGGCATTGCCTTGCGCTGCCTGCGGCACGGCGCCGGTTTTCCCTCGCGCCGCAGGAGCGGAAGCCGGCACGGGGCTGGTGCAAGATACGGCAGCGGCGGAAAGCAGAACGAGAAGCATCGTCTTCATGAGGGGATGATGGCGTTTTCGGCACGGGTTGTCAAGGAGCGCTGGCTTCCATAACCAATTATTTTACCATCTGACACACTCGAGGCTTGCTTCCGCCACTCCGTTCGGTTAAGTTTTTCCGCTCGCGGGCTCAGAATCCCGCTCGTGTCCCTTTTCTCATGAAGACTGAACTTATTGATAAAGCCGCCCAAGTGGTTCAAGATCCCCAGTTGTTGGTCAACATCGTCTCCCAGCGCGTTGCCCAGCTCAACTCCGGCCGATCCCCGCTGATTCCGACGACTCCGCACATGGGTGCCGGGGATATCGCCCTGACCGAGATTATCGAAGGCAAGCTCGTCTGGCAAAAGAAGGAAGAATCCGTCTCCGTATCTACCACAGACGAAGCTTCCGGCGACGACGATTTCCCCTTCGGCAGCGACAACTGATTGCCTCAGGTTTTTCCATGACGGCGGCCTGAGTCTTTGCGATTCAGGCCGCTTGTCGATTCATCACCCCACCTTCCTCCCGACCAATGGCCTCCGACATCTCCACCAATAAAAAAGCCCGCCGCGATTACGAAATCCTCGAGCAGCATGAGTGCGGCCTCGAGTTGAAAGGCACGGAGGTGAAATCCATCCGCGCCGGCAAAGTGAACATCTCCGATGCCTTCGCCCGCGTCGAGAAAGGGCAGCTCCTCCTGTACGGCTGCGACATCCAGCCGTGGGAAACGGCAGGCGAGTTCTTCCAGCATGCACCGAAACGCCCCCGGCGCATGCTCATGCACAAACGGGAGATCTTCAAGATTGAAATGAAGCTCGCCCAGAAGGGCTATTCCCTGCCCCTCCTCCGCCTGTACTGGAAGAACGGCAAGGTGAAAGCCGAGATCGGCGTCGGCAAGGGCAAAACGTTCCGCGACCAGCGCTACGATCTCAAGGCTCGCGTCGAACTGCGCGAAGTGCAGCGCGAAGTCTCCCGGTTCAACCGCCGCTGACGATCCGTCTCCACGGCGGTTTGAGCCACAGAGTGCGCAGATTGGCACAGACTTTGACTATGCGCATCCGGCTGACCGCCGGATAAGGAATAAAATCATGATTTTCAATATTTTGCAAAAATAACAATAAAATATTGAAAATAAATATCCATTAGCATACCTCAATCCGGCAATCGGCCGGATTTTCACTTGCTTCATCTCTGCCAATCCGTGTCATCTGCAGCTAACCCTCGTTTGCCACACGAAAAAGGCGGAGCCGGAGCCCCGCCTTGAACATAGAGAATGTAAAGCCCGTGCTTACTTGCTCAGGTATTCCGCCACGCCTTCGTGGCTGGGTTTCATGGCTTCTGCGCCCTTGTGCCAGCCGAGCGGGCAAACTTCGCCGAACTGCTCGAAGTGCTGGAGAGCGTCCACCACGCGGAGCGCTTCGTCCGTCGAGCGGCCGAGGGGCATATCGTTGATGAGCTGGTGGCGCACGATGCCCTGCTTGTCGATCAGGAAAAGGCCGCGGTAGGCAACGAGATCGCCCACGGTCTGCACTTCGCCGTCTTCATCCACATACTGCTCACCGGCAAGCACATCGTAGCTCTCGGAGATCGTCTTGTTGATATCGGAGACGATCGGGTACGTCACGCCCTGAATGCCGCCCTGCACGCGCGGGGTGTTGACCCATGCCCAGTGGCAGAATTCGGAGTCCGTGGAACAGCCGATCACGGCCACATCACGCTTTTCGAACTCGGGCAGAGCATCCTGAAAACCGATCAGCTCCGTGGGGCATACGAACGTGAAGTCCTTCGGGTAGAAGAACAGAAGCACGTACTTCTTGCCAAGATACTGTTCCAGAGAGAAATTCTCGACGATTGCGCCGTTCACAACTGCGCTTGCCTTAATTGCGGGTGCTTTTTTTCCTACTAACATATTATTGAATATGGCTTTTCTTTTGCCGGATGTAATATCGCATACATCTTCTTCATCCGTCAAGAGCAAATCGCGACTTTTTATAATCATTCAAAAATTTAACCGTCATCCTTCCGCCCTCCGGTTTCCGGGTCGCCGGCTTGACACCATACGCGGCTTTATGGTAGCCTGTCCTCCGCTTCATCGCTTCCTTTTCCCTTCCGATTCCATGAGTAACGATGCCACCTCCTTCTCTCCCCTTGAGCTGACGAAAGCTCCGGCGTCCTCACCGGAATCCCGCACCGTGCCTCAGGCGCCGCGCGTCGAAAAAAGCGTCCTCTCCATGATGACCATCGACCCCTCGTACATCCTGGGCCGCTGCATCACGAAAGGCATGGGGGAAGAATACTTCTACGTACCGGCCCACAAACTGCTCTGGAACATCTTCCTCGACCGCTACAACAAAAACCAGCCGCTCGACATCACCTCCGTCGCACAGGAATTGACGGACAAGCACCAGCTCGAAGCCGTCGGCGGGCTCGCGGGACTCACCGAAATCTACTCCTACACCACGAACACCGCGCTGTTCGACCCGCACTTCGAAACCCTGCAGGAAAAATACGTCCTCCGCTCCATCATCGCCACCACCTCGCGCTCGATGGAAAAGGCCTTCGCCGCCGAAGAGGAAATCGCCGAACTGCTCGACTCCGTGGAACAGGACGTCCTCGGCATCCGCGAGAAAATGAAACACGGGGAGGAACAATCCCTCTCCACGGTCATCGCCGAAGCCGTCACGAACATGGAACGCTTCCTCGCGCAAAAAGGCGGCATCCTCGGCATCACCACCGGCTTCGAAAAGCTTGATCGCATGAGCAACGGCCTCAAGGCCGGTGAACTCTTCGTCGTCGCAGCCCGCCCCTCCATGGGTAAAACATCCTTCCTGCTCAACATGATGGAGCACATCGCGCTCGACCTGAACAAGCCCTCCCTCATCTTCTCCTGCGAAATGCCCTCCGTCCAGCTCGTCGAACGCCTCATCTTCGCCCGCAGCGGCATCCGCCGCGCAGAAATGATGGCCCGCGGCTCCATGACCCAGCAGGAACAAAAACACTTCGCGCGCGTCGTCAGCGTCCTGCGCAAATCCCGCCTCGTACTGGACGACACCGCAGCCATCTCCATCAACGAACTCCGGGCCAAGGCACGCCGCGTCCTGCGCGACCAGGGGGAACTCGCCGCCATCGGCATCGACTACCTCCAGCTCATGCGCTCGCACACCAAACAGGCCCAGAACAGCCGCGAACGCGAAATCGCCGAAATCTCCAGCGGCCTCAAATCCCTCGCCAAGGAACTCAAGGTACCCATCATCGTACTCGCCCAGCTCAACCGCGGCCCGGAAAACCGCACCGGCGGCAGCCTCGGCGTACCCCGCATGTCCGACCTCCGCGAATCCGGAGCCATCGAACAGGATGCCGACATGATCGGCCTCCTCTACCGCTCCGCCTACTATGCGGAAAACGACGAAGAACGCCAGCAGCGCGCCGGACACGCCAACCTCCTCCTCGCCAAAAACCGCAACGGCCCCACCGGCGACGTCCCCCTCTACTTCGAAGCCGAACTCATGCGCTTCTCCACCCGTCAGGATGAAGAAGGCTCCGGCGAATAACGCCCCTTTTCATCATGACACCGCAGGAACAAACCTCCCACTGGATCGCGCAGGACCTCGCGCATTGCTGGCACCCCTTCAACCCCCAAAGCATCTGGGGGCAGGAAAGCGAAATCCTCATGATCGAACAAGGAGAGGGAGTCTGGCTCACAGACAGCCTCGGCCGCAAATACATCGACGGCAACAGCTCCATCTGGGTCAACATCCACGGCCACAGCCACCCCCGCCTCATCGACGCCATGAAGGCGCAGCTCGACAAAATCGCGCACAGCTCCTTCCTCGGCTTCGGGCACGGCCTCGCCTCCGAACTCGCCGCCCGCCTCGTCTCGTACTTCCCGGAAAACACCCTCACCCGCGTCTTCTTCTCGGACGACGGCTCCACCGCCCTCGAATCCGCCCTCAAACTCGCCTTCCAATCCTCCATCCAAACCCCCGGCAAAGAACGCCGCCGCCGCTTCATCGCCTTCTCGAACTGCTACCACGGCGACACCATGGGAGCCGCCAGCCTCGGAGGAGTCGGCACCTTCTTTGAAAAATTCCGGGGCTTCGGCATGGAAGTCTCCCACGTCCGCAGCATGGACGACCTCCGCGCCCTCGACGAAGAAACCTGCGCCCAAACCTGCGGCATCGTCATCGAACCCATCATCCAGGGAGTCAACCGCATGACCCCGTGGCCCGAAGGCATGCTCCGCGAACTCCGCGACTGGTGCGACTCCCGGGGCATCCTCCTCATCTTCGACGAAGTCATGACCGGCTTCGGCCGCACCGGCCACCTCTTCGCCTGCATGAAAGAAGGCATCATCCCCGACTTCCTCTGCTGCGCCAAAGGCCTCACCGGAGGCTACACCCCCATGGCCGCCGTCCTCACCACCGAAACAGTCTACAATGCCTTCCTCGGCGCACCCACCGAAGGCAAAACCTTCTACTACGGCCACAGCTTCACGGCCCATCCCATCGGCTGCGCCGCCGCCATGGCCTCCCTCGACATCTTCGAACAGGAACGCACCCTCGAACAACTGCCGCCCAAAATCCGCCTCATCGACGAACTCTCGCAGCAGCTCCTCCACACCAACCCCTTCATCTCCGCCGTCCGCGCCACCGGCATGATCCTCGGCATCGACCTCTGCCGCGAAAACGGCTCCCCCTTCACCCCCGAAGAACGCGCCGGAGAAAAAGCCTGCGTCGCCATGCGCCCGCACGGCCTCCTCACCCGCCCCGTCGTCCACGACACCGTCGTCCTCATGCCCCCCCTCTGCATCACCGAAGACGAACTCCGCCTCGCCTTCAACGCGCTTGATGCAGGCATCCGGGACGCCTTCACCTCCTGCTGACACCCCCGCATGCCCGCCCTCCGCCAAACGCTCCGCATCCTTCACCTCATCCTGCTCGGCATCGTCCTCCTGTGGAGCGCGGGCATCGTCTGGTACTGCCTCCCTCTCGTCTGGCTCTTCCTCACCCTCTACCTCGGCGGCATCGCCGCAGCCGTCTACTACCGCCGGTGGAAATGGAGCATCCCCGGCCTCTGGGCGCTCGCTGCCATCCTCAACATCGGATACCTCTGCATCACCCCCACCAACGACCGTCCCTGGCTCCCCTCATGGAGCCGCCTCCCCTACGGCACCATCCAAGGAAACACCCTCACCCTGCACGACATCCGCGACTTCAACTACCGCAGCGTCGACGACTACGACGTCCGCTACATCACCCAAACCTACGACCTCGCCCGGCTCCGCACCCTCGACTTCGCCGTCTGCCACTGGGACGGCATGGAAGCCGTTGCCCACACCATGCTCACCTTCGGCTTCTCGGACGGCCGCCAGCTCGCCCTCTCCTGCGAAACCCGCCTCGACTCCGAAACGCCCCAAGGCACCATCGCCGGACTCTACAAACGCTTCGGCTTCATCTACATCTTCGCCACCGAACCGGACATCTTCGCCCTCCGCTCCAACTACCGCCCCGAAGACCTCTACCTCTACCGCTTCAACATGACCCCGGCTCAAATCCGCACCGTCCTCACCGACTTCGTCGAACGCGCCAACGCCCTCCATAAACACCCCGAATTCTACAACACCCTCCTCCACAACTGCACCACGGAACTCCTCCCCTCCCTCAAAAAAGCCACCCCCGGCATCCGCACCAACCCCATCATCCTCCTCAACGGCTTCATCGACCAGAAAGCCTTCGACCGCGGCGCACTCCAGCACCGCCCCGGAGAAACCTTCGACCAACTTAAAAAACGCTCCTTCGTCCCCTACGACACCTCCAAAAACGCCCCGGAACACTACTCCGAAGCCATCCGGCAGCACATCGGCATCATGGAAGCTTCCTGACCGCTACCCCACGAAGCGACGACCCTCGCCTCGTTTCAAAAAGAACCTTGCTCGCAAGGCAATGGCAGCTTAAAACACCCCGTCACCGCTCTGATGACCGAAAGCCGGGTGAAGATCGAACCTCACCACCCCGACAAGCGCCTTGCCTTCAACTGCCTTGCTGATACGCGCCACACCATTGAAGCCGAACCCGGCACACAGCTCGATTGCAGTCACGCCCTGGTTCACCAAATCCTGAGCCACCCGTTCCGCCTCCTCATAATCCTTCACTCCGACAACAGCCAAGCTGACAACCGGAGAATCGATAAACGCATGATGCTCCTTATAGTCATTCTCCGGAGCGATATAAATGAAAGCTGCTTTTGTTGTTGCCATAATAAGTATTTTCAGTTAAAAAAACCCCAATGCCATTTCCGTTTTGGAAAAGCCATGTTCTTGGAATCCAAAAAACGAAGCCTGTATATATGCTTTCCTTATGCAAGTAAAGTCCCGAACATGACTTGAGCTCGATTCATCGGCATCGCCCATGAACATCAAAACTCCCACCCCGAAACATTAAACCCCACACCGCATCCACACATGAAACACATCCGTACAACCGCCGCCCTCGCCCTGCTGACCGCCCTGCACCCCGCCGCCGCAGACGAACCGAACCGCTTCAGCCTCGAACTGCTGAAACAGGCGGACAAACAGCACCAGGGCAACATCTGCATCGCACCCTGCTCAGCAGCCGCACCCCTCCTCATCCTGGAAAAAGGAGCTGCAGGCGCCACCCGGCAGCAAATTGCCGACACCCTCGGCGGCACCAAACCCTGGCTACCCTCCCTGCGCCAGCAAAAAGGAAACTCCCTCCAGACCGCACAAATCTATGTGGACGCCAGCTTCCCCCTGAAACAGGGATTCCGCAACGCATGGCCGAAACAGACCCTCATCAGCCTCGACATCCGCAATGCGCCGGACAAAGCCCGCACAGCCATCAACAACTACATCCGCACCTCCACATCCGACGCCATCCGCGAACTCCTCCCTCCCGACTCCGTCAGCGGCAATACTGCATTCATCGCCGTCTCCGCACTCCGGTACCGGAGCCATTGGCTCACCCCCTTCGCCAAACACTACACCGTCCCCCGCCCCTTCACCCTGCCCAGCGGCACCACGAAAACCGTGCCGACCATGCACAAGGTAGCCTCCTTCAACTACGTAATCGACCCTCAATACAGTGCCGTCGAACTGCCGTACCGCACCCCGCCCGAAAGCTCCGCACAGGCTCCCGGCAGCATGATCGCCATCCTCCCGCCCGAAGGCACAGCCATCGAAAACTTCATCTCCACCCTCACACCGGAAACCATCGCCGACATGCGGAAAAAACTCGCCGCATCGCAAAACGGGCGCAACCTGCGCGACATCGTCCTCGCCATCCCGAAATTCACCATCTCATCCACCTTCGACCTCTCCAAAGCCCTGCCCGCCATGGGCATGCCGAATGCCTTTCAGGACACCGCCGACTTCTCCGGCATCTCGCCTACACCCGGGCTCAAAATCAACGGATTCCACCACCAATGCAACATCGCCATCGATGAAAAAGGCACCGTCGTCACAGCAGCATCCAGTGCCGACGCCCCCTTCGGCGCACCGCCACGGCTCGACTTCAAACTCAACCGCCCCTTCCTCTGGCTCATCGTCCCGAACTCACCCGACCCCGCCACCCCCATCCTCATCCTCGGCATCGTCCGGGAGCCGTGATACCCGATCCAAACGGCGAGACCCTCCATTTCCTCCTTGATTGCCGCCAAGGAACATCTATTATCATACAGACACAGAAACTCTGTGCATTATTCCAAACTCCTGACAACATGAACAAAACCGCCCCACTCCTGCTCGCAGCCACCATCGGCCTCACCACCGCAGTTGCCGACGAAACCCGCAATTTCGGCCTTGAACTACTGCAACAAACAGCCAAGGCCCAACAGGGAAACATCTGCATCTCCCCCTATTCCGCAGCCGGAACCCTCCGGCTCCTCGAACCCGGAGCTGCGCACGAAACGCTGGCCCAGATAAAAACCCTCCTCTCCAGCACCTCCGGACTCCAGACACTGGCAGAAAAAACAACTCTCGCCCTTGAAACGGCGAACCGCATCTATGTAGACTCACAGCTACCCCTGAATGCAGCCTACAAGGCCGCAGTACCGAAAGGAGCGGTCACATCCATCGACTTCCGGAACAATCCCGGCGCAGCACGCGACACCATCAACCAATGGGTCTCGAAGGCCACCCATCGGCGCATCGACAACATCCTGCCCAGCGGCAGCATCGTACAAAACACCCGCCTCGTCGCAGTCAATGCCGTTTGTTTCAAAAACAAATGGGAAATGGAATTCCTTCCGGACAACACGAAGCCGGAAGCATTCACCCTGACCGACGGCACCGTGAAGCAAGTCCCCATGATGCACCACAGTTTCAGGTTCACCTGCAGCAAGACCGAGGCATACAGCGCCATCGAACTTCCCTACATGCCAGACGATAAAGCCATCGAGAACCGGGAGAAAGTCAAAAAGCCATGGACAAAAGGAAGCATGATCGCCATCCTGCCGCCCGAAGGGGTCTCCGTCGATGAATTCGTCAGCAAGCTGGATGCATCCAAACTCACCGAAATCCGCCGTCATCTCAACAAAACAAGAATCGAAAGTAAACGACCCGTCGTTGCTCTGGCTTTGCCGAAATTCAAATACACCATGGATATCGACATGCGACAGACACTGATTGCGCTCGGTATGAAAAACGCCTTCACGCCCAATGCGGACTTCTCCGGCATTTCTTCGGACAAAACTCCGTTGCAGCTCTCCGCCGCCTATCAAAAATGCCTCATTTCGGTGGATGAGGAAGGCACGGAAGCGGCGGCAGCCACGGCGGCGGTAGCATTTTGGGGAGACGGCCCGGTCGAAATGAGAACGGATCATCCCCTCGTCCTCCGGTTCGACAGACCATTCGTATGGATCGTCGTTGCCGACCGCGACGAGCCCACCTGCACCCCCCTCTTCATGGGCATCGTCCGCGAACCGTAACCGGACAGCCGATTGCGTGAAGCTGTAACACTCTTGTTACACAATCTTTTCTTGCCTCCGGCAGAAACAGCGTGCTACAACATGCATTGAACGCTGTCCGACACCCGCATGCACCAGCATCGTTCCCCGGCGGCACTCGGACAACGTTCAATCACGGCCTATCGGCCACACCTCAAGTCGCACGCTCCCTGCCATGAAACTCGCCATCCGCATCCTTCCCCTCCTCCTGCTTGCCGCCATTGCCCACGCGGCACAAACGGCTCAACCTGCATCGCCACCCAAACAAGCAAACACAGGAAGCCACTTCATCGTATCACTACTCCAGAATGCCGCCAAAGCAAATAGCGGCAACATCTGCCTATGCCCCTACTCGGCAGCGGAAACCATCACGTTGCTTGCTCCCGGAGCATCCCCCCAAACGCACCTCGAACTGGAAACCGCGCTGGGCGACCTCTCGCCACTCATCAAGGCAGGAAAAGCGGATTCCCTGTACATCGAATCCGCCAATCGCCTCTATCTGGATTCAAGGCTCCCCATCAGCCCAACCTATACAACACAACTGCCCGGCAGCAGCGTGACCGGAATCGACTTCCGCAACAACCCGGAACAGGCACGAACCTCGATCAACCAGTGGGTCGAAACCGCCACGCACGGACTGATCGGCGAACTCCTTGCACCCGGGCAAATCTCTCCCGAAACAACTCTTGCAGCCATCAATGCCTTTTACATCAAAGACCGATGGGACAATGAATTCGATGAACAATACACCACCGACGCCCCCTTCACACTCACCGACGGCACCACCAAACAGGTACCGGCCATGCACCTGCAAACCGCGCTTCCCTGCACCATCACCCCCGAATACAGCGCCGTCGCCCTCCCCTTCGTCCCGAAACCGATCAAGGGAACACACAGCTTGAGACCCGGAGCAGGCATGATCTTCATCCTGCCTCCGGAAGGCATGACAATCGACACCTTCGTCCAATCCCTGACCGCCGGCAAACTGACCGCCATCCGCAGAAGCTTGAGCAGCACCCCGGAAACGTCCTCCATCAGAACCATGCTCCTGTCTCTACCCAAATTCCAGATGGCTTCTGAAACGAACCTCATCCCCATCCTCAAAAACATGGGACTGAAAGCCGCCTTCTCACCAGACCACGGCTTCCCTCGCATCACGACGGCCCACCCCCCCCTTCCACTCGACTCCTTCATCCAGAAATGCTCCATCCGCATTGATGAACAAGGCACGGAAGGCGCGGCATCCACGGCCATGGTCGCCACCATGGGCATCCGCGATGGAGGCTCGGACGATCCGGTCCCCTTCACGATCAACCGGCCATTCGTCTGGCTCATTGTCCCTTCCATTGACCTTGCCCCCCTCTACTCCGATCATCTGCCAGAACAACATAACCATCCCGTCTTCATCGGCATGGTGAAAGAGCCTCATTTTCCCGTCACGACCTCCCCAAAAAACAAACCCGGCCGCACAACATCCACGGCTCATAAGTCACAAAAACTTTCAGAACCTCCTCATCCCAAACGAATAAAAATGATCAACGTCCCCATGAACACGAAAGACTGCGATATACCATGGGGTCCAGGACTTGAACTCGGAACACCCCTGCCGCCCCTGCCTCCACATTAGCCTCGTCTTTTCGGATTCATGCCTTTACTCTGGAAAACGTCAATCCTCCTTGCCATTTCCCATGACAGCAACATCCTTCCTGCGCACCTGCAGCCTCTTCCTTCTCGCGGCGGCCACATCCGCTGGAACTGGATCGGCGACGAACACCTCAACAAGACAACCGACATCATCTACATGAACGCCTCCGTGGCTGCCGACGGCACCCTCACGGGCGTTTCCGATTTCCGCGCCACGAAATTCAACGGCGTCACCTGGCTGAAAACCCATGCCGGGAGGGAAGGAGTCTTCGCCTTCAAGGGGCCCAAGGCCTTCATGTCCATCCCGGGAATCGTCCTCCCGCAGGATCTCAAGACATTCACCTTCGAAGCCTCCTATGCTCCGCAAGGCGCACAGAATGCCGAACTCATCCGCTCGGGCGATTTCCGCATCGCATGGAAGGGAGACACCCTCTCCATCCAGAACGGTGCAAACACCTATCAGGGCAGCATCCCCGCTGTACCCGCCGGGCAATGGGTGCAGCTTGGCTGCGTCGTCAAGGAAGGAATCCCGTCTCTCTTCGTGAACGGCAAAGCCGTCGCACTTCTACCCGGCCAGAGCCAGCCGCTCACAAGCATCGGCAATGCCACCCTCATCGGCTCCGGCTACACGGGCATGATGGATGAACTGCGCGTATGGAAGGAAGCACGCCCCGCCACGCGGCTGGGACGCGACATCTCCCCCACATGGGCGGACAGGCTGCTGTACTTCCACCTCCCTGCGGATACCAAGCGCAGCATGGGCGAAGACAAAGCCTCATGGGCATCCCAGATCGCATGGATTCGCTCCCGCCTTCGCAACCCCGCCGACCACATGGTACGGCTCGGCATCGCGGGCGGTGCATGGAAGGACATGCTCCGCGACCCGAAAGCCCGCCAGAAATTCGCCGGCGAAATCGCCTCCATTGTCAACCGCTACAAGCTGGACGGCGTCGACCTCGACTTCGAATGGATCGAAGGCCCCTACAAGGGAGACCCTCCCGCCCGGCAATGGGACAATTACGCGGATCTCGCCCAGCGCATCCGCAAGGCTCAGCCGGACATGTGCTTCACCATCTCCCTACACGTCGTCTGCTACCGCATGCCGAAAAAGGGCATCGACGCCGTGGACTACTTCACCTTCCAGAACTACGGCCCCAGCTCCGCCCGCTACCCCTTCGACGACTTCACCCGCTCGCTGGCCGCCTTCCGCAAGCAAGGCTTCCCGGACAGCAAAATCATGCTCAGCGTCCCCTTCCAGGGCACGGGCGACGCCAAGGCCGATTCCGTACGCCTCTACAGCGACATCGTCGCACAGCACCCCAACCTTCCGCCCACAGCAGACACCGCGGAATTCACCTATCCGGACGGCACCAAACGCAAAATGACCTTCAACGGCCCCGCCACCATCCGCAAAAAATGCGAATACGCCAAAGCGCAGAAACTGCGCGGCATCATGTACTGGGACATGGGCGGCGACGTGCGCACGGATGCCCGGAAAGGACAAACCGACTATCGGCACCCGAAGGCGCTCCTGCCCGTCATCAATGAAATTCTCAAGGGGCGCAGGTAAAAACGAAACGGCGCAGGCAAGCAATCAGGCGCACCCCGCCTCGCCCCCCATCAAAAAAAATCGAAGAAAAACATTTTTATTGAACAATTTACCTTTTCACGTACACTCTACTTTATGGCAAACATCAACCAACTGCTCATTTGCTCCATGGTGGGTCTCGGCACAGCCTTCGCATCCGATGGACAAAAATTCGACATCGACCTCCTTCAGCAGGTTTCCAAAACCGCCAAGGGCAACGTTTGCATATCCCCCTATTCGGCGGCATCCTGCCTCTCCCTGCTCACTCCGGGAGCCGGGGGCAACACGCTCAAGCAGATGCAGGCCGTACTTGGAGACACATCCGGCCTTGCCGCCATCTCTGATACCACAGGACTCTCGCTCGAAACGGCCAACCGCGTCTACATCAACACCGATTTCCCCATCGCCCCGGCCTATGCCGCAGCCCTGCCGAAAGACAGCGTGGTGAATATCGACTTCTCCGGGCAGCCCGATCCCTCCCGTCTCACCATCAACAAATGGGTGGAAGGAGTCACGCATGACCGTATCAAGGACCTGCTGCCTCCCAACAGCATCAACCCGATGACCCGCCTCGTCGCCGTCAATGCCATCTACATGAAAGACAAGTGGATGTCACCCTTCAAGGCGGCTCAGACGACGAACCGCGATTTCAAGCGGGAAAACGGCGCCGTGAAACAGGTACCCACCATGTTCCAGTCCTCCATCCTCCCCTGCGTCGTCACCAAGGAATACAGTGCCATCTCACTGGATTACCGCCCCGGTGAAGGCAAAAACATCGAGGGCAAAACCATCGGCGCGATGATCGCCATCCTGCCGCCCGAAGGCGTCTCCGTGGATGACTTCGTCCGCTCGCTCACGCCCGACTCGCTCTCCAACATCCGCAAATCGCTCAACAATGCGCGCAACACGGAAGGCGAGAAACCTACCGTCGAACTCTTCATGCCGAAATTCAAGTTCGAGGCGGACAGCGACCTCTCCGAACCCCTGAAAAACATGGGCATGGACGATGCCTTCGGCGAAAATGCCGACTTTTCGAAAATGACGACCACCAAGATGCCCCTGTACGTCTCGGCCGTGTACCAGAAATGCTTCGTCGCCGTCGATGAAGACGGCACGGAAGCGGCGGCAGCCACGGCCGCCGTCATGATGATGAGGAGCGCGATGGTTCCCAAAGAACGCATCAGCTTCGCGCTCGACCGCCCCTTCGTCTGGATGATCGTTCCCGACCGGGACTCGACGGACTCCCCCGCCCTCTTCATGGGCATCGTCCGCGAACCGTAACCCGCCCGTTGCATCCATCAAACACTTTTCAGGAGACCGGACCGCTTCCGGTCTCCTTTTTTGCGCGATCCCGCACCGCAAGCGGCCGCCCGGCACGAAAACAGCAGAAAAAGGCGCATAACGAACTCTCCTCCAACATTCAGAAAATGCACTCCCCGCCCCGCGCATTATACTTCATGCGACAACGGAACCCGCTTTTCCCTCCGGCCCGTTTTTTCGGGCTGGACAATCAGAAAAGCTTGTAGCATCATGTAGACACACGACGGCAAGCTCGGTCTGCCATCGTGGCCGATATACATTCAACCGAGACCCAATTGACTTCGCCATGCAACAGGGAAATGAAAAACAGGCTTCGGAGGTCAGCTTCGAAGAGTTCGCACCCGCTACATACGCCGAATGGCGTGACGCTGCGGTAGAGGCGCTGAAAGGCGCCGATTTCGACAAAACACTTTTCACCAAGCTTGTGGACGGGATTACTCTCAATCCCATCTATAACGCCGAGGACGTGAAAACCGCCATCGACGAGCCCGGGCAATTCCCGTACCGTCGCGGCACGCGCCCGCTCGGCTACCGCTCCAAGCCGTGGGACATCGCCCAGGGCATCCAGGCATGCTCCCCCGAAGGCTTCAACAAGAAAGCCCTCGAAGAACTCTCCAAGGGAGGCACTGCCGTCAACATCACGCTCAACTGCAAGAAAGGCGTCAAACTCTCCAACCTCGCAGACTGGAACACGGCCCTGAAAGGCATCGACCTCGCCGCTACCCCCGTCTACGTCTCCCTCGGCTCCTGCGGCCTCGCCACGCTCTCCATGCTGGCGGAAGCTGCCAGGAACAACGGCTACGGCTCCAGGACCCTCAAGGGCGGCGTCCTCTTCGACCCGCTGGGCAAGCTCGTCATGAAAGGCAGCATCTGCGGCGGCATGGGCTTCTGCGGCGCCAAGAAACAAATGGCCTCCATGATGAAATGGGCTCTCGCCAACACGACCGACGACTTCGCAACCATCGGCGTATCCGGCCTGCCCTACCATAATGCGGGAGCATCCGCCTTCGACGAAGTGGCCGCAATGATCGCCACCGCCGTCACCTACCTCCGCGCCATGGAAGCCGCCGGCTTCAGCGTAGACCAGGTCGCACCCCGCATCCGCTTCACCGTAGGCGTCGGTTCCAACCTCTTCCTTGAAATCGCCAAAATCCGCGCACTCCGCATGCTCTGGGCGCAGATCGTCGTCGCCTGCGGCGGCTCGGAAGAATCCGCCAAGATCAAACTGCACGCCGCCACCTCCTCCTGGACCATCTCCAAGGTCGACCCGTGGGTGAACATGCTTCGCGGCACGGCACAGGCCTTCTCCGCCGTCATCGGCGGCGTGGACAGCCTCGACGTCACCCCCTTCGACGCCGGAGTGCGCCGTCCGGACGAATTCGCCCGCCGCATTGCCCGCAACGTCCAGCTCATCCTGCAGGGCGAATGCAACCTCGACAAAGTCGTGGACCCCGCAGGCGGCTCCTACTACATCGAAACCCTCACCGACGAAGTCGCCAGGGAATCCTGGAAACGCTTCCAGAAAATCGAATCCGAAGGCGGCATGGTCTCCGCCCTCAAAACGGGTTCCGTCCAGAAAGACATCAACGCCACCGCAGCCAAGCGCTTCGAATTCGCCGACCAGCGCCGCCAGACCTACGTCGGCGTCAACCGCTACGTCAACCTCGAAGAAAAACCGCTTGAAACCGGAGCATGCCCCGCCAAGGGTGCCGATGCAGGCGCACCGAAGTGCTGCCATGCCGATGCGGCCGAAGTCGCCCTTCAGGGAGACAGCGTGGAAGACGTAACCGCCGTACTCGGCTCCGCCACCACCTGCGGCATCCAGAAAGCCCTCGCAGGCATCTATGCATGCCCCGTCGGCATCACCGTCGAACCCCTCCCCGTGCGCCATGCCACGGAACGCTTCGAACGCCTCCTCGACAAAGCCGTCGCCTACCAGGCGAAGACGGGCAGCCGCCCGAAAGTCTTCCTCGCCACCATGGGCCCGCTGCGCCAGTACAAGGCACGCGCCGACTTCTCGCAGGACTTCCTGCGCGCCGGCGGCTTCGACACCATGTACCCCGCCGGATTCAAAACCGTGCAGGAAGCTGCGGACGCAGCCGTGAAGAGCGGCCTCGGCGCATGCGTCATCTGCTCCACGGACGACACCTACGGCGACATCGCACCCGAATTCTGCGCAGCCGTGAAGGCAGCCAAGCCGGACATGACCATCATGCTCGCCGGGTATCCGAAAGAACAAGTGCCTGCCTTCGAAGCAGCCGGAGTGGACATGTTCATCCATGTGCGCGCCAACTGCCACGATGTGCTCGACACCCTGCAGAACAAGCTCGGCATCTGATCGGCACCCACCCCGGAACCATTAACAACAAAAACATTTCCATATTAAAATGAGCAATATCCCCGATTTTGCCAACGTTGCCTACCCCGAAACGAAAACCGGAGCGGCAGCCCCCTCCCATGCATCCGATGCGTGGATGAGCAACGAACAGATCGCCATCGACCCCGTGTACGACCAGGCCGTCTACGGCGACTGCAAGCACCTCGGCTACACCGCCGGCATCGCCCCCTTCCTCCGCGGACCGTACGCCACCATGTACGTCGCCCGCCCCTGGACGGTGCGCCAGTACGCCGGTTTCTCCACCGCTGAAGAATCCAACGCCTTCTACCGCCGCAACCTCGCGGCGGGCCAGAAAGGCCTCTCCATCGCCTTCGACCTTGCCACCCACCGCGGCTACGACTCCGACCACCCGCGCGTCGTCGGCGATGTCGGCAAGGCCGGTGTGGCCGTCGACTCCATCCTCGACATGGAAATCCTCTTCAGCGGCATCCCCTTGGACAAAATGTCCGTCTCCATGACCATGAACGGCGCGGTCCTCCCGATCCTCGCCTTCTACATCGTGGCCGCAGAAGAACAGGGCGTCGCCCAGGAGCTGCTCACCGGCACCATCCAGAACGACATCCTCAAGGAATACATGGTGCGCAACACCTACATCTACCCGCCGGACCCCTCCATGCGCATCATCGCGGACATCTTCGAATACACCTCGAAGAACATGCCGAAGTTCAACTCCATCTCCATCTCCGGCTACCACATGCAGGAAGCAGGGGCCACCGCCGACCTCGAAATGGCCTACACCCTCGCCGACGGCCTCCAGTACGTCCGCGCAGGCATCAAGGCCGGTATCGACATCGACGCCTTCGCCCCCCGCCTCTCCTTCTTCTGGGCGCAGGGCAAGAACTACTTCATGGAAGTCGCCAAGATGCGCGCTGCCCGCGTCCTCTGGGCCAAAATCATCAAGCAGTTCAACCCGAAGAACGCCAAATCCATGGCCCTTCGCACGCACTCGCAGACCTCCGGCTGGTCCCTCACCGAACAGGACCCCTTCAACAACGTCGCACGCACCTGCATCGAAGCCCTCGCCGCCTCCTGCGGCCACACGCAATCCCTGCACACCAACGCGCTCGACGAAGCCATCGCCCTGCCGACGGACTTCTCCGCCCGCATTGCACGCAACACCCAGCTGCACCTGCAGGACGAAACCGGCATCTGCAAGGTCATCGACCCGTGGGGCGGTTCCTACTACGTCGAATACCTCACCAACGAACTCATCCGCAAGGGTTGGGAACACATTCAGGAAGTCGAATCCCTCGGCGGCATGGCCAAGGCCATTGAAACCGGCCTGCCCAAAATGCGCATCGAAGAAGCCGCCGCGCGCCGACAGGCAGCCATCGACTCCGGCAGTGAACCCATCGTCGGCGTAAACACACAACGCCTCGAACAGGAAGCCGAAATCGACATCCTTCAGGTGGACAACGACGCCGTGCGCGGAGCCCAGATCGCCCGCCTCCAGAAACTCCGCGCCGAACGCGACGGAGCCGCCTGCGAAGCAGCCCTCGAAGCACTCTCCAAATGCGCCGAAACCGGCGAAGGCAACCTGCTCGACATGGCCATCAAGGCCGCCCGCGCCCGCGCCTCCCTCGGAGAAATCTCCCTCGCCCTCGAAAAGCACTTCGGCCGCCACAAGGCTCCGATCAAGCTCATCACCGGCGTCTACGGAGCTTCCTACGGCAAGGATCCCCTCATGGACAAAGTACGCAACCTCACCGACGAATTCGCCGAACGCGAAGGACGCCGCCCTCGCATCCTCATCGCCAAGATGGGTC
Organism: Neoakkermansia glycaniphila; assembly: GCF_001683795.1. Taxonomy (GTDB): domain Bacteria; phylum Verrucomicrobiota; class Verrucomicrobiia; order Verrucomicrobiales; family Akkermansiaceae; genus Akkermansia; species Akkermansia glycaniphila. Next base: position 25,949 of record NZ_LIGX01000001.1, read on the forward strand.
AGGACGGCCACGACCGCGGCGCCAAGGTCGTCTCCTCCGCCTATGCCGACCTCGGCTTCGACGTGGACGTAGGCCCGCTCTTCCAGACCCCGGAAGAAACCGCCAAAATGGCCATCGAAAACGACGTGCACATCATCGGCATGAGCTCGCTCGCAGCAGGCCATAAAGTGCTTCTTCCCACGCTCATCGAAGAGCTCAAGAAGCAGGGTCGCCCGGACATCCTCGTCTTCTGCGGCGGCGTTATCCCCGCACAGGACTACGGCTTCCTCCGCGAACACGGCGCACAGGCCATCTTCGGTCCGGGCACCAACATCCCGGCTGCAGCGGAAGAAATCATGGACGTGCTCAACAAGCACCTCGCCTGACGCGAAGCCTCCGCACAACGCACTTTCACGCCCCCTGCCCCAACGGCAGGGGGCGTTTTGCATCCGCCAGAGGCGGCACATCTCCTGCCACAGAGTCCACCGATTTGCCCGGATTCGAATATTTTGTATGGAAGCAGCGTTGCAGAAACAACGTACCAAGCCAAGGATGAAATCGGACTGGCGGAACGCTCCGCACAAGAACACAACTGTTTGAATCATCAATAAAAACACGCATCTCCCTAATCAAAAATCAGTGCAATCTGTGGCTCTCTGTTCAATCCTTGTCCACACGGGGCAACTGAATGGCGAGCCGCCGCCCCTGTCATATTCGCCTTCCTGCTTGACAAGACGCTCGCCACTCTTTAGATTGATTCCTGAATGACTGGAGTGCGGCGCTTCATCCTGATACTTTTGCCCATGCTGTTCGGAATACTCGGCAGTATGGGAATGGTCTCCGTGTGCCCGTGCCATGATGAAATCTTTCAGGACACCTGCGCATGCAGCAGCAGCAATGCCACCTGCGACTCGCCTTCAGTGGCGATTGACGGCCAGCCTGCTCACCGATCCCTCATGGAGCACCATTGCTCCCACCAGCATCTGACCTCCGGAGACTGGAATGCTCCGGTCGCCTCGCCCGAAATTTCTGTACCCCGGCAACTCTGGTGCATTCCCCCTGCTTTCGCAGAACCGTACCTCCATCTCTGCGCCCTGCCTCAGGAGGCGGACAGCGAAGTCTCCCTGCCCGACCCTCCGCTACGGGTCGTCTCACAGCCTTACACGGGGTACCTTACCCCCCTGTTGATTTAACGGTTGAATGCCTGCAGCCCTCCGGCACCATTGCCCGGAAGGCGCTTCCATGATGGCGCGCTGTGCGCCTCCATCCATTCAGGAAATCCATGCGATTCCTCCCGGCCACCGCCGGAAACCCATTCAAATCAACCAATACATCATGTATAATATTGCACGCTATCTCGGCATGGGCGGCATCGGATTGTTAGGCGCATGCGCCGTTTACAACAGCCGGCCCATCGACCTTGAGACCGAAACCTCCCAATGGGAGCAGACATCCCGATCCATCGGGAACCAGCCCGTCAACATGCATCAGGCCCGCCAGATCGGCCTCACGCTGAATCCGGAGCTCAACAAGGCCCGTCTGAAACTGGCCAACAGCAGCAACGCGGCCATCCAAGCAGGATGGTGGAACGACCCGTCCTTCTCATGGGATGTCCAGCAGGTGCTGAACGCCAACCATGCCAACATGGCGGGCGACCTCAGCTTCACCATCCCCGTCACCGGCCTTCCGGCTCTCGCCCGCAAAGTGGCGGAGCAGTACAAGGAAGCGGACTTCTGGGCCTTGCGCCAGAAAGAGCAGGAATTCCTCACCTCTCTGGATCAGGCATGGAGCGAACTCTCCATGTCGAAACTGCGCCAATCGCTCATCCGGGAAAGATTGCAGACCATGCAATCGGAAGCGGACAAGATCGAGAAACTGGTGAATGCCGGTGAAGCCGACTTCGCCACCCGCCAGTTGGCGGCTCAGCGTTTCAACGACGCGACGCGCGAGCTTCAAACCGTCACGGAAGCGGAACAGGAACAGAAGCTGGCCCTGCTTCAACTGATGGGACTCCATGCCACCGCGCTGAACACCCTGAACTTCATCAACGATCAGACCCTCAGCATCCCGGCAGCCGTCTCCGCGCCATCGCCCGCCGCACTGGCGGCAGCACCCGGAATCAAAGCGCAACTGGCTTCATACGCCACCACGGAAACCCTGCTGAAAACGGAAATCCGCAAGCAGTATCCCGAACTCCGGCTGGGGCCCTCCTTCACCCGCGACGACGGCGAGAACGAACTGGGACCGACCTTCGGCTTCGACATCCCGCTCTGGAACCGCAACCGGAAGGCCATCGCGGAATCCGGCGGTGCGCGTGACTCCGCCCGGCTCGAAACCGTCCAGGCGTGGCGCGCATCGCTCTTCAAGGCGGAAGAACTTGCAGCCAACCAGAAGCTCGTCACCGCCCACTGCCGAGCCGAACAGCAGCGCATGAATACATTCGCCGCCTCCGTGCAGACCATGGAGAAACTCTATGCGCTCGGTGAAAGCACCCTTCCGGAAGTAGCGGAAGCGCGCCACCAGCTCTATGAAAGCCGACTGGCCTTTTTGAACAGCCTCGGCAAACTCCATTCCATTCAGGCGCAACTGCGCCACCTTGCCAACACCGACATTCAACCATAACCATTCGATACGATGAAAAATTTATACCTTTCCGTCCTGTACGGGTTCGCCGCCATGCTGAGCCTGAACAGCACCCACGCCGCCGAAGCCAAAGCCGACGAGCACTCCCATGAAGAGGGTGCAGCCGGCCACGCCGAAGAAGAACACGCCGACCACGACCACGAGGCCGAAGACGAACACCAGCACACGCACGCCGAATCCGGCCAGCCGGTACAGCTCAAGCTGGATGCCAAGGCTATCCACTCCCTCGACATGCGCTTTGAAAAGGCCGGAGCCGCTTCGGACGAAGCGAACCAAACCATCCACGGGCAAATGGTCATTCCGCCCCACGCGGTCGAAACCTACGCACTGCCGTCTCCGGGCCGCGTCACCTTCCATGTCAAATCGGCCCAGAACGTACACAAGGGAGACCTGCTCTACACGCTGGCCTCGCCCGACATCGTGGAGATGCAGGGCAATGTCGCCATGGCCCGGGCCGCTCTGGACCGTGCAACCGCCGAGCTGGACGCCCTCCAGCAGCGCCGCACGCGGCTGGAACAGATCGGCACGCAAAACAGCGAGCTGAACACCTCCATCAGCTTCAAGCAAGCGGAAGTCAACAGCCTGTCCACCGCGCTCACATCCGCCACGGACAAGCTCGGCATCGCCACGGCGGGAGGAGAGCTGAAAGACCGCATCCTCCAGATCCAAGCCGCGCGCGACGGCTCCGTACAATCCATCGACCTCAACCAGGGCGCATGGGGCGAGCAGGGAAAAGCGGCGCTGCTGATGACCAATGCCGGTGAACTCGAATTCGCCGCCACCGTCTACGGCTCCGTCCCCATGCAGCGTCAAAAGGCAAGGCTCGCGCTGGGCAACGGCAAAAATACCGAAATGCTCGACGGCACCTTGCGGGTAGCGGATCAGATTGATCCGGCGACCGGATCCCGCGCCGTCTACTTCGCCCCCTCCCGGCTCCCGGCCACGGCCTACGCCGGACAACCCGCCCGGCTCGACCTGTACTCCCGCGATGCCGATGCGCACGACTACATCTCCGTGCCCAACAGCGCGGTCGTCAAAGTAGGCGTGGACGATGTCGTCTTCCTGAAAACGGGCGACGACACCTTCACCATGATGAAGGTGGAAACCCTGCCGTCCCGCCTGGGCAAAACCCCGGTCAGGGGCATCGAGCCCGGCCAAACCATCGTCACCAAAGGCGGCTACGAGCTGAAATACATCCTCCCGGCAGCCGGAGGCGCACCCGCTAAAGCGGCAGGCCACTTCCATGCCGACGGCAAATTTCACGACGGAAAAGACTAACCTCCACAGGACAAGCACATGAATTTCCTCATTTCATTCTGCCTGAACAACAGAATCACCGTCATCCTGCTGACGATCGCACTGGCCGTCATCGGCATCTTTGTAATCAAAAACACTCCGGTGGACGTGTTCCCGGAGCTGAAAGTTCCGCGCGTCACCATCCAGACGGAATCCTCCGGCCTGACCGCCGAAGAAGTAGAGCAGTACATCACCATACCCATCTCCTCCGCCATGAACGGCACGGCGGGAGTCAAAGCCGTCCGCAACTCCTCCGGCAACGGCCTCTCCTTCGTCTGGGTGGACTTCGACTGGGATACGGACATCTACCGCGCCCGGCAGATCGTCACGGAACGCCTCGCCGCCGTACGCGACTCCCTGCCTGAAGGCGTATCCCCGGAGCTGACGCCCATCGTCTCCGTCACCGGTGAAATCATGCTCATCGCCCTGACCGGAGACAAGGACACCTCGCCGCTCGACATGCGCCAACTGGCCGAATACAAACTGCGGAACAGGCTGCTCGGCATACCCGGCGTCGGGCAAATCACCGTCCTCGGCGGCCGTCTGCCGGAATACCAGATCCTCTACGATCCCAACAGGCTCAAGCAGAACAAAGTCGATCTGAACGAACTGAAAACGGCCATCACCGAATCCCAGTCCACCATCCCGGCGGGCTATCTGGAAGACGTCGCCGGGCAGGAACTGCCCATCCAGCAGGACTCCCGCATGATGAATCTGGAGCAGATACGGCGCGCCATCCTCCCCGGGCACCCCTCCGGCACCATCCGAGTTGAAGACGTCGCCAGCGTCAGCATCGACGGCGCACCCCGCCGGGGCGACGCAGGCTTCATGCAGGAAGACGCCGTCATCCTCTCCATCCAGAAAGTGCCGGGAGCCAACACGCTCGCGCTGACTCAGGCCGTCGACGACGCCGTGAAGGAATTCAGCCAAAGCCAGCTCCCCAAGGGCATGAAGCTGCATACCAATGCGTACCGCCAGTCGGACTTCATTGAAATGTCGCTGGAAAACGGCATGGAAACGCTGCTCATCGCCGGAGCCGTCGTCATGATCGTCCTCTTCCTCACGCTCCTGAACGTACGCACCGCCCTCATCACGCTGATCTCCATGCCCCTCTCCGTCCTCTTCGGCATGGCGATGTTCCCCCTCTTCGGGCTGGCCATCAACATCATGACGCTGGGCGGCCTCGCCGTCGCCGTGGGCGATGTGGTGGACAACGCCATCATCTTCGTGGAAATCGCATGGCGGCACCTGAACCGCAATGCCGCCCTGCCTCCGGAACAGCGCAAGAGCAAATACGAAGTCCTGATGAAAGCCAAGGGAGAAATCATCGGCTCCATCTCCTTCTCCTCCGTCATCATCCTGCTCGTCTTCACACCGGTACTCTTCCTGTCCGGGCTGGAAGGCCAGTTCTTCCGCCCGCTGGGCATCTCCTACATGCTGGCCCTGCTGGCATCCCTGATCGTAGCCGTCACCATCACCCCGGTCTTATGCTACATCTGGTTCAAGAAAAGCAAGAATGAAGCCACGCGGGAAAGCGGAGACTCCTTCAGCGCACGCCTCATCAAGCGCGTGTACACGCCTCTGCTCGACCTCTGCATGAAATTCTCCAAAACCGTATGCGCCGTCATGGCCGCCATCACCCTGCTGGCGCTCTGGCTCGGCTCCTCCTTCGGCACGAGTTTCCTGCCCCCGTTCAATGAAGACTGCTACACCGTCTTCGTCAGCACCGTACCCGGCACCTCGCTGGACGAAACCACGCGCATCTCCCGGCAGGCGATGAAAGACATCCAGCATATCCCCGGCGTACTCAGCGTCGCACAGCGCACCGGACGCGCGGAAAACGATGCGCATGCGGAACCCGTGAGCGCCTCCGAACTCCTCGTCCGCGTGGACCTGAAGCAGGACCAGAAAAAACTGCGGGAAGAAATCAAAAAACGCATCGACAACATCCCCGGCACAAGCTCCATGATCGGCTACCCGCTGGCGCACCGCATCAGCTCCGCCCTGTCCGGTTCCAACTCGGAAATCGCCATCAACATCTACGGCACGGACCTCCCCCAGCTGCGCCTCGCCGCGCAAAAGGCACGGGAAATCCTGAGCAGCATGCCGGAAGTGGCCGATGCCCGCGCCAACCGTGAAATCATGGTCGACACCGTCCGCATCCAGTACAACCCGGAAGCGCTCGCGGCCTACGGCCTCACCATGGCCAACGCAGCGGAACAGGTCTCCACCGCCATGAACGGGCAGAAACTCGGTGAAGTCATCAAAAACCAGGACCACTGGAACATCGTACTCCGGCAGGAACCCAACCTGCGCGCCTCCATGGACGACGTCAAAAATCTGGAACTCATCAGCCCGGACAAGAGAAGCGTCAAGCTGGACGATGTCGCTCACGTATACAAGGAGGAAATATCCAACCTCATCCTGCGCGACAACACCATGCGCAAAGCCATGATCTCCTGCAACCCCGCCCCGGACTCCAACCTCGGAGACCTGGCGCAGGCATGCCGCGAGAAACTGGACCCCGTCATGAACGCCATGGGTTGCACCGTGGACTACGACGGCACGATCAAGGCCCGCGAATCCGCCTCCCAGCGGCTCTACCTTCTGGGCTCCATCGTCATGGTACTCATCGTCCTCCTGCTCTCCTCCGCACTGGGCAGCGTGCGGCGCGCCATGCTCACGCTGGTCAACATCCCCCTGTGCCTCGTCGGCGGCATCGTCGCCGTCTTCCTCGCATCGCCGGAAACCCTGTCCTCCCTCTTCGGAGACTCCTACATTCCGCCCATCCTCTCCGTCGCGTCCATTGTCGGCTTCGTCACCGTCATCGGCTTCGCCATACGCAGCGGCCTCATCCTGCTCAACAGGTACAGGGATCTGGAGCATCAGGGCCGCTCGCTGGAAGACGCCATCCGGGAAGGCTCGCAGGAACGCGTCGTCCCCATCATCATGACCTCGCTGACCACCGTACTGGGCCTCCTGCCCCTTATCTGGGCGATCGACAAACCCGGCGGCGAACTGCTCGGCCCGCTCGCCATCGTGCAATTCGGCGGCCTCGTCTCCGCCACCATCCTGAACCTGCTCATCATCCCCGCCACAGCCAAGCTGTTCGGCCGCTGGATCTCGGCACGCCGCAAGGAACTGATCAAGAAAGACGTCTGATCGGACTAGCCGCCACCCGCTTCACGCCCCCGCCCCAGCGGCAGGGGGCGTTTTTCGTCGACGCCGCCCATCTCATCCCCTTCACACACTCGCATAATAGACATGTAAAAAACGGATTACGTATCCGCGAGTCAACAATAAAAACTAACATTATACAACATTCTCATTGTTTTCACTGTAGAAACGACCCGCATCTCTACCTGTGGAAACCTGCATATTCATGAAAAACGCAACATATTTACCTCAAATGATTGGCAATTTCACACACAACAGCGGATACGTAATCCGGCATACTTCTTCCGGCGGCTTCCTTCTCTGAAACAACCGCACTGCATACCGACCAAACATCAACATCCATAGCCATGAACATCCTTCACCTCTCTATTCTCTCATTGCTGAGCTCCGGAACCCTCCTGCCTGCGGCCCAATTCTCCAGCGAAACGGAATGGGAATGCCTCATCAACTTCCAACGCGACGCCACAGGCACTCCATCCGGCAACTCATGGAACAATCTGAGCCTCGTGGCAACGCCGGGTTCTACATTCAACCAATCGATACACAACTCATCCGGCACATCCGTCGGCACGCTGACGACCACCACTCTCGTTGCCACTGGCGCAGGCCCCGACTGGAAACCGGGCGCCTCCAATCTCACAGACGGCAATCTGCTTCCGGCCGGCATCAGCGGCCCGGCGGGCTATGAAACGGCAGCAATCCAAAGCTTCTGGAATGCAAACAGCTACGCCAACCCCACAACCATCACGATTACCGGTTTGAGCGCAGGCTGGTATGCTCTGGACGTACTGGGCGCACGCAACAACGGCAATCTGGCAGGCGCCATGTCCCTGAGCGCCAGCTGCGATTCCATTACCTACTATTCCATGGGTTCCACCGGAGGGGCGGCATCCGGCACATGGTCGGCGGCCTCCACGCTGGCAAATGCCACCACGGTCGATCCCTTCGGGTTCATCGGCGGCAACCACAGCAGCGCCAACAACGGTTCCGCCGTGTACGCCTCCTTCCAGGGCTTTTACATTGAAGACGGCGGTTCGCTGACTCTGACCATGTACTCCAGTTCCAACACGGAGGGAGGAGGCGTCGCCAATAACAACTCGGCTCTCAACTACATGGTGCTTTCCAAATACGGCGCAATACCCGAACCGGCAGAGGCCAGCCTGTGCCTTGCCGGGCTGGGCCTTCTGGCATGGCGGCGAAGGCGCGCATGAAAACGGCAACCGAATCCGTTCTTTCTTATCCCTCTGCACGGTTATCCGGCAGAGGGATTTTCGCATCGTCAACACACCGCATTCATCTCATCACCATCATTTTATATATTATCCAAAATAATACGAATCTTGAAAATAAAACATATATTCAACACTAAAAACGGATTATTAATCCGTAATGTTTTATGATATTTATAATAAACTTTTTTTCATTGGATTGAATTATTTTTTGATATTTCAATCAACATGAAACCTTACCTTTTCCAATCTGACAATTTCCATGAATGATTGAAATGTGAAGCAGATGAGTTTTACCGCTTGACAGCGGATTAATAATCTGCGATTCTGATCCTGTCGCGCACTGTAAAATATTATTGGCGCGGCAGCATCTTACCAATGCATCTGCTTGATCATATGAAAAAAACACTTCTCTTCGTCTCCCTGCTCTCTCTGTTTGGAGGAACACAAGCTTTCGCTCGTGTGCAGGAAACACGCATCAATTTCACGGCCGGAGGCGCCGCTGCCAATGCCAGCACGCCGGCTGCCACAGTCACCATGGATTGGTGGAATGATGTGTCAATTACCACAGGAGGCCCGGCTGTCCGCCCATCCGGCACGGCAATCGACGGTCTCTCTCTCATGGATACACAGGGGGTCACAACACGCTATACCTTCGGCTATACCAAAACGGGTTCGGCCGGTATCTGGGGTTATAATGTTCACACGTCCCCCGTCAACCCCAATTATAACGTTCCCGAACAATACCGCTCCGGCTACATGCCCGGCGGCAACAACGGCACGATTTCCAAATACTCCGTCTCTGGATTTACTGTCGGCGATACGCTCGACCTGGCTTTCGGCGGCCTTGTCAACGACGGCACCATTACGACCCAACAAAACCGTTACGTCATTACCATTACTGGTGCGACGATCGCCAACATCAATAACGACTCGGAAATCTATTTCAGCAAAACGACCGCTTCCTCCTGGAGCACATCCGGCAACTCGATCACGCTGACAATCGGCGACGGCAATACCTATGCTCAAGCCGGATTCGCCGCCATGCTCTCCGGCCTGACCATGACGAGCAACACACTCGACATCCAGATCGATGCCAGAAATAAAACCACAGGCGGCGTTGCCAGCGGCAGCGGTGCGACGTACGGCCTGTCATACATGTCGATCATCCCCGAACCGGCCACGGCCAGCCTCAGCCTCCTCGGCCTTGCCGTGCTGACGCTCCGTCGCCGTCGCAAGTAAACATCTCTACAGGAAACATCCGTTCCAATACACCCCCTCCAAGGTGCCCGTCACTCTGGAGGGGGTTTTTATGATGTGGTTCCAGCCGATTGCGCGGCACGGCTTCTGCTGCATGGTTGTACCGGGCAGTTCGTCCATGCAATCCGGATTTTTCAAAAGCCGAAGAGCAGAAAAGAAAAAAGATTCTCAATCTATTCAATTCCAATTTAAAACGCAATGAATAGATCATATTTTACATACATCTTTCAATATTTTCCTTCACAAATCAAAAAAAATATTGACAAGATGAAAGCTTATCCTTAATCTACAATCAAGATTGCTATTACTGCAATTTGTTTACAATAAAACAACATATTATCATTCACTCCTCTGACATATGAAGAAAACACTGATTTTCGCAACGCTTCTCTCCGTGTTCGGCAGCACGGCCTCACTGGCACGCGTGCAGGAAACACGCATCTACTTCACAGACGGAGGAACGGCTGCCAACACGAGCACTCCCGCAGCTACCGTTACCATGGACTGGTGGAACAAAGCGGCCATTGCCACCGGAACTCCGACTGTGCGTCCCAACAATACGACCATCCAGGGACTCTCTCTGATGGATACTCAGGGAGTTACCTCGCGCTACACCTTCGGCTATACCAAAACGGGGTCGGCCGGCATCTGGTCGTACAACAACCAGACTATTCCTGTCAACCCCCATTACAATGTTCCCGCTGCATACCGCACGAGTGGTGCTGTCGGAGGCAATAATGGCACCATTTCCACCTACTCCGTTTCGGGATTCTCTGTCGGCGAGACGATCGACCTGGCCTTCGGCGGCCTCGTCAACGACATGTCCGGTTACAGCAACCGCTACGTCATTACCATCACAGGAGCAGCAATCGCAAACATCAATTCCGATACGGAGCTCTATTGCAGCAACACCACGGCCTCTTCATGGAGCACAAACGGAAATTCCGTCACTCTGGTATTGGGCAACGGAACATCTTCCGCACAAACGGGATTCGCCGCCATGCTTTCCGGCCTGACCATGACTGGCAATAAGCTCTCCATCCAAATCGATGCCCGTACAGGTACAGGCGGAGCAGCCGCTACCGGCGGCGGCTCTTCCTACGGGCTGTCCTACATGTCCGTCATTCCCGAACCGGCTACGGCCAGCCTCAGCCTCCTCGGCCTCGCAGCGATGGCATTCCGCCGCCGCCGCAACGCATAATTTCTCCGGAAAAACATCTCTCTATGCCGCCCTTCAGGATGCTCCGCGTCTTGGAGGGTGTTTTGCATGGCGGAAGCCGCCCTCCTGCCCGCAACGCACGCACACGGCAAATGCGTCACAAACGGCTTTTCCGTTGACTCGCCCGAGCCGCGGGCGGTATAATATCCATTGATGAAGATTTCCCGTTCTTTGACGATACCGGCACTGGCGGCGGCAGCCCTTTGCTCCTCCTGCCAGTGGACACAGGACCGCCCCGACGAAGCCTTCATGGCGCAGGATTCGGGCACGGGCGCCTATCAGGGAACCTCCGCTCTGCGGCAGGCCGCCCAAAACTGCACGGCCATCGGCATCGCCAGGGCCGGAGGCGGCATGCACATCCTTTCTCCGGAAGATACGGCGGCCATGCGCTCCGTGCTGCAGAACGCGAAGGCGCGTTCCCGGAAAGCCGATTCAGTCACCGACTTTTTCGGGGAAAGCTGGAACCGCCTGCTTCTGCTGGGCAGCAAGGGCGAAGTGCTGGACAGCGTCGGCATCTGGCTCACGCCGCTCGATGCGCCCAACCGGTATGAGCTCAACTGCACCGTCTCCTTCTTCGGCAAAGAGGCGCGCAGCCGTTTTCTGGAACTGGTCAAGCCGTATCTGGGCAGTAAGGGAGCCCATGTGCAGCCCGAGGAATAATCACCCCGGGCTGTCCGCTCCTAGGACAGGCAGCTGATGATGATCTTCGCGAAAACGGTCATCAAAATCAAGGCCGCCGGATAGGCCGTCGCATAGCTGACGACGGGGCTGTGCGCATCCGTCTTGCTGGTGATGGCCCCGAGCGCGGGCGTGGATGTCATGCTGCCGCAAATGCCGCCGAGGGATTCCAGCAGATTCAGCTTGAGAAGCTTCGTCGCCACGAAATACCCGATCAGCATCGGAATGAAGGTGATGGCCACACCGACGAGGAAAATGCTCAGGCCGGATGTTTGCAATGTGCTGACGAGTTCCGCACCGCCCTTCACCCCAGCCCAGGCCAGGAACAGAATGAGGCCGAATTCCATCAGCAGCGTGCGCGTAGGGCGAGGAATATAGCCGACGATCGGCCCCACATGGCCGAAGTGGCCGAGAATCAGCGCAACGATCAGCGGGCCGCCCGCCATGCCGAGCGAAAAGGAGGAATCCGTGCCGAAGCTGAACTTCAGCGAACCGAGCAGGATGCCGAGCGCAATACCCCCGGCCAGGGAAAGAATATCCGTCGCATTGATGGCCGTGCTCCGGTGGCCGACGGCCTTCTTGAAAGCTTCGATGTTGGCGGGTTCGCCGACGACCGTCAGAATATCGTTGCGGATGATGGTCGTATCCGGCGTCGGAACGAACGAGAAGCCGAGTCGGCTGATGCGGGAAATCGTCACGCCGTATTTCTGGAGCGTGCGGAGTTCGCGGAGCGTGTGGCCGCAGAATTTCTTCTTCAGGGCGATCACTTCCGTACGTTCGCGTTCGGAATTGCGGGGGTAGTTGTGGTCCTGAAGTACGCCCAGCATCAGGGCTTCGCGTTCGATGTCCTCACGTGCGCCGACGAGCAGTATCTTCGTTCCCGGCTCGAACTTGTCTCCGGGCGAAAGCGGCACGAGGCGGTCGTTCTTCACGATGCGGGTCATGCGGCAGTCCATGCGGTCGGTCACTTCGTGCGCATCGATGGTATGCCCGAGGAGCTGTTCGTTCGTGACGGAGACAAGGCGGGAAATGATCTTTTTCGGGTCCTTGTGGGGATCGATAGCCGTCGCATCCTGTGAAATGTCCGTCTTCAGAATGCGGGGCAGAAGCTGGACGAACAACACCACGCCGACGACGCCGAAGGGATAGGCAATGCCGTATCCGATATTCACGCTGCCGGAATTGTGCATCGCTTCCGCGGCTGCGGCCAATGCGGGCGTACTGGTGCAGGCTCCGGCGAACATCCCCGCAGCCACGCCCGGATCGATGCCGCAGGCATAGCACAGGCCGATGGTCACAGCCGCCGCCAGCGTGACGACGATAATCGCCAGCAACGCCAGTTTGTTGCCCGACTGGACGAGAGAACCGAAGAAGCGGTTGCCCACGCTGAGGCCCACGCAGTAAACGAACAGAGCCGTCGCCATGCCGCTGATGCCGTCCGGCACATGCAGGCCGAAATGCCCGGCCGCCAGCGCAACGAAAAGCACGCCCGAACTGCCGAGCGAAAGGCCGCAGATTTTGATATTGCCCAGCAGGAGCCCTGCAAACAGGATTCCAAAGAGAACGAATGTCGAATTGGTCAGGAGATCATCCATAATGTATCGGTCTGTCTTAGCGGTATTGTTCTTCGGGGAAGTTGCGGTAGCCGAGGGGAAGAGGGGAAAGGGAATCGAGCATGGCGCGGTCGTAACGGCGGGAAGGGCCATCCATGCGGCCGGGCGTCCGGTCCGTATGAAAATAATGCTGAAGGTAATAGGTGCCCATGTATCCGCGATCCCGTATCTCGTGCGCCATCGTCAGGATATCCTCCTCCCGGAGGAGGTCCGGATGGCAGGTCGTGCGTATCTCATGAGAAGGGCAAAAATGCAAGATTAACCCGAGACATTTTTCAAATTGTGAGAACAGGCTTCTGCCGTCCGGAAGGCGCGGGCTGCCATACGCCGGGGTTTTGTGATCGAGAGCAACGTAATCGACCAGTTTTTCGCGCAGCAGAAGTTCGAGCCGTTCGGGATTGCTGCCGTTCGTATCGAGTTTGACGAGGTAGCCCATGCTCCTGATTTCACGGCACATATCTTCAATGCCCGGACTCAGCGACGCTTCGCCGCCGGACAGAACGACGGCATCGAGAAATCCTTTTCTCTCCCGCAGGAAATCGCGGAAATCCTTCCGGGTGTTCCCTCCCGAACCGAACAGATGCGTATTGTAGCAATAGGGGCACCGCAGATTGCATCCGCGGAACCAGAAGATGCAGGCGGCCTTGCCGGGATAGTCGAGCAGAGTAAGCGGGGTAATGTCCGCCGGTTCTTTCATCATGGGGGAAAACGGTTTGAGTTTCCGAATGAACCGGGGAAACGGAAGGGACTTCGCAACCCTTCCGCTCCCCCGGGATCAACACACTATAACCACCTAAGGGGATCATGCCGGAGGCGCGCTTCGCTCGCGCCGCAGCGCAGTGGCAGGTGTCGATCCGCCCGGAATGCCGGAAAGCCGATATTTCCCGGCATCGGGGAGAATGGTCAAGCCTGATACTGCTCCCCGCGGTCGCAGGGGCAGCCGGGTTCGACGAAATGCACGCGGTCGTGGAATTCGCCCTGCTTGCCCGCATTGAAGGTTTCCACCGGACGGTGGTAACCCATCACGCGGGTGTAGACGGTGCACTTCGTGCGCTCGTCGCGGTATCGTTCGAGTATGTCTTTATCGCTCATTGGATGGAGTATTCTATTGTTTGGAAGATCTTTCCCTTCAATTGCCGAAGGGAAGCAGCGGCTGCTCTTCGCGCCGCACGCGGGCGACCAGTTCCTCGTCGCAAAGGGGGCAGAATTCGTGGTTGCCCTTCAGGTAGCCGTGTTTGGCACAGACGGAGAAGAGGGGAGTCACCGTCAGATACGGCAGCCGGAAGCGCGTCAGCACCTTCCGCACGATGTCGCGGCACGCCTCGGGGGAGGAGATGGCCTCGCTCATGTACATGTGGAACACGGTGCCTCCGGTATAGCTGCATTGCAGCTTGTCCTGCATCTGCAAAGCCTTGTACAGATCCGCCGTGTAGTCGACGGGCAGCTGCGAACTGTTCGTGTAGTAGCGGTGGCCGGGAGGGCCTGCCTGCAGGATTTCCGGGAAACGCCTGGCATCTTCGCGGGCGAAACGGTGTGTCGTCCCTTCGGCGGGAGTCGCTTCGAGATTGTACAGATTGCCCGTCTCCTCCTGATAGCCGCGTATCCGTATACGCATGAATTCCAGCACTTCCACCGCCAGAGCGGCGCCCTCTTCCGAGGCGATGTCCATCGAATCGCCCGAGAAGTTGCGCAGCATTTCGTTCATTCCGTTGATGCCGATCGTGGAAAAGTGGTTCCTCAGGTGCGGCAGATACCGCTTCGTGTAGGGATACAACCCCCGGTCATACAGCTCCTGAATGAAGACGCGCTTCTTTTCCAGCGTACTGCGCGCCATATCCATCAGCTCGCCGAGCTGCTTGAAGAGAAGCTCCCGGTTGCCCTTGTACAGGTAGCCGAGCCGGGCCAGATTGATCGTCACCACGCCGATGGAACCCGTCATCTCCGCCGAGCCGAACAGGCCTCCGCCGCGCTTGAGCAGCTCGCGCAGATCGAGCTGCAGGCGGCAGCACATGGAACGCACGGCATCCGGCTTGTAGGCATCGTCGTCCGGCACGCGCTCGCCCTTATCGTTCACCGTGTACTGGCTGCCGATGAAGTTCTGGAAATAGGAAGAACCGATGCGGGCCGCATTCTCGAAAAGCAGCGGCACATTCTCCCCTTCCCAATCGAAATCCTCTGTGATGTTCACCGTCGGAATCGGGAAAGTGAACGGCTGCCCCGTACTGTCACCTTCGGTCAACACCTCATAAAAAGCCTTGTTGATGAGATTCATCTCCGGCTGGAAATGCTTGTACGTCATCGCTTCCGGCGAATCCGCCCCACGTTCGGCGGCACGAGCGTTCAGCACCTCATCGTCCAACCCGGCCAGCAAATGGCCGCCGCCGGAGAAAGGAATCTGCTCGCGCAGATCGCGCGGCACCGTCCAGTCGATCGTCACATTCGTGAAGGGGGACTGCCCCCAGCGAGAGGGCACGTTCAGATTGTACACGAAACTGCGGAGATCCTTCTTCACGCGCTCGAAGCTCAACCTGTCGCGGAACACATAGGGGGCCAGATACGTATCGAACGAGCTGAAAGCCTGCGCCCCAGCCCACTCGCTCTGCAAGATGCCGAGGAAATTGGCCATCTGCCCCAGAGCTTCGCGGAAATGGCGCGGCGGGCGACTGTTGACACGGCTGCGGACTCCGTTGAACCCCTCGTTCAGCAGGTTGCGGAGGCTCCACCCGGCGCAGTAGCCCGTAAGGCAGTCGAGATCATGGATATGAATATCCCCGTTGCGGTGCGCCGCTCCCTCTTCGGGGGAATACACCTGATCGAGCCAGTAGTTCGCGATCACCTTGCCTGCCGTATTATTGATCAGCCCGGCGTTGGAATACGTCGTATTGGAATTGGCGGCAATGCGCCAGTCCGTCTGTCCCACGTACTCTTCCACCGTCTGGCGGCAGTCCACGAACGTATTGCCGTGGTACACGCTCCCCACCTGCTCGCGCTGCAGCTTGTGCAGGAAGCGGTATTTGATGAAATTGCGCGCCGTCTCGAAAGCTCCTTCCTGAAAAAGGGCCATCTCGATCATATCCTGCACCTTCTCCACGGCGATGAAATCCTCGCCTTTCAATTGCTCGAGTACTCGAGTGTAAACCAGCGGATTGTATGGCTCGTGCGAAGCATGGAACGCCTTTTCGATGGCCTGCTGAATCTTGTAGGACTCGAAGTTCTCGCGTTTCCCGTTGCGTTTGATGATAGAAGGCATGGTGGTGTGAATGCTGCACCCCGCTGGCACAAAGATACGGGACTTCACACCCTCCGCCCCCCGGAAACGAACAGCCCCTCACGGAAGCTGCGGCCATGAGGGGGTACAAACGGGTAAAACCGTATGTCTATCATGTCGCGAGATAGTGATACTCTTGCTCCGGGTCGTCTCCCGACTGATGGCTTCTGCGAGCCAATCACGGTAGCGCGTCTGTGGAGGATTCCCACCCCCTTCCGTTACCCGGACGCTGGAACGGACTGTAGCACCGCCTTCACGGCCCCGCAAGCACAAAATACGGTTTTGTTCAAAAAATAATTCCATGCAGTACAACATACCGCTTCACAATAGGCTATGAGCAACAACATGTTGTATTCACCACAAACATGCATCGTTCACGCAAGGGGTAGAACCAACAAAAAGACTTACTCTACCAAACGTGAGCGACTCATCCACAATTCTATTCGATCATCGCTACAGACGACGGCCCACATCGTTACCCGAACCAACAAAAACAGAAATAAAACATCCCCTCAAAACGGTATGCGTCTTGAAGGGATGACAAAAGCAAGAACGACCATTTTAACGCCGCCTGCGAAGCATCAGCGTAGAAAGTCCGAAAAGCCCCAAAACCGCGGTCGATGGCTCCGGAACCTGCGAAACATCCATCCGAATCACCGACGCGAAACTTGTGGAAAATCCGCCCGTATTCGTGTATAGCCCCTCCCCTGCCGGATAGCCAGAGCTGGGCGGTACACTTGTACCCATTGTCGCTACCTTAATGCCTTGCTGCTGTCCGGTATTCCCAACCGTCGACGAACTTGTCCATCCGCTGGCATCGGAAATACTGGTGAAAAGGAATGTGTAGGTCTCTGTCGTATCCAAAAGCAAACCGTCTGCAAAACTCCATGTTCCTGTACCATTATCATTGTTTTTAACAGATGTAAACCCGACCACATTTGATGTGCCTGCCGTGGTAGGATCGCCGCTCAGAACAATCAAATTGAATAGAGTCGTATTGCGGAGGGTAATGGAAAGCGAATTTAGCAACACGTTTGCCGGCAAAGAGGCCCGGCTGCCATCACCGCCTTGTATGGTTGGGAAAAACCAGTCGGACCCCATGCCGAAGACAAATCCGCGCACATACGCATTATTAGTGTTAGAGGACATGTTCGCCTGTCCTGTTTTGTCGGCATTTGCCGTCACCAGATCGTAGGATGCCGCCGTAGCGGACATGGAAAACGCGGACAGGCACGAAATAAAAGCACAAATTATTCTTTTCATATAAATGTAAATTAAACCTCGCTCTTTATACGGATTCACAATCTGTTGTGCATAAAAAATATATATACCTCAGACAGCAAATACGATTTGCAATATATAACAAATAGTTGGCATCGCCGCCTTTATGATAACCAATTCTCCCTACCGATTAAGACTAATGAATAATTTGCATGAAATTTGTTTTTTGATTGACGTACGGATTGTGAATCCGCAAATCAATCAATAGCAATACAAACATATTCAATATAAAAAATATGCAGCATCATCTGCCAGAAAAACTGGTTGCAAAAAAGCCCGGCACCGTTTCCAGTGCCAGGCAGCGTTACACCTCAGAAATTGGCAGAACATACTATATAAATAGTATGTAATTATGATGAATAATGCAAGAAAAAACATTCCCCTTCCTAATATTTGTCCACAAAAATATTCCCCGAATGGATGACGAATCAAGGAGGCGTTCTGAAGCTCACTTCCATGATCCGATCTGCCGAGACTGTCACGCACGAATGCCATGCCTCTGCACTCGAAACACCAATTATCCATAACAGTTATCTAACGTTAGAAATACTTCGAACATCATCATTGCATGATGTTACGACAACTTTCTATCCTTGGATGCTCCATCCTTGCTCTTTCCGGCTGCAAAGACAAGGCCAGGCCGATGGAAATGCCCGAATTCACCGTCGAAGTGGCGACTCCCGTACGCGGCGATGTCGCCGAATTCCGGCAGTGGGTCGGCAGGCTCGACGGCATGGTGGACGCTGAAATCCTCCCACAGGTGACGGGTTATGTGAAGGAACGCCTTTTTGAAAACGGGCAATCCGTCAAAAAAGGCGATGTCCTGTACCGCCTTGACGATGTACAGTACCGCGAAGCCCTGCAGCGAGCCGAAAACAATGCCGTCGAAGCCGAAGCGAACCTGGTCAAGGCAAAGAAGGATCTCGACTTCTACGAACCGCTCGTCAAAAACGGCTCGGTCTCCCGCCAATCCTACCAGGATGCTCTGCAGGCCTACCGGGCCGCCGAAGCATCGCTGGCTGCGGCCAAATCCTCCGTCGCCCTCGCCAAAACGAACGTCGATTACTGTGTACTCACCGCTCCCGTGGACGGCATCGCCGGCTTCGCACAGGCGGAAGTCGGCGACTACGTAGCACCGAACAGCCAACCGATGGTACTCGTCAGCTCCTTTGACCCCATCCGCATCTACTTCGACATCAGCGAACAGGACTGGCTGAACCAGAACGGTCCGAAAGGCCCGCTCGGCCCCGGGGCTCAGGTGAGCCTCATCCTCTCCAACGGTTCCGGATACCCCGGCCATGCCACCGTCACCGGAGTGAACAACACCGTCTCCACCTCCACCGGCAGCCTCAAGCTGGAAGCCCGCGCCGCCAATCCCGATGCGCTGCTGAGGCCCGGCATGTACGTCAACGTCCGCGCCAAAACAAAGGAAATCAAGGATGCGCTCCTCGTCCCGGCAGAATCCATCGTCACCATTCAGGGGCAAAACATGGTCATCGCCGTCGATGACAAAGGCCGGCCACATGTCGTCCCCATCGTCAAGGGTCTTCCACAGGGAGACAAGGTATCCGTCACCGGAGACATCGGCCCTGACACCGTCATCGTCGTCACGGGCACCCAGCAAGCCCTCATGACCATGGAGGGCCGAGGCAAACTGAAAACCGTGCCTCAGCAACCGACCGCCTGATCCCGCACCTCCTCGCGCCCGACAACACGCCAACGACACCTTTCCGCCATGATCGAATTCTTCATCCGCCGCCCCATCGTCGCCATCTGCATCTCGATCATGATCGTCATGCTCGGCACCATCTCCATCCTCCGGCTGCCGATCGCGCAATATCCTGACATCGTCCCCCCGGAAATCCAGATCTCGACCAGCTATCCCGGAGCCGACTGCAACACCGTGGTGGACTCCGTCGCCACACCCATCGAGCAAGTCATGTCCGGCGTGGACGGCATGGAATACATGACCTCCACCAGCACCAACACCGGGGGCATGAACCTCAGCGTCCTCTTCGACGTAGGCACGGAACCCACCACCGACCAGCTCCTGAGCTACCTCCGCTATGCAGAAGCCAACTCCCAGCTGCCCGCCGAAGTGAACGCCATGGGCATCACCATCCGCAAAGTCAGCGGACCGCCCATGCTCCTGTACAGCCTCACCTCGCCCACCGGAAAATACGATGACCTCTGGATGGCGAACTACGCCTACATCAACCTCGTGAACCGCCTGCTGCGCGTACCGGGCGTAGGAAACGTGCAGGTCTTCGGCGCAGGGCAGTACGCCATGCGCGTATGGCTCGACCCCGACAAACTGGCAGCCCTCCGGATCACCATCCCGCAGGTTCTCTCCGCCATCCGGGCGCAGAACACCGTGAACCCCATCGGCCAGATCGGCGGAGAACCCTCCGTCGAAGGCCAGAAATTCACCTACACCGTCATTGCCCGCGGCCGCCTGAAAACGCAGGAAGACTTCTCCCGCATCATCGTGCGGGCGGATGGCGATGCCATCGTCCGCCTCTCGGATGTGGGCCGCGTGGAACTCGGCGCCGAAACCTACAACATCAAAGGCCAGTACAACGGAAAACCCTGCGCCGCCCTCGCCATCTACCAGTCTCCCGGCTCGAACGCCTTGCAAACCGTCGAAGGCGTCCAGAAAACCCTCGCCGAATTCAAACTTGCGCCGGGCCTTGAACTCACCGAAGCCCTGAACACCACCACCGCCGTCAAACTCGGCATTCAGGAAATCGTCACCACCCTGCTCTCGGCTCTCGGCCTCGTCATCCTCGTCGTCTTCGTCTTCCTCAAAGGCTGGCGGGCCACCCTCATCCCGCTGGCGGCCATCCCCGTCTCCATCGTCGGCACCTTCGCCCTCCTCCCCGTCTTCGGGCTCGACATCAACACCATCTGCCTCATGGGCCTCGTGCTGGCCATCGGCCTCGTCGTGGATGATGCCATCGTCGTCGTCGAAGCCGTGCAAACCCACATCGACAAAGGCGAACCGCCCGCACAGGCCACCCGCGCCGCCATGAAGGAAGTCGCTGGCCCCGTCGTCGCCACCGCCCTCGTCCTCTCCGCCGTCTTCCTGCCCAGCATGCTCCTGCCGGGCATCACGGGCCTCCTCTTCAAGCAATTCGCCGTCACCATCGGCGTATCCATCGTCATCTCCGCCTTCAATGCGCTCAGCCTCAGCCCTGCCCTGTGCGCCCTCCTGCTCCGCCCCAAACAGGAGCGCCGCGAAAACATCCTCACCAAGGCAGGGAATGCCTTCGAAGCCGGATTCACGAAAGTGCGGGCAGGATACGTGCGAGGCTCCGGCTTCCTCATCCGCAAGGCCGCCATCACCGGGCTCGCCCTGCTGCTCATCACCGTCGGCATCATCCCGCTCGGCAAGGCCGTACCGGGCGGCTTCCTCCCCGACGAAGACGAAGGCTACTTCTACGGCACCGTACAACTCCCGTACCAGACGGCTCTCGGCGTCACCCTCGACACCTGCCGCCAGGTCGAACAACTCGTCTCCGCCATGCCCGAAGTCGCCGGAATCACCACCGTGGCAGGGTTCAACATGATGACCGGCGTCCAAAGCGCCAACAACTGCTTCTTCTTCGTCAACCTCAAACCGTGGGCCGAACGGCAGGGCCCCGGCCAAAAAGCGGGAGAACTCAGCGCCAAACTCCGCATGGAAATGCGCACGCGCATCCCCGGAGGCATCGGATTCTCCATGACTCCGCCACCCATCCCCGGCGTCGGGGCATCGTCCGACATCACCTTCCTCCTCGAAGACCGGGAAAACCGCGGCAACGCCTACCTTGCCAAACAAACGCAGGCATTCATCGAAGAACTCAAAAAATCCCCGGAAATCCTCGCCGTCGAAAACTTCATGGCGCCTTCCACTCCCCAGTACTACCTTGAACTGGATCAAGAAAAAGCCCTCCTTCAAGGGGTGGACATCGCCGAAGCCAACCAGACACTACAGGCATTCATGGGAAGCCTCTTCGTCAACTACTACAACAACTTCGGCTTCCAGTGGCAGGTCTACATCCAGGCCGACGCCGACGCCCGCAAAAACATCGAAGGCATCAAAAAACTCTACCTCAGCGGCAGAAACGGCGTACAGGTACCACTCGAATCCCTCGTCACCTCGAAAAGCATCGAAGGCCCGCAATTCATGATCCGGCAAAACATGTACAACGCCTCCATGCTCGACATCGTCGCCCGCCCCGGATACTCCACCCAGCAGGTCATGAGCGCCGTCGAACGCATCTTCGACCGCACCATGCCCACCGGCATGGGCTACTCCTACTCCGGCATGAGCTATCAGGAACAGAAAGCCGCACAGGGAATCGGCATCGGCACAATCTTCGCCATCTCCGCCTTCTTCATCTACCTCGTCCTCGCCTCCCTGTATGAAAGCTGGAGAATGCCCATCGCCATCCTCCTCTCCGTACCCGTCGCCGTCATCGGCGCGCTGGGAGCCTTGTACATCTACGGGCTGGACCTCAACATCTACGCGGAAATCGGCCTCATCATGCTCATCGCCCTTGCCGCCAAAAACGCCATCCTCATCGTCAAATTCGGCATCGACCGGCTCGAAGAAGGCATGGACCTGAAAAAAGCCGCCCTCATGGCCGCACAGGTACGCTTCCGCCCCATCATCATGACCAGCTTCGCCTTCATCCTCGGTTGCGTCCCCCTCGCCATGGCCTCGGGAGCAGGAGCCAACGCCCGCGAAGTCATCGGCATCGCCGTCATCGGAGGCATGCTTGCCGCCGTCTTCATCGGCCTCTTCTTCCTGCCGTATGCCTTCTACATCATCACACGCATCAAAAAATCCCCCCGGCAGGAACCTCAGGAAGCAGCCGCCTCCACGCCACCCGGCGCCGCCCGATAGCCGGACACACGCATACCGTCTCCTTCATACAGTCCCTTCGCTCGTGGCGGGACTGTATTTCTTTACCTGACTATTCCATTCCCTCCAGAGAATGGGCATACGCAACAAAACCGGGTTCATCAGGATAAACCGCACCGCGGACTTTGCCATGCCGGAACACGAAAACAGACAACAACAATCATTCAACACACTCTTTTTCAGCATGAAAGTCAAATTTTACCATGCTAGACGTGAAAACTTGCTTTTCGCCTCCTTCCTTTCTACAATCGAACGACATATGGAATTCATCGCCAAAATGCGCCCCATGAACTTCCTCTCCTGCAATCGCCGGCATTCATCCGCTCTACCCGGAAAACACCGCCTCCCGGTCTCAGCCCATGGTCCGGCCATCCACTCGAACAATCATACCTATGAAAACAAACCTCATCAAACGCGTCGCCTTCGCCGACTTCTGGCAGGGCTTCGATCCCCATGACAACCTGTTCCAACACCTCTTGCACGAACGGTTCAACATCGCCGTCGTCAACGACATGGCACAGGCCGACTTCCTCATCTACTCCGTCTTCGGCAACAAACACAGAAACTTCCCCGGCCCACGCCTCTTCTACACCGCCGAATCCGTCATGCCCCGGTGGAACGAATGCGACGGAGCCATCACCTTCCTCCGAGACGATGCCCCGCTCCCCGGCCCACATCTTCGCCTGCCCAACTGGGTCGTCAACTACGACATCTTTCACGCCCGCACCGTCGAACGGCAATCCCTCCAACCCGACGACATCCTGCAACGCCACACGAAATTCTGCAACTTCATCTATTCCAACCCTCATGCACAGGAACGCATCTGCTTCTTCAAGCATCTCTCCCGCTACAAACGCATCGACAGCGCAGGCAAAGTCCTCAACAACACGGGAACCCTCATCGGCAATGCCTTCGACTTCACCAAACACTACAAATTTTCCATCGCTTTCGAAAACGTCGCTTCACGAGGATACGTCACCGAAAAAATCATGCGTGCATTCTCCTCGGGAAGCCTCCCCATCTACTGGGGAGATCCAGACATTGCCTTGGATATCAACCCACGCCGCTTCATCCATGCAAGAGACTTCGGCAGCCCCGAAGAACTGTCCGATTACATCGCCGAAGTCGACCGGGACGACCGGCTCTACCTCTCCTACTTCCGCGAACCACTCTTCCTCCCCGGCCAACACGACTTCGATGCCTACCTCAACGCACTCGAAACCTTCATCAGGCAGACTCTGGATCAAGGAATCGTACGCCATCAGCACCCGCAACACGACAACCGCCAGCCTTCTGCACACGGCTACCCCGCCATGCCCTCCTTCGACGACGGCAAACCGTGGAAACGCCTCCCCGCAGAACAAAAACCGCACACTCCTGCCCACCCTGAAGAACGCCTTGTCGACTGCATCCACCCTCAATGGCGGGACACGCTCAAAATACTCCACGGCAAAGCCGAACGCCTGTCTCCTCCCCACGATACGGCCGATGTATTCGACATCAAGGACGACTCCTTCAGCCTAAAATGGAACCGCTGGGGCACGGAACGCTTCGTCAAATCCGGAACAGCCTACCGCCTGCAGCCCGAACAAAAACAGGCAACCCCCGCTCACCCGAAGGAACCGGATAACCGCATCGCACGAATCAACGCCCCATCCCGGCCTCCGCTCGTCTATCTCTTCGGTACGCCGTACCACTCCAACCTCGGCGACCAGGCACAAACGGAATGCATCCTGCACCTGCTACGCGACAACCTGCCGGCACACGGCGTCATCCTCTCCACCCTCCGCAACTCCACGCCCGGCCTCCTTGCCGCCATACGAAGGAAAATCCGCCCGGAAGACCTCTTACTCTGCCACAGCGGCTACCACATGACCGACCTCTACAACGAACAAAGCATCTACCTGAAACTCGCCGAACTCTTCCCGGATCATCCGCTCCGCATCCTCCCCCAGACCATTTACTACAAAAACCCACGCGTCGCGGATAAGACTGCCGCCATCCTCAACAACCACCCGGACTGCACCCTGTTCTGCCGCGATGAACACTCCTTCCGCACCGCACAACACCTCTTCCACCGCTGCAGGCTCCTCCTCTATCCCGACCTCGTCACCGCCATGATCGGCAGAACGGAACTTCCTCCCCACGCCAGAAAAGGCGTACTCTTCTGCATGAGAAACGACAAGGAAACCAAGCATCCAGCCGACCGCATCCTCTCCATACGGAGGGAAATCGATCGTATATCCACCACGTCCGCCACCGACACCACCATCAACCATACGGGCAGCTACACCATCGCCCACAGAACGGAACTCCTTCATGAAACCATCAGCCGATTCTCGCATTACCAAACCGTCGTCACCGATCGATACCACGGCATCATCTTCTCCCTGATCGCCAACACCCCCGTCATCGTCCTTCCCTCCCGCGACCACAAACTGACCTCGGGCCTCCAATGGTTCCCTGCCCCCTTCCGCCAACACATCCACCTCGCCGAAACGCCGGATCAAATCCCCGCCCTGATCCGGACAATCCTCCGGCAAGGCCCCCTGCCGCCCCTGCCGGATTATTTTGCCACCCGCTATCACGACCATTTCATGGAATACCTCACACCAACCGCTCCAAACCATATCCGGAAACAACCACATATGCATGAGAACTCATAAAAATCTTGCGACCCTCCACAGGACAAAGTAAAAATAAAACTGCCCGTTATCTCTATCTCCCCCCACTCCGCCGAAACACGCCAAGATGAAAAAACTCGCTGCCAGCTGCCTGATGCTGGGTATTTTATCTCCCGTCCACGCCCGGCAAAAAGCCACAAACAACCCGCCGTCACTAACCGTTGCGCTGACATTGGAACCATCTACGGAAAGCCCGGTCTTCTATGTACAATGCGACAAAACAGGAACAGCCAGACAACAAAAACAGGCTAAAAACAAGGAACTCGCATCACCATACACCTGCTCCTTCCGTCTGAAATCGACAGGAACGCACATACTCTCGATTTCCCAGCTTTGCGAGGCCTCCCTGCCGATCGCCATTGCGGGTGCCAACTATTATCAAAAGGTCGAAATCAAACCGGAAGCCAATCGTGTGGAAGCCTACCTGATGCAGGCAACCGTCGAACTCGTCTGGAATCAGGATGAAGCTTTCCCCTATTTCTTTCCCGGAAACAGCAATGTCATTGTCGGCAAACTGGAAAGCATCCCAGCGCCGCCAGACAACATATTCTTATCCGACGAAAATTTGAATACCCCCACGGTCATCCCTCAGTCAACCAGTCCGTGCATCGCCATGAAGCACCCGGAAAAGAACAACACCTACACGGCCGTGACTGAATACCTGCAGCCGAATGACTACATTCTGACGATCTATGAAAGAATCCCCGTCGGAAATCGTCAGATCGAACTGATCCGCACCCAAAAGGCGATTCGTCTGGAAAAAGGCAAAACACATTACAGCATCGTCCTTTAACTGCGGCACCAGACAAAAACAACACTCGCCGACCATATCCAAACACCCGGTGCGCCGCTTCGTTTCATCATCAATCAACCCATCACCCGATATGCAACCGACCATCATACGCCTGCTCCTCCTCTGCGGCCTGCTCTCCGCCACGGCACAGCCCGCCGCCAGCCAAAACACGCCCGCCCCGGAAAACCGAACTCCGGTAGAAGCCAACGCCTCTGACATGGAGCCGAAAGACTGGGATTTATTCTATGGCAGGAAACCCGGAATTCCCGACATCCGCCATTGGTTATCGGCTGAAATCATCTCCTTCCAGCCGAATGGCGACACTCCCGTCCTCACTTGCAGATACACCAACCACTCCCGCTATGACCTCACCATACTTGGAGGCGAAGATCTGGAGCGGCTCGCTGCACAGGAATGGAAAGAAGCCTTGGCGCGCCCCAATGGAGGGGTGGGTCCCAACGTACTTTTCTCTTCCGACTTCGGCAACGACTCCTTTTGGAAAGATGGAACCAGATATTCCCTCGACGAAGATCTGCCCACCATGAAGCTGCCAGCGCATACCGACACGATCGTCATCCGCAAACTGAGGAAAGGCCATTACTCCGATGATGAAGTCCACGAAATCACGACCGAAGCCAAAACAAACGGACAAGGCCAGGTCTCGGCATGGTGGCCTCTGTATGGTGATTTTGTGAACCAGGGGGAAATCTACCCGGCTGCCGCCTTTCTGACGGAAACGATTCACCGCATCGCGCTCCCATCGGGCAAGATCATCCTGCCGCTTCAAAACTCTCTACCGATCCCTCTCCCGCCGGAATACCGTCGCCCTTTGCCCTGCCCGCCCGGCATTTTCCTCGACCCGCTTCCCGTAGAAACATGGAAGAAAGAAACATCCAACATGGGCGGCTACAACACGAAAGATACGGAGAATTTCCTGTTTCTCGCGCCGGTCAACCTTCTGCTACTGGCAACGGACAAGGAATCGGCCGACCGCTGCGCCCGCAGTATGGAAATATGGTTGGAAAACGAAGACATGCAGGATAAAATCAAATCTTTCCGAACTGATCTTCAAGAGGATGAATACGATGGACACGGTTTTCTTCCCTACCTGCAAAAACGTTGGGAGGCCATGCAGCAACAGAAAAAAGCAGTCATCGACGAGCTCCGGAAAAAAGGCTTCTACGGATCGAACAGACTCCGGCAAATTGCGGAACGCATGGAAACCGTCGATGAACCCTTCGTCGAAGCCCTCAAACAAAAAAACGGGCATCCCACCGCACCTGCTGCACACCCATGAAATTCCTTCCTCTTCTTCTCGCACTCGCCTGCTTCGCCCATGCCAAACAACCGGAACTCTCTTTAGCGCGTCTTGACGGCATCGAATTCAAAGCCAGGGAACTCCCGCAGAGCCACATCAACATCATCGACATCTCCAGCAAAGAAATGGCGAACAAAACAGGGCTGGACCTCTTCCCTGCCTTCTACGCCGCCTTCACCATCCTGCCGATGCACCCTTTCAAGCCAACCGAATTGCGGCTGGATGGTCAACCCTTCTTCACCTACCAGCGGTTTGAAGAACCCCGCGACGGCGACAGCAGCCTGCAAGACTCGGGGCACCATATCCAAATCTTCCTCAAACAAGGAATCATCGAAATACTCTTCCACAAAATCGAATATCCGAGCAACAGCGGCACTTATGCCTTGAGAGACATCTCCTTCATCCCTCATATCTTCCGGGTTGCCGACGCCAAGGAAATGTCCGCCTTTCGCCAACTCTTCCTTGCCGAGAAAGAAATCGTCGCCCTTGTCATCGACTGCAACGAAGCCGCCCTTCCTCTCCTCCACTCCATGAAGAAGCTGGCGCAGCAATGCCCCGGCACGCACTTCGTCATGCCGACGGAAGCCGGAGAAAGAATCTACACCACACCCGGCGACTCCCTCCCTACCCTCGACCGCCGCATCAGGGAAATGGGCATCTCCACCTTGCAGGAACTCCACACATACAATCGCCTGATGAGCGAAAAAGAAGCCAAGGCATACGGAGGCGATATCTCCAGCGGCCGGAAAAAAATGAAACAACGGTATTTGGATGCCAGAGAACAACTCCAACCATAGCACAGATGCCGGAAACTTGCCCCATCATCATCACCGGAATACCGATCAAGCATCCTGTTTGAAAGAATTCCCTGCAGACTGCGTATAATTGATACCGTATCTGCATGCAGCAGTACAGCCATCCTTGCCGCCATGTTCAAGAAATCCACATTCCTTCTCGCATCTCTCGCCTGTTTGTCCGGCTCGCTCCATGCAAACGAAAACGGCGGACCTTCATACAACATCATTCCCGAACCCGTCCGCATCGAGCAGAAACAGGGGATGACCCAGAATCTCCGCTTCGACATCAAAAATGCCAAGCTCGATCCATCCCTCGGCGCAGAAGGCTATGCCCTCGACATCACGCCGCAAGGCATCAGCATCCGCTACGCCGACAAACGCGGCCTTGAAAACGCCAAAATCACCATTCTGCAACTCGAAGACCAGCTCGGCGCATCGCCGGCCGGCATCCCCTGCGGCACCATCACGGACAAGCCCGCCTACGCATGGCGCGGCATGATGTGCGACGTCGCCCGCTCCTTCATGCCTCTGGAGGATCTCAAAAAGTTCGTGGATGTCATGCACTTCTACAAATTCAATGTCCTTCACCTCCACCTCACGGACGATCAGGGCTGGCGCTTCCCTGTGCCGGGATACGACCGCCTGAAGACAGTGGCATCCACGCGCGGCCCCGGCGATGGCGGCGGCCCCGGCTGGATGCCCGCCTCCAGCGGCATGTACACGGCACAGGAGCTGAAAGACCTCGTCGCGTACTGCAAGGCAAGGGGCATCGACGTCGTGCCCGAGATCGACGTACCGGGCCACAACCAGGCTCTTTGCGAAGCCTACCCCGAATTATTCTGCCAGAATCCCTCCGCGGACAAGGTGGAAGCATTCAAGCAGACGCAAGCCTACACAAGCAAAAACGACGCCCAGAAACAGGAACTGCTGACCGCTCCCCAGGATGTCAAAACCCGGCGTTCCGGCGGCGTCAGCTACCATCTGCTGTGCCCGCAAAGCAAGGAAATGTGGAAGTTCTACGAAGCCGCAGTCAAACAGCTGGCCGACATTTTCCCCGGCAAGATCATCCATCTCGGCGGCGACGAAGCCCCGGCAGAACGCTGGGAACTCTGCGCAGCCTGCACCGAAGCACGCAAGGCCAAGGGACAGAAAAATACGAACGAAGAAATGCGCGGGTTCTTCAAGGATATGACCTCCCTCCTCGCCAAATACGGCAAGGAAGCCCAGTTCTGGTTCGAGCTGGAAGACGATTTCTACCAGAAAGGGCAGACCGTCTACACATGGCGCCTGGGCAAAACGCCCGCCACGGTGAATGCCACGAAAAAGGCCGGCCTCAAGTTGGTACTGACCCCGGGCGAACACTGCTATCTGGACTACCCGCAGCTTCCCGGCCACAGCAACCGCGGATGGATGCCCATGGTCACTCTTGAAAAATGCTACCAGCTCGACCCCACGCAGGGCAAACCCGCCGACCAGGTGGATCACATCGTCGGCGTGCACTGCACGCTGTGGGCAGAACAGCTTCCCACGCTGGAACACACGCTGTACCGGGCCTACCCGCGCGCCATGGCAGTAGCGGAAAAGGGATGGAGCCCGAAATCCGCATGGAGCTGGGAGCGATTCCAGCAAAAGATGGAAGCCCACAAAAAGCCCTTTGAAAAACGCTTCGGCTACACGCTCGAACGCACCATGGACAACGAGCCCGCCGTCAAACCCTGACGCGGCTACATACCCTTTATCCGAAACGGCAGGCCATGCAAGGTCTGCCGTTTTTGCTGCCCTCACCTCCGCATATTTCCGGGCGACTGAGGGGATACATGGGGCGGAGGTTCCGTCGTCAGCAGCGGAAATGCTTCCGGGTATTGATTCCATTGCGGGTTGCTCAGGTACAGATAAAGATTCAGTTCATTGTAAGGCTCCCGCAGCTTTTCCTGCACTTTTTCCCACAGCAGGTTCCATGAATGGCTCTTGTTCCCGCTTTTCCAGCCGGCGCCGAGGCACACACCCTCGATCCTGAGAAAATCGTTTTCGCTATCGTAACAGAATTGCCCCGTCTGGACGAACTTCTCGATCAGCTGATTCAGCCTCTTGTCCGGCACAGGAAGGCGGCGCGTTTTTTTCACCATTTTAACCCCGGCAGCCTCATTCGTATCATGCATTTTCCCATCCTCCCATGTTTCCATCTCGACCGTCTGCACTCCATCCTGCAACCGGATATGGTACGACCGTTGATGCGTGGACAGCCAGAATTCGTAATCCTGCTTCTCCTCGGGAGACAAACGAACTTCTTTCCACGCATAATGGGTGCATTGCACCAGTCCGGCCAGCGATAGCAATCCGGCGGTGACTATCAGGGCATTCTTGATTTTCATAGGTGTTTCTATCAGGAGGAAGCGGCGCATGCAACATGCCGTGCATGCACCGCACGCGGTCTATGATGCACGACTCAGCATGCCCCGACAAGGCAAAAAAAGGCCGCCTCACCATGCGGGAGGCGGCCTGTGAAAATCCGGATGAACAGCGAGCCGTTTATTCCGCAGCGGGTTCCTGTGCCGGAGCGCTTTCGCCTCCTTCGGCAGGTTCTCCTGCTGCATCGGTTTCCGGCAGTTCGTCTTCATCGTCGGGGATGACGATGGAGATGTCCTGAATGCGTTCGTTGGAGGCGAGAGTCATGAGTTTGACACCCTGCGTAGCGCGGCCCGTTTCGCGGATGGTGGCCACCTTGATGCGGACGGATTGCCCGGCGGTGGTCATGAGCATGAGTTCGTCTTCATCCGACACGACGGTGGCCGAGACGACCTTGCCCGTTTTCTCCGTGCAATTCATGGTCTTGACGCCGGTGCCCCCGCGGCTCTGGACGCGGTATTCGTCGAAGGGAGTACGCTTGCCGAGGCCGTTTTCGGAGGCCACGAGGAGCGTCTTCGTCGGATCAACAATGGCGAGAGCCACGACGTAGTCGCCCGTGCGAGGACGGATGCCGCGCACGCCGATGGTGTTGCGGCCTTGCGTGCGGAGATCGTCTTCCGGGAAGCGGATGCTCATGCCGTCGTGCGTGACGAGGACAACTTCGTTTCCGCCCGTGGTCAGCGCGGCGTTGACGAGGCTGTTGCCTTCTTCGAGGTTGATGGCGATGATGCCCGCCTTGCGGTAATTGACGAAGTCGTTGAGGCTGGTCTTCTTGACGGTGCCGTCCTTCGTGGCGAAGACGACGTTGCCGCTGCCTTCGGCGAAGGTGATGTCGTTGCCGTTGTCGTCCACCTTGCGTTCGAGGCGCAGAATGGCGGCGATGGCTTCTTCGGGCTGGAGGTCGAGCAGGTTCTTGATGCTGCGGCCCTGTGCGCTGCGCGCCGCTTCGTCGATTTCATACACGCGGTCCACATACACGCGCCCGGTGTTCGTGAAGAACATGAGGTAGTCGTGGTTCTGGGCGGCGAAGAGATGCTCGATGAAGTCGGCTTCGGCATCCTTTTTCGCCCCCTTCGTGGTGGCGGCCTTCACGCCCTTGCCGCCGCGCGCCTGCACGCGGTATTCGGCGGAGCTGGTGCGCTTGATGTAGCCGCTGTGGGTGATGGTGACGATCATCGTGTCGTTCGGGATGAGGTCTTCGATCGCCATATCTCCTTCAAAGGGGATAATGCGGGTAATGCGCGGGGTAGCGTATTTGTCCTTGATGGCGATGAGTTCGCTCTTCACGATGCCGAGCACGCGGGATTCGTTGGCCAGGATGTCGAGGTAGTCCTTGATGCGGACGAGAAGTTCGGCATAGTCGCCGGAGATCTTGTCGTTTTCAAGGGCGGTGAGCTGGTAGAGGCGTAGGTCGAGAATGGAGTTGACCTGCCGGTCGGTGAAGACGTAGCGGTCTCCCTGTACGGAGGCCTGCGAGCGGATGAGGATGCCGAGCTGCTCCGCCGTCTGGGTGGAGAAGGTGTAGGCCTGCAGGCGTTCGCGGGCTTCGTCGCGGTTCTTCGATTCGCGGATGATACGGATGAAATCGTCCATGTGGCCGAGGGCCAGCAGGAAGGCTTCGAGGCGTTCGGCATCCTTTTCCGCTTCGCCGAGGAGGTAGCGCGTGCGGCGCACGACGACTTCGCGGCGGTGCTCGATGTAGAAGTTGATGGCATCGAGCATCGTGAGCGTTTTCGGGCGGTTGTCGTGAATGGCCAGCATGTTCACGGAGAAGGAGGTTTCCATGGCCGTGAGCTTGTAGAGCTGGTTGACGACGACCTGCGGACGGGCATCGCGCTTGAGCTCGATTTCGATGCAGGTGATTTCGTCCGAAAGGTCGCGGATGCCGGAAATATCCGTCAGGATCTTTTCCTTGTACAGCTCGGCGATGCGTTCCTGCAGGGCGGCGCGGTTCACGCCGTAGGGAACTTCGCGGATGATGAGGAGGTCCTTGCCGCTGTCGGTCTGCTCGATGTCGATCTTGCCGCGGATGCGGACGGAGCCGCGCCCGGTACGGAAATAATTGTCGATGCCGGAATAGCCGAGGATGTCGCCGCCCGTCGGGAAGTCCGGCCCCTTGATGTAGGCGCGCAGGTCGTTTGCGGTCATCTGGGGGTTGTCGATGGTGGCGCAAATGCCGTCCACCACTTCGCCGAGGTTGTGCGGAGCCATGTTGGTGGCCATGCCGACGGCGATGCCGGTGCCCCCGTTGACGAGGAGGTTCGGGAAGGCGGACGGGAAGACGACGGGCTCGGTATGCTCGTTGTCGTACGTCGGCACGAAGTCGACGGTATCCTTGTCGAGGTCGGCCATCAGGGCCAGCCCCATGCCGGAGAGCTTGGCTTCGGTGTATCGGGAGGCGGCGGCGGGGTCGCCGTCCGGCGTGCCGAAGTTGCCCTGCCCGATGACGAGGATGTCGCGCATGGACCAGTTCTGGGCCATGTTGACGAGGGTGCCGTAGATGGCCTGGTCGCCGTGCGGGTGGTAGTTACCCATCGTATCGCCCACGATCTTGGAGCATTTGCGCGTCTTGCCGCCGGGGCTGAGGTTCAGCTCCTTCATCGCGTACAGGATGCGGCGCTGCGAGGGCTTGAGGCCGTCGCGCACGTCCGGCAGGGCGCGGGAGATGATGACGGACATGGAGTAGTCCAGGAAGGAGGTCGAAAGCTCGCTGGCTACGTCCACAGGTCTGATTCGATTGTTTTCCATGATAGAAAAGGTGGATGGGGGTTAGATGTCGAGGTTGCGGACGTTGAGTGCGTGGTCGACGATGTAGTTCTTGCGAGGTTCGACGACGTCTCCCATCAGGATGGTGAACATTTCGTCGGCGCGGACGGCGTTGTCATCGTTCAGCACGACGCGCAGCAGTTCGCGTTTTTCCGGGTCCATCGTCGTCTTGAACAGGTCCTTGGCGTCCATTTCGCCCAAGCCCTTGAATCGTGTGATCTCGACGCCGCGCTTGCCGATGTTGATGACGGTTTCGAGGATGTCCGTCACTGAGAAGAGGGAAACGACTTTCTGCTTGTCGCCCTCGCCTTCGACGAGTTCGAAGAGCGGCGCATCCTCCGAAAGGATCATGCTGCCCGGAATACCGAGTTCTTCAAGGCGCACGAGAAGGCGCGCAATGGCCTTGGCCTCATGCAATTCGTGCGTGAGGGCGCGGCGGCTCGGGCCTTCGCGCACCGGGAGCGGATTCGCCAGCAGTTCTTCTTCCGACGGCACGCCGAAGATGAAGAGGTCGCGGTTTTCATTCGAGAAGGCGGCGAGGGCTTCCGTATCGTGGAAGTACTGCACTTCTTCATCGTTGCCGCAACGGATCTTGACGAGGTATTCGGGGAAGTCGCCGCAGGTTTCGCGGTGCTTGAGCAGCGCGGAGAACTCGCCGCCCTGCGCCTGCATGGAATCGATGTAGCGCTGGAGGTTGACCAGCACGTCGAGAATGGTGGAGAGCTCTTCGGAGGAGAAGGTACGTTCTCCGTCCGCGCGGCGCAGCGTCACATCGTTCACAGCCAGCTCGATGAGCTTGCGGTTCAGTGCGATATCGTCCTGCACGTACTCTTCCTTCTTCTTGCGGATGACGCGGTACAGCGGGGCCTGCGCGATGTAGAGATACCCGGCGCGGACGAGCTGCGGCATGTGGCGGCAGAAGAAGGTGAGAAGCAGCGTGCGGATGTGCGCGCCGTCCACGTCGGCGTCGGTCATGATGACGATCTTGTGGTAGCGCACCTTCTCGAGGTTGAAGGAGCCTTCGTCCTCGCCGTCACCGATACCGGCACCGATGGCGGTAATCATATTCTGGATTTCCTTGTTGGACAACGCCTTGTCCAGACGAGCCTTTTCGACGTTCAGCACCTTGCCGCGCAGCGGAAGGATGGCCTGCGTGCGGCGGTCGCGTCCCATCTTGGCGGAGCCGCCTGCGGAGTCACCTTCCACGATGAAGAGTTCGCACTTCTTCGGGTCGCGGTCGGAGCAGTCCGCCAGCTTGCCGGGAAGGCCGCCGATGGAAAGCGCGCTCTTGCGCACGGTTTCGCGGGCCTTGCGGGCGGCTTCGCGGGCGCGGGAGGCGGTAATGCTCTTGTCGATGATCTTTTTGGCAATCGCGGGATTCTCTTCAAAGAAGGTTTTGATTTCTTCATACACGACATTGCCGACGACGCCTTCGATCTCGGTATTGACGAGCTTGTCCTTCGTCTGCGAGGAGAAACGGGGGTTCGGCATCTTCACGGAGATGACGGCGACGAGACCTTCGCGCACGTCTTCGCCGCTCAGGGAAGGGTCCTTGTCCTTCAGCAGGCCGTTGGCCTTGGCATAGCCGTTGATGACGCGCGTCAGCGCGCCGCGGAAGCCGGAAAGGTGGGTGCCGCCGTCGCCGTTGTAGATGGAGTTGGCAAAGCAGAGAATGTTCGTTTCGTACGTATTGTTGTACTGGAACACGACATCGACGAGAACGTCGTCATCCATCTTTTTGCCGTCGTATTCGACTTCGACCTTACGGAGGCCGGAAATGCAAATGGGATCTTCATTGATGACTTCCTTGTTCGTGCCGAGCTGGCGGACAAACTCGATGATGCCGTCCCTGTAATAGAAGGTTTCCTTGCGATGGGGCGCATCGCGCTCGTCGCGCAGTTCGATGATGAGACCGGGATTCAGGAATGCCAGCTCGCGAAGACGCGTCGTCATGCGGTCGAACTTGAACTCGATGGTATCGGTGAAGATAGTCGCATCCGGGAAGAAGGTGATCGTCGTACCGGTCACGCCCGCCGGTGCTTCACCGACGACGCGGAGAGGCTCGATGGTGTGGCCGCGCTCGAACTTGATCTGGTAGCGCTTGCCGTCGCGGCGCACTTCCGCCTTGAACCAGTCGGAAAGGGCGTTCACGCACTTCGCACCCACGCCGTGCAGGCCGCCGGAGTATTTGTATGCGCCCTGCCCGAACTTGCCGCCCGCGTGCAGATTGGTCAGCACCAGCTCGACGGCGGGAATGCCGAACTTCGGATGAACGTCCACCGGGATGCCGCGGCCGTTGTCGATAATGGAAATGGAGCAATCGACATGAATGGCGATTTCGATCTTGGTGCAGTAGCCGGCGAGATGTTCGTCGATCGAGTTGTCCAACACTTCAAACACACAATGGTGCAATCCTCGTTCGTCAGGGTCGCCGATGTACATTCCGGGGCGCTTGCGCACCGCCTCAAGACCTTCCAACTTGTCAATCTGGGCCGCACTGTATTCTTGCTGAGCGCCGGTATCCACTTTGGGGATGCCGGCCTCATGGTTTTCATCAGTCATACGCGCGCAATTATACGCGCGCGCGTATGAAAATACAAGAAAAATCAATCGTTTCGGCGAGAAACACCCCCTGCAGGCCCATCCTTCTCACACACGGGCGAAAGCAAAACGCATTTCTCTTTCCATCAACGCTTAAGACACCCCTCCGGCCACGCGTCACGGATAGTAATTCTTCACCTTGTCGTCAACCTGGTGCGTAGCGGCCCAGTCCGCGTACCGTTTCTTCAAATCGTCCACCACATCCTTGTGCCCGGCAGCCACATCCCGGAGCTCCGCCCGGTCGTCGACGGCATACAATTCCCACGCCTTTTTCTGCTTCGCATAGACGAGCTTGTACTCCGGCGTCATCACCATCCTGTTGCCCTCGTGTTCGCAAAAAATAGTCCTTTTCGCCCCCGGTTTCTTCCATGGCTCCGCCATGCCGTCCATGGGCTTTTCCGGCTGTACTCCGGCCCATCGCAAAATGGAGGGGGCAATATCCATAAAGTGCATCGGCGCATGATACAGCGCACCTTGCTCCATGCCCGGCATGCGGATGATGCACGGCACGGCCACGCCTCCTTCATAGGTCTGGATCTTGTAACCCTTATACGGCGTATTGGACACGCTTGCCCATGCCTTGCCATAACCACTCGTTTTGCGCGGATGGCCGGGATACGGCTCGTAATTCCGCCCGGGCATCTCCTTCGTCGCCCCGTTGTCGGAAAGGAACATGACGACGGTATTATTCCACTGCTTCTGCCGCTTCAATGCGTCGATCAAGCGGCCCACACCCTTGTCCATCTCCACGATCTGCGCGGCATACAGCGCCATATTCACATCGTCTTCCTTCGAACAAACGGCAGGCAGAGTGCGCTCCGCAGGAATGGCCGCATCCTTGCGGACAAGCCCCAGCTTCTTCTGCCTGGCAAGCCTCTTGTTCTGCACAGCGGCGAACCCCTGCCGGGCGTAGGAACCGATATACTTGTCCACCGTCGCCTTGGGAGCTTCGAGCGGAGTATGCGGAGCCGTATAGGCCACATACAGGAAAAACGGCTTGTCCGGCGTCTTGGCGGCATCCTTCAGGTACTCGATGGCCTTTCCGGTAATATCGTCCGTCATGAAGAAATCCTTGGGCAAATCTCCGGCTTCCAGCATGCGGCCGTCTTCCGCCATCTTGCGGCCGGGATCGAGCGTATAATAGCCGTTCGCCCCGCTCAGCAGCCCGCGGTAACGATCGAATCCGCGCTGCCACGGATACCAGCCGTCTCCTGTGCCCACATGCCACTTGCCGGACATATAGGTGCGGTAACCCGCCTTGTTGCGCAAGAGTTCGGGGAGAGTGGGAATGGACGGGTCCAGATGCCCGCGGTAGCCGGGTCGTCCGAGATCCTTGTCCAGATGGCCCACGCCAACGCTCTGCGGGTACATGCCCGTCAACAACGAAGCCCGGGAAGGAGAACAGCGCGGCACGGTATAGCAGCGCGTCGCCAGCATGCCTTGCTTCGCCAGAGAATCGATATGCGGCGTCGCAATCTCCGACCCGTAGCACCCGAGATCGGACCAGCCCATATCGTCCGCCAGAATCACGACGATATTCGGCCGTTTCGGCGAGATTTCCGTCGCGGCAAACGCCATGCTGCACACCGACAACAGAAAACAGAACAGGTAACGCACCATGGCCGTCATCATGCATGGTTTGTCAGAAAATGGCAAGTCCAAAGCCGGGAACAGCCTGATTTTCCGGCCTTTGCTCCCTGCATTCCAACACCTCTCCGCCACCCCGAGGCATGCAAAAGCGGCTTGACTTTCACCATCGGCTGGCGGATACTGCGGAACAGCCCGCATGGCCCTTTGTTATGCTCAAGACCGTTTTCCCCCTGCTCAGCATCGTTTCATGCTTCCTTTGCCAAGGCAAGGAAGTACTCATTCCGATCGGCACCTATGAAGGATCCATCGTGCCGGAACAAATGCGCCCGTTCACCCTGCCCGAAAAGGGAACCGTCACCAACCTGATCGATCCCGAAGGCCGCATTGCGAAGGGAACCGTCTTCGCCAAGCTCAACGACGAACAATTGAAGCAGGAAAAGGAGGACATGGAAACGCGCATTCGGACCAACAAAATGACCAAGCGCGACGACATCCGCAACATGCAGAAGCAAAAGCGCGACATCGAATTCTACTTCTCCCTGCCCGAAGAAGAACGCAAAATGGCACCGAAACCGACCGGAGCCGACAACAAGGACGTCATCAAGGATACCGATGAACGCATCGCGCTGGCGGAGAAAAACCTCGAAACCTCCGAACGCCTCGAACGGGAAACCTACGACAAGAAGCTCGACAAGTATGTGATGAAGATGCCCTTCGACGGCCGCCTGCAATACAGCTTCCCCCTGCCGAAGGATCTCGACGCGCCCATGGAAATGGAAATGATGCCTACCCAGCCCCAGTTCGCCACCGCTTACGACGACTCCTCCTTCTACATCACCTGCCCCATCACCAATGCGGAAATCACCCAGCTCGACGGCAAAAAAATCTGCGCCCGGATCACCCTCTCCGAAGGCAAACTGATGAAGGGCGAGTTCGACCGCAAGCAGGTATCCTCAGCAGGCGGTTCGGCCAGCAACACCTCCATCCTGTACTTCTTCAAGCTCTCCCCCGAGGACAACGAACGGGCCTACGACATGATCGCCTCCCGCCCGCGCGTCACCCTCTATTACAAGAGCGACGGCAACGACACGGTCGTCTCCCGGCTGGAACTCGCCAGAAGACCGGAAGCCGCCACCGCCTACAGCTGGGAAAATCTCGTCGAACGGGTCTATCCCGACTACAACATCGTCCTCATCGCCGAAAAGAGCATCATTCTCCGCCCCAAATGAATCTCGTCTGCGATCACATCACATTCGGGTATTCGCGCAAAGCTCCCGTCATCAAGGACTTCTCCTTCACCTTCCCTCCCGGTATCACCATCCTCAAGGGATACTCCGGCAGCGGCAAAACGACGCTGCTCAAAATCCTCGCCGGGTACCTCAAAATCAACAAGGGCAACATCATCACGCCCAGCGGCGATAAAGTCACGAGCCGAGCCTACCGCCGCAAGCACGCCTCCTACATGTTCCAGGGCATCAACCTGCTGCCCCTCGTCAGCGTGGAACGCAACCTGCGGCTCTGCGCCGAAATGGCCATGCTCCCACGCAAGGACTGGCAACCCCGCTGCAACCACCTGCTCGAAGCCCTCGGCCTCGCCGACCTCCGCAAACGCCGCGCGGACAAACTCTCCGGCGGCCAGTCCCAGCGCGCGGCCCTCGCCCGCACGCTCATGAAAAACTCCGAAATCGTACTGCTCGACGAACCGACCTCCGGCCTGGACGACGGCAATACGGACATCATCAAAAACCTGATCCGGAACGACATGGCCGACAAAATCTGGATCATCAGCACGCACGACGTGCGCCTCTTCGACACCGCCGATGAAATCATTGATTTTGACATGCCTGTATCTCGCTAAGGATACGTTCCATCGGTGGATAACCCGACTCTCGAGCCCGCTGGCTCGCCTCCTCGTCGTCTTCTTCCTCTCCCTGTGTTCCTTGTGTTTCATGGCGAACTACGTCCTCACCGCCAAAAACGTATCGAGCCAGATACGCCAGCAGGGAGGCGACTTCGCGAGCATCATGGAAATCACTCCGCAAAACGCCACTTCAAGCCTGACGGACGACCCTCAGTTCTACGAAGAAACATTCGGATGCAAGGCCGTCATCCTGCACAGCGTCGGATCGGCCAACATCGGCACGGACAACTACCCCATCTACACCTACTCCAACACGCAACTTGCCGAATTCTACCCCATCAACGAAGGGCAGCCCGTACTCCTCTACCCCAAAACACAGAACGCCACGCTGCGAGACGGGCCGGAACGCCTCACCATCAGCGGCAATGGAGGAAGCATCGTGCGCGACGTCCGCATTCTCGGCATCCCGGAGGACAGCCTCGTCTGCGCCCAATTGAGCGGCAACTCCCGGGGATTCATCCTCGTCGCCCCCGAACTGGCCGCCACATTCAATGCCCGCAGCAACCTCACGAGCGTTCTCCTCAAGCTCGATGAAATGAGCTATGCAGCCCTCAAGCGCGTGGAAGACTACTTCAAAACCCTGGGCAGGCTGGACAACAAACGCCTCAACGTCACCACCATCTCCAAACTGCTGAAAGACATGGAGCTCATCATGAGCAACCAGGCGGAATGCCGCGCCGGCTTCTCCATCGGCATCGCCGTCATCGTCGGCATCCTGCTCACGGCGCTGGCCTCCATGGAATACCGGCAGAACGAATACATCTACACGCTCATGAAGAGCTTCGGCATCCATCCCATCCTGCTCGTCGGCTCCTTCATCATCGAAAACCTCTTTCTGGTCGCCATCGCCTTCGTCGCGGCAGTCTTCGCTTTCATGGAAGCACAGAAGATCGTCCTGCGCGAATTCTTCAGACTGGGCAACAAAACTCTCACCCTCCCGGAAATCATGCCGGACGTGCAGCTGCTTGCCTGCGCACTGATCGCCTGCGTCCTCATCTCCTCGATCCCCATCGTCTTTGCCGCCCGACGTGAAATCGGCCGCGTGCTGAAATAAAATTCCTCCGCCTGAGAGCACAAAAACGGCCGCCCTTGATAGCGGCCCTTCTGTGAACCGGGCGGTTCAACGATCATGCAACGCCCTACTCGACGTACAGCTTCATGCGGGTCAGCTGTTCCTTCAGCTTCGGAGCCATCTCCGAAGAAGGAGCCGCATCGTAGGCGGCCTTGAGAATCTCGTAGGCCTTGCGCATATCCTTCTTGCGCACGGCGTAGCGGTGCATCTGGTAACGGGCCAGCAGCTTCTGGCGCATCTCGGGCAGGAGATCCGTGCTGGCGAGCATCTCATCCACCATCACATCCGCTTCATCGAACTTCTGGTCCGACACGAGATCGCGCAACGTGTCGAGCCTCTCGCTCTGATCCCGGTGCCGCACCAGCTTATCCAGCTTTTTGGCGAAACCCAGCATATCATCCGGATCCATCTTGACGATTTCCTGCATCACCGGCTCATAGCAAAGCTGCAAATTCTCCGGAATAAGCTCCACGCCATGCGCCAGCAAAGTCGCACGGGCCATGCCGCTGGAATGCCGGGCATCCTGCATCAGGGCATCGAACTTCTCCTTCACCCTGAATGTGAGCTTCAGCTGGCCGATCCACTCGTTCGCATCCAGCAGCTCCTCGCCGCCAACCACCTGGGCATAAGGCAGGCCGTTGGCATCCAAAAGCACCAGACTGGGGTATGACCCTACCTGAAAGCGGTTCTTCAGCTCCGTATTATACTTGCAACGCTCGGGCGATATCGGGCGGAACCCCGGAAACCTTATCTCAACGCAGACGAAACGTTTTGACGCGTATTCGGCAAACGCCGGGGTATGCAGCACTTCCTCACGCACGGCTCGGCTGGTGGCATCCCAATCCGGGCCCAGAAAACTGGCCAACACGGATTTATGCTCCACCTTCGCCTTCTGCACAGCCTGTTCGATATTCTCCAACCACACAAGATCTGTACGAGGCTCATCCACGACACTGATCGTGCAACAGAGAACAATGGATGCGGCGGAACTCAACATAAAACTTGCTTGCTATTGGTTAGAGTCAAAAAAAACACATTGCGTTCAATCTATCTGCCATGAAACTGCAACTCTTCCGTCATTCTCCCCTGCCTGGTCCCGGAGCATCTTCGCCGCTCACGGCCTGACGCTTACCGACGACTTCTTTTCATCGTCCGGAGCATTCTGGGAAAACCATGATCCCGAACGCTTTCCGGCCGCCTCCGCCGCACCGCCCTCCTCCACGGCTCCATATTTCCCCTCCACGATGGCTTTCCGGTAGGAATTGATATTCCGCACCCAGCGACCCGTACTTCTCCGGCAATAACGGCGGCCGATCGACTCGACCGAGGTCAACCCGGAAGCACGGTATTTTTCCAGCAGCACGGCCACGGCCTCCACGCCCTGCTCGGGCGTCTCGAACTTCTGCAACCCGCCGCGCTTCCTCATCAGGCCGCCGAAATTGTTCTTCTGGCGCGCGGCCTTCGACTTTCCGTTGCCCGACTCGAAGCGAATGATCGCCTCCATCAGCACGGGGTCGATACCGTGTTCCACAGCCGATTTCCGGATGGCTGGGCGCAGGTCGCTGATCGTATCGGCGAACAGCGGCAGGCACAGCAATGTCACGCAAAAAGCGGCAATAAAATTCATCCGAATACCATACCACAAAAAAACGGCTACTCAAGCCGAAAGCTCCTCCCCCGGCTCCACCCGCCTCCGGCACGTCGCCGAACCCTCGAAAAAAGGGCGCATCCGAAGATGCGCCCTGTCAAAAAAATCCGGTACTTCGTTTATTGCACCGTCTTCGCGCAGGCTTCGGCCACTTCGCGGAAAGCGGCGGACACGGGATTCGCGGCAGGATCTTCCAGCGCGACCGGATGGCCTTCATCACCGCAGGTGCGCGTATCCACATCAAGGGGAATCTGCCCCAGCAGCGGCACTCCCAGCTTATCCGCTTCCTTCCTGCCGCCGCCTTCGCCGAAGATGAAATACTTCTTGCCATCGGACGGACACAGGAAATAGCTCATATTCTCGACCACGCCGAGAATGGGCGTTTCCACCTTCTTGAACAGGCCGATCGCCTTGCGGGCATCGATCAGCGCCACTTCCTGCGGAGTCGTCACGATCACGGCGCCGGCCAGCTCCACCGTCTGCACGATAGTGAGCTGAATATCGCCCGTACCCGGAGGAAGATCGAGAATCAGGAAATCGAGGCCGCCCCACTCCACATTGCGGAGGAACTGCTGCACATAGCGGGTCGCCAGCGGGCCTCGCACGGCCACGGGGGAATCCTCTTCGATCATCAGGCCAAGGGAAAGAAGCTTGATGCCATGAGCCTCGATCGGAAGGAACTCATCATTATCGTTTGCGCCGGGACGCTCCTTGGTGCCGAACATCAGGGCCATGGAGGGGCCGTAGATATCGAGGTCAAGCAGGCCGACCCTGTAACCGAGCTTCGACAGCGCGACGGCGAGATTGGCAGACACCGTGGACTTGCCCACGCCGCCCTTGCCGGAGGCCACGGCGATCACATGCTTCACGCCGGGCACGGCCGCCTTCCAGCTCGCCGGGTCGTCATTGGTCGCCTGCTTCACTTCCGGAGCCTTGTGCTCGATGCGGATATCCGCATGCTTCACACCGGGCAAGTGCTTCATCACACCCTGCACGCCTTCGTAGATGTAGCGCGGAATATCCGCATTCTTGCTCTCGATCACGAGATCGACCGTCACTTCATTATCGGGAGTCACGGCAATATTCTTGACCAGTCCGAAGGCCACGATATCCCTGCTGAAGCCGGGATATTTGACAGTCGTCAACGCGGCGCGGATCAGTTCCGGTGTCAATGGGGGCTGCTCGCTCATAAATCGTCCTTATTTGGTTTTTTTGAAAAATCTCCAAGGCATGATAACGGATTCGACCGCAATTGTCACGCCGGAACAAACGGCCCGGAAAACGTGAACGACCGGATGCAGGGCGCGGTATAGTGCGGGAGACTGCTCATACCACAGGCTCGACACGACGATAGCCATGATACAGGCGAACTTGAGCGGAATGCCGAGATGCCATTCGATGCCGAACTGCGCCAGAGACATCTCCGTAATCAACGCCATGCCGACGAAGCCGACCAGCAGGAAAGCCGTATACTTCAGGATCGGATGCTTCTCCAAAATGCCGATGCACCAGCCCGCCACGACGCGAAGCGCGATAATGCCGATGAACACGCCAAGGCAGACAACCCAGATATGCAATTCCGCAGGAATGCGCTTCTCGCCGTTCACCATGGCGACCGCCGCCACCACGTTATCGATTGAAAGGGAAAGATCCATCAGCTCAATACTGCAAATCGTGGCAATGAAGCTCTTGCCCGCGAGCTTCGCCACCTGCCCGCTCTCATCGTGCGATTCCTCCTTCGGATGCAGCATCAGGTGCTCGCAGGCCAGATAGATCAGATACGCAGCCCCGAACCACTTCACCCACATATTGTGCATGAGCCATGCCGCAGTCGCCAGAGCGATACCGCGGAACAGATAGGCGCCGATGATCCCCCAGCGAAGCGCCGGCTTCTGCTGGTGCTTGGGCAGGTGCGCCGCCATGGCGGCAATCCCCAGCGCATTATCCACGGACAAAAGTCCTTCAATCAAAATCAGGCCGAGAATCAGGAGGCCCGCTGCCGTATAAAACCCGTCTGGCAGGTTTTCGAACGTCGTCAATATATCCGCAATCATTGCTGGCGCGAGAATAACAGGACACGGGAATACTGGCAAGCTCCTCTGCCGTCATCTTTTGCAGGCGGAGGAGCTGCATTTGTTTTACGGCTTGACCGTGACCGCCGAAGCCGGAGTCATCTCCAGCTTGCAGCTGTCGATCGTCCATGCGGGGCGGTTCACCTTATTGCCTTCGATCAGCACATCCGCGCAGCGGCGGAGGATGAAAGGCTTCGTGTTCCAGCTGCGGTACTTATCGTCGTACGTCACCTTATTGTCCCGGAAAACGAGATCCTTCGTCGAAATGGCGAATACCAGCGGCACGTTCTGCGTCACGAACTCATTGCCCTCGATCAGCACATTGTGGTGGTAGTATTCCTTCTGATTCGCCAAATCCTTCACTTCTGGATAAATGGCAATAATGCCTTCCGTGAACTGGTAGCGCGACGTCAGATTATGCAGGAACCTGTTATTCCGGATCACCACATCCATGCAGCGGCCGCTCTCGTACCAGCCTTGCGCATCCCCGGCCAAAAGAATGGCGGAACCGGAAGAATGGTCGAACAGATTATTCTCCACGACCACCTTCTTCGGCGTGGTGAACAGGGAACCCCGGGCGCGATTGTTGCGGATGGTATTGCCATTGAAAACCACGGAAGGATAATAATCCGCATTCTCCACGGCATCTCCGGCCTTCACTCCGGCAGGCAGAT
This sequence comes from Neoakkermansia glycaniphila, assembly GCF_001683795.1. Classification (GTDB taxonomy): domain Bacteria; phylum Verrucomicrobiota; class Verrucomicrobiia; order Verrucomicrobiales; family Akkermansiaceae; genus Akkermansia; species Akkermansia glycaniphila. The sequence continues at coordinate 70,843 of NZ_LIGX01000001.1, forward strand.
CTCCTTCCAGCGTAACCAGCAATTCGTTCGTATTGAGCTTGCGAACGGATTTCACCTTCGCCGTGCTGCCGTTCTCCAACGTGCGCCCCGAGATGAAACAGAGATTTTCACCCGGCAGGAACACCTCGAACCCGACGGCCTGATAATGCATATAGCGGCATTTGATCGTATTAGGGGAAACGATTTCCTTAATCGACAAACAAGTCGAATGCACATTGATCGCATCGTCCATCATCCCTTCGTACAGGGCTCCCTCCACCTTGATCAAGCCTTTCGTATTGGAAAAATGCGTCGCATCCGCACTGGCCGTGTACACCCGCTCCGAACCGGGGCGAATCACGCAACCGCCACCGTGGATGGTCACATTCTCGCACCGCTGCGCCAGCAGAGCCATCCCCTGCGAGCAGTGGAAGGGCACATCGTTCAGCACGGTATCGCTCGCACGGTAAATCACCATCGCGGGGTGAGGGCGTCCCCAGTTGCGGAGCACCAGCGTATCGCCCGGCTTCAACCCGCGGGCCTGCGTATCCCACTCCATCCGCACATTGCCGTTCTCCAGCTGTTCGCAGCGGCCATTCCATGAAATATCGCTCGTATCGGGGGCGATATGCAGCGTATCCTTCTGGAATGCCATGGCCGTCTGAATGCCCGACCTGCTGCCGTCGTCGTAAATGGCTTCAAACCTCCCGTTCTTCACTTCGTATGGAAACAGCTTCCTGTCCAGAGAAAGCTCCGTACTGCCGCCCTCGTTCTTCACGATGCGGCCTTCCGAATAGAAGGGCCGCGCATAGTCGATTCCGATGCCTTCCACCTTCACGCCGCTGCTGTCCATCACCAGAAAAGGCATCATCCGGCCATGAAACACGAACACGGAACCGTTCCCCTTCAACGTCACATTCTGCAGATCCACCATCGGCACGCCGACGGGGTGAATCTCCGGCTGGTCGTGGTTCGACACATGGAAACTCATCTCCAGCGCCTCCTCACGGTCGAAATGGTATTCGCCCTTCGGCAGCTCGATCACCACCGGCCTTGAACCGCCCGCCTTGCGAGCGGCGGAGATGGCCGCGCGCAAAGCCTTGCCCGCGCCCTTCCCTTCGCCGGGTTTGATGCCGAAATCGGCCGCAGAAATGCGCACCGGGGCATCGCCGGCTGCACGCTGACCTTCCTTCCATGCAAGATCGACCCAGTCGGCGTGGTCGTTATCGCTGTTCTCTACCCAGTGAGCCATCAGGTACAGCTTGCGGGCTCCTGCAGGCAAAGCCACCTTGAACGCCTCGGCAGGCATGCCCTTCTTCATCACGGCGGACTGCCACAACACGGACGAACCGTCCATCACACGGAACTGAACAGAACCGCCTTTCGCCTCGTCGTCGATGCCGCAGGCGCCTTCCAGCACGGCGGCTGCCGCAGGCACATCCACCGGGATCATACTGATGGCATGCGTGCCGATACCGGAGGCGTACACCTTGCCGCCGATGGTCAGCGGCTTGCCTTCGACGGAAACATCACGGCGAGCCTCCCCCCACGTCTGGCGGGTCATCACGAGATCCTGATCCGAAACAACGGGCGGCAGCGCAGCGCCGGCTGCCGTACCGGCACAGGCGCACATACTCAAAAACCATGTACGAAGCATTCCATGAATACGCGTGCATGCCCTCCATTCTTTCACCTTTCCGATCATGCCTCTGCGCCCTTTCATGCAAAAACCCCGCAGAGACTTGCTCCACGGGGTTTTCCAAAGATCGGATAAATCCGGTTCTTTACCAGAACTTCCAGTAAAGAAGAAGCGTACAGATAATCACGAATACGCCGAAGACCTTGGCCTTCGAAGACGATTCGAGGCTGACTTCGTTCTTGGCAGGCAGCACGATGGCTTCGCCGCCACGGGCTGCATTCACGATGGTGAAGATGAGGCCGACCACCACGATCACGCCGAAGCAGACCGCCATGCGGTTCAGGAACGCCATATCGGGATAGGCCAGAGCCAGGGAACCGTACAGCACGGCATTGATCACGATACCCATCCAGCCGAAGCAGCGCGGGCACTTCGGCACAAAGAAGCCGAAGAGGAACACGCACAGCGCACCGGGGCTCAGGTAGCCCTGGAACTCCTGAATGTAGTTGAAGATGCCGTTGAACGACGGACTGCCGAGGAACGGAGCGATCATGAAGGCGATCAGGGCGCAGATGAGCACGCCGAACTTGCCGAAACGCACCAGAGAACGGGACGAGGCATCCTTGCGGAGCTTGTTGTAAATATCCATCGTGAGGATGGTCGATGCCGAGTTCAGCATCGAAGCCAGCGAGGACACCACCGCACCGAACAGGGCGGCCAGCACGAACCACGTCCAGCCCGTACCGGGCAGAAGCTTCTTGAGCAGCGTCGGGAAGGAAGCATCGTAGTCGAAGCCGACCAGCTTATCCGTCACGGCGTAGGTTTTGTCGTCCTTCTTGGCTTTCTTCACGAACTCTTCATTGATCTTGACGATCGGCTTGATGAGCTGGGAACGCTGTGCCATGGTCGTCGACTCGTCGGCCACGTCGGCCTGCAGGGCGGAAATGGCCGTATCCAGTTCCTTGACGACATCGGGAGACGCCTTCATCAACTCGGCGTTCTTCTTCACGAAAGCACAACCCTCCGTGGAATTCTCCATGAGATAGCTGTCCGTCACATGAATCACGGTCACGGCCCTTTTCTCGCTATTCTCGAGCTTCTTCATTTCGACGGCGTTCTTCACCACGGCTTCCGCACGGAGATCGTCACGGTACAGATTGTAGGCGAGAATGCCGGGAATCACCACCACGAACGGAATGATCAGCTTCAGGAAAGCGGCGAACACGATGCCGAGCTGGCCTTCGGCAAGGGATTTGGAAGCCAGCGTGCGCTGCATGATGTACTGGTTCAGGCCCCAGTAGAAGAAGTTCGGGATCCAGAGGCCGATGCAAAGAGCCGTCCAGGGAATATCCGGATCGTTTTCGGGACGGGCCATGTGAAGCTTGCCGCCGGCGCTGTTCACCCCATCGACCACATCGCCCGCATTGAGCTGCATCAGGCGGCTCCACGCATCGGCATCCTTGAGGGAATCGACGGTCGCACCGGAATTGGCGGAAGCGGAATGGATCAAGTGAGCCGGATCGGCGGAACCGAGAGCCTGCATGGCGAGGTAGGCCACCACACCGCCGCCCACGATGAGGCCCGCGCCCCAGATGAGGTCGGTCCAGGCACAGGCCTTCAGGCCGCCCACGAACACATAGATGGTGCCGCAGAGGGCGATGATGATACAGCCGATCAGGATCGGCCACGGGAACGCGATGCCAGCAAGGCCGAGCTCAAACGAACCCATGTCGCTGCTGAAGAAGAAGACGGAAATCACCTTCGCGCCGGAGTAGATCACACCTGCCGTCGGCACGCCGACGAGAATGACGAGAGTCGCCAGAGCCATGATGGCGCGGGCTCCCGTATTGTAGCGGTATTCGAGGAATTCCGGAATGGTGTACACACCGCCGCGCAAAAGCTTGGGCAGGAAGAAGAAGGCAACGACGACGAGCGTGATGGCCGCAAGCCATTCATAGGAGGCGATGGCCATGCCGAGCCAGTCGGCGGCCTTGCCCGACATGCCGACGAACTGCTCCGTCGAGATATTGGCGGCGATCAGGGAGAAGCCGACGAGCCACCAGGACAGGCCACGGCCTGCAAGGAAGTAGTCGGACGCGCCCTTGTCCGTGTCTTCGCTGTCTTTTTCATCACGGCTTTTCCAGATGCCGAGGAAAATGACGCCGATGACGACGACGCAGAACACGATGGCTTCCCACACGGAAATCATGGGTTGCTTGTTGGCTTCGACGGCAGGAACCGGAGCAGCCTTGGCTTCAGCGGTTGCCGCCTGTTCCACAACGGCCGCAGCAGGTGCGGGCTGTGCGGCAGCCGGAGCGGCGGCAGGTGCCGCAGGCGCAGTTTCGGCCGCTACTGCCTGCACCGGAGCCGGATCGACCGGAGCGGGTGCAGCTTCCTGAGCCCATGCGCCCATCCCGACGAGGGAGAGGAGGCCCAATGCGAGTTTGATCTTGTTCATATGATCACAGGTATAAGTAAAAAAGTTTTATTTTCTGGAGAGAACCCGGGCACCGTCGCCTGCGCGGGTCACGAGATAAATCGTCTCGATTCCGGTGGCGGCACGGTAGGCATCCAGCAGTTCCTGGCCGACCTTGTCCACATCCTTCGTCTTCACGAGAGCCACGATGCAGCCGCCGAAGCCGCCGCCCGTCATGCGTGCGCCGTAGATGGAAGAGGCGGAGGGAATACTGTCGCACAGGGAGACGAGCGTGTCCACCTCGGGGCAGGAAACTTCATAATCGTCGCGCAGGGAGGCATGGCTTCCGCGCATGGCGACGCCGGCGGCATCCCAGTTGCGCGTGGCGATCGCTCCGGCAAAAGCCTGCACGCGGTTGTTTTCACCTACCACGTGGCGGGCGCGGCGGTAGCGCACATCGCCGAGTTCGGCCTTGGCTGCTTCCACCATCTGCAGGTCGGCTTCGCGCAGGGAAGGCACGTTGAGAATACGGGCGGCTTCTTCGCACTGCTTGCGGCGCTGCCCGTAGGCTCCGTCCGCGAGAGAGTGCTTCACCGCGCTGTCGAGCACGAGCACGGAAACTTCAGGATCGTCCATCGGAATGAGCTTGTATTCCAGATCGGCGCAGTCGAGCATCAGGGCATGGCCCTTCTTGCCATGGGCGGAGACGAACTGATCCATGATCCCGCAGGGCACGTTGACGAATTCGTGTTCGACGGCCTGGCCGATCAAAGCCTTGTCCTTCGAGGAAATATCGGCGTCGAACTGGGCGGCGAGAGCCGTACAGACGGCCACTTCCAAGGCGGCGCTGGAGGAAAGGCCGCCGCCGCGCGGCACATTGCTGTCGATCAGCATATCGACGGGGCCTACTTCGATGCCGCGGCGTCCGAGCAGAGCGACCACGCCGCGCACATAGTTGGACCAGAAGGGTTCACCCTTTTCGGAAGCTTCTTCCACGGGGATTTCATAAATGGTATCGCCCAGAGAGCCGCACCAGCGGTGCTTGCCCGTAGGAGACGGGGCGACGGCAACGACGCAATTGTTTTCAAGAGCCATCGGAAGGACAAACCCGTTATTGTAATCCGTATGCTCCCCGATGAGGTTCACGCGTCCGGGAGAGGCGGCCACCACTGTCGGCTTATGACCAAAGTATTGTTCAAAATAGGGACTGATTGTCCCCACGTTGATTTCGCGTTGCTCTAAATCCATAGCGGAGTACCTATAACACAAATGAACCCGGCGACTCAATCCCAAAGTACGCACCTTGAATAAAATGTTGAGGCTTCCGCATGATCGGCGGGAAATCAACACCCGGAAAAACCAACAAAAAAAATCCGCAGGGCGAACCCTGCGGACTGACAAAACGGGAAGGCTGAGAAGCTTACTTCGCTGCACCCTGCTGCTGGGCTTCGAGAAGCTGCTGCAGCATTTCAGGCGTGAGCTGACCGCCGCCGGCCGGAGGCGTGGCGGGGGAGTTGCCGGGAATGATTTCCAGCAATTCGATGTCGAAGATCAGCGTAGAATTCGGCCCGATGATACCGGGACCGGCTTCCTTGTAGGCCAGTTCGGAGGGGATGAACACCTTCCACTTCGCACCGACAGGCATCGCCTTGAGCGCATCGGTAAAGCCGGGGATCAATTGCAGCTTGAATTCGACGGGCTTTTCCGACTTGTCGAACACGGTGCCGTCGATCAGGCGGCCTTCGTACATGAGCTTGAAGGTAGGATCGTCCCCATCTTTCTCAACATTGTATTTGACGTCGCCGCCGGGCTTCACCACGATGTACTGAACACCGGAAGGAAGGGTCTTCACACCGGGCTTCTTGGCATTTTCCTCCATGAACTTCTTGCCGGCTTCGAGATTGGCCTCGGCCTTGGCTTCATAGCGTTCGTCCATGCGCTGGCGGAAAATGTCGAGAGCGGGCTCGACTTCCTTCATCTTGTCGTCCACCTTGTTGTTCAGGCCATCCTTGATGCCCTGAAGAAGGGAGTTCGCGTCCACATCGTCCAGATTGAACGTCGGGATTTCCGCAAGCTGCTGCCCCATGCGGTGGCCGAGGAAATAGCCCACGCGCTGCTTGACAGTTTCATCGTCCAGCTTGGGGGCTTCCGCTTTCTGTTCCTTATCGGGAGCCGGAGCTGCGGCAGGGGCTGCGGGAGCATCCTGGGCCATGCCATTGAGGGAGACGGCTGCCAAGGCAGTCGCGCACATCATCTTGCGAATTGTTTTCATGTGATATCAGGAATGAATTCTTGAAGGTTGTAGGTGAGACATTGAATCACGTCCCACGTTCAAATAAAAGAAGAAAATACGCAATATCCGGCACAGGCCGCACAACGACGCAAAAAAGGCCGCAGCTTGTGCTGCGGCCCGGTAAAAAACGAGAGGAACGGAATCAAACGTCGTCCGGATCGAACCCGGCCGGCTCCTGGCGATCGGCGGGCTGCCTGTCGTCCTGGCGTTCCTGCCTTTCGTTGGCGGCGCTCACCATGAGCTCGCGGCCCATGAAGGGCTGGCCATGAAGAACTTCCACGCAGCGGGCAGCATCGCCCATCTGGTACATTTCCACAAAGCCGTAGCCCTTGGACTTGTGCGTGCGGGGGTTGTAGATGATTTCCACGCTCTTGACATCGCCGATACCCTTGAACAGTTCTTCGATATCGACTTCCGAAGCTTCGTAGGAGAGATTGCCGATGTACAGGCGGGGGCTGGAAGTCGGAGCCTTGGAGAAGGAGGCGCGGCGTTCCTTCTGCGGGGGCCTTGATTCGCCGGCGACCCGCGTATTGGTGCGGGGAGCGCTGCGCTTCACGGGCGGGGCCGGCTTGTAGAGGCCGATCGCCTTCAGCAGCTTCTGCCAGAAAGTCAGTTTGACGGGAGGCTGTTCCGGGCGAGGCATGCGGTGGCTTCCTTCGCCACGGCGGTAGTTGCTCTTGTTGTAGGAGCGACGGCGGGAACCCTGCCCTTGTCTTCCATGTGTTTGGTGTTGCGACATGTTATCGTTGGAATATGGTGTTTTGGTCGGTTGCACTGGCCGGGATGCTCATGCAAGGATACCCGGCATTTGGGGCTTCAGATACCGCTGCATACGCGGCACGGCGCGGAAAGGGAGAGACGCATGACAATACCTAACATACGCTTATTCCCGCGGAAGCTTGCTCATGCTACCCCATCGCGTCAGGATGGCAAGCACGCTTCGAGTCATCCGGCCGGAAAAAAATCGACACCCCGCATCTTACCAATCGACGGCGATTTTGACGATATTTCCGTTCCTGTCGTCGTAGAGGACATAACCGTTCTCAACCCCGAAACGGTGCACGGCCATCGTCACCTTCACATCGTAGCAGCAATAGTAGGCAATATCGATCAGCTTCGACACTTCCTTCGTCTGCTCGTACTCGGCCCACCATTTGAGGGCATCCGTACCTTCCGCCGTCTTCGTCAGGCCGAGGCTGGCCGTCGCGACGGAATCGAGCTTGAGGCGATGGCCGATTTTTTCCGACAAATCGGTGCAAAGGTCGAGGTTGCGCGTCATCTCGCCGATATTCCACAAGGTATGGGGCTGCACGACGCCGTAGTCGAAGCCGACGTGGTTGTACCCGACGACGAGATCCGCCCCGCGGAGCTGGTCGATCAGCGCACCGGTTTCCTCTTCGGTATAAATCCTGTATTCGTCGAGTTTCGTCGAATAGGTGACGGAGACGGAAATACCCATCTTGGCCGTCTGGTGCCAGCCGCCCACCTGGGCAGCCGAACGGCGCGTTTCCAAGTCGAAATAGACGATATCTTGCATGGCGTTTATCGAGGTAGGGACAAGCGGCGCATCCCTTCGTAAAGGACGACGGCCACGGCGGTGGAAAGATTCAGGCTGCGGGCATGCTCCCCGCTCATGGGGATGCGCAGGGCGGTCTCAGGATGTCCGTATATCCAGCTCTCGGGCAGGCCGCGGGACTCGGGGCCGAACACGAAGTAATCTCCATCCCTGATCGGCGCATCCCAGTGCGCCACGCTGGCCTTGGTGGAGAGGTACCAGAAACGGGCGTCCGGATCGGCCGCGGCACAAAGCTCATCCAGCGAATCCCACAGGTGAAGATCCACATACTGCCAGTAATCCAGCCCCGTGCGGCGGATATGCTTCTCGTCCAGGCTGAAACCCAGCGGCTTGATGAGATGCAGAGCCGAGTTTGTCGCGACGGCGAGCCTTCCGGCTGCTCCTGCGTTGTGGGGGATTTCTGGCTGAAAGAGGACGATGTGGTACACGCTTGCTTTTCTGTTCTATTCGGCGCCCCTGCGGAAAAGGACTGCAGGTATCGTACGCAAGAGCAGCCGGATGTCGAGCCAGAAACTCCATGTATCGACATATTTCAGATCCTTGGCGATCAGCTGGTCGAAATCCGTCGTGGACGAACGCCCTTCGATCTGCCAGTAGCAGGTCAGGCCGGGCTTCACGCTCATGCGGCGGCGGTCCTTGATGTTCGGCAGGGCCGCCGTTTCGTACACGGGCAGCGGGCGGGGGCCGACGAGGCTCATATCGCCCGTCAACACATTGAACAGCTGGGGAAGTTCATCGATGGATGTTTTACGGATGAAGCTGCCGAAGCGGAAAATGCGGGGATCGTTCTTCAGCTTGAAGATGGGGCCCGACATATCGTTGCCATATTCGCGCTTTACTTCCTCCAGCCGCTGTTCCGCATCCACGTACATCGACCGGAATTTCCACATATTGAACGGCTTGCCATACAAGCCGGAGCGTTTCTGCTTGTAGAAGACGGGGCCCTTCGGATCGGACACCTTGATGCCGATGATCGCAATCAGCCACAAGGGGCTGCTCACCAGCAGCAGGCAGAGCGCCCCCACCTTGTCCAGCACGTTCTTGAAGAACATCTGCCACGACAACACGGGCGCATTGCGGAAAATGAGGAAACCCTTGTTCCCCACGGTTTCATAACGGGGCATCTTTTCCGTGGCGGAGAGATTATCGACGCACAGGCAAACATCGATCCCCTGCAGATCGCACAGTTCACAGGCCTCCCTCGTGAGCATCGCCTCGGCCAGCTTGCCGAACACGACCACCTGCTCCACGCTGTGCACGACGATCAGCTGCTCGAACTCGTCGAGCGTCATCATGTCGGGATCGTAAACACCCACCACGTTGAACGACTTTCTCCAGTCGTCCGGCAACGATTCCCACATCGCCATCTGCTTGGAATGCTTGCCCATCAGTACAACGCTCGTCAACTGCTCCGCATCGGCATGCTCGCGGGTCATATACCGGTAGCAGAGATAGTACCGCACGAACAAAACGATCGGCACCAGCGCACAACCGACCCACAACAGGCGCTTCACATTGAGGTCGATGGACTGCAGCCACAGCAGGTACAGAGACAGCAGCACGCCCACACAAACCATGAACTTGCACAATTGCTGGACGGCGCGGGCCGGCCGCTGCAAATTGCGTTTCCGGTAAAATCCGTACCGCTCCAGGATCAAAGGCACAGCCACCACCACCGTCCACACCTTCCACGGAGCCCAGTCGAACGCATCCGGATAAAACACCCCTTCCCAATGGAACAATGGCGCAAGCAGCACGACAAGATGGCATGAAACCCAAATGGAAAGAGCCACAAGCCCCATATCGAGCACCTTGAAAAAGCGGATGTAAAACGAGCTGTCTTTTGTCATGAAAAATATAGAGAGAGAAACCTGCGAAAAGATTAGCATTGTTGCAACAAATGTCAAGACTTGCCTGCACACGCGTATAACAGAATACGGAACTCAACATGAGGACCATAGAAAAATAACCGGACAAACTCCTGTTTTCCGGAGCCGCCGAGCGGCGCAGCTGCGGTCAGGCAAGCCCCAGCACCCGCCTGATGGCAGCGCGTTTCAGGCCGAATTCGCGCCATTCGTGCGTCACGGACGACGCTTCCACAATCCCCCCGCCAGCCGTCAGCGACAGGCGGTTCCCCCTCCACTCCACGCCGCGGATGGCGACCAGCATGATTACCTCCCCATCCATGCCGAGGCCGAACGGGGCCCCGAAAGACGCCGGGCAGCGCAGCCTCTCCCGCCACTGCTTCAGCAGGCCGAGAGTCTCCGGCGTGCAGGGCTGGCACCCCAGTGCGGGAGTGGGGTGCAACAGATTCAGCCAGAAACCGGGCGACAGGTCTTCATCGGCATCCAGAGCCAAGGGAGTCAGAAAATGCACCAGAGAACCCAGCTCCATGATCCCCCTAGGCGCACGCACCAGATTGCCGTGCGGCGAGAGACGGGAGAGGAGCGCCCGAACGACGATCTCATGCTCGTGAATTTCCTTGGCATCGTCGCGGAACACCTCGATATCCTCCGGCCGGGCGGTTCCCGCCAGAGCCATCGTCTCCAGCCGCCTGCCCCTCTGGCGGAACAGAATCTCGGGAGTCGCGCCGCAGATACCGCGATCGCCCTCCCAAAAGGCATAGGGATACAGGTAATCCGGCGCAGAAGCCGCAGCAAGCACGATTTCCTTTGGAGAATGCCCTTCGCCGATCACTCCCTTTTCCGCCACGGCAGGCACCGTCTTCACCAGTCGTCCGGATTTCAACTCGCGGGCAATTTCTTCAAAGACCTGCACGAATGCCGCAGGGGACGGAGCCTCCCATTGCACGGGCAACGGCTCCTTCCGGAGACAAGACTCGGACAGGACGACAACCTCCGAAGGAATCTTCCAGGGCTTTGCCGCCGAGAGGAAAAAATCGTTCACATAAAAGGCCGTCCTGCCTTCCGGCCAGTCGGCGCACTCCTCGAACGGCCCCACACCGATCACAAGCCCCTTCTCCGGGTGGCGGAACATCGCGCCTGCCGGGCATTGGATGATCTCTTCCGCCTTCATCGCCTACTTCGTCCGAGGTTCATCCTCCAGCAGGGCGTCCACGCGGGCGCGATCCATATCGGCCGGGCACAAGGTCAGGCGCACCCGGTCGCCGGGTTTCAGCAGATCGCGCAGAGGGGCCTGTTTTTTCTCCACGAAAGCCACGCACTCCTTGCCGTTGGGCAAGCTGGCATGAAACGCCGTTTCGGCGAAACGGTCGATCACAATGCCCGTGCATTCGATGAAATTCGACGGATGAATGATTCTTTTCATAACTGGGACTTTCGTTCAAAGAGGAAGCTTTTTCAGCGCATCGCTTGCGGTATCAAGAGCCTTTCCGGCGCCGTCCACAGCCTTATTGAGCAAGCCGCCGGGCTGGTCTTCATCCTTCTTGCCGTCTTCCTCCTCTTCACCGGCTTCCTTATCGCCGCCCGAGGGCGAGACGAGATTCTTCAGAGTACCGGCAGCCGTATTCGCCACTCCGGCAGCAGCATTCGTCGCGGCGCCGAGAGTCGCCGAACCGAGAGCGGAAAAAGCCCTCACCACGAGATCGTCTTCCGGAGCGTCTATCGTACCCGAAAGGTTCATATTGGCCCAGAGCATACCCCCGTCAGGCTCGTGACGCACATTGAACACGGCCTCCTTGAGCATCGGCACCATCTCGACGTAACGGGCCGGAATGCCGATCTGGAGCGTGCCGCTCAAGCGCCTGTCCTGCCCGATGATGGCATAGCCCTTCACATGAATCATCCCCTTGCTGACGACGTTGATATTCCGAATCATCCACGCATTGCGGATATTCTTCTCTGGATCGTTGTACGGGAAGGAAAAAGTCGCCCCGGCCTCGTCCAGCGAAAGGCTCCGGTAACGCTCGTCCCAGAGCGTCGAAAGGCGTTCAAGCACGGGCAGAGCCGTCAACCGGCCGCCAACCAGATTCACCTTGCCCGAAACGTGGCGGATGCCCGAAGCATCGCCGTCCATCCGCACATTCCCGAGGAGGGAGCCAGTCAGCTTCTTCTTCCAGTCCGGATTGAGCAGACGCTCCACATTGGCATTGTTTACGCGCAGCAACAGGCTCCAAAGATTGTCGGTGCGATCCCACGAAGCACGCTCCAGCACGATATTGCCGGGATTCGTCCGGAAAATACCGTCGCGCAGCTCCAGATTGCCGTTCGTGTAGGAAGCGGTCATGGATTCCAGCTCGGACTCGCGCACCCATTCCAGAGGAAGCTTCAACGTGCCGCCCTGAATGGAAGCCGAAAAGGAATCCAGCTTGAGGCCCGGCTTGACAGTCACCCTGGCATTCTGCAGGGAATAGGAGCTGGGGCCGTCCACCGCGTCCACATCCAGCTGGCGGATGATAACCCGGTCAACCCGCGTCTTATTCGGGGCGAAGGAATCGAAGAAACCTTTCTCGACAGCCTCGTAGGCAGGCAGCTCGACATCGCGGCGGGAGAGATCGAGCCGCACATCCAGCGACCTGATGTTCAGCATCGGGATATGGCACAGACGGTCCCACAGGGCGGAGCGGTTGAGGCTCACCTCGATATCACGCGCATCGGCCATATTCAGCGCGCCGCGCATTTCCACCTGCGCCTTCGGCATGCCGATCTTGCCGCCTGCCCAGTCGAGATTGCCCAGCGCCACGTGGTCGGCGCGCAATTCGCGCATGAAGCGGTCTTCCAGAGAAGAGCGGAAGGAAGAGCCGGAAAGATAGGAAGTCAGCCACAGGTAGCCGCCCCCGACGGCCAGCAGGCAAACCAGCACCAGCGCGGCCGCGATGATCGTCAGCCTGCGTTTCCAGTTCACGCCCGTCTTGGGTCCCTTGCTCTTTCGTCTGCGCCGTGCCATAGTGTCGTCACAGCCTAGCATGCGCCCCAGCCGTTTTCAAGCATGGAATTAGCGCTTTTGAGGCAATGCTTCCGGCTGGCGCAGAATCGTTTCTCCGGGTTTTGCCAGATTGGCCCGGTCGCGCGCCACATTTTCAAAATACTCAGGATCAGCCATCCACCGGAACTCGTTGCGGGCCTTCTCGTGGTCGGCCTTGGCATCCTCCAGCTTACCCTGCATCGCAGCCTTGTCCTGCTCCAGCCGCCGCAGATCCCGCAACGGGCGGAAGACGATCAGCGTCAGCAGGAAAAACAGAATCACCAGCAGAATGATCCCCATCACCGGAAGAAGGCTTTTCAGGCCGTCGGCGCGTGCCGCGCGGCGCATCTCCACCTCTTCCAGCGTGGGGCGTTGCCGGTGTCTGTGAAACAGTCGAAACATAACTTGCTGCTCGACCGCATTATAGACTAAAACTTCATGATGGTGCCAGCATAAATGGCGTCTTCATAAAGATCTTCCTCGATACGAAGAAGCTGGTTGTACTTGGCGAGCCTGTCGGAACGACTCAGGGAACCCGTCTTGATCTGCCCCGCATTCGTCGCCACGGCGAGATCGGCGATGGTGGAATCCTCCGTTTCGCCCGAGCGGTGTGAAATCACGGCGGTATAGCGATTCGTGCGCGCCAGCTCGACGGCATCGAGCGTCTCCGTCAGCGTGCCGATCTGATTCACCTTCACGAGAATGGAATTGGCCACCCCCTGATCGATGCCCTTGCGCAGGAAATCGACATTCGTCACGAACAAATCGTCGCCCACGAGCTGCATCGTCCTGCCGAGCTCGTCGGTCAGCACCTTCCAGCCTGCCCAGTCGTTTTCCGCGCAACCGTCCTCGATCGACACGATGGGGAACTTCGCCTGCAACTCCTTGTAGTACGCCACGAGATCGGCGGCCGTCCGGCGGCTCTGATCCGATTTCTTGAACACATACAGGCCGGATTCCGCATCGTAGAACTCCGAAGAAGCCACATCCAGCGCAATCGCGATATCCTCGCCGGGCCGGTAGCCCGCCTTCTCGATCGCCTTCATGATACATTCCAGCGCATCGTCGGCCGATTTCAGCGTCGGGGCGAAACCGCCTTCGTCGCCTACGGTCGTTGCCAGCCCGCGGTCGTGCAACACGGATTTCAGAGCATGGAACACCTCCACACCATAGCGCAACGCCTCCTTGAAAGTCGGCGCGCCCTTCGGCACGATCATGAACTCCTGGAAATCGATCGGAGCGTCGGAATGGGCTCCGCCATTGATAATATTCATCATCGGCACAGGAAGAACCTTCGCATTCGGGCCGCCGAGATAGCGGTGAAGAGGCACACCGAGCTGCTGGGCCGCCGCGCGTGCAATAGCCAGAGAAACGCCGAGAATGGCGTTGGCACCGAGGCGAGCCTTGTTCGGCGTACCGTCGAGATTGATCAAAAGATGATCGAGATAAACCTGATCCGTCGCCCGCATGCCGGCCAGCTCGGGAGCAATGATATCGTTCACATTATCCACGGCCTTCTGCACGCCCTTGCCGAGATAGCGGCTCTTGTCCCCATCGCGCAACTCCCATGCCTCATGCTCGCCCGTAGAGGCTCCGCTGGGCACCGCCGCACGGCCTACGGCGCCGCCTGCCAGGCGGACATCGACCTCGACGGTGGGATTGCCGCGAGAATCCAGAATTTCGCGGGCTTTTGTTTCTGTAATGAACAGATCTTTTTCCATAGTACCGCTTGGACACGAAGAACAGGAGAGGCGTTCAAAGAAAGTTTGTTCTAACTAACTCTCATTCCCCTGACTTCTCTCCCTGAAAAGCAACGGGCGGAGCCGCCCCTTCGGAACAGGCCCCGCCCGGAAACAGGCAACTGTTTGACCGCATCAGGCCATGCGATTGTGCGCATCGGCTTCCACAGCCTTCCACAGCGAATCCTCCGCGGCCTGCACGGCCTTGCGGGATTCCTGCACATCGGCACCCGGCGCACCGTGGCCGAACAGGTAATACTTGATCTTCGGCTCTGTACCGGAAGGGCGCACGGCAAAGCTGCGGCCGTCTTCCAGATCGACAAAAAGCATCTTCTCCGCCGGAATGGGATCGCCTTCGGCATCCACCATATCGCCCTTCGAGAAATCGCGAATCGCCTTCACCGCAGAACCGTCCACCTCCACGGGAGGATGATCGGCGTAGGACTGCGCCAGAGCGGCAATCTTCGCCGCACCGTCCGCACCCTCCATCACGATGGACTTGCCGCCTTCGAGATGCACACCGTACTTCCCGAACAAATCGTCCAGCAGAGCCGTCAAATTCGTACCGTGGTTCGAGGCATAGGCCGCCAGCTCGGCCACCAGCAGCGCGGCGGCATTCGCATCCTTGTCGCGCACGAAATCCTGAGCCAGATAACCGTAGCTCTCCTCACCGCCGAACACGAAGAAACGGCTGAACTTGAGGCGCAGGGCGCGAGTCTCGTCCTCGCTCATGCGGCGGTAGCCGCGGCGAAGATCCTCGGGAATCGCGGCTTCGTACTTGCCGAGCTTCGCGGCAATGTACTTGAAACCCGTCAGCACATTCACCACGGGAATACCGTAGCTCTCGCCGATCGCATCCTGCAGGGGAGTCGTCACAAACGTCTTCACCATCACCGTGTGATCGAGATTGTCCGGAGAAATCATGCCCAGCTCAAGCATCGTCATGCAGCGGTACCAGGCCAGCAGAGAGCCGATCTGATTACCCGTCATCAGCTTCATCTCGCCCGAAGCATCGCGCACGGCAATACCCATGCGGTCCGCATCAGGATCGGTCGCAATCACGATCTCCGCACCGATGCGGTCGGCCTGCTCAATCCCCATCGCAAGGGCTGAAGCATTCTCGGGATTCGGAGAAGCCACCGTCGGAAAACGCCCGTCCAGCACATCCTGCTCGGCTACCGTCGTCACCTTGCAGCCCAGCTCGCGCAGCAAAGGCACGATACAGCGGCCGCCCGTGCCGTGAAGATTCGTATAAACCACATTCGCGCCGCCCTGCTCGAACTCGCCGGGACGAAGAATAATCGTCTTCAGGCGATCCATGAACACGCGGTCGAACTCCGGGCCAAGCACGCGCACGGAACCGCGCTCCGCCTCGGGAAGAGGCTCGTAGGAATCGGAAGACAGAGCATTCACCTCCTGAATCACCCCCATGTCATGCGGAGCGATCAACTGCGAACCGTCGCGGAAATACGCCTTGAAACCGTTATCGTGCGCCGGATTGTGGCTCGCCGTCAGCACCACCCCGGTATCTGCGCCCAGCTCGCGGATGGCGAAGGACACCTCCGGAGTCGAACACGGGCCGTCGAACAACGCCACATCGCAACCCAGATCGCAGGCGATGCGGGCGCAGAACTCCGCAAAATCGCGGGAGAAATGGCGAGTATCGTGCCCGATCACGATCAGGGGCTTGCGATTGCCGCCTTCCGCCGCCACGAAACGGCTCATATAAATAATCAGGCCGCGCATCGCGCGCCCCACATTGAAATAATTCATCGACGCCGTACCGACGCAGGGGAACTCCGGCCTGCCGTTCGGGCCGCCATGCCCCTGCTCCGCCTTCGTCACCGCCTTGCCGATCGTCCGGCCCCGCAACCCTCCGGTCCCGAAAGCCAGAGTCTTGTAAAAACGGTCGTTCAATTCCTGCCACTCCCCGGCCTCGGCCAGCTCCCGGATGGACACCGGAACCACGGGATCCTTCGAACCCGCCAGCAAAAGATTGATATTCTCAAGAGACGAGGCCAGCAGCCTGCCATCGGCCACCGCCTTTTCAAGCAACGGATGCAATATGCTTTCCATGGAGCGAATCATACAGATTCACTCACTCAACACAAGAACAAGCTGCGGCAGCGACGGCGAAAGCCGCCGCCCGGGATATCAACGGCGAACCTCCCGCCATCCCTTGCAAACGGCGACTCCCGCATCCGCGATGTCAAACGACAGTCACACTTCGATTGCGTTTTCGCTTGACCTTTGGCGCGTATCGGTATTTGATCCCTCCACGCGAAATTTTCCGACGCCATGCTCGTTCAACAACTCAAATCGAAAATTCACCGCGCCATGATCACCCGTGGCGATGTCGAATACGAAGGCAGTATCGAGATTCCGCAGGATCTGATGGAAGCCGCCAACCTGTGGCCGGGAGAAAAGGTGCTCGTCGCCTCCGTCACCTCCGGCAACCGCCTTGAAACCTATGCACTTGTCGGCCCTCCCGGCACGGGCAACATCATCATGAACGGCGGCGCCGCCCACCTCATCAAAACAGGTGAACGCGTCGTCATTATGAGCTTCGCGATGGACGACAAACCCATCATCCCGACGAAAATCGTTTGCAACGAACTCAACGAAATCATTTCCTAGGCTTTACAAAATCTTTTTTTTCAGTTAATCTGTCCTGCCATGCTTGTTATCGCCGATCTTCTCAATATCAGCATCTACATTTCGTTTGCCGTGCTGTTCGTCGTCAGCGCCCTGCTGCTGCTTGTCGTCCTCATGCAGAGGCCCAAGCAGGAAGGCCTTGGCGCAGCATTCGGCGCAGCCATGACCGACCAGGCCTTCGGCGCACGTACCACGGATGTCCTCAAGAAAGCCACCGTCCTCTTCGGCACGCTGTTCTTCATCGTCTGCCTCGCCCTCGGCATCATGCTGAGCAAAGCCTTCAAGAAAGAACAATCCTCCCTGAGCAATCGGGCGACCGCCACCAAAAAGGCCGAACCGGCCAAGCCTGCCACGGAAAACATCGGCGCCCTCCTCAATCAGCAGCCTGCCGCTGCCGATGCCGCCAAACCGGAAGAAACGCCCGCACCGGCTCCCGCCGAAACACCTGCACAGCCGGCAGCCCAGCCCGCAGCTCCGGCTCAGCCTGCTGCACCCGCAGCCGAAGGAGACAAAGCTCCGGCCACTCAACCGGCAGTAGCCTGACATCCGAGACATTCCGCTTTTTTCTCAGGACGGGTTTACCCCGTCCTTTTTTCTTGATACAACAGCCATGAAAACACCATCCATCCTGATTTCCGACGACCGGAGCAAACTCCAGTTCGACGTCATCTGCCGCTTCCTGAACGACCACTCCTACTGGGCCAAAACGCGTTCCCACGCCATGATCGAAGAAAGCTTCGACGGCTCCCGCTGGGTCTTCGGCATGTACGACGAGGAAAACGGAGTCCAGGTAGGAGGAGCGCGAGTCGTCAGCGACGGCTGCACCTTCGGCTACGTAACCGATGTCTTCATCGTGCCGGAATTCCAGGGCAAAGGGCTCGGTTCCCGCCTGCTGGCCGCCGTCATGGAAAATCCCGAAGTTGCCCGCGTCGGACGCATGGCCCTGCTCACAGAAACTCCGGAATTCTATGCGCCGTTCGGCTTCTCAGTCCACGGTGCCGGCGACCCCATGGAATTCATGCAGCGCAAACTGCCGGACTTCCTCTAAACCGAACCCTGACCACTTCTGCGGATACTTCGGTGCCCTCCTGCCTCCGACGCTAAAATCCCCCTGCCCGGACATGCCGGACAAGGGGATCCGCACAGAGCCAGCCTGCAAACTCAAAGATTCACAGGGCTGACAGACAGGTGTCTCATCTCTTCCGCAGCTTCCGCAGCCAGCGGGGTGGACAAATAGCGCTCCGTAGCCGAAGCGGCAATCGCCACGATCTTCTTCCCGGCATATTCGGGCTGCCGGGCCAGCTCCAGAGCCGCCCACACATTGGCTCCCGTCGAAATGCCGGCCGGAATACCTTCGCGGGCCGCCAGGGCGCGAGCAGTACGCAGAGCGTCTTCATTCGTCACTTGCACGATCTCATCGATCAGAGAACGGTTCAGATTCTTCGGAATGAACCCCGCTCCGATCCCCTGAATGCCGTGCGGTCCAGGCGCGCCACCGGAAATGACCGCGCTGGCGGCAGGCTCCACGGCCACACCGCGCACACTCGGCTTGCGCTCCTTCAAATACTCCACTGTGCCGGAGAAGGTACCCCCCGTGCCGACGCCGGCAATGAACACATCGACCTCGCCGGAAGTATCGTCCCACACTTCCGGGCCGGTGGTGAAATAGTGGGCTTCGGGGTTGGCAGGATTATCGAACTGGCCGGGGCCGTAGGCATGATCGCCATACTGCTTCAACAACTCTTCCGCCTTGGCGATAGCGCCCTTCATCCCGAGGGAGCCCGGCGTAATCACGATCTCGGCCCCCAGCATGCGGAGAAGCGTCCGGCGCTCCAGAGACATGGTCTCGGGCATCACGAGAATGCATCGGTAACCGCGGGCAGCGGCGATGGAAGCGAGGGCAATACCCGTATTGCCGGAAGTCGGTTCAATAATGATGCCTCCGGGCTTCAAGGCTCCGCTCCTCTCGGCGGCGTCGATCATGGCGCGGCCGATACGGTCCTTCACACTGAAAAGGGGATTGCGGAATTCGCACTTGAGCCAGATCTCCGCATTCAGGCCTTCGGCCAGGCGGTTGAGACGAACGAGAGGAGTGCGGCCGATCGTCTCCACGACGGAGGAATAGGCCTTCTTGTCTGCTGATGTTTCTGGTGTACTCATGGTTTTCTTATTGGCTGAGGGCGTGCGGCGCTGCCGACGCCCGGGTTGAGGCCGCGCGGGCAGCCGGGCCGGAAGGGCTACCCTGCCTTGCAGGTATAGACGCCTCCCGACGCAGCCGCGTTCACGGCTTCCTTGTTTTTTACAGAACTTCGTCCAGAGCCGCGATAATATCATCGACGTGTTCCAGACCGATGGACAGGCGCAGCAGATCAGGCGTAATGCCGCCTTTGAGCAGGGCCTCTTCGGAAAGCTGCGAATGAGTCGTACTTGCCGGATGGGCGATCAGGCTCTTCGCATCGCCCACATTCACGAGGTGCGAGAACAGCTGGATATTGTCGATCACGCGCACGGCCTCTTCATAACCGCCCTTGTGGCCGAACACCACCATACCGCCGAACCCGTTCTTCAGGTACCTGGCTGCAAGCGGGTAGGAAGGATCGTCCTCCAGCCCCGGATAGCGCACCCATGCCACCTTCGGATGATTCTTCAGGAAACGGGCCACCTTCAAGGCATTCTCGCTGTGGCGCTGCGTGCGAAGCGGCAACGTTTCGACTCCTTGGATGAAATTCCAGGCGGAATCGGGAGAAAGAGTCGCACCCAGATTGCGCAGAAGCACCGTCCTCATGCGGAGAATATAGGCAAGCTGCTGCAAACTGCCGAGATCATGTCCGAAACGCAGCCCGTGGTAGCCGCCGTCCGGCTCGTTGTACAGGGCGAACTTCGGATCCGTCCAGTCGAACTTGCCAGCATCGATCACGATGCCGCCGATGCCCGTACCATGCCCGCCGATCCACTTCGTCAGTGAATGAATCACCACATCCGCACCATGATCGATCGGGCGGAAAAGCGTGGGCGGCGTAAACGTCGAATCCACGACGAGGGGCAAATGATGCTTGCGGGCAATCTCGGAATAACGGTCGATATCCGCCACATCAAGGGAAGGATTCCCGATCACCTCAATATAAATGGCACGCGTCTTCTCATTGATGGCGGCCTCCACGGCGGCAAAATCGTTCACCGGCGTAAAGCGGGCCGTAATCCCGTAATTCGGCAAAATGGCGTCGAACATCGTGTAGGTGCCCCCGTACAGATTGTTTGCCGTCACGAACTCGTCTCCGCCCTTCAGAATATTCAACAACGCATACTGGATGGCGGACGTACCGGAAGCCAGCGACAGGGCGCCGACTCCGCCTTCCAGTGCGGCAATGCGCTGCTCCAGCACATCGTTCGTCGGATTCATCAGACGGGCGTAAATATTGCCCAGCTCGCGCAGGGCGAACAGGTCGGCGCCATGCTTGGCGCTCTTGAACAGGAAGGATGAAGTGCGGTAAACGGGCACAGCGCGGGAAAGGGTATCGCTTTCGACGGGCTGTCCGGCATGAATGGCTAATGTTTCAGGCTTGTAACTCATAATGGATCTATTTATTTCTATGTTAATTGTGAATGAATGAAAAAGGAAAGAACGGAAAAATCACCTGCCGGTTACGGCGCGGCAAGAAGATGCGGAGACATGATACTGGACCGCACAAAAGGAAGACACGGATGCCATGCGGGAATCAACAAAAAAAGCCTCCTCGAAATGAAGAAATATCCTGTCAAGGATCGGAAGCGGAAAAAACCGAAAAGTTGAATGAAGGATGAACTTGGTGCGCCGGGATTCTGCCGTTTTTTAGACTGATTCGCAAGAATAATTTGCGTACAGACTATTTTTTTCATGCCGAGGCAACGAACGAACATCCATTTATATTAATAATCAATATCCTACAAGAAAACAAAGTATGACACTCCCTTGTCAGCCTGCCTTGTTTTCCGCCCTTTTCTGCTGCTGCGACCCGAATTTAAGGCAACGGTCATAGTAATCGACTCGCGAAATGAAGCCGGCCCAGGTCGCCCCCAGGCACCCGTCATCCAGAAGAGGGGCGGGGCATTTCTTCCCCGTCCAGAAAATATGGCCGACCACGCATTTCAACGGAATCCGGTACTCGTACATCAGCAAAGCCGCCAGCTTGGCCGTTCGCTCGAACGTCGCCGGCATATCGTTCCCCTCGTTCTCGCACATCTCAATGCCGATGGAATACAGATTGCCCGGCTTGTAACCGTATTCCGCATGATGCCCCATTTCGTTGAGAGGCAAATGCTGGCGCACCTCCCCGCAATCCACGGTAAAATGCCAGCTCAAATACCCCACCGCACCGCCCGTAATGCGCCCCATCTTCAGCACGGAGGCATGCCGCGCCGCATTGGCGGAGGCATTCATATTCCGCGTCGCATGGATCGTGATATAGTGCGGCACCAGCTCACGCGGCTTGCAACGGCCGAACTCCCCTTTCGGAATCAAATCCTCACAGATATTGATCTCCTCGCGCAACTGCTGCGGAGTCAGACAACGCAGCGGAGCAGGATCCGGCGTAAAAATAACCAGCGGCGGTTCCGGTAGACGATCGACCGCATCGTCGCATCCCAGCAGCAGGCAGCAGCAGAGAAAAACCACAAGGTAGAGAAAGGGCATGGCGTATCCTTCTACACGGACATCGGAATGTCAAGGCGCTTTTCGCCCATTCCGAAGCTCCCGCTGCCATAAACAACAAGGCGCCCTGCACGATGCAGAACGCCTTGTGAAAAGTTCGGTTCAGTATCTACCCGCCTCTTTAGAGATTGGGAGGCATGACAATGTATTTGCTGCCATTGTCACGGCCTTTCTTGTCCTCACCGAAGAGACTCTTCTTGGGAGTACCATAATCGGTATTATCTTCTTCTTCAACAAGTTCCTTCTGTCCACCCGAATTGGAAATCGTATAGTACAGGAGATTGCCGCGGAAGCTGTTCATATCGTAACGGGTATCGGCAGCCTTCGTCGGAGCCTTGCTGGCCACCGAAGAAAGGAGAATCGGAGTAGCGTCGTTGCCCGTCACGGGCGTACGCACGTCCGCATTGTCGGGGTCGGTGCGCATCACGTAACCGAAGCCACATTCGCCTTTGGAAAGAGCTTTGCCACCGCCTACCTTTTTATCGGCTTCCTTGATCTTGCGGCCATCGGCAATAGCGATTTTTGCATAGAAATTGCCTTCAAAGGAAGGACCAACATTGTTCAGGAAAAAGAGCTGGCGAAGATAATCGTTCGAATAGTTGCCTTTGATTGGGCCGTACTGGGTTGCTGTCTCGCCATTCTGCTCCTCGATATCCAGCGCCGTACTATCGCACGGGAAGGAACCGTATGAATTATTGAAATCCATCAGGGTGGAATACACGTTCCTCATGTTCGAAACACCGGCAGTGCGATCGCCATCGTTCAACTTATCGAGAATCGGACCCCAGGATACGGCGGCCAGAGACGCAATAATAGCAACGACGACCATCAGCTCGATCAGCGTGAATGCCGCTGCGCGACGGACTTTATGTGCAAATTTGAGTTTCATGGTTGAATCTGTGATTGACGGTTATTTATAGCATTTACAAGTATAGTTGGCAAGCGGTAAATTCATTTTTCCCGACCATGCCGATCGCCCCTGCCCGCACTTCCCTTTTAGCGGGCAAACAAAGCCTGCAGAGCCGATAAATCCTCGGCCGCCGGGCGGTCTGCAGCAGCAATCGCCTCGCGCTGCAAAGCGTTCAACTCCCGGATGCCCTTGCCAGCAAGAGCAAGCATGGCTGCCATCTCATCGGCCGTGAACACCGCTTCTTCCCCGGAACCTTGCACTTCGACGAACTGGCCGCCTTCCGTCATCACCACATTCATATCCACATCTGCATCGCGGTCTTCCACATAGCAGAGATCCAGAAGAGGCGTACCTTCCAGCATGCCGACGGAAATAGCGGCAACGAGCTGCTTCATGGGCATTTCAGCCAATTTCCCTTCCGCTACAAGCTTGTTCAGCGCCATCGCGAGAGCAACCGACGCTCCGGAAATGGAAGCCGTCCTTGTACCGCCGTCAGCCTGCAGCACGTCGCAATCGATCCAGACCGTGCGCTGGCCGATCTTCGAAAGATCGACGGCGGCGCGCAAGGAGCGCCCGATCAGTCGCTGGATTTCCGAAGAACGCCCGTCCAGTTTACCGGAAGTAATATCGCGGCGCTTACGATCCAGCGTGGAATAGGGCAACATGGAATACTCGGCAGACAGCCAGCCGCCCTCAACCTTCTGCACCTTCATCCAGCGGGGCACATCCTCCTCGATTGTCACCGCACAAATCACGCGTGTATTCCCGAACGATGCCAATACGGAGGCCGTCGCATTCGGGGCGATATGCGGAATAAAGGAGATGGGACGCAATTCGTCCGCCTGTCTGTGATCGTGACGGTTCATGCCGTTAGAATGCCCTGTTTCCACGAATTTGACAAGGCAAAAGGCAACGGGTTGTCAAGGAAATCTTCACATTGAACAAACCGAACACCGGTTACATGCCGTTCTCGGAAAAAAAGCTGCGCCACCTCTACCCAGAGGTGGCGCAGCTCTCTCTCTATGTAACTTCCATTTACCTGTGGAAGAGGGGGATGCCTTGCTCCTTCGCGGCACGACAGGAATTGCAAGCGCATGAAGCAGATGTTGCCCCGGCGAAGTAAAAACGTCAACAGAACAACAATTGAACCATTGGGATATTTTGCCCATCCGGAACAAAACCTAGAATACGGATTATCAATCCGCATGACATACCCATTTCACATTCGTCAGACATTCAGCGTCTTGATGCACTTATGAATAGATATACCGTGAAGGCATCATGCACACAGATCAACCATGTAGCAACAGGAAGCATAAAAAATGAAGAAGTTGTATATTTCAGGATTTTATTATTGACAAACGGATTGATAATCCGTTAATTTTCATTAATCAGCACATCATAAATAATTATTTCACATCCTTTTTTCCTCTCTTTTTCAGCCCTTTTCTCCGCCACAAAAAATACCATCATCCGTTCTTCCTCTCCAACAAGAAGTGCCACCCCCTTACGGAGGTGGCACTACTCTCTCTATGTAACTTCCATTTACCTGATGGAAGAGGGGGATGCCTTGCTGCCTTCTCGACAGGACAGGATACGCAAGCACAATAAATTCCACTTGTTGGCGTTCAGCTTTCAGATTTGGAACGGCATTATTCTACGGTTTTTAAATCCGTACGTCAACCCTCAAATGAACATCTATCATTTATTAGTTACTATAAGCGCGTTACGTGGAATGAAAAAATATTATTGCACAGCGAAAACGGCTTTTGTGTACATGTACAAAAATACAATCATTTTAGTATTAATTAAATAAACATAAATGAAAATAAACGGATTTAAAATCCGCTTCTTATACTATACCGATTGCTGTTTCTCCTTATTTCAAAATTACCATTTTTTCGCATCTTTTCCCAGATTTTTTACAATTAATTTTCATATAAACAATTTTGCATCATTTTGTCATATTAATTGCAAAAAAAGAGCCCCGGATCATTCCGGGGCTCTTTTCAAATACCGTACAATCGATGATTACAAGGATGCACCGAGCTCAATAATGGAGTAATCTCCATTCGGCAAACGGTACACGATCTGCAAAACATCGCGGCGGGCATTGCGGTACAGCACGAAAGGCTTGTCCGACATTTCCAGTGCCATAATGGCATCTTCCTTGTACATGGTGACAAGTTCGTAGCCTTCGCGGTGTATGGTGATCGGCTTCGGATCTTCCGTTGCACCTTCTTCGTAATCAAGCACATCTTCCCCATACACCTGAGCTTCCAGATGGCGGATGGATTCTGCGCGATGCGGGCGGAACCTCTTCATCAGACGCGTCTTGTGCTTACGCATGCGGCGCATGATCTTGGTTACCGTTTCGTCAATGGCCGCATAGAGATCGACACCGACGGTGGAAGCTTCAATCGTGATATGATCGGAGCAGAAAAGGATGATTTCACAAATTTGTCGGTCTTTCTGCACGTCCACAATCACTCGTGCTTCAATGATCTTGGGGTAGTCGATATGGATTGCCTCAATTTTTTTGACCGCGAATTCGCGGATCGCCTCGGTCACTTCTACATGACGCCCCGTTACCGTAATATCTGCTTTTTGCATGGTACTTACCTCTTTCTATTTTTGGGTTATTGCGAATTCATGTTTTTTCGCACTGTTAATAATACACCTGAAACCTCTGTATTGTCGAGCTTTCTTGAAAAAAAGACACAAAAAGATAGCCTTTCGGAAAAGAATCCATCCAAACAACGCAAACTTTCACCCTACCGCACCCCCATGAGCCCAGGCAGGTGGTCACGCCATTCTGGAGCCGCACGACACACAAGTACATTCACTGCGTGGTTCTATTACCATTTCTGCTACACGCAAGCATGCAAAACGGCTGCCTTCCCCATGGAAAGGCAGCCGTTCCGAATCCGTTTGTCCTCTTACGCCATGCGGCGGCGGCGCAGCATCAGGCCAGCCAGGGACAACAGGCCCAGAGTTGCCGTTGCAGGCTCGGGAACAGCGGCATTTTCCGCCTTGATGGCATCGGATACACGTCCCTTAGCCAAATAGCCTACCTGATCCTTCGTCAAAGCTCCGGAGAACAACGCCACCTCATCGTACATGGCTGTCGGCTTGCTACCCGAATCTCCGTTTCCAAGGGTGAACTGCGTCACATCCGCATTGGCAATCGGTGTGCCGGTCCATTGTCCGGCCTGTTCGCCGTTCAGGAACAGAGTGGCTACTCCGTTCTGGTAGGTCAAGGCCATGTGGTTCCATACGTTCTGCGTAATCGGCGCCGTCGATTCCCCTCCATTGCCGATCAGGCCATTGCCGTACACGTTGTATTTATTGTTGCCGCCGGATTGCACATACAGATAATTGGTGTAACGCGCCATGAGGGTTTGGATGCGTTTGACATGTAGTTTGGATGTCGAGGCATTCATGGATGAAAAAGGCACGTCCCGTGCATGGGGCGTGCCTGTGTTGTGCATGGGGGATGCACGGGGGATGCACGGGTTATCCGGTGTAGTCGACGGAGGTGTGGAGGGCGTAGGTCCAGGTGAGGGGGTCGAGGCTGGCGGTGGTGGTGATGGTGTGGCGCGGGTCGATGGCTTGCCAGCGGAGGATGACGGTGTCGTAGGTGGCGACGGCCGATGGGGCGAAGGCGGGGAGGATGATGTGTTCGCCGCTGTAGTGCTGGGTGGAGGCGATGCCGTCGATGTCCGCAATGTGGATGGCGGTTGATGGGAGGGTTGGGTCGAGGTCGGGGATGCCGATGTGTTCGCCTCCGAGGGGGCGCCATGGTTGGGTGCCGTCTGCATCCCAGGGGCCATCCATGAGTTCGCAGACTTTGCCGAAGCCTTCGACGGCGTGCTGGAGGACGAGGAAGAGGCGGCCGCAGGTGATGCAGGCCCAGAGGCAGTAGGTGACGCCGTTTTGCCCGGTGTAGCCGTCCGGGTTGTACCAGGGGAGGGCCCATGTGTCGGCCATGATCCAGGGGAGGTCGCCGCGCCATTGTCCGTTGTGGCGGAGGTAGGCGTCGCGTTCGTAGAGGTCGCCGGGGACGAGGGTGCAGCCGCGGTAGGTGCCGGGGCTGACGTCCGAGGCGGTGGGGCCATCCAGTTCGGCACGGAGGATGCCGGGTTCTTCTTCCATGAGGTCGGGGATGGTGTGGTCGGGTGGCGGAGGCGGTTCCGGGAAGGCGATGTCGGTGATGCGGAGGTGGAGTTTGCCGCGCCAGTAGGCTCCGTGGAGGTAGCGGGAGGGTGCGGGGGTGTAGGTGCCGTTGCTGTTGTTGTGGTAGAGGGGGCATTCATCCATGACGATCCAGGCTTCGGGGTCGTCGATCTGGTCGATGCTGCCCCATGACGGAGGGAGGAGGATGCCGCCGAGGTGGTGCTGGGTGGCGGTGATGCCGTCGATGTCCGCGATGTGGATGGCGCGGTGTTGTTCGGTTTCGAGGAGGTCGGGGATGTCGCTCATTTCGGTTTCTTTTTGAGGGTCCACATCCAGCCGAGTGTGTTGTTTTTTTCGAGGACGTGGTAGTAGCCGTATTTCTGGCCGTCCGGGAGGAGGACGGGTTCGAGTTTCTGGGGCCGCGCACTGTCCGGCAGGGGGAGTTCTCCGCCATTCATCCACCATTGGCCGTTTTCGACGTAGACTTCGAAGGGTTTACGCCGTTCTCCGCCGCTGCTGCCGGTGTTGAGGGGCTGGAAGATGGGGGCGACGGGGTTGTCTTCTTTTTCGGTTTTGTCTGCGCCACCGCTTCCGCCGCTGTTTCCGGAAGAGGGTTGCTGGGCGGGGTCGAGGGCGGTGTCGCTGACGAGGGTTTGGTCTCGGAGGTCGGCGACGCGGTTGCGGTTGGTGTATTCATCGAAGTTGTAGGCGGCCCGAGTGCCGAGGGTGAGGGTGCAGTGTCCGGTTTTGAGGTCCCAGGAGACGTGTTGGACGGTGGTGTCCATGGTGTCCCACGGGGCGTATCCGGAGCCGGTGATGCGGATGCGGTGGCCGGGGAGTTGCCAGGGGGTGGGCCAGAGGATGGGGCCGAGGCTGCCGTCGTACTGGAGGGCTCGCGTTTTGTCCCAGTAGTTGCGGATGAGGTCGGCCGGGATGTCGCTTTCGATTTCTTGCACTTTGTCGTGCGGGGTGAAGAAGATGCTTTCGTTTTCGCGGGCGGCGAGTTTGAGGGTGTAGATGCCGGGGGCGTAGGTGTGGGCGATTTGCTGTTGGGGTGCCCATTGCCGGGAGGCGGGGTGGACGGTGGCTGTGCCCTGGTTGATGCGGCCGGGGTCCATGGTGTAGGTGACGTGGCCGTCTCCCCAGAGGATGAAGCCGAGGGCGTCGAACCATTCGGTGGAGAGGGTGAGGAGGCCGCCTTCCGGTAGGTGGACGATGTAGTAGCGGTATTCGTATTTGCCGTGTTCTTTTTCTTCTTCCGGCGTCGAGTTTTGTTCCCATGCTTCGGGATCGGCGGCAGGGTCCCCGGAGGCGTCGCCGTAGTCGCCGCCGATGTAGCGTTTGTTGCCGGAGAGGTTGATGGCGATGACCCGGTAGGCGAGGGAGCGGGTGATGACTTTGCCGGCGCCGTCGGTGCCGTCGCCGCTGAAGAATTCGCGTACGCTGGCTTTGCGGGGGGCATCCGGGGTGCAGCAGACGCGTTGTTCGATGTTGGCGTAGCACCAGCGGATGCTGGGGAATTTGCGGGTGATGCTGCCGAGGATGAGTTCGTATTTCTGGCCGTCGATTTTGTAGTTGGCGGGCAGTATCCATGTTTCGACGCCGGTTTCGGGGTTTTCTTCGTGGAATTCGTCGGGCTGGCCTTCGTAGGTGATGTTGCACCATGTGGAGAATTTGACGTGGTCTTTGACCTGGGCGAGGAAGGGGAAGTGGTGTTTCCAGTATTTGTAGGCGGCCGTGTTTTTCGTCCATTCGTTTTCTTTGCCGTTGGGGTTGGCTTTCGGGAAGGGGATGCCTTTGAGTTCCATGACTTGGCGGGCGGCGGCGGCGGTGGCTGCATCCACGGGGCCGGAGGTTTCGGCCTTGCCGGGTTTGGAGAGTTCTTCGGCTTCTTCCTCTTCGCTCTTCTCCACAGTCTTTGTCCGAGTCACAGAGGGCAATGTGTAGACGAAGGCGTCCGGGACGTTGAGGTCGCCGCCTTCGGGGATGATTTTGACGATGGTTCCATCCGGGGCTTTGAGCGCAACCACCGGCGGCACAAGGTCGTGGCGGGGGGTGAGGTCGATGCCGCCCATGGCGCAGGTGCCGTAGGGGATGTCGATGACGGGGAGGTCGAGGCTGTCTGCGATGACGAGGCGGGGGTGCGTGCCGCCGTAGTCCATCCAGGAGACGAGGCCGGGGCACCAGCGGGACATGGCTTCAATCATCTGAGCGCAGGTGTTGGATCCGTTGGTGCCGATGGCTCCCGTGGTGCCTTTGGCGAGGATGTCGATGGTGGCGGGCATGTTCCGTGCGGGGCCTGCGGTGGCCTGGTCGAGGGCGGTGGCGAGGTCGGCACAGGCGCGGGCGGTGGTGGCGGTTTGGCCGATCTGGAGGTGGCGGCCATCCGACCGGGAGGGGTCGGCAGGCGGAGGCTGGTAGATGGAGCGGCCGAGGAGGTCGTAGGGGTCGGTCATTTCGACGGCGTAGTGGATGCTGCCGGCGGAGATTTTCGGCTGGGCTTTTTTGACGTATCCCAAAAAGACGAGGTCAGTACCCCGGTAGAGGCGTACCCAGTGGCCGTATTGCCATGGGACGGGGATGTCGGCGAGGTTATCCATCGCCCAGGCCATGCTGCAGGTTCCGGCGGCGAGGCTGGCGTAGGTGATGGTGCATTCGGTGAGTTTGTCCGGGCCAATGGCGGCGAGGTCGTAGCGGTGTTCGGTGGTCATTTGGCGGTATAGGCTTGATTGTTTTTCGCGCGGATGCTTTCCATTTGGGCCCGAGCGGATGAAACTTGAAACCGGGTGTCCTGCAGGATGGAGGAAGCTTCACCATAAGAAGAGACGACAGTTTTCAGGAAGCCTCCAATCTGCTGGGCGGCGGCATCATGCGATTGCAGGAGGCGTTCGGCATTGTCAGCCATGCGCTGGGCTTCCTGCGTGTCGAGGTAGCCGTCTGACAGGTCGTTGAGTGAGTCAGCTACCGCACGTTCGGCTTCCGATCCGGCCTCCACCTGTTGCTGCAGTCCCTTCAGGTGGGAGCTGTAGACTTCAGCCATGGCCTGGGAGCCGGATTCGTCGGCGAGGAGGTTGCGTTTCAGGATGGGGAGGGTTTCGATTTGGGCGATTTTCTGGTCGATTTCCGTGATTTTCGCTTCGTTGTCTTTTGCCCGCAGCTGGTAGCCGGCCATGCTGTTCATGTGTTCCAGGATTTTGGAGAGGGTGTCGTATTGCGTTTTGTCGAAGGTGCCGTTGTTGAGGAGCAGTTCGAGTTTCGAGCCCATTTCGGCGAGGGTTGCCTGCTGGCCGGACAAGTCTCCGGAGGAGGCGAGCCGCTGGAAGTCCGCCATGAGTTTCTGTGCATCTTTGCCGCTGTTGCCCAGTTTGGCGGCGTCGGCGGCGATTTCGTTCATGGCTTCGGCCTGTTTGGAGATTTCTTCCGCATCGATCCGTGCGGCATCCGCCAGGCCTTGCGTCGCCTCCTTGAGGATGTTGCGTTCCGAGGTGAGGGTGCCGACTGCTTCCTTGATGGCGAAATCATCAGCTGCCTTGGCTGCTACAGTTTGGTCGACTACCTGTCGGTTCCCTATGACCGCATCGGTTTCTGCCTGTTGTTTTTTCTTAATGGCATCAACTGTTTTGTTTTTTTCCTGAATCCGCCCCATCAGTTGATTGGCATTTGCGTATGCCTGCGTCTTCTTGCCTTGAATGTCTTCTTTAGCTTTGATATACGATTCGTAATTTCCACCGCGGCCTTCCGCCTTGTACCATGCGTCCGATCTTTTGATGGCATCTTCAAATTTTTTGGCCTCGGCCCGGCCCAGTTCCGCTTCACGCCTTACCTGATAGCGGTCCATGACTCCGATGGAGCCTTCTGCCAATGCCTTTTCTCTGGTTAGAGCATAGGCTTCATTTTTCTTCTGGTTTATTTCATGTTGTTTTCTCTGTTCAGGGGTGAGTGCTCCGGCTTTGCCTTGATCCAAACGTTCGGATTCCTGATTCAAGTCTTTGATCGTTTCAGCAGTTTTTTTCGATTGTTCCCGCAGATTGTCCAATTCTGTATTGGCCTCTGCCAACTCCGACGCGTGTTTCGCCTGTAGTTCTTCATCTTCCAGTTTTCGCGTTTCCTGTAGATGTTCAAAGGCCGTGATTTCACCTCGGTCACGTCTGTTATCCAGTTCGTATTTTTTTGCTTGCATGCCCAAGCCTTTGATTTCGGCTTCGACGGCAGCACGCGCTCTCGTGATTTCCAACTGTTTCTGCAATTCAGCCGTTTGGGATTGATATGAGTTCATCAACGAATCCCACCGTTCTTGTCGTTCCTGTTGTTCGTTCAGTAGTCTGTTTTTTTCAATCAGATCATTCAATTCTTTTTGAAGGTCTTTAGCTTTGTCAATGGAAGCTTCCAAATCTTTGTTTTTCTGTGCGATTGCTTCACGCTGGCTTTTGGTAAAAAAATCATACATTCCGCGCAGGAGAGAATAAGCTAAGCCCAACTGTCCCAATTTGCCCAGCAGCCCTCGAGCTAACCCCATGACTGTATTGAATCCAGATGCCATACGTCCAACAGCACCTGTTGAGGTCTGTATGATATTGGGAGCTTTTCCGAAACCCGAGACGATGTCGGTTGCAGCAGTTTTTCCTTTCCTTCCTGCATCGGTGATTGTATCTCCCAGTGTTTTGGCCTCCTTGGCTGCGTCTCCTGCCGCTTTGCCGGCAGCCTCCAGCTCATCGGCAAAATTCATGTCGGTGATGGTTTCATTGCCGATGCCGGCGGCGGCGGCCTGTGTTTGTCGGAGGGCGGCCTGTGCCTGGTTGGTGCCGGTGGGGTCGTAGGCGGAGGCGATGGTGATTTTGATGTTCGGGTCGGTGGACATGGCGGGGGACGATTATATGATGGTGCGGTGCGTGAGGAGGAAGGCGTATTCGACGGCGATCCAGGCGCCGCAGGTTTGGCCGTAGCGGCGGCGGATGCCGGCGTATTGGTCGGAGGAGATGGGGAGGGCACGGCAGCGCTGGACGGTGGCCTGCCAGCGTTCGGAGGAGATGGGGATGCCTTCGTGCCAGCCGTAGCGGTAGAGGGCGTGGCCGGTTTGGCTGGTGTTGAGGAGGTGTTCGCGGTCGTGGGCGTATAGTTCGGCCTGGGCCCGGGTGGGGTAGGAGCGCAGGACGGTGAAGCCGAAGGTTTTGGTGGCGTTGCCGCGGCCCTGGTGGTGCTGCCAGGGGGAGGCGATGATGTCGTCTGTCTGGATGGAGGTTTGCCAGTCGTTGGTTTCGGGGCCGGGCATGATGTCTCCAAGGCTGCAGCAGGGGATGGTTGTTTCCTGGCCGCCGAGGAGGGTGACGAAGTCGAAGGTGAAGAGGGCGGTTTGCATGGCAGAGCGGGGTCAGGGGGTGCGGAGGCGGTTGAGGCGGTCTGCACAGGCGGCGGCGAGAGGGTCGACATCCATCCATGCGCGCTGGAGGGTGTAGGTGCCGTTCGCTTGCGGGGCGATGAATTCGCTCAATTGGTTGATGAAGCCGAAGGCGAGTGTGGAGTCTTCCGTGTAGATGTCGCAGGCGTCGTCGGTGTCGTAGGTGTAGGTGTAGCCGTCCTGATCCAGCTGGGCCCGTACCAGTGAGGAGACTGTGCCGGGGGAGTAGACGTCCGGGAATTTGGTCCAGCGGAGCCGCCAGTAGTTGCGGCGGACGGTGGAGGCAGTAGTTCCGCCGCCGTTGGAGATGTGTTCGCGCAGGGCTGTGTAGAGGGAGACGGTTTGCAGGGCGTAGCTGCTGCCGGGGGAGGTGGATTTGTAGCTGTCGAGTGTCGCGAGGAGAGGTTGCTGCAGGGTGGGTGTGTCGGTGTAGACGATGAGGTTGCACCCGGATGCGGCGAGCCAGTCGTATTCATAGCCGCAGGAGGTGCAGGCGGAGTCGAGGTCGTCGCGGTAGTAGGGGCCTGAGGGCGGGTTGGTCCAGAGGATTTTGACGGCGTAGCTGGGGCCGGTGGCGGCGGCGTTCCATTTGGTACGGTCGGCAGCAGAGACGTGGGTGGCACCGCTGTTGGCGTGTGCGTTGTAGGTGGCCCAGGGGACGAGGCCGGAGATGGAGGGCGAGTCGCCTTTGAGGCTGGCCAGCCATTGGTCGCGGGTGCCTTTGTAGCCCTGGGCGACGGCGATTTCGTAGGCGTCTTTGCCATTGGTGCCGTTGCGCCCGGTGCCGATTTCGACGTGGATGGCCATGGTGGTGCCGAGGTCAAGGTCGAAGAAGACGGAGGTGGAGGTTTCGGGAGGCGGCAGGAGTGAGGGCTGGACTTCGAGGAGGCCGCGGACGGCAGGTACGCCTGCGATGCGGATTTCGTAGGTGTGGAGGCCTGCGGGGAGGCCGGGGTAGCTGAGGTTTTCGGTGTCCGGCGGCATGGTGATGATGCCGCCGCCCGCGGTGGAGTCGAGCTGGACGGCTCCGGTGAGCATGCCCGGGGATTGCACGATGGTGTCGCCATCCCGGAACTGGAAGTAGAAGACGCCGCGGATGCCTGCTGTGGTTTTGAGGTGTTTTTCGGTTGCGATCATGGCGATGGAGATGGTTCGCACCGGGCATGTACGGTGGAGGCATGCCCGGTGCGCGGGGTTAGGCGGAGGCGGCGATGGCCTGGACGTTGGCGAAGGTGATGGTGGCCATTTCGACGCCGGGATCGACGAGGAATTCGAATTCGGGTTTGATGAAGTCGGAGGTGAAGGAGGGGGCCGTTTTGAGTTTGAGGCGGCCGTAGCCGTAGAGTTCCTGCACTTTGTCGGTGCCGTCCTGCGAGCGTTTGATGACGATGCGCAGCCAGCCTTCGATGCAGTTGCTGCCGGCGTTGGCCAGGGGCATTTCTTCTCCGTCCTTGATGGGGGAGCCGAGGCCGAAGGCGAGCTGCAAAGCCTCCGGAGAGGTTTGGGATGTCGTGAAGGTGAAGCTGAAGGATTGGAGCATGGATTCCTTGTGT
Organism: Neoakkermansia glycaniphila; assembly: GCF_001683795.1. GTDB lineage: Bacteria > Verrucomicrobiota > Verrucomicrobiia > Verrucomicrobiales > Akkermansiaceae > Akkermansia > Akkermansia glycaniphila. The sequence continues at coordinate 104,745 of NZ_LIGX01000001.1, forward strand.
TTCATCCAGGCGCCGTTTTGCTGGCATTCTTCAATTTCGATCATTTTTTCTTCCGCTGCTGGCTGGAAGTTGGAGCCGCGGCCGATGTCGTGCCAGGCTTCGGGGGCGGTGGCGTAGTCGGGGCGGCTGGTGGCGGATACTTTTGCGCCGTCTACGGTGAGGGAGGCGGGGCAGAAGGAGATGGAGGAGGGGCCTAGGACGTCGTGCGAGACGACGCGGGCCGTGATTTTCGGGGTGATGACGGGAGGTGTAGACATGTTTTTAGTGAGTAGGTATGAGTGAATAATTATCCGAGGATGCGGAGTTTGCCTGCCTGTTCCAGGGCGGCGGCCTTGGCGGAGGGTATGTCCACGATGGTGCCGCGGGCATGGTACATGCGGCCGATCAGCAGGGAGCGAGCGGTGATGGTGCAGCGCAAGGTTGTTGCTTCAACGGCGGGTTCCGCAGGCGTTTCGGCTTGGGGTTTGTCTGTGTTTTTTGGTGTTGTAGCCATGTGTTTGTGTGGTTGGTTTAATCGAATGCGATGGTCGGGTGGATGATGCGGGCGGTGATGCTGATGCCCCGGGTTTGCAGGAGGCGTTTGTCGCCCAGGACGACGGCGAGGTCGCCGTCTCCGGTGACGACCGGCGATCCGTAGGGGCGGTTGCTGATGTCCCATGATTGGATGATGGAGATGACGGTGGCGGCAAGGCGGTCGGTGGCTTCGTCGGCCGTGATGCCGGTTGCGTCCATGCCGAGGCCTCTCCAGACGCCGCAGGAGATGACGTATTCACAGTCCAGGTAGGCCGCCCGGACGGTGGTGTCCCTGGTGGGGTTGGCCAGGTCCTGCGGGACGACGGCGACGAGTCCGGAGTATTGCCGCACGATGGCGTCCAGTGCTTTGATCTGATCGGGGGAGGTCATGAGGTGTTCGTACACGTACGGCCGGATCGGTTCGTACATGCGGAGGCGGTCGATGAGGGCCTTCCCGAATTCCCATCGGGGGGATGTCGGCAGCTGGGAGATGTCCGGAGCGGTGGGCATGGCGGGTCAGAGGTTGTAGGCGGCGGTGATGCCGGCGGCGATGATCCAGCCGAGCCAGCCCAGGATGCGTTGCCAGTGCGGGCGGCGGGTGTCTTTGGCGATTTCTTCGAGCGTTGTTTCTGCTTTGTCCGTGATGTTCATGGTTGGATGGTGTTTCTGTGGTTGATGGCGCGGGTGTAGGAGACGACGGCCGATCGCGCCGCGTCGGTCATCTCTGCGTCGGTGGGCATGACCTGCGGTTTCGGCTTGATGGTGGCCGATCGCAGGAGGCATGCCAGGGGGACGATTTTGTGTTTCAGCCCGTCTTTGCCTTTCCGTTTGCGCTCATGGACCCAGTACATGACGGGAGCTTTGCCGGTTTGCGAGGGCAGGACGACGATTTCGTCGTCGGGGATGCCGAGTTCATCCAGGCTTTTGCGGCGAAGGGGAGAGTCGGAGAAAGGTACCAGGAGGGATTGGATCGGACGACCCGTGACGCGGGAGGTGCGGCCGCTGGGGAGGACGGTTCCGCCCAGCCACTGCAGGCGCACGCCTTTCTGCCCGATGGAGATGGTGGCGGTGCAGCCTTCCACTGCCGGCTGGCCAATGGATTTGATGGCGCCATGCCACCAGTACCGAGATTTCGTGGCCTCTTTCATCCCCATGAAATGATCGACGACCTGCTGCCGGACACCCAGGGCAGCGGAGCGGCTGATTTCGGCGAGGTCGGCCTGCCCCAACCCTGTGGTGGGGACGATGACGGTTTGCAGTTTGGCGGATATTTTGATCATGGCGGTAAATCAAGCATCCGCGACCCAGTACGAGGCAGCGGTAAGAATATCGAAGAAGTGGAGCATGTAGGGATCGGGATAGGTCTGAGTGATGGGTGGAGCGGTGGCGCCGTCATCCCAGCGGCGGTCAATGGTTAGGGTGAGGTGAGGGATGACGATGGGCGCGGCATTGAGGCCATCCTCTGCTGCCGGTGGTTCGGCGGTTTCTCCCCGCCGGGCGATGATGAGAGTGGCGGCCCAGCCTCCGGGGTCGAGGGTGGAGATGGTGTCGACCGCTCCATGCCAGATGGTGAGGAGGTCGGGCGGCAGGTCACGGGCTATGATGTCGCGTGGCAGGAGTGTGCGGCCATCCGGCAATGTAATGCCTGCGGCGGTGAGGGTGGAGGAGTCCCAGTCGGCTGGGCAACAGGTGATTTGAAGCTGAGGGATCATGTGCTTTGGTGGATTTGGAGTTCGTAGATGGTGCCCGTGAACGAGGCGGAGTAGAGCCAGACGCTGGCGATGCGCTCCGCGCCCGTGGTGTTGGCGGCGAGGTGCAAGGCTCCGCCCGAGTGGGTGAGCCATGTGGCCGCGGTGTCGATGTCCACCACGACGCCGTCAGGCAGCAGGGTGTCGTCGCCCGCCTTGGGGCGGTAGACGGATGCGGAGAGGCCGATGTCCTGCGCGGCGGCGGTAACGTAGACATGCCGCCCGATGTTGGCGGCGACAATGACGGTTTCTGAGCCTGCGGGCGTGTAGTCGAGGCTGGCGGTGACGTACCGCCAGTCCACCCAGGATTTGTCGGCTGCTTCGAGGAGGGCCTGTTCTTCGGGCCAGCGTTTGTAGGTCGTCCAGTTGCGGAGAGGGATGGTGTGGGCATGTATCGTGATGGCGGGCGGTACGTCCTGCTTGTCCTGGTTGGCGCGGTCGCTCAGGTAGGTGCGGCTGACCCACAACGTGCCGCGCGACATGATGCTCGAGTATTGGCCCACGTCCGACGTGACGGCCGGGTTGGTCGCCTGGCTGTAGCTGCATTCGACAGCATACAGGTTGCCGGCATGGCAGCCGATGTAGACGGGGGCGTGCCACTCGGTACCGCGGCTGATGATCTGCAGGCTGTGCAGATCATCCAGCCGTCCGGGGTAGATGAGCCGCCACGACGTAGGGACGGAGCCGAGGACGCTGTAGGCATGGCGTATCATCATGCAGCGGACGGCATGGCGCGGTGTGTCCACGATCCGCAGTTCGTTACCGCTGGCCCAGTCCCACGGATAGGTGCCCGCATGCGGGGTGTAGGTGGAAGCTGGCCTCGTTTCGATGCCGCAGGCGATGCGGCTTTTGGCCTCGTCCATGCAGTTGCGGCGGCGCGTAAGGTACGCGACGTCGACGCGGGCCATGCAGGTGAGGCGGTGATGATAGGTCGACTGGTCGGGTACGGTGTAGCTCTCCATCAGGCAGTCGTTGCCCGTCCATGCGGCGCTTGTCCAGCGGCCGATGTAGGGGATTGCCCTCTCCGTGCAGTACGTCGAGGCCCAGAGCCATGCACTCATGTGGGTGCCAACGGAAGAGGCGGCAGCAGTCGGCTGGATGATGATACCGCCGTTGGCGACGACCGGCGCGTTGAAGGTGTTGACTCCGCTCCAGATGTTGGGCTGTGATTTGCGGGCGAGGTCGGCCTGCGTGGTGGCGATGTAGGTGTCGATGGAGGATTTGCCGGAGGCCGTGGCGTCAGAGATGGTGCCGGTGCCTGCTGTGATGCTTTGGCCGATGGCGTTGATGCCGTCGTTCGTGGCTTGGGCGATTACGGTGGCTTCCGCGCTGGAGATGGATTCGAGGGCGGCTTCACCGCTGGCGGCGATGATGTCGGCGGTGTCTGCGGCAGCCTGTCCGGCGGTTTGGTTGATTTCCTTTTTGGCGGCGGCTGTTTCGACGGCTGCGTGTGCCGTGATGTGCTGTTTGGCCGTGCCGGTGGCGGTGGCGATTTCCTGCCGGGCTGCGGGGAGGAGGTTGGAGGCCGTTTCGAGGAGGCTGTCGGCGGTGGCGATGCTGCCTTCGATGGCTTCCCAGGTGGCGGCGGTGATGACGGGGACGATTTGGACGGTGACGGTGATGGCTGTGAGGTCCGAGGAGATGGAGGCTTCGATGTGTTCCCCGCCCTGGTCGGCAGGCGGCATCGATGCGACGCGGTCCGCCACGCGGATGCTGCCGCACAGGAGGGCGTGTTCGACTCCCGTCGCGGTGTGTTTGGCGTAGAGGTCGTAGGCGTAGTTGCTGGCTACCAGCGGAGGGATGGAGAGGCGGACGCTGGATGGATCCATCGGGGCGGCGCCGAAGGGGTGGATGCGATCGCCCAGCCGCGCTGCTCCGTAGATGGCGTAGTCGGCAGCAGTGGCCGGGGTGCCGTCCTGGTTGGCGAGGCGGAGGATCATGTGCCGGGTGACTCCGGCGACGGTTTCGATGTAGTGCTTGGTTGCGGCCATGGCGTCGGATGAGCGTGATTAGTTAATTGTTGCCTGTGAACGTGAGTGTATCCCCGTCCCACATGGCGAGGCCGTCCATCAGGGCGGTGGCCTGGTCGCGCAGGTCGGGCGGCAGGTCCGGGAGTGTTGCTTCCAGGGAGAGGGGTTCTGGCGGTGTGTTGCGGGCGGTGTCGAGGGAGTTGTAGGCGGCGGCGTCCATCAGGCCGAGGGCTGCCGCTTCTTCCCACGCCACGGGGATGCGGTCCATGCCGCTGTTGTAGTCGTAGGGGGCGTAGTCGCTGCCCCAGCGGGAGAGGGCGGCCCAGATGGGCGAGGTGGTGAGTGCGACCATTTCGGTGGCGCTGGCTCCGGCGCCGCCTACTGCGCCGTAGGCGATGCGCCAGCGCAAGGGCCAGTCGCGCGGCTGGGTGCGTTCGCCCATGCGGACGAGGCGGTATGCCGGGAAGGCGAGCGATCCGCGGTAGGCTTCGGCCTGGGCGCGGCTGGCTGCCTGCGTGGTCTGGGTTTCGAGGATGAGGTTTTTCCGCGCCGTGCCGGAGAGGTCTCGGATGGTTCCTTCGTCGCCCGGTTCGGGAGTGTAGCCGATCGCATCGAGCATGTCGGTGATCGCATGGCGGGCTTCGGTTTTGGAGGCTCCGCCTGTGAGGATGGCCGCTGCCTGCTGCCGGATTTTCAGGAGGGTGGCCAGGTCGTCCACCAGAGCGCCGAAGATGGAGCGGACGGTGAGTTCCGGAGACATGCGCGCCCACTGCTCCGACGTCATGCGGACAGGGAGCGGTGTTTTGGCGTTGAGGATGTCGGCAGCGGATGGCATGGTGGGTGGAGGCTGGGTTACACAGATGGCGCAGATCGATGCACAGATTTTTCCGGGTTCGAATCCGGCTGATCGCCGGATTGATGGAGCTGTAATATTTTGATATAAAATAAATCAGTGTTCATCTGCGGTATCTGTGGCTTCTGCGTTCGTGGCCGCCGGATCAAGGTATGGGGTAGAGTCCGGGGCCGTCGTTGCCGTAGGCGGGGTCGGGGGCGATGATCGCCGGGGTGCTGGCGGGCTGGATGGGGAGTTTGCCCGTGGCATCGAGGACAAGCTGCTTCTGCGTGCGTACTTCGGCGATGCGGGCGGCGGCTTCGGCGGCGGCCTGTTTGCGTTCGTCGGTGATGGCCAGCGCGTACCGTTTGAGGAGGCGCCATGCGATCATGTCCAGCGCGGCCGGACGCAGGCTGCGGGGGATGAGGGCGCCATCAGGCAGGATGTTGGCCAGGTTCTGCGCGACGGCATCGCGTACGATGGCCGTGACGTCGTCGATGGCGTCCTGGACGGCGGCGGATGCTTCCGGCCTGGTGAGGGCGGTGAGTTCTTCACCGACGAAGACGGCGGACAAGTCGTCCGGCCTGATGGCGACCCAGTAGTTCATGATTCCTGTTCGGAGGGTTGTTCGTGTTGCAGGAGGGCGTCGGCGACGGCGTCCACGCGGCCCATCATCCATTCCAGGTGTTTGTCGTCGGTGATGACGCTGCCCCATGTGGGTGACTGGATCAGGGCGCAGGCGATGCGGACTCGGATTTCCGTGCGTGACGGTTCGACGGATACGGGTTGCAGGGAGCAGCACCCGTCAAGGATCAACCTTTCGGCATTGTCTTCGCCTTCCGCTTGATTTGGTTTGGTGCCTGTGGGCTGTTCGTCAGGCTTGTCTTGGCCTGTTTTGGCGGCAGCCGATTCATTTGTTTCCTGATCGGGGATGTCGGTTTGTTGCTGGCGTTCAGCGACCGCATTTTCGTCCATTTCCGGATTGTTGGGTGCGGCGGGTGCAGGTTCCTGCTTGGTATTTTTTGTAGCCATGTGTGTGTTCTGGTTTTGTGTTGCGGCGCCATGCACGGTGCAGGCATGCGCCGTGCATGGGGGATGGTTCAGCTGACGGTGATGCGGTTGTTCAGGCCGATGGCGGGGAAGACGAATTGGCGGGACATGCCGATTTCGTACCACCAGGTGTGTTCCGCATCGGAGCGGTACTTGATGGGGACTTCAACCGGTCCGGAGTCTCCTCCGTACAGGATAGCCATGCCGCAGAGGTCGTCATACTGGCTCTGATCGTCGATGAAGGTGAGCATGACGTCGGAACCCAGCATGTTGGCTCCCGTCGTTTGGACGTTCGGTCCCGGTGCGGCCGTGCCTACCGGGACGGTGACTCGGTGTATCTTCGTGCCGGTGGCGGCATCGAGGCCCAGCAGTTCGTACAGGCGTTCGGGGGTGAGCGTTTGCGTGGAGTTGTACTGGATTCTGGGCAGGATGCTCGGGTTTTCGGACAGGATGTCCCATGCCTGGTGCGAGAATATGATGCGGTTGGGTTCCACGCCGTGGTTGTTGCGGTAGTCGCTGATCAGGTCTTTCAGTTCCGTCAGCGGTTTCGAGGAGGCATTGGACCAATTGCCGATGCCCGAGAGAGCCGGCACATTGTCGCGCAGGGCCTGGAGGCCCTGGGCCGTTTGCGAGGTGCGCCAGGTGCCCAGCAGGGTGCCCAGTTTGGCATTGGCGATCTGGTCGGCCGTTTTGCCGGGGTTGCGCTTGAGTTCCTTGTCATCCACCCCGATGCGGATGCTGTGGTCTTGCAGCATGAAGGGGAGGTCGACGCTGCCGGTGTTGATGGTTTTGGCGACTTCGTGGAGGCCGCGTTCCGTTTCGACAGGACGCCAGACGTAGCCCTGCGGCCAGCTTTTGTAGGTGCCCATGCCTCCGATGTTGCCCGCCCAGCGGGCAGCCAGGAATTCGAGGACGTTGAAGACCGGGATTTTGAAGTAGTTGACGGCGCGGTCGTAGAGGGGATAGCAAAATTCTGTGGTGGTACTCATGATGATGGGAGGGATTAGGGTTTGGTGGAGGGCGGCAGCATGATGGCGCTGACGAGTTGCCCGGCCGTTTGGGCCGTGACGTTCTGCATGGCCATGGCGACGATGATTTCGCCCGATGCTCCGGTGGCGGCGGATACGGTGCTGTCGCTGTTGAGCTTGAGTTTCGTGATGCCCTTGGAGATGACGCCGGGATTGGCGCCGAGCTGGACGTCGACCACTCCGCCGAAGGTGTACGGGATCAGGGTGGCTCCCGTGGTGTTGCCGCATATCTGGGCTAGCTGGCTGTCGGGTTCCGAGATGATGCCGAATATGTCGGAGGAGGATGTCGCCAGGGCGATTTCGCCCGAAGCGGTGAATTTGCCGAACTTGCCTTCGTGGAGGTGGCCCGTGGGGCGCAGCTCGGCGGTGTAATTGGCGCGGAAGCGCGGGATGTCTTGTACGATCATGTGGTTGTGTGCGGTTGTGGGTTAGCGCCTTGCATCCGAGTAGGAGTTGACGGCGGAGTTGTAGGCTGCATTGTATTCGGCCGGGCTGAGAGGGCGGCCGAGGCGGGCGGATTCTTCCTTGACGTGTTTCCGGCAGTAGTCGACGAGGGCCATGTCCTGGGTCGGTACCTGCATGTCTGCGCCGTTGATGCGCATGGTGACGGTGCGGTTCGGCGTGTGCCCTTTGAGAGGCGCTGCCGGTTTGGCCGCATTGCGCCGCACTCCGAACAGGCCGGGATAGCGGGCGGAGTTGGTGGCGGCTCCGCCTGTGCCGGCTGCCTTGTTGGCTTCGGCCAGGGCGGAGGTGAGTTCTTCGTTGCTGCGCTGGAGGTCGGATACGGCCGAGACGAGGGAGGCCGGATTGGCCGTTGCATCGAGGCCGAGCATTTCGGCGATTTGTGCGACGGCGTCGTCCAGAGTCAGTTCTTCGTCGCCGTCCGCATTGGTTTCGGGGTCGGTTTCGTCCGGATCGGTTTCGGAGTTGGTCGCGGTATCGGGATCATCCGGGTCGGCATCCGAGTTGGCAGCCTTTTCCTGGTCTTTCTCGGGTTCGCAGGTGCCGGAGTTGCGGCGCTGGCCCGTGATCGGTTGCGTGCCGCGATTGCGTGTTGCTTTGGGTTTCATGTGTTTTGTTTGGTTGTGGTGTTTGGTTTGGGTAGAGGTGAGGCTGTTGGTGATGGGGACTTGTCCCTTGTGTCGGTTGGTGTTGGTGATGGTGCAGGCATACAGGGCGGTAGGTGTGACGCCGCCTTCGATTTTCCGGAAGTCCGCAAATTCGTATTCCGTCGAGAAGAAGCAGTATTCGCCGGAGTTGACGAGGGCGTGCCCTGAATCCGTCCATTCGATCCACGCCCACAGGCGGCCGTCCGGTACGCATAATGCCTTGATCCATCCTCTGGCGCCCGTGTCCGGCACGTCCACCCACGACAGATGGTCGCGCGTGACGAGGATGCCTTTGCCTTCGTTGTCGTACCGTTCGAAGTTGTCGACGATGCGGAGGAGGTCTTCTTCCGTGGACAGTTCGCGGGCGAATCCGTTTTTTTCCGCGAATGCCTGCAGCTCTTCATCCGACCAGCTCTCGGGGATGTCGTAGCCGAGACTTCGACCGACTTTCTCCATTTCGACGGTGGCGTGGTTGTAGGTGGGTTCGATGCAGTACCAGGCGGATCGCGGCACTTCCCCTACGGGAAACGGTGCATGCGGGGACTGGTCGAAGGGGGGGATTTGTGACATGGCGTGTTGACTTTGTGTGGCGTTGTGCTATGGTGTGCTTGGAAATCTGCTCTGGCGGCCCTGCAAGTTAAGGAGCGGACGACCGATCGGCGGGAGGCGCCCCCGCGTCCGGTCCTCTTTGGTTCAGTCCCGTTTGTATTTGAGGGTTCCTTTTCTCGTTTTTTCCATGCTGGACAGTCTGCGGTTGTGGAAGTAGGTGCGTACGTTGCCCGTTTTGCCGACGACGAAGCCCGCCAGGACGTAATGGCCGGAGGCATCCTTGTAGGAGCGCAGGTACGTGCGTTGCCCGTCGCGCGGGTTTTCCCATATTTCGTGAGGGCTTTTGACGGCGCGGACGGCTTCGGAGAGGTGGCGCAGGCGGCGGGCCTGTTCGGTGGATGTTTTCCCGGCCGCTTCCCAGTGGTCGAGGACGTCGCGCGTGAAGTGCACGTTCTGGCCGTCGATACTCCGGGCGCTGAATCCGCGCGTCAGGCCGCGTTTGGCACGGCCCGGGTGGCTGGCAGTCGAGGCGGGATCGGGCGAGATGTCTTTCAGCCTGCCCAGGCCGAGTTGTTCGGCCGTTCCCGTTTTGCCGACGGCGGCATGGCCGAATCCGGTTTTGAGGTCTTTGCGGCCGCGTCCTCTTTTGTCCCACCCCTTTTTGGCGCCTTCGCTGGTGCCGTAATTTTCGGCGACGGGTTCGTCTTCCGGGGAGGTTTGCGCGTTTTGTGCCGCATGGTTGTCACCATCCTGTTCGGATGTGCCCCGTGCCGCGCCGTGCATCGGGCGTGCATGGGGGGATGCTGCGTCGGAGGCATCATCGGGCGCATAGGGCGCGATCGCTTCCTGCAGGGCCTTTCGAAGGCTTTCCGCCTTGGCCTCGATGCGGGCCGGGTCGAGCGGCATGGAGGCGAGGCGTGTGAGGATGGCACGCTGTTCGGCGGTGATGCCGTCTTCCGGCTGCACCTGTGCGGCAGGGCGAGCAGACAGGTTGTGCATGCGTACGGCCGTGGCGGCGTCATACACTCTGCGGGCCTGCGGCCACAGCATGGTGGGGGCAAAGCGACGGTGCATGCTGTTGAGCATGCCGGCAGCCTGCTGCTCCGGCGTGAGAGGCACGGGAGCCAGAGGCATGCCCATTCGTTCTTCCAGGCTTTGTTGGGTCGGCACGAATCCTGCGGACTTGGCGGCGTAGATGGCTCGGGCGTCCATGTTGGCGCTGGTGACGTCCAGCCCCGTGAGTTCTGCGACTTGGTCGTCGGTGAGGCGGTAGCCTGCGGAGGCGAGCATGGCGATGGACTGGACGATTTCGGAGGTGCCCTTGTCTTCCAGCGGGGCGAGCGTGAATTCGACCAGATGCGGCTGGCCGGGGTGCCACTGGTTCAATGCCGGAGCGAAGAGATGCCGTTGCAGGAGGGCGGCGATGTCTTCCCCTTCGGCGGCGGCGATGGCATCGAAGGCGTCCTGGTGGGCGTTGCCGGTGGAGGTCGTCGTTCCTTCTCCCGGCGCCGTGAGCATGGTCATGAGGCCGCCCGTGCAGCGTAGGACGATTTCCTGCGAGGCCATGTCGATGTACCGCGTGAAAGAGTCGGGGCCGAGGGAGCCGGGCTGGACTGTTTCCACCTTGCTGCCGGGCGGCAGGACTCCGGCACTGTTGGAGAGGCACTGGCGTCCGAATTCGATGAAGGCTTTTTTCTGTTCTTCCGAGATTCCGTCGGGCATGATGATGTACATGGGCGGCGTGCCGTATCGGCCATTGTATACCGCCAGCTGGCATTTGCCGTTCTTGCGGTCGAATACCAGCAGCATGGCCACCTGGTCGATGGGCCGGGGGCAGATGCGGGTGATGATGCTGTCCATGGAGACGGGAAGATCCTTTCCGATCGTGGCGCCGTAGGTGGCTTCCGGATTCCAGCGCCAGGGTCCCTTGTACCCGTCCCGGCACCAGTTCCAGTTGTCTGTGAGGTTCAGGCGGAGGGAGGTGTCGGTTTCAAGCAACTGGAGGTGGCGGTAATGCCGGAAGGATGCCTGCGCCAGTCCGGCGATGCCTTCTTCCATGTTGTCGATCGCGTTGCAGAAGTCGGTCAGCGTGCGTGCCTGGGCGTCGGCGAGGCAGGCTTCGGCATCGGTCAGGCCGTCTTTGGGCCGAATGTCCCAGCGCAGTTTCTTCAGGGCGGCAAGCCGCCGGTCCACGCAGACGGAAAGGTAGGTGTCCGCCTGTTCGATGTTGTGCCATATCCACTGAATGTTGGACCAGGCTCCGCGCATGGCTTCGTTGACGGCATCCCGCATGATCGGGAGCGTCAGGTAGTCCAGAGGGTGGGTGCGTTCCAGCCATTGGTCCCGGGAGACGGACATCTCCTGGAGGTCGAGGCTGGAAAAGTGCAGCGGGCGGGAATCCGGTACGGGTGTGCTCATGGCTTAAAACGGGCGGTTGAGTAATGCGGCGTTGTTGGGGAGGGAGGCATCCCACGGGTTCAGCATGTCCGGCCGGGCAAGTTCGATCGGTTCCGGCAGCATGTCGCAGGAGGGGCGGATGTGGCCCCAGTAGGCGAGTTTGGTGGAGTCGAAGGTGTCGGCGTGGTAGCCTTCCTTGGAGATTTCGGCTTCGAAGCGGGCGCCGTTGCGGATGACGAGGCGATGGTCTTCCGCGACCCATTGGCCGGGAGGCAAGGCGATCGTGCCGTCTTCCAGAGCAGCGCAGTAGGCGGTGCCGAGGGCCGTTTTGGCATCCGAGTCCATGCCCTGGTAGCGGACTTTGTCGCCGCCTGCGATGCCGCGGACGTTGAGGTGGTGGCGCATGTCCCGTGCCAGCAGGTTGGAGTAGAATTTTTCATTGGACGAGTCGACCCACAGGCCGCTGATGTTGGCCCGCCCCAGCTGGTGCAGCACATGGCGTATGGCCGCCTGCATGGTGTAGTAGTCTCCCGTTTTCCAGCGGACGATGAGGCGGGCATGGCAGATGCCGTCCGTTTTCTGCAGGACGGTGAGGGCCGAGGGGTTGGACTTTTTGTTGGTGGTGCTGGCGACGTCCTGCCCCATGGTGCAGGGGTCGGCGGTCAGGGTGTCCGCCCATGCCGTGCCGATCAGGGAGGCGATGTTGTTGGCGGTGACGTCCTGTCCGGCCAGGTCGATGGCGGTGCATGTGCCGCTTCCTTTTTCCTGGGCACGGTCGAGCCATGCGCGTTTGACGGCGGATTCGCCACTGGGCAGGAAGGACAACAGATAGTTGCGATCCGCCGATTGTTTGTCCAGGGAATGCGCCCGGTAGGTGTCATAGTCCACGGCTTCCCCGGTTTGCGGATCGTAGAGGGGTACTCCTGCCAGAGCGGCATCGTATGCGTCCACCCGGTGCACGGGGTAGCCCGTTTCCGTCTTGTAGAAATTGCCTTCCGGGTTCGGTGTGAACTTGCGTGTTCCCGGATTCAACACGTCGTACATGTAGTGTTTTTCCTCTTTAGATGGAGTGGTAAACATCCACATCATGAATTCGGGGTTGCTGGCGATGATGGGTTCGACGGCATCCAGTACTTCGAGGCAATGGGGCCAAAAGCCGACTTCGTCACCGAATACGTCTCCGGTCCAGCTTCGTGCCGTTGCCGGATTTGGCGGTAATATCAATGTTCGGCTATAGCGGGTGCGGCTGTGATAGATGCGTATTTGGGCCGAATTCTTTTGCATGATTTCTGCCAGATCGGATACATCCAGCAGTTGGTGTGTTTTCCTGTCCACCACGTTTCCTCCCAGCCTCACGTTCAGGGTGTTTTCTGCATCGTGTATTTTCTGCAGGGCGTCATGCCAGATGGTTGCTTCCTTCTCCAGCAATTCTTTTCCTACATTCAGAGATGCCGAGATGAAGAAGCAGGAGCGGCCTGCTTTGGATAACATCCGGTCGAGAGCCTTGGCTGCAATCGTATAGGATTTCCCGCCTTGGCGTCTCCACAAAAAGAAGGCAATGCGCATCCGCAACGCGAACGCTACTTGCTGGTAAGCCTTGAACTGGATCAGGGGTTTGACGGAAGGGGCGGGTTTCATGCTTCGGTGAAGGTGGGGGTGTAGGGCTTCGTTTCGCCGAAGAGGATCGGGCGGAGCATGGCGATTTTTTCCTCATGCGTGGCGGCGCCGTGCAGGATTTCCTGCACTTCCGGCGACATGGCTTTGGCCAGGACGGCTTCGGCGGCACGGATTTCAGCCAGTTCGACCTGTCGGCGCATGAGTCCGACGCGTTCCGAGTCGTTGACGAGTTTGACCAGCTGCACCAGTGCCTTGGGATCGGTCGACGAGTCCAGGGCGAATTCGAAGGCCCGCTGTTTGACGCGGCACCGCATGGCTTCCGTCATGCCTTCGGTCGGGGCGGAGTTGATGGTGCGGGCGATGGCTGCCAGGGTGGCCAGGTCGTCCTGCCCCTGCGTGCGGTTGATGTATTGGTGGACGCTGTTCAGGGATAACCGGATGCCCTGTTCCGCGAGGTAGTCGCGTATGGCTCTGCCCGATGCGTTCGAGACGACCATGGCATCCACTTCCGCCCGGATGTCGGGAGGGAGGGAGCCGATGACGCTGTCCGATCGCAGTTTTTTTGGGGTGGCGGCCATGATTCAGATAAGAGGTATCAGGTAAGAGGTAATAATTTTTAACTATTCACTCTTCATTTTTCACTGTTCATATTTCCTGGGCGGCGACGCGTCCGGCGTCGGTGAGCGCCCATTTGTACCCGGCAAGTTCGTTCGGCGTGCCGGTGATGTAGCCGCGTACTTTCAGGGCGGCGACGGCTTCGTTGTAGGTTGCGTCCGGGATGCGCGTCGGCAGGGCGATGTCGACATGGGCGCGGAGGGTGGTGTCCGGCAGCAGGAGGGGTGCGGAGATGACGCGCAGGGTGCGCATGATGGCCAGTTTGACTTCGGCGAGTGTCTGTTCTTCGTTCATGATGCAGCGGGGTGTTTGCGGCCGTAGGCGGCCAGGATGATGATGAGGAGGAGCGGGATCATTTTTTCGAGGCGGAGGCGATTTGCTGGAGGAGCTGGTGGAGTCCTTTCATTTCGCCGCGCATTTCCGCGACGGTTTCGGCGATGGGGTTGAGCCTGTCGAAGATTTGCCGGGTGACGGATTCGTGTTTTTCTTCCAGGCGGGTGACGCGGCCTTCCAGTTTCGCGTGTTCGTCGCGCGTGATGTATTCCGGGTGCTTGACGATGGGAAGCGGGGTGGGCGAGATGAGGGTGTCCGTTTTGAGGCGGGCGCGTTCTTCTTCGGCTCCTTTTTCCCGCGCGGTTTTGTTGACTTTCCATCCGGCAGCCCCCGCCGCGCCGAGGATGGCGACGATGAGGGCGGCGACGGTGGCGACGGAGATGTAGCCGTCGGGGGCCGCTTCGGCGAGGAGTAGTGGGAGAGAGGCGATCATGGCGTCAGGCGGCGATGGCTTTGACGGCTCCGGCGATGCCCTGGGCGATGGCGGCGCAGAGGGCGTCCGCGCGGTCCTGCAGGAGGCGGCATTCGCCCGGGTTGCTGCCGCCGAAGCAGGGTTCGATCATGATGGCGGCCATGCGGGTTTTCTGGAAGTAGCTGACGGCGCGGGAGCTGTCGGCACGTACGCCGGATGAGGCGATGATGGCTTCCGTGCGTTTGTCCGGGCAGACGTAGATGATGCCGCGGTCGCGCGTGCCGAGGCATTCGCAGATGGCGCGCTGCAGGTGCCGGGCGGCGGTTTCGCCGCGTGCGCTGTTGTACCAGCAGAGGGTTTCCGTGCCGTTGGATGCGGGTTCGAATGAGTTGAAATGGAGATCAACGGCGAGGATGGCATCCGTGGCGTTGCAGGCTGCGGCGGCGTGGCCGGGCGTCGTTCCGCCGCCGTTGACAAGGCGGTTGACGATGACGGCGGAGATGCCGTATTGCTGCTCCAGGATGCGTTTGATTTTCGGGGCGTGCTCCAGCCAGTACTGGTATTCCGACTGGCTGCCGTCCGCCATGACGGCTCCGCCGTCGCGGGGGCTGTGGCCGATGGATAAGGCGACTGTGTTCATGATCGTGTGTGGTGGATGAGGGTTTTAGCCACAGATGGGCGCAGATGGTTCACAGATTTCCGGGCACCCGAATCCGGCCGACTGCCGGTTTGATAAAGCAAAAGTATTGATCGACAAAATAAATCAGTGCCAATCCGTGGAATCTGTGGCTGAGTGTTTCATGGGATGTGTTTGTTTCCGGCGTGTTCGTGGCGGGGTGCCCGCCCTGCACGGTGGCAGGACGGGACTTGGCAGCACGATGATGGCGGCAAGGGCAGCCCGTGGCCGGGTATTCGGGTGTTCCGAGCAGGCCCATGCAGCGACGATACCTCACCCATTGAGCGACGGTGTGGGCGATCGTGCGGATCATGGACGGCCTGGACATGCACACAGCTTGCCACAGGTTTTTCAATCGACATGCTGCCGATGCACAAAACGCACAAAACGCACAAAATACACGTTTTGCACAAAACGCACAAAAAAACCGCACCATCGCGGTGCGGTCGGTTTTCAGCCTGTGGACAGAGAGGATGGCGCGGATCAGATGTCCAGCAGCAGCTGGCTTACGGCGCGGCGTTCTTCCATGTCTTGCCGGGCCTTTTCAATCAATTGTTTGTCCAGATGTTCCACCTGCCTGCGGCTCAGGATGTATTTCCGGCCGCGGGGGCGCCTCCACCCCATCAGTACGCCGTCGCCGATCATGGACAATACCGTGTGGCGAGACTTGTAGCCCAGTATCTCCATGGCATCGTACACGCCGATACGGTCTTCTACAGGGGGCAAGGTGTCGCTCATGCACTCATGATACCATACGTCACAAGCAAATTGTGCCATACGATACACAGTGAGGCGTTTGCATCATTATCCCACGTTGTTTCGTAGGCTAGTTTTGCGGCTGGCATAACTTGCAGGGCACCGCTTCTGCGGGAGGATTGGCCGTGTAGTAACCATGGCCGATGCCGTACCATTTGCAGCCGTCCACATGGATGCGTCCGGCAGCTTTCCACTTCGTGTTGACCCAGTAGCGCACGGCGGATTTCTTTTGCTCCGGCACCCGATCGGGCTTCGTCGCGAGATTGTACGCATCATGCGCCAGCCAGCCGATGGCTACGCAGCATAGATAGGCCACGATTTGCCATGTCCATAAGGAGGGTGTCATTTATTAATTTGATATTCCAAGTCTTCAAGATTCCTTTTCGATTCTTCCATCGCGTTTTTCATCGCTTCCTGATATGCCTCCTTGGTGATTTTTTGTTCTTCGTATTCCTGATACAGTTTATTGTGCAGAGTCAGATATGATTTGGAACGTTCTTCGCTAATTCTATTTTTGAATCGATAAGCCCAAGTATGAGCTATTTCATCCCTCGCCTCTTTACCTTGGACTATTGCGAGTAATCCGTCTAATTTAAAATTTCTGATTTCTTCTTCAGTTTGGGCTGATCGTGCAGATGTTTCTTTGAATGCCTTCGCGGTGGCTATTTCACCTGCCTTGATTCTGTTTTTTTCGTTCTCTGCTGCTTGCCTTTCAGCTTGCCGTTGCCGCTGCTCTTCCTTCAAGCGTTCCTGATGTATTTCCCGTTCAAGCCGCGCTATCTGTTTTGCATTTTCTTCCAGCTGTTTATTGTACGGATTGTCTTCTTTACCACACGAAACGAGAAAACAGGAAATTAAACTGAAAGTTATAATTTTCATTCTCGCGATATGAATAGAGCTATACTTTTGATTTTTCATGATTCGATGCAAGATTATTTTTTAGGATGTGTTTTATAAATATATATTTTATAAACATCTTGCATACGATCGATTTTTTTATCAGATGGCATGATAGCATCTTGGAAGATATGCAAAAAATCATTTTTGGATGATGCAACAAATTCACTTTCTTCATCTGTTAAGGTTCGACAAAAAACGTTACTACTACCCAATGTCCACTCATCTGCATCAAGGTGTAATTTTTGATATAACCATCCAACTGCCTTTTTTCTCCAAATCTGTGAAGTGATTCGTTTGCAAATTTTATGCAAATTATAATTTCTGCCCAAGTCTTCTCTGATTCCTCTCTGTCCGAATCCAGGGAACACAATATCTTCGTCAAACATTTCCATATATGATGCAAATAAATCTCTTACGAATTGTAATCTCATAATTCCCTGAAATGCCATATCTGGACAGAACCGAGGAATGGATCCATCGTAAAAAACATGATCCCAAAATTGATGCATCGCACTATCCATTTTGTCTGATGAGATGAGCGATTTCATATTTGCAGTTTCTATTTCTTCATCATGCTTCAAGTGCATGCAATATATTATCGCTTCCACAAATCCGATCCATGTAAGATATAAACTTTTCGTATCAATATGCGATTCGTCATTTATCTGATTCATATATTTTCTTTTTGTTTAGTTATGATTCATCAATAAACGCCAAATCGGAAATCAAACGTTTTTTTAAGGCTTCCATTTTTCTTTGTAGTTTATTGTTTTCCATTTGAGAGATATCAGATTCTCCCATTTTTTCGGATACGCCCCATAACCAATCCATAGATACACCGAGTGCGGCAGATAGACGAGCCAATTCATCGGCTCCAGGACTTCTTCGCCCCGATAAATAAGAAGATATGGTCGCTTGATTTACATTGCAAAGTTCTCCTAATGTTTTCTGTGTTAACTTCAAACGAATAGACATCACTTGTAAGCGAGAAATAAAAATGTCATTTGGCATATTTTATTATTGATTTTTTCTGTCGTTCGACATATTAGTAATGACATGCGAAGCAACATAGTTGCTTTTACAAAAGGCAAGTTATCATGAATACCGACACAAATCAATCACATTGCTATGATATGCGATGGCTCTACAGCCGCGGGTGGACTGCAGCTCAGGCCGCCGCTGCTACGGGATACCATAAATCGACGATCTGCAGGGTGCTCGCCGGGCGCAACCGAAGCCAGGTTGTGCTGCGGAAGCTGCTGTCTTTGCCTTTTCGCAAGAAGCTGGTGATTCGCCGAAAATCCAAAGCCTGACTGACGCCATGATAGCCCTTGGAACCATGAGATACGTGCCTGCGATGCCGCCCTCCAGCGGTATGGCTCCCGATGAGATGACGCTGTTCCTCGACCGGATGCGGGCCTCCGAACACCGCCGCCGCTACCGCCGGACAGGGATGACCTTTCGCGAGTGGTCGCGCCGGGATGAAGCCATGGCCGTGGTCAGGCTGCAGCCGGTGCATGCGCCGGTGCTGTGCCATATCGGAACGCTGCCGATCGACGATTGCTGGCTGTGGAGGGTTTCCGCCCCGCGCCGCCGAAGCCGCTTCCTGCAGGCAGCCGAGCGCATCGTGCTTCGCCTGCCGGTGATCGTGCTGCTGCCGCTCGCCTGGGGTGTGCTGTTCGGTATTCTGCTGCTGATCGGACAGGCCTTTCGCCTGATTTTTTAACGTGGCACTTTTACCTTTCAAGATGGACCTGACGCCGACGGAACAAGCCCTGATGCTGGCTTTGCTGGATCTGGACGATTTCCGGGATGCCTGGGGAGTGTCCGACCGCCCGTCCCGGGAGGAGCTGGGCAGGGTGATGGGGATTTCCGCCGAGGCGGTGCGCCAGATCGAAGGGAAAGCCCTGCAC
The DNA here is from genome assembly GCF_001683795.1 of Neoakkermansia glycaniphila. GTDB lineage: Bacteria > Verrucomicrobiota > Verrucomicrobiia > Verrucomicrobiales > Akkermansiaceae > Akkermansia > Akkermansia glycaniphila. The sequence continues at coordinate 123,163 of NZ_LIGX01000001.1, forward strand.
AAGATGCGTCTCGCCCTGGTGCGCGACCCCCAATTGCTCCAGGAGCTGCAGCAGGTGATTGACCAGCTACGCCGGGCCGAGAGGCAGGGGTAGAGCCACAGATTCCGCAGATGCGACACAGATTTTTTTTGATGGATTTCAAGAAGACAATACCCGATACCGAGATGAAGACCGAGAGATATGAATTGATGATCGTGCCGGATGCCGCACCCGTGACCGTGTTTTTGCCGGATGCGCGCATCGATTACGCCAACCACCTGCACGGGCAGGTGCAGCAGATGGCCGTGCGCACCTGGCAGATGGCTGTGGTGCTCGGGCATACGCTGCGTACCATCAAAGACCAATGCAAGCATGGAGAGTGGGGGAAACTTTTCAAAAACAGCCGCAGTAAATCAAATGCGAAATTGATTTCGCATTTCAATTTCGGAGAAAAACAGGCCGGGAATTACATGGCCGTGTACGATGCGGCTGTGGAGGCGGCGAAGCGGATCAGCGAGGAGCGTGCAGCGGCGGTGATGCAGATGCTGGCCACGCGACCCGGGCAGGATTTTTACCTGGCCTTGGGCGAGATTTCACAGGCCAGCACGATCAAGGAGTTTCTGGCCGAGGTGGTGGACGATTCCGAATCCCGCGGAGCGAAGCACAGCAAGGCGAACATGCGGGATGCGATGGAGGAGGCGATGGAGCGCCAGGTGGCCGGGGAGCGGGAGGCTCAGGAGGATGCGGCGAAGCTGCTGGCCGCAGCGGAGGCGTACCGGGATTGCCGGGCGGGGCTGTGCACGCGGGAGTTCAACGGCCTGTTCGCATCGCAGATGCGGAACATCCTGCGCGGGCTTGAAACGGAAGGGAGGGCATGACGATGACGGAAGCGGAACTCGAAGGGCTCGCCTTGCCTCTGGACCAGCTGCAGAAGGCGCGGCTGCTGCTGGCTGCCTGCCGCACGCTGGATGAAACGCCTGCGGGATGCCGCACGCAGGCTTATGAAGATGCGGCCCGCCGCCTGGCACTGATGCTGCGTGTGTCGTACTCGGCGAAGTCGATGCAGCGCGTCTTCAACGAGTGGCTGAAATCCGGCCGGGATGCGCTGGCGGCGGTGGACAAGCGGTACCGGGCGGGCGCGATCAAGGCGACTCGCTCCCGCAACGGCCTGTTCCGCACTTATGTGAAAGAGCTCTTCTATAAGTACCAGCGCAACGGCAAGGCGGCGCATGCCGAGCTGGTGCGCAGGCTGCAATCCGGCATGCCCATACCCGGTTACGAGGACTGGCGGCGGATGGATGCCAACGGGCTGGTGAGCATCCCGCCCGGTTGGAGCTACCGGCAGATCGCCCGGCTCTTCCCGACGAAGGAGGAGGCGGTACTGGCCAAACACGGCATGCGGGCCGGAGCGCGGTACCTGCCGCAGGTATTCCGGACGCGTGCAGGCTCCTACCCCTGCGCCTTCGTGGCTTTTGATGATGTGCATTTGGATGTGAAGACGATCGCCCGCGTGAACGGCACGGACCAGATCGGCCGCCCCCTCCAGCTGGGATGCAACGATGTCTTCACGGGCCGCCGCCTCTGCTGGGGTACGAAGTTCTCCTTCGAACGGGAAGACGGCACACGCGCCGGGCTGAACGGCGACGAAATGCTCTACATCCTCTGCGACTACCTGGTGAACGTGGGCTACAGCCCGCGAGGCACCGTGTTGCTGGTGGAAAACCAGACGGCCTCCATCTCCCGCGAAATCGAGGAACAGCTGCTCTTGCTGACGGGCGGATGCGTGCGGGTGAAGCGGGGCGGGATGCACGGCAGCGTGCAGGCGATGCTGCACGAGTTCGGCGGCAAATCCTGCGGCAACCCCCGAAACAAGGCCTATCTCGAAAGCTACCACAATCCCCAGCACAACAGATTGTCGTTCCTTCCCGGCGCAACGGGCCACGACCGCACGGAACCGGAATGGCTGTGGGGCATGGAACGCGAGCAGCGGAAAATCTCCAAGGCGAAAGACAGGCTCCCTGCCGAAAAGGCGGCGATGCTGGAAGACATCCTGCTGCCGTTCCATGAAGTGTGCTCCATGCTGCCCTCCATCGTGGCCGATCTGAACGGACGCACCGACCACGATCTGGAAGGATGGGCGGATTGCGGATTCTTCCGGCAGGAATACAGCTTCGACCCATCCGGCGGCCAATGGGGCGACCTGTCGCAACTGGACGCCGATCAGAAAAACTTCCTGCTGCAGCTGGAAGCCCGGAGCAAGGGCCACATCCGCATGCGCCGCATGAGCCCGCAGGAAGCATGGGACTCCAGCATGCGGAACCCCGTCAACACCCTGGTGAAACTCTCCATCGTGCAGGCGGCGGAACTGCTGGGCATCCGCATGGCCCGCGACATCCGGGCGAACGGCAGCTATTTTTACATACAGGACCGGAAGCTTGCCCCCGGAAAACTGATTTACGACCGCGAACTGGTCACGCCGGACGGCTACCTGAAAGACTTCGGCCCGCGCATCGGCTACAAAGGCATCATCAACCCCTTCGATCTCGGCAAAATGTACGTCCTCGACGAGCGGGATGTCGTGCTGGGCTACGCGCCGCTGGTGCAGCGCGGCAGGCTGGGAGACGACGAAGCCCTGCGCTCCCAGCTCGGGCGCGCCAAAAGCCAGACGGCCTCCCGCCTGCAGGACATGCGCGTGACCCGCATGAACGAAGAAGCGGCCATCGTCGCACGCCGGGAACACAATGCCTCCATCATCCAGGGCACCTGCCGCACGCCGCAGGAACGGCTGGAAGACGGCGAAGCACGCCGTGCGGAACGCCGGATCGCCGCCCGGCAAAAAGGGCTGCCCCGCATGGACGATCCTCCCCCCAGGCTCCCCCCGGACAACGACCTCCCCGAAACCAACTATTGACCATCACCACCACACCAACCATGAGCGACAACGAACACACACAACCGATACCCGGCACGGATGCAGCCCTCGACTGGCTGCGCGGCTACGCCCGGGACAAAACGGCGGCCAGCATCGCCAAACAGATGGGGTACAGCGCCACCGTCGTCCGCCGCCTGCTGGCAGGCACCTACCATGCGGATATGACCAACGTGCTGGAGGCCATCCGCAAATTGCGCCTGCAGGTCGAGACGGCCGGCCACCGCGCCGAAGCGACGCGGAGGGCGGACATCGCCACCCGCATGCTGGGCCGATCCGTGGAATTCGTGCCCACGGAAACCGGCGAACAGATACACCGCCTGTGCCTGGCCGCCGTGGCGGACTCGACCGTCAACTGCATCGCCGGACGCGCCCTCTGCGGCAAAACCATGGCGCTGGAGGCGTATGCCGCCAATCCGGACTTTGCCCCGCTCACGCTGATGGTGACGATGCCGACCCGGCCGACCGCCTTCAAACTGGGCCGCCTCCTGTGCGAAGCGGCCGGGGTGGATGCGCCGACGGACGACTTCACGGCCATGCACCACCTGCGCCGCGTCATCACGCGCAACTACCTGGTCATCGTGGACGATGTGGACAAGGCGATCCACGCCGGCAGGCGCGGCATCACGGATGTGCTGCTGTGGCTGCTCGATCTTCACAAAGCCACGCGCTGCGGCATGATCCTGTGCGGCGATCCGACGTTCGGCGATGCCCTGGAGAAAATCGACCTCCTCGACCGCATCGCCAAAAGCGGAGAAACCCTGCTGCTGCCGGAATACCCCAGCAAGGCGGAGGTGCGCGCACTGGCACGGCAGGCGGGGCTGCCGGAACCGGATGCGGATACGTGGTCCGTCATCGGCTCCATCGGCAGGGAAGACGGCCTCGGCAGGCTCTGCCTCTACATGCACCGCGCCCGCCGCCAGGCCATGCTGCAGGATGCCGCCGGATCATGGGCCTATTTCCATGCCGCCCGCAACCCGCAGCCGCAACAACAACTCACCAACCGATGACCATGGACAAACCGCATTATCCGCTTTCGACCTATGCAGCCATGCACACCTCATGCACAACGCGCGCCTGAGGCGTGCATGGGACATTCCTGCCAAATCACTTTGAATATCGAATCAGAAACGCTCCAAACAATCATAAAAGATGGCACCATATCCCAACTACATGTCAATCACATCTATACCACCTTGACATGGACCAGAAATCATATCCCACATTTTCCTACGCCAACCTCTTGGAGCCTTGGATGGAACAAAACGTCACGCAAACCTATCGAAAAACGGGAGCAAACACAGCCATAGTCGACACAACCGACTCTGTCAACTCCTGGAGCACTTGCGTACAACGAGGCGGCAGCACCTACACCCTCACCTTCCTCACGCCTCATTCAGGCATTGCCTCCTGCCTCGACCTGCCGTCGCCCGACCTGTCTAGAAAGTCTTACACATTCAACATCAAACCGGTGGCACGCCCGCTGAAACGCATCGGCATACGGGGCGGCTTCGTGCCCGACAAAGCCGCCCCACAACCATGATGATACGGTACCAAGGCATCACCGAAACAAAGCATTCCACCCCCGACGAAGTCGACAAAGCAAAAACCCGGCCGAAACCGGGTTTTTGCGTAAAATGGTACCCCGTCTAGGACTCGAACCTAGGACAAATTGATTAAGAGTCAACTGCTCTACCAACTGAGCTAACGAGGCATGCTCTATGTAACGCTTCCATTCCTGGAAGCGAACTGGTACCCCGTCTAGGACTCGAACCTAGGACAAATTGATTAAGAGTCAACTGCTCTACCAACTGAGCTAACGAGGCACTTTGTTCGCCTTCAAGCGCACCACCCTGTGCGAGGATGGAGCCACTGGTCGGAATTGAACCGACGACCCACGCATTACGAATGCGTTGCTCTACCCCTGAGCTACAGTGGCGACGCCAGAAGCGTGGCAGGAGTTAATCATATTTTCCCCATCATGGCAAGACTAAATTTCACATTTCTCCAAAAAAACCGCATCTTGGCAGCAACGCACCTCACTGATCTCCATCTTAGCCGCTCAAAGCCATTTTTCCCGGGGAATGACGACGGTTAAGCTCGACAAAACCACACGAATATGGTTGACTCCCGTTCACCGCCTAGAACATATGAAGTCCTATACCATTTTCCAGCAGGCCGACGAAGAGACCATCAATGACATCCTCGACTGGATGCGCAATCAGGAACGCGGCGTCTACCGCGCTGCCGTCCGTGAACTTGCGGCTCTCAAAAAACTCCGTCCCCAGTTCGTCCAGCAGAAACCCGTGGCGGACCAGCTCGCATGGCTCCAGAAAATGCTCTCGTGGAAACCGGCCGGCGACATCGCCGACCACCTTCTTCAGGTCTGGCTCCTCCGCAAACACGAACCCATGCTCGTCGACTTCATCAACACGCTCGGCATCGAACACAACGGCCACGGCGTCGTCGACGACCTGCCCACCGTCCTCGACCCGGAGAAACTCGGCCTTGCCGTCGACCAGCTCTTCGAAAAATATCCGCCTGGCGTCGCTTCCACCTATCTGCAAATGTTCCAGAACCAGACGCCTGAAGGTTGGGAAGCTCTCGACTACGTCCTTCAGAACGACCCCCGCATCACCGTCCGCTGATCGCGAGGTTCCCTCCATCTTACCGCCCGGCCCGGCTTGATGCCGGACCGGGTCTTTCATTTCCCCATTCTGTCACAAAACCGCACGCATGCTCGACATCCCATTCACCATACCCGGCTCGGACGAATACTTCATGCTCCAGGCCATGAGGGAAGCGGAAAAAGCCCTTGCCGACGACGAAGTCCCCTGCGGAGCAGTCATCGTCAAGGATGGAGCCATCATCGCGCGGGGCTGGAACCAGGTCGAACGCCTCAAGGATGCCACCGCCCACGCCGAAATGATCGCCCTCACCGCCGCACAGAACGCCCTCGGAGACTGGCGGCTCGAAGGATGCACCCTATACATCACCAAAGAACCCTGCCCCATGTGCGCCGGAGCCATCGTCCATTGCAGGCCGGACCGCGTCGTCTTCGGTGTCTCCGATCCCAAAGGAGGAGCAGCCGGAGGCTGGATCAACCTGCTCGACTCCAACCCGCCGCTCAACCACCGTTGCGACATCACGCGCGGAGTCCTTCACGACCCTTGCCTGGCGCAGCTCCAGAACTTCTTCCGCTCCGCACGCACCGCCGCCAAGGAACGCAAACGCCAAATGCGGCTCGAATCACAGGAAAACACATTGAACGGCAACGAATAAAAAAACAGATAACCTCCTCTTCCCCATCCTCAATCTATCGGTTTTTTTGGAATTTACTTATTTTTTTCTTGTAATGATTCCAAATTCAATCTATACAAAAAGCACTTCCGCACGGAACAATATTATCACATACACATCATGAAAGCACTCACAGGCACCCGCACAGAAAAAAACCTCATGGCCGCCTTCGCTGGCGAATCCCAGGCTCGCAACCGCTACAACTACTTCGCCGGCGTCGCCAAAAAGGAAGGCTATGAACAGATTTCCGCCATCTTCGCCGAAACCGCAGACAACGAAAAAGAACACGCCAAAGTCTTCTTCAAGCACCTGAACGGCGCCTGCGCCGAAATCACCACCACCGTCTGCACCGCCCCCCTCACCACCACGGAAGAATGCCTCCGCGCCGCCGCCGCAGGAGAACACGAAGAATGGTCGGACATGTACCCCACCTTCGCCGACATCGCCGAGGAAGAAGGCTTCACCGCCATTGCCAAGGCCTTCCGCTACATCGCCACCGTCGAAAAGCACCACGAAGAACGCTACCTCGCCCTTGCGAACAACATCGCCACAGGTAGCGTCTTTGAAAAACCCCAGAGCGAACAATGGATCTGCCGCAACTGCGGATACATCCACGAAGGCGAAAAAGCCCCCGGCGCCTGCCCCGCATGCGCCCACCCGCAAGCCTTCTTCCAGCTCAATGCGGACAACTACTGAAGCTCCTGCCCGAAAAGCACCTTTTCCAGCCCTGCGGACATCCGTCCGGCAGGGCTTTTTCTACCCATCCTGAGCCCCTCTCCGTCCAGAAAAAGCACTTGCAATTTAACAGGCGTTCGGGCAGACTCCCCCTCATGCAGAATCCGGAGTTCGTCCATGCCACCTTCTCGGCCATCGCACCACGCTACGTCACGGCGAACCACATCCTCTCCATGGGAATCGACATCGCCTGGCGGCAGCGGGTCGTCCAGCTCGTAGCAGAATGGAAACCCGCGCGCCTGCTCGACATCGCTACCGGCACCGGAGACCTCGCCCTCGCCCTCACCCGAGCCCTCCCCGAAATAGACATCCTCGGCACCGACTTCTGCCAACCCATGCTTGACGTAGCCGCCGCACGCGGACTCTGCAACCTCCTGCAGGCGGACGCCATGAACCTCCCACTGCCAGATGCATCGTTCGATGTGGCCACCGTCGCTTTCGGACTTCGCAACATGGCGGACTACGCCGCCGCCATCCGAGAATTCCGCCGTATCCTCAAACCCGGCGGCCATCTCCTCATCCTCGACTTCTCGCTGCCTGAAGGCATCCTCTCCTCGCCCTACCGCTACTACCTGCACCACATCCTGCCCCGTATTGCGGGCTGGATCACCCGCCGACCCGACGCCTACACCTACCTTGGCGACAGCATCGAGCAATTTCCGCGCGGCAAAGCCATGTGCAGCCTCATCGAGACGAACGGCTTCATCGAAGCCCGTACCGAACAGCTTAGCGGCGGCATCGCCGCCATCTATACGGCTACTTGCGCCGACGAACCCGAACCCGTATTCACCGCATGAGTACAGGAGACGGACGCGACGGCACCATACGCTCCCGCATGGCCCGGGGGCGGCTCGGCGGCAAACTGGCCGGGCTCACGCTGCCCCAGCAGATCATGACCATCGCGCTGTGGCCCTTCCTGGAACAGGTTCTCAGCTTCATCGCCAGCTCGACAGCCCTGTACCTGTCTTCGCACATGGACAATCCCCCGGAAGTCAAACAACAGATCGTCGCGGGCATGGGAGCCATCGGCCACGTACTCTTCCTCGGCTTCGTCATGCAGGGAGCCGTCGGCATGGGAGCCACCGCCATCGTCTCGCGCATGACGGGTGCACGCCAATTCTCCGAAGCCAACTACAGCGCATGCCAGGCAGGCGTACTCGGCCTCATGGCTGGCATCTGCTCCTTCCTCGTCATGTTCTGCAGCACGGACTTCCTCGTCACCTCCGTCTTCACCATGAGCCCCGAAGCGCAGGGTTTCGCCAAACGCTTCATGTACATCGCCTCGTTCAGCGCCATCTTCAGCGGCATCGTCTTTGCCGTCAATGCAGCCCTGCGAGGCGCCGGCGACACTCGATTTCCCTTCATCATGATGCTCATTGCGGATGGGTTGAACATCGTCATCAGCCTCATCCTCGTCAACATCTTCCATCTCTCCATCGAAGGGCTCGCCATCGGCACCATCTCCGGCTTTGCCATCTCAGCCGTCGCCCTGTGCTGGATCCTGCACCGCCGCCACATCCAATTGAAGTCATCCATGAATGGATTGACTCTCAATGAATATGCCGACTCTCAGCCGAACAGCTACGTACCGCCCCTCTACCTCGACCGCCGCAGCCTGAAACCGGACTGGGGCATGATCCGCCGCATCATCGCCATCGGCATGCCGCAAGCCATCGAAGTCTTCGGCATCTGGCTCATCCACCTCTACTGCCTCTCCGTCATCAGCGGCCTGGGCGACGCCGTTCTTGCGGCACACACCATCGCCGTCCGCATCGAATCCATGAGCTTCCTGCCCGGCTTCGCCATCGGCATGGCCGCCTCTGCCCTCGTCGGCCAGTACCTGGGCGCGGGCAGCCCCAAAATGGCCATGATCACCATCCGGAAATGCACGAAATACAGCATGATTTTCATGGGAACAATGGGAGCGATCATGTGCATGTTCCCTCAATTCTTCGTCGGAATGTTCGCAAAGGACCTTCCGAACATCATTGCAGAGGGCACCCCCGTCGTCCGCACCTTCCTCATCCTCGAACCCTTCTTCGCCGCCGCCATCGTCATGAAAATGTCCCTGCGAGGCGCGGGGGACACACGGCGCGTCATGTACGTCTCCTACGGCGTCATGGGATTCTTCCGCATCGTCATCCTCTTCCTGTGGCACCACTACCTGCCCGGCACGCTGAACCTCACCTACATCTGGCTCCTCTTCACTGTCGATCAGATCGTCCAAGCCATCATCTTCAAGAAATTCGTAGACGACCGCCGCTGGACCAAACTGCGCATCTGAACACGAAAACGCCCGCATGCACGGCCTGTGCCTGCGGGTACGCTACTCTTCTTAGACCTTCCGCTTAATGGGGAGGCAGTTTACCGGCCGCCTTCTGATCGGCCAACCGCTTGCGGATCGCATCCACAAACTTCTGGTTCTTCTCGAACAGCTCGGAAGGATCGTCAATCACCGTCACCTTAATCATCCGGTCGCCCGGCTCGATCTGCTCGACCACCGACTGCCCGCGCATGATCTCTCCGAAAACGGAATGCTTACCGTCCAGATGGGGAGCCGCCTTCTGCGTAATGAAAAACTGGGAACCGTTCGTATCCTTCCCGGAATTGGCCAGAGCCAGCACTCCCGGCTTATCGTGCTTCAGCTCCACACGTATCTCATCGGGAAACGTATAGCCCGGGCCGCCGCCGCCAGTCCCCGTCGGATCTCCGCCCTGCACCACGAAACCGGGCACCACCCGGTGGAACGTCAGACCGTTGTAAAACCCGTCCTTCGCCAAAACAAGAAAATTCACGCACGCCATCGGCACCCGATGGGCATACAAATTCAAAACGACATCTCCTTTCGTCGTCTTCATCACGACGCGGATATCATGGCGGTGCACCTTGCGGGGCATCTTGCCCGAGCAGGACGAAGCCAGCAGGCAGGCGCACAACATGGAAAGAACGCAAAAAATACGTTTCATAAGGCCAACATCCTACTGCTCACCCTACCGTGTGTCAAGCTATCCTTCCGACTCCATGACAATCATTCGACATTGCAAAACATATCGCCTTCACAGCCAGCAGGCAGCACGTTCCATGCTTGACTTGCCCGCAAACCCCATGCAGAATATCCACCGTCATGAAAACACATTTCACCCTCACCGCCATGGCCGCCCTCCTCGTCGCCCCCGTTCTCGCCGCACCCGGCAACAGCGGCGGCAGCAACGGATCGGGCATGGGCACCCCTGCAGCCGGCTCCACCACCTCCAACAAACAGGGAGAATCATCCTTTGCCAAACCGTTCTGGATCGGCAACTTCGGAGAAGGACAGGTCATCATCGCCCTCGACCAGATCACCTCCGTCTCCAAACAGAAATACGTCCTCGACGGCGGATACGTCATCCGTGAAATCGTCGTAGACACCAACGGCAACAACACCATACGCATCTACTTCATCTCCCCCGTCTCGGAAGAATCGAACATCGCCGCCATCCGCATCGCCTCCGACCGCATGCAGGATCTCCTCAAACAGGGCAACGACCGCGTCGGCTCCGCAGCCATCGACCCCAACACCGCCGTCACCAAAAACTACCCCACTACCACACACGCGCACACCATCGAATTCCGCGTCGCCAACGTCGCCCTGCTCGACAGCGTATACAACTCCATCGTCTCTGCGTGGCTGAACGGCCGTGGCATTAAATATCAAATCAACTGAACAAAGAAACAAACAGTCTAACTGCTATTGAACGAAAACATACCTTCGAGGCGTCTCACGGGCAGAAGATACTCCATCAACCGATGGAAATCGAAACCCATCAAACAACCGACTCGATAAAACCGAAAATATGAAAACAGAACAACTCGTATATGCTGACGGCCAATATGTGCTGCCTCCCCTGCCCTATGCGTATGATGCACTGGAGCCGCTCATGGACGAAGCAACTCTCCATCTCCACCACGACAAGCACCATGCAGCCTATGTCGCCGGAGCCAACACCGCCGTGCAGAAACTCCGCGAAATCACCGAAGGCAAACTCGACGCCGCCCAGACGACCAACTGGGTACGCGCCCTCTCCTTCAACGAATCGGGCCATGTGCTCCACACCATCTTCTGGACCAACATGAGCCCCACGCCGAAAACCGCTCCCGAAGGCCCCCTGATGGATGCCATCGTCAAGGCATTCGGCTCCTTCGACGGCTTCATGCTGGCCTACCGCTCCGCCACTGCCGGCATCGAAGGCTCCGGCTGGGGCATCCTCGGCGTCGAACCCCTCGGCAAAACCCTCGTCATCTGCGGTGCCGAAAAACACCAGAACTACGAAATCCCGGGCATCATCCCCATCCTCGCCTGCGACGTATGGGAACACGCCTACTACCTCAAGCACCAGAACAACCGCGCTGCCTACATCGACAACTTCCTGAAACTCGTCGACTGGCAAAACGTCGAAGAACGCTACAACGCCGCCCTCGGCAAATAACGGCAACATCCAACCAACAAAGCAAACGCCATGAACACCGCACCCATACCGGCCTCCCCCGACGACCACACCCCCTGGCAGGTAGGACTGCCATCGGAAAGCGACATCATTCCGGGCATCATCTCCCGGAAAGGAACGCCCTTCCGACGTTCACGGCGTTTGCTCCATACCGCCCTTGCCCTCGCGGTGGGGGTATGGGCAGCAGGAGCTACGGCTCAGGCAGCCGACTCGCAGCAACCCGGCGACAGCCCGGCCAAACAGGCCGCCGCTCCGAAGGCCGATGCGTCATCCATCGCCTATGCGGACGGAAAATACATCCTGCCGCCCCTTCCCTATGCCTACGACGCCCTCGAACCCCTGATGGACGCAACCACCGTACGCCTCCATCACGACAAACACCATGCAGCCTACGTCGCCGGAGCCAACGCCGCCGCACAAAAACTGCGCGAAATAGCCGAAGGCAAACTCGAAGCCTCACAGGCCGCCAAATGGGCGCAAACACTCTCCTTCAACGCTGCGGGGCACAACCTCCACACCGTCTACTGGACCAACATGAGCCCCACACCGCAAACGGCTCCGCAAGGCACCCTTGAAACGGCCATCGACCGCACCTACGGCTCCACAGCCAACCTCGTGCGCCTCTTCAAAGCCGTCGCGCTCGGAATCGAAGGTTCCGGCTGGGCCATCCTCGGCGTCGATCCCGCCAGCAAAGAACTCGTCCTCTACGGCGTCGAAAAACACCAGAACAACGAAATCCCCGGCATCATCCCCATCCTCGCCTGCGACGTATGGGAACACGCCTACTACCTCAAGCACCAGAACAACCGTGCCGCCTACATCGACAACTTCCTGAAACTCGTCGACTGGAAAAACGTCGAAAACCGCTATACCGCCGCCCTCGGAAACAACTAACCGCCATTCCTTCATATGAACCACACAGACACACCGTCCTTCTCTGCACCGAAATCCTCCCCTTGGTGGATATCCTTGCTCGCCATCCTCGAAATCATCTTCGGATTCATCCTGCTGAGCTTCCCCTTCGTCCTCAGCGGCGCCACCATCTGGGTAGGCGGCTTCCTCTTCATCGCGGCAGGATTCTTCCGCATGATTCAGGGCATTCGGCACCTCACCAACAAAGCGTGGAACTTCCTCGCGGCTCTCGCCTACCTCGTCATCGGCGTCTGCATGGTCGTCGAACCGATCGAAGCACTCGTCGTCTGGACCATGGTCATCGGCTTCGCCCTCCTTGCCGTCGGCGTCTTCCGCCTCGCTCTCGCCTTCATGCTCACCCAATCCCCGGGCAGCGCATGGCGCTTCATCAACTCCATCATCACGCTCATCCTGGGCGGCCTCGTACTCGGCGGCTGGCCGGAATCCTCCGCATGGTTCATCGGCACCGTCGTCGCCATCGAAATGATCTTCTCGGGCTGGACCCTCCTCTTCTTCTCCCTGACGCCCAAAACCCGCTAATCTCACCAAACATGCATAGCCGCAAACGGGCAGGCTTCCCTCACGGGAAGGTTGCCCGTTTTGCATACTGCATCAGGCATCCTTCCGCAACGGCTGCCACCGCCCCAACGTCGCACTCCTCCACAACCACTCCAGAGGGCCGAACCGGGCAACGCCCATCCACACTCGGCAGAAAACAAGCTGCACGCCGTACAGCATCAGCGCGGCCAACAGGCACCAGCCCGTTCCCATCTTCTGCCCGAACCCAAGCCCCCAGCCAAAAAGAACCCACGTCATCACCACAGACTGCATCACATAGCACGTCAACGACATACGGCCCATGCACGACAACCAACCCAGCTTCCCGCACACATGCCGCGAAGCCAGCAGCAGAGACACCCAGCCCACAAAACCCGCCACAAACGCCACATGCTGCCATGAAACCAGCAACCGCTCCACAGCAAAACCCGGCTGCCGCCAAACCGCTGCCACAATCGCCAACGCCGCATAAACCGCCGCTCCGGCACACCCCAGCCGCACCAGCAGCTTCTTCCTCTCCGGAGAACCGTCGAAAATAGCTGACCTACCCGCAAGCATCCCGCATAAAAACATCCCCAGCATAAACGACAACCGCCCGCTGTAAACCATATAGCACATGCGCGCGGCCAGGCCGTCCGTCACATTCCACCGCGCCATCTCCCACCATGAAGCCGTAGCCTGCGAAGGAGCGGGAGACACCCCCTCGCCCAGAGGACGGCTCATCACCGTCAAACTGGCGGAATCGAAATCTCCGCACCCGGCCAGCGCATCGAACACGAACCCCGGATTCAGGCACAGCGCCGCCGCCAAACACGCCAGCAAAAACGAAGGCACCCTGTACAACGCCACCAGAACCACCCCAAACACACCGAAAATCATCAGCACATCCCCATTATAAAACAGCGTATGCACCAGCCCGAACATCACCAGCAAAGCCAGCCGCCACATAAACCTCCCGCGAAAATCCACCCCCTTGCGCTCCGCATGGTCGAGCTGTAAAAACGTACTCAACCCGAAAAGAAAGGCAAACAGCAAATACGCCTTGGAAACGAACAGCTCGCGGTACAGCCAATCCGCCACGCCATTCAACGCAGCCATCCACTCGCCGGGTTGCAGCGAGGGAGGAGCCGCATTGTAATAATCATGGCAATGCACGAGCAGAATACCCAGCAGAGCCAACGCCCTCAAGGCATCCACCACATGAATGCGCGGCCGCCTTGCCTCATTCATCCTCGGCCGCCTGCTGAGGAAAGAGCCGACCGCACGACACGTTCCGCTTCCTGCCGCGCCCAGCGGTCGGCGCGCAAAATCACCTCCAGATCCCCTTGGGGACTCTCGGCACGATGGGCATCCATCACGGCTGCCACCGTCTTCCAAATCCCCGGGAAAGAAAGCCGGCCATCCAAAAACGCCGCCACCGCCACCTCATTCGCCGCATTGAACACCGCAGGCAGCGTACCGCCCTCAAGCCCGGCACGGCGGGCCAGCCCCAGCGCGGGGAACACATCCCACCGGGGAGCCTCGAACTTCAGGCTCGCGAGCTTCGCCAAATCGAGCGATTGGAGAGAATTATCCACACGGTCGGGCCACGTCACCGCATACTGGATCGGGAAACACATATCCGAAGAACTCAACTGGGCCAGCATCGAACCGTCCCGGAACTCCACCAGCGAATGCACCACACTCTGCGGATGCACCACCACATCCACCTTCTCCATCGGAATATCGAACAGCCAGCGGGCCTCAATCATCTCCAGCCCCTTATTGAACAGCGTAGCGGAATCGATCGTAATCTTCGTCCCCATCGTCCATGTCGGATGCTGCAGAGCCTGCTCCACCGTCACCGCTTCCAGCTCATTCGCCGGAAGCGTGCGGAACGGGCCGCCGCTCGCCGTCAGAATCAACCGTGAAACCTGCTCCGCCCCGCCGACATGCCCGGACAGACACTGGAAAATCGCATTATGCTCGCTATCCACGGGCAGCACCTTGATCCCCGCCTTCTTCGCCGCAGGCATCACAATCTCGCCCGCCATCACCAGCACCTCCTTGCTCGCAATCGCCAAATCCTTCCCTGCCTCGATCGCCGCCAGCGTCGGCCGGAGCCCAGCCGTCCCCACGATGGAAACAAGCACCATATCCGCCGCCTCCATCCGGGCCATCTCGCACAAACCTTCTTCACCCGTCACAACCTCCACACCGGAACCGACCAGAGCCCGCAAGGCATCCGCCTTCGAATCATCGAAAATCGCCACCTTCTTCACCCCCGTCTCTGCGACCTGCCGGGCCAAAGCCTCAATACTTGAACCCGCAGCCAAACCGACAACCTCCATCCGCTCCGGAATATCTCGGGCCACCTTCAGGGCACTCGTACCGATGGACCCCGTCGACCCCAAAATGACAACTCGCCGCTTCTTCATATGATAACCCGCCTATCATGCCTCACGAAGAAGCACTTGTCAATGCGTCTAACCTGGAAAACTGCTGCTCTGCCGGCAAACGGACTCACGGCTTCACGGTCGGCAAAGGTTCTGCCGGGCGAATCGGCCCCAGCACGGCATCGTTCGGCGAAGCATCCTCCTGATCCTCATCGCAGGAAACGAGACTCACCGCCGCCACAAACAAAACGCCAAGAATGGAAAAACGGAACGCATTCATGAGATCATCGGTACATCAATCGAACAGAGCGCCCTGCTGCAAATTATCTTCCGCCTCCGATCCGGCAGCGGCAGGCGGCACGGCAACCTCTCCGGCCTCAATCGCCTCCCCGGACTCCTCCGGAACGACAGGAGAAACCGTCGGCTCACCCACCGGCTTCGCCTCGGGCTCGGCGGCATTCATCATCCGTGCCACACGCTCCACGCCATTCTTCGTCACGATATTTCCCAGCACGGCACGCCCCTTCACGCGCAACTTGGAAAAATGATAGGGAATAGGCCGCTTCATATTCCGCAGCTGGTACTTGATATGCACATTCACGGACAAAGCAGCACTCTCCTCCTCCGTCGCATGTACCGAAAAGAAAAACACCCGGGAACCCTTCGTCCCCTGCGTCAGCTGGTACTCCTTGTCCCGCGTAAACCCTCCGAGGCGGAACCTCTTGGCATACAGATTACCCTCCCTGCCGTCGCGGTACATCATATTGAACACCGGATCAGCATCAGGCCTCAGCACATTGATATAAAGTAACTTCTTACCCACATAAAACTTCTCCTGAATCCGGCGCACCATCAGCACCCCGTTGGGGTCGATCGTAATCACATCGCTCAGCGTCGAACACTTGCACACAGGCTCGCCCTTCTTCACGCCATAGCCGGCAAACCCCTCCTCATCCACATACAGCGTCTCATTCTCCACAGCCACCGCTGCGCGCGACACCGCGTCGAACTCCGCCAGCTCCGTACGGCGCGGAAACGCCTCGCCGTACTTCTTCCCGATCGCCTCGAACCACCGGATCGTAAACTTCGTCAACTGGTTCAGATTCTTCTTCGTCTGCTCGATCTCCTTCGCCAGCGACTCGATATGCCTGTCCGAATCGAACACCTCGTACTTCGCAATACGCTTCAGCTTGATCTCCGTCAGCCGGATCACA
This sequence comes from Neoakkermansia glycaniphila, assembly GCF_001683795.1. Taxonomy (GTDB): domain Bacteria; phylum Verrucomicrobiota; class Verrucomicrobiia; order Verrucomicrobiales; family Akkermansiaceae; genus Akkermansia; species Akkermansia glycaniphila. Next base: position 139,649 of record NZ_LIGX01000001.1, read on the forward strand.
TCCTCGCGAGTCACAGGAAGAATCAAATCCTGAATAAACGGCTGCAACCGCTCCGTAATCGTATCCAGCGACTCCTCCCAGCTCTCGCTCTCCTCCAGCACCTTGTAGATGCGGTTCACGATGAAAATCTTCTCCAGGCTGGCATCCTGCCACGCACGCTGCAACTCGGCCAGCTTGCACTCCAGCTCCAGCCGAAGCACCTCCTTCGTCGTCGCCACATTATGCTTCAGAATCTCGCTCACCCCCATGAAAGAAGGCCTTTGATCCAGAATCACGCACGCCTTCGGAGACAGAGAAACCTGGCACTCCGTAAACGCATATAGAGCCTTCGTCACCTGCTCGCCGTCCATCCCCGGAGCCAGATGCACCAGAATATCGGCATTCGCCGCCGTATTATCCTCAATCTTGGCAATCTTGATCTTGCCCTTGTCCACCGCCGCCACAATCGACTGAATCACGGAATCCGTCGTCGAACCGAAAGGAATCTCCGTAATGCGCAGCAGCTTCTTCGACTCCTCCACAATACGCGCACGGCAGCGCACGCGGCCTCCGTTCTCTCCGTCGCGGTAATCGGAAACATCCAGAAGCCCGCCCGTCGGAAAATCGGGATACAAGTCGAACGGCTCGCCGCGCAGGCAGGCGACCGCCGCCGTCACCAGCTCATTGAAATTATGCGGCAGAATCAGGCAACTCAGACCCACGGCAATCCCGAAAGCGCCTTGCGCCAGCAGCAGCGGGAACTTCACCGGAAGCGTCACCGGCTCCTTATTGCGCCCGTCGTAGGAAAGCTTCCACTCCGTAATCTTGGGACTGAACACCACCTCCTTGGCGAACTTCGACAAACGGGCTTCAATATAACGCGCGGCGGCCGCCTGGTCGCCCGTCAGAATATTGCCCCAGTTCCCCTGCGTATCCACCAGTAGATCCTTCTGCCCCAGAGCCACGAGCGCACTGTAAATCGACGCGTCGCCGTGCGGATGGTACTTCATCGTATCCCCCACGATATTCGCCACCTTATTGAAACGGCCGTCATCCATGCGATCCATGGAATGCAGAATACGGCGCTGCACCGGCTTCAGGCCATCGTTCACATGCGGCACGGCACGCTCGAGAATCACATACGATGCATACTCAAGATAATAATCCCCATACATCAACTGAATGCTGCTGGGATCTTCCGTCTTGAAAATGGGATGCTCGGTACTCACGCCGAATCATTTTAAAACGGCGATGCTTCAAAATCAAGCACGATATCGGCCAAACGCCTCGCCCACCGTGAAAACGGAACGCAAAAACGGGAGCGGAGGCCATCCCCCCGCTCCCTGAAAACAATCGAACGAACGAACTCCTATTGAGCAGCGTTTTCCGCAGGCGCAGCCACCTGAACGGCCGGCACGAAATTCTGCATCAAAGCCTTCAACTCCTCATTGCCGAAAAAAGAAGCATTGCTGATACGCTTCCATTCGGACAGAAGGGACGCGCCCGTCTGCTGCAAAGCATTCGCCTGATTCAAGAAAGCACCCATATCTTCCGGAGCAATATCGGCAAGACCGGACGAGCCGAACGACTCCATCTCCTTGCCCAGCCGTTCGTAGTCGGCGCGCAGGCTCCCCAGCTCGGCCACGGCCGCAGCAGCGGATCCGCCATCCTGAATGGACTTCAAAAGACGCTCGGAATTCGTCATCAGATTGCTCCAGTCGTTCAGAACATCTGCCACGGAACGGACGGCCGCCGCCGGAGCGGAAGCGGAATCGGAGGGCGCGACAGGTTGCTCGGCTTGCTGAACCGGAGTGGCAGGCTGCACCGGAACGGCAGGCTGCGCAGTCGCCGGTTGAACCGCCGGAGCGGCCTGTTCCTCAACCACGGTCACGTCTTCCTCCACTTCTACCGGAGTCTCATCGACCAGCAATCCTTTCAAATCCTCATTGCCAAAAAATCCGGCCTTCTCCAAACGCGCCACTTCCGCACTCAACGAAGCATCCAAAGCATCCATGCCCTGCACCGAGGCCAAAAGCTTGTCCAACTCTTCCTGAGAAAGCTTTTCAGCGGCCGCACCCCATTCGGAATCCAACACTTCCTGAAGAACCTTCAACTGCTGCAGCGGAGCCACAGCCTTGGCAGCCGAAGCGGCATCCGTCACGGATTTCAGCACGCCTTCCACGGATTGCATCAGCTTCATCCCGTCATTCATCACCTCGGCGGCCGACCGAGCGGAAACAGAGGCCTGCGAGGGAACGGACGGCACGGGCGCAGCGGCCTGATCTTGTGCGAACACGGGCGCAGCAAGCGCCGCCCCGACCATAAGAGAAACAGAAGTCATCGTTTTCATATGCACCATACTATAACACCGACGGCAACCCTCCGGTTGCAAATCGGAAGCACAAAGCTTCCATGCTTGTGTCATACCCCCTTTCCTTCTCCCCGGTTGGGCGAGGAAAGCAAAGGCAGCATTGCCAAAATAAACACCCTGCAAGGGAAATAAATTTTCCGGAAAAACGGGAAAAAAGTGGTAGCATGCAGGCTTCGGCATATTTTTGTTGTAGACATGTTTTATTGTTGGTTTGCACGTAATCTATTTGAAAAAAGAAGATAGTGTTTGTTAGTTGCGACGGAATGGCAAAAGAATGTTATTGACGGGGCCGTGGGAAAATGTTAAATGAAAAAGGTCTTGAAGGTTGTGGCTCATGGCAGTCGCTTCCGTAAGGATTTCATCACCCCCAACACCCCCTGCAATGAATTACATTCATCAAAACAGCTATATAGTGCCCGGAACTCCGGGATACCGCCTTATCGAAAACAGCTCCGCAACCCGGCCTTCCGCCGGTGAAGCGTCCGCCTTATCAGGCGAAAGCGGCGACATGATCGCCCTGTCGTACTCGCATGGCAAACCGTCGAACTCCTCGCACGTCATGACGCCGGTACGAGGCACCTTCATCCTGCCAGAACTCCCCGAAGGGGGCACGCACACCGTCGTGGCATCGGGCAAGGTGGACGACTCCGTCAGCCTGACAGTAGACGACAGCAGCGTATCCTCCACCTCGGGAGCGCCCCATTCCTTCTCGATCAGCATCGAAGGCCTCCAACCCGGCGTCCACAAACTCGCCGTCGTCCACCACAACATCGACTACTACCCGGACCCCACGGGCAACATCTCCGTCATCTCCGGCAGCGTCGGCCCGTGCCCCCGCTTCGAAATCGAACCGGATGAAAACGTCAAGGTAGACTGCGAATGCGGCTGCGGCTGCGACCGCAACGACGGCGACTCCGGAGGAGAGCTACCCGCCCCGGCCGCCCGCATATCCATACCGCACGGCAGCTTCGGCTCCTCCTCGGCAGGCAGCGGCATCATCCGCGAAGCCCGCCTGCAATACATGCGCTGGAGCGTCACCTTCGGCACCTTCCGCGGCATGGGCGGCATCCCGAAAGGCCGCATCGAACTCATCGGCTACCGCTACTCGGCCTCCCTCCTCACCCCGGCAGGCCTCGCATACAGCCACCCCGCCGCCTCCTTCGTCTCCCTGCCTGCGGGCGGCATCCGCCCCAACAGCCTCCTGCGCGTCCGCCAGGGCGGCGCCTACGCCAACTACATCTGCGACGCCAACGGCCGCACCGCCTTCGGCGTCGGCTCCACCTCCTCCAGCACCGACCGTGCGGACTTCGTCACGGAACTCGTCCGCACCCCCTCCGCCGCCCTCCCTCTGGCGGAAGCCGCCTACCTCCGCATCCTGAAAACGGACGGCACGGCCACCTTCTACCACCTCGAAACGGGCGCCTTCGCCGCCTGCATCTCATCGCAAAACAGCCTCCTCACCGCCGAAGAGGCCGCCCAATACCTCGACATCGTCCGGGAACAAAACGGCACCATCCGCCAAATCTGGAACTACTGGGACGGCCTTGCGGACATCGTCGCCGCAGAAAACGGCTACATCGTCGCCCTCTACCTCCCGAACCAAATCACCGGGCAGAACCCTGCCAGCGGCCTCTACACCACCTCGGGCACCCCCTTCCAAACATACGCCATCGGCGGCGACCCGGCGGCCTCCAGCCTCACCGTCACCGAAACCGACCACACCCTCCCGGCCTCCATGCCCCCCTACACCACGGAATGGACCGAAACGGACCGCCTGTGGAACATCACCCGCGGCACGGGAGACACCGCCGTCTCCACCACCCGCACCCGCGAAACATCGCCCCTCGCCGGCACCTACCGCATCGTCACCACCGTCAGCAAAGGCGGGGCAGCCGCCTCCGTCGTCGCAGAAAACTACATCTCCCTCCCCGTCGGCGAACTCCTCCTCAGCCGCACCGAAGGCTACGGCAGCCCGCAGGCCCTCACCACCGCCTACACCTACGACGGCGCCGGCAGCCGCATCAGCTCCATCGGCCCGCAGCAGGGAGAAACCCGCACCATCCACGACGCACACGGCCGCGCCACCGTCCTCGCCCTCCCGTGGGCAGGCGGCCAAAACCGGATCATCAACACCTCCTACCGCAGCGACGGCGCCACATGGACCGACGAACCCGCGCAAATCGACACCACCATCGTCGACGCGGGCGGCATCCCCCGCCTCCACCTCCGCGAAACATACGCCTACAGCGAAACAAACGCCGTCAAACGCGTCGAAAAACGCAGCACGGCCAACGGCCTCACCCGCCTCGAAATCACCGAAACATGGCAGGGCAACGCCGAAAACATCCATGCCCGCGGCCGCCTCCGCATGACCCAGACCGCCGACGGCATCCAGACATGGCACGACTACGCCCCCGCCTCGGCACACGGAGCCCTCTACACCGCCACCGAAGAAACCCGCATCGGCGGCCAGCCCGTCCCCGGCCACAGCACCCGCAGCACCGCGTGGATCGACGCGCAGGGCAACGCCCTCCGCACCGAACAACACATCCTCGACAGCGCGGGCCACTGGCAACTCCTCGCCGCCGCCGACTACGAACACGACATCCGGAACCGCTGGACCAAACGCACCCGCAGCAACGGCCGCACCACCACCCGCGCCCACATCTGCACCGGAGACCTCCTCCGGGAAACCGACGAAAACGGCACCACCACCACCTACGGCTACGACAGCTCCCGCCAGCTCATCGAAACCGTCCGCAGCGCCACGGCAACCACCCCGGAAACCGTCACCTCCTACCAACGAGACGCCCAGGGCCGCATCCTCCGCACGAGACGCGACACCGGAGCCATGACCACCGTCGAAACCGCCGCGTACGACCTGCAGGGCCGCCTCATCGCCCAAACCGACACCCTCGGCCGCACCACCGCCTACGCCTACAGTGCGGACGGCCTCACCGAAACCCTCACCACCCCCTCCGGAGCCACCCTCATCACCGAACGCAACCCGGACGGCAGCCTCGCCCGCCAGCACGGCACCGGCCAGCGCGAACTCCTCCACGAACACGACTACAGCAACGCCCGCATCCGGCACACCGTCAAACTCGCGGACCGCAGCACCATCCTCTCCCAAACCCTCGAAAACGGCTTTGGAGAAACCGTCGTCGTCACCACACCCAGCACCACGGGCTACCTCTACGACCGCACCACCTACAACAACAAAGGCCAAATCACCCAGCGGCAGCGCGACACCGGCTCGGCAGCCGGCTCCCTCGCCATGGCTCCCACCCTCTACGAACACGACGCCTTCGGCAACCCCGCCAAAGAAACGTGGAAACTCGCCGCCACCCCCACCCTCGCCAACTCCCGCATCACCACCTGGGCCTACCGCGTCGAAACGAGGGCCGACGGCATCTACCGCATCGCCGTCGCCACCAAAAACAACGGCAAAGGCACCACCTGCACCGAAACCGCCGCCCAACTCATCTCCGAACACCCCACGCTTGAAACCCGCAGCGAACACACCTGCCCGCGCGGCCACACCACGGTAGACAGCACCGCCTATGGAGAAGGCGCGGAACGCATCGTCACGCAAACCCTCCCCACCTCCGTCATCGAAGCCGCCGCCACCGTCATCGACGGCTACACCGTCTCGCAAACCGACCACGCCGGCATCACCACCACTGCCCGGCGCGACTGGACCGCCACCGGCCTCCGCCTCACTCAAACGGACGGCCGCGGCAACGCCTCCGTCACCCTCACCGACATCGCCGGCCGCCCCGTCAGCGCCACCGATGCTGCGGGCCACACCACCGCCACCGCATACTGCCCCTGCTGCGACAACCCCGCCTGCATCACCGATGCACTCGGCCACACCGCCCGGTATGCCTACGACATCCGGGGACGCAAAACCGCCGAATGGGGCACCGGCATCCAGCCCGCGCGCTACGCCTACGATGAAGCCGACCGCCTCACCGCCCTCACCACATGGCGTGCCGACGAAGAAAACATCGAAACCGACCCCACCGAACGCACCGACGGCGACACCACCACATGGCAATACCATGACGCCACCGGCCTCCTCACCCGCAAAACTTATGCGGATGCTTCGCACGAAGACACCGAATACAATGCCCTCAACATGCTCTCCCAAAAGACGGATGCGAGAGGAATCGTTTCAACGTACACGTGGGACACCGCCAAAGGCCTCTGCACCCGCATCGAACACAGCGACGCCACCCCGGCGCAGCAAAACACCTGGAACCACATCGGCAACCTCTACCGCATCGCGGACGCCCAGGGCACGCGCGACATCGTCTACAACAACTACAACGAAAAAGACACCGACAGCGTCACCGTCGCCGGCATCAAACACACCGTCACCGAAACATACGACGCCTACGGCCGCCCCGCCGGCTACACCCTCACCAAACCCGGCAGCACCCTCGACACCGTCGCCTGGCGCTACGGCACGGACGGCCGCCTGAACCAGGCCTCCTTCCTCCAGGGAACGGAAGAAAAAACATTCGCATACGCCTACCTCCCCGGCAGCCACCTCCTCCACACCCTCGCGCACCCCAACGGCCTCCTCACCACCCGCAGCTACGAACCGCAGCGCGACCTCCCCACAGCCATCGACACCACGCGAGGCGCCACCGGAGTCGTCCTGCGAGGCTACACCTACGATGCCCTCGGCCGCCCCGCCACCCGCACCCGCGCACGGCAGGGAACCACCCGGCAGGACGCCTTCGCCTACAACGACAGAAGCGAATTGACTGGTGCAACCCTCGGAACCGCGCCCTACGCTTACGCCTACGACAACATAGGAAACCGGGAAACGGCGCAGGAAGCGGCGCAATCTGTCACCTCCTATGCCGCCAACCAGCTCAACCAATACACCGCCATCGGGCAGAATGCGGCGGAACCCTTTATTCCCGCCTACGACGCTGACGGCAACCAAACCACCCTCCAGACACAAACGGGGAAATGGACCGTCGACTACAACGCCAACAACCGTCCCACCCGCTTCACCAGCCAGGACGGCAACACCATCGTCGAAAACGGCTACGACTACATGGGACGGCGCTACATGAAAAAAGTCTCCGTCAACGGAACCGTAATCCTGCACCAGCACTACCTCTACCGTGGCTACCTGCAAATCGCGGCCCTCGACCTCACGCGCAGCAACGCCCCGGCCCTCTGGCTCCTCCACTGGGACCCGACCCAGCCCGTAGCGACGCGTCCCCTCTCCCTCCGCAAAAACGGCACATGGTACACCTACGGCCACGACCTCACGAAAAACGTCACCGAACTCTACAAGGCTGACGGAACCATCGCCACGGCCTACGACTACACCCCATACGGCACCGTCACCGCCAGCGGCATCGACCAGCCCATCCAGTGGAGCAGCGAACACTACG
>NZ_LIGX01000001.1:147685-182903 GCF_001683795.1 Neoakkermansia glycaniphila
TCGAAAACGGCTACGACTACATGGGACGGCGCTACATGAAAAAAGTCTCCGTCAACGGAACCGTAATCCTGCACCAGCACTACCTCTACCGTGGCTACCTGCAAATCGCGGCCCTCGACCTCACGCGCAGCAACGCCCCGGCCCTCTGGCTCCTCCACTGGGACCCGACCCAGCCCGTAGCGACGCGTCCCCTCTCCCTCCGCAAAAACGGCACATGGTACACCTACGGCCACGACCTCACGAAAAACGTCACCGAACTCTACAAGGCTGACGGAACCATCGCCACGGCCTACGACTACACCCCATACGGCACCGTCACCGCCAGCGGCATCGACCAGCCCATCCAGTGGAGCAGCGAACACTACGACCCCGAACTCGCCCTCGTCTACTACAACTACCGCCATTACAACCCCGCCGACGGCAGATGGATCAACCGCGACCCCATCGCTGAAGAAGGAGGGAGGAATTTGTACGGGTTTGTTGGAAATATTTTGAGGAATGTCGATTTGAAAGGGTTGAAAGGATATCCTGCTTGCGTCTTAACGAAAGGGATAGTTACTCAACAAGGGAAATTTATTCGGAGGACATGGGTGGGTCCAGAACATATTACTACAAGACGTAAATGCTATTATCGGTGTTATCATCGTGGTACTGACAATTGCTATAGCATACCATGTGTGCCATGGTGTAAAAAAGATCATGGAGTAGAAATATTGATAACAACTGTTTCAAATAAAACAAATATACCTGCACCTTCTTGTTCCTCAATAATACATCTGATAGAGGACGGGACTCTTCAAAGCGGTGATGTCGTGAGAAGATAACAAATTAATTTCGATATGAAAATATACTTAATAATCCTTACATTATTTTTATTACCTATAGATTTTCTTATATTTAAATTTATTGTTTTAAAAGTTTTCTTTAAACAAAATTATGAAGATGCAGAATCTGCTATCTTTGTAAGTTTGTTTGGAGATTGTTTTCGAGATCCGTCTTGGATAATGATTTTTTTAATGATAATTTGTATGATATTTGTTCATTTGATGTTAGTGTATTTTTATAAAATTATTATGAGATAATGGTATGCATCTTCTTGGATATAGTTCCGAGAAACAAAAAATTATCAAATTCACACAAAATGATTTAGATTCTTTATTTGTTAATAAAACGATGTTGTGTTGCTGTAAGAAGAGAAGTAATACAATTTCACCAAATGATATTGAAAAAGAATAACAATGAATAAAGTATGAAAATAATAGGATATGTGTTTATTTTTGCGATGACTAGTATCAAACCATTGATTGCTGATATTCCGATATGTGCATATACCCAACATAGATCGCTTGATAGGGAATCGATCATTGTTCATGGGACACTTACACCGTTTTTCTATAAAGGAACGGAATACACGACAATAGAAGATCTCGCTAAAGCCTTAAATTCCAAAAAATCTTATCGTTTGGAAATTTCAAAATCGTTGTCTACGCATCGTGAAATTAAAGATTTGATCAAACAAATGGAACAAGCAGGTATTTCCATTCATTCCATTCGTTTCAGTCAAAATAATGGACCTCTTCTTAAACCAGTCAAAAAAGAAGAATTTATGAAGTGGGAAGATAACTAGAGACTAAACTTGCGGGATTGTATGGTTGGGAGGGAAGATTTTCTCTCCCAACCGTATCCAAAACAGATATGACTCTGTGGGAGGCGCTACATGAAAAAAGTCACCGTCAACGGAACCGTAGTCCTGCACCAGCACTACCTCTACCGTGGCTACCTGCAAATCGCGGCCCTCGACCTCACGCGCAGCAACGCCCCGGCCCTCTGGCTCCTCCACTGGGACCCGACCCAGCCCGTAGCGACGCGCCCCCTCTCCCTCCGCAAAAACGGCACATGGTACACCTACGGCCACGACCTCACGAAAAACGTCACCGAACTCTACAAGGCGGACGGCACCATCGCCACGGCCTACGACTACACCCCGTACGGCACTGTCACCGCCACTGGCATCGACCAGCCCATCCAGTGGAGCAGCGAACACTACGACCCAGAACTCGCCCTCGTCTACTACAACTACCGCCATTACAACCCCGCCGACGGCAGATGGATCAACCGCGACCCCATCGCTGAAAAGGGCGGGAGGAATTTGTACGCTTTTGTCGGGAATAATTGTATAAGGTGGAGTGATTGGTTAGGATTTGTGCCATTAATTCCGTGGATAGAAGAACATTTTATTCAAGAAATAAAAAACAGAAAGAAAACAGATAATAGTTATCGGAATGCAATTATGAATATATGTGTAATTACTGCTGAAGGGTGCATCGGAGTCACAAAAGCAACTCTAGGTCAAATTCATCTAGATATGAGTAGATGCTATGCACAATATGAGGAAGCATATCAGAAATTGCAAAGTATGAAAGAAAGCAAAGAATGTGAAAATGCTAAGAATATGTTTGGAGGGAAAGCGTGCCCTCGTATTTTCGGAATTCACACATTTGAAGGTGAAACTAATAATGGTACGCCGAGAATATTTAAACAACGTCCCGATAAAACATATAATGTTGATTCCGTGATAGATGGAAGACATAAACCAATAAAAAATCAAGGAGAGGCGGTCGGCCGATATGATTTTTGCATTGTGTCTATAGATGGTAGCACTGTTCAAGGAGCAGACCATTCTGATGGTCCTATGTTAGTCGATATATTGACTCGATTAGAACAGGAAATTCCTCAGCATATTCTGGATTCAGTCCAAGATGGTGCAATGGATATTTATACGTGGAAGCGAGAGCAATGGGCGGGATCCTTGGGAAAAGATTATAATCGTGAATTTTGGTGTGTTACTTGTGAGCAAGATGCTATTTTAAATTTACAATGAAACATGAATAATAATATTTTATTTATAATATTTTTTACAAGATGGATAAATTGCGCTTCTGTAGAAGGAATGACCTTTTCTCATCCAAATCTTGATGATTTATTACGGCCATCGGTAGATTTGCCTCAAAATAAAGAAGAACAATCTAATCTACCTGGTATTTTTAATGTACCAGGCATATTGGAAGAAGGAAATTATGCCGAACTTAAAAGAGACATGGGTGCGAATCGTCAGACTTTTGGCCAATATCAATCTTATTTGATGCAGAGTATGCAAAGGGCGGTAAATGGTGATCCTCATGCACAAGTTGTTATAGGCAATTACTATGCCCAGAAAGTACGAACATCGTGTGAATCTGTAATTGAATCTGCTACAACTTCTGTAACAAAAAAGGATTATATGAGTTTTGCCTTGGAAGCAATCAAATGGTACACGCTTGCAGACAATCAGGGGGATATGGAAGCCCCTTACCGCATGTACGAACTGATGTTTCTCATGACATTGCCCAATCGTTCCGGAGATATTCGAAAGCAGGCGATGGCATTTTTGAAGAAATCGGCAGATGCAGGATACTTCGATGCTCAATGTGCTTTAGGCCGAGCATATATGGAAGTGTATCAGAATTATGATAATAAGAAACTTGATGGTTCGGATAGTCCGGCTTCGTATTTGTTTGTTGAACGTATTTCGCGTGATGAAAGTTTGCGCAAGGCTTTGGAATATTTAGAGAAGGCCATGATGCATGATCATGCAAAAAATTACAAATCATTGGAGGATGATATTAGGAGATTGAAAGTATACTAACGCGTTCATCAGAATAATACATTGTAGCATGTAATATTTGTGCAGTACATTCTTGATGAAATTCTGTGAATATATTACCTTCGACTAAAAGAGTGTGATTTAGCTATCCTGTATTGTCTCCAATACAGGATAGCAGTTTATTATGAGAGTGATAAGGATGTAACAAGTGAATGTTTATTTTTTCCATCAGAGCAAATGGCAGTACCGTCATCGAAAACGGCTACGACTACATGGGACGGCGCTACATGAAAAGAGTCACCGTCAACGGAACCGTAATCCTGCACCAGCACTACCTCTACCGTGGCTACCTGCAAATTGCGGCCCTCGACCTCACGCGCAGCAACGCCCCGGCCCTCTGGCTCCTCCACTGGGACCCGACCCAGCCCATCGCCACCCGCCCGCTCTCCATCCGCAAGAACGGCACATGGTACACATACGGGCATGATTTGACCAAGAATGTCACGGAACTCTACAAGGCGGACGGCACCATCGCCACGGCCTACGACTACACCCCGTACGGCTCAGTCACCGTCAACGGCATCGACCAGCCCATCCAGTGGTCCAGCGAACACTACGACCCAGAACTCGCCCTCGTCTACTACAACTACCGCCATTACAACCCCGCCGACGGCAGATGGATCAATCGCGACCCCATCGCTGAAAAGGGTGGGCGGAATTTGTACGCTTTTGTCGGGAATGCGCCAACATTATATTGTGATTCTCTAGGTTTATGGGCGCGAGAAGATGAATGGACATTTTCCTCATCTGGATATAAAGGACATATTTGTGCTCAGGAAAATGATTCGTGGGAAACGCTTTATAAAGAAATTGCGGGAGAAATAGTTCATATACCTAAAGGTATGCCCGAAAAGGGTAAGATATATGAAGTAGCTCCAATTCTTCAAGCTCTAGAAAAACAAATTAGAAATAATATTGTTGCTGCAACAAAATCACTAAATGCAAACTTTGGTAAAGTACAATACTTCGATTTAAATTGGCAAGGAGATGAGTTAGATAGATTTTTCCATGAAGGAAGAGGTCCATTGGAATGCCATCACGCAGTTTTGGTAGTAGTGGCCAAGGGTGTTATGGATACAGTTGGAAAAAGCGTCTTCAATGATCTCTTTACATTAAGATCATTTAAAAAACCAGATGGTCAATACTTAATGCAAGTGAAGGCGAGCGATATTAAATCCATGCAACTTGGCGACTGGGGGTATATAAAAAATGATCCCAGATATGATAGTAGATTAGGATCTTTACAAGGCGAAAATATTATTAAATTAGGTGATGATCAATTCTAGGGACATGGTATTCCTGTTCCGAGTACCGAAGAAGAAGTGAAAGAAATATTAACCAGAGGATCCTATATGCAGGGCATTAAAGAACCAATTATTGTCTTTGATCAAACAACAACGTATTTTCCTCATGTTGCCAAGATTGGACAGGCCGTATTCGATTATAAAAAAAGTAAAAGCATAGTATGATGAAACTATCACAAATCAGTAATATAAATATATACTTCATTTTAACATGTGTTATTATTTTTGATTCAGCATATTCCGAAGGAAATATCAAAACACCTCAAGCCTCCAAAGTTATGGATGAACACCTCATCAAGATTGATCGAATCATTCCAAATCGAATCACTACAAAACTTCAGTATCAGCAAGTCATTGATAATCTTTTTCAAGAATTAGCAAAAGTATCTGATCAAGAGATCGTACAGTATATATATGCCATTGATCAGTCTTCTATAGTCGAAGATAAAAAAGATTTATCTATGGGTATTCTGTTTTTGCGATTACGCCAACACGATCTTTTACTTGAAGTGTTATCACAAGTTCAAAATATTCCATGGTCAGCGGGATGGCGGCCGCTCTCTTTACATCTATATGAATGTGGAATTAGTGCACAAGAAATTGAAACATTAAAAAACAAGGCCGAAAAAGATTCAACGAAAAAAGAACGTTTTGCACTGATTCTTTTAGAATATATGGAAGGCTATATTCCCATATCTGCTCCTCTGACAGAAAGAATTCCTTTAAATAAATAGGTTCAATCCAACTTTAAAAGTCTCTCTCTGAAGAGAGAAAGGAAAAAATGATAGATGTCGGAGTGATGATGCTTGAATCTGCATTCATATTTTTTGAGATGTAACAGAAAGGGTATTCCTTTAAATCTCTTGCGTTTCATCACACTGATTTTAGCAATCTCTCGGCAGTTTTCAATTTAATTGATATGTATTGCGTTTATTGCAAGCTATTTACTCCTAATCTCGACTGTTTCATGGCTTAGATATCCAAAGCAAAAAGTTCAAAGGGTGATAGTTGTTTTCTCTAATAAATTGCATGATTTACAAATAGTTTATTTAGAATATGTTTCAAGACAAGCTAGAGAAAATGGCATATGGATTGTAAACCACGTTCGTGATTGTTTAAGAAACGCCCAACGCCCACTTAGACAATAGTCATGGCAACTTATGCCTTGGAGGATATGCTTCCTCCAAGGCATATAGTCGAAGCAATGCTATGACTCATTAATTATTAATTTAAAATGAAAAATAGAAGATTATATATGTGAAAAGTAACCGTCAACGGAACTATGATCCTGCAGCAGCACTACCTCTACCGTGGCTACCAGCAAATCGCGGCCCTCGACCTCATGCGCAGCAACGTCCCGGCCCTCTGGTACCTCCACTGGGATCCGACCCAGCCCGTAGCGACGCGCCCCCTCTCCCTCCGCAAAAACGGCACATGGTACACCTACGGACACGACCTCACGAAAAACGTCACCGAACTCTACAAGGCGGACGGAACCATCGCCACGGCCTACGACTACACCCCCTACGGCTCAGTCACCGCTACAGGCATCGACCAGCCCATCCAATGGTCCAGCGAACACTACGACCCCGAACTCGCCTTCGTCTACTACAACTACCGCCATTACAACCCACTAGATGGTCGTTGGATCAACAGGGATCCCATCGCTGAAAAGGGTGGGCGGAATCTGTACGGGTTTGCCCGAAATAGGATAATGGATTTATTCGATTTTTTGGGAACCGAAGAAGGTGATAGTGTCATTAAAGAATGTACGATTATGCTTATTTGGGGACATGGTAATCAAGTTTTAGACTGGGTAGATCAAGAGTGGATTTATTATAATTCGGAGTCATGCAAATTTGGATTATTAGGATGCCAAATCAAGTTGCCTCAAACTAGGTCGGACTTTCAAATTCCCAATTTTCCAGATGTGTCAAGAGGTAATATTGGTGTAGCGGATACTTCTAAGAATGCGGGATTAAATCCTAATCGAGGAAGAATATCAGGCGATGTGCGTCAGGGATTTGCTAATTTATTAGCAAAGGCTCGCCAGACAGCAAATGCTGAAGCCCGGCGCCTGTGTGAATGTACATCCTGCACCAAGATTACAATGAAATTCATTGCAGTGGGAGATAGGGCCAGATCTGATGATGAGAATAACTTACCCAATAGGGTGATGGGAACGACTGAACAGGGTAAATGGAATAGATTTATGACATGGGAGATTCGGTGTCCCCAAAAACCTGCTCCGTTTGATGAAAATAAAGTGGCATTTGATGTATAGATCTTATGATAAAAGAAATCATTATTTCATGTATTAGTTATATTTTGGGTGTTTTTGATCATGTACAAGAGATAGAAATTCAGCTGAATCTTCCGAAAAATGATGCTTTTGAATTTAAAATCACTCCTGTTGAAAAGGAATTATCCAAACATTTCTTTTCCAGCCTTGAAGTAAAATCAAAAGCCATTCGAGCAAAGCTGCCTCCTGGTGAGTATGAATTAAACATTCGCCCGGCAAATGATTCCTTCATTCCTGATTATATTATTTTGGCTCGGTTTAAAGTGCATAGGTCAATGCCTCGTTATTCTGTGACTGTTCCAGATGGCAAGATGAGAGTATCTTTTCATGAATCATTGTTTTCACCGTTGGCAGAAAATGATATTGGTATCATTCTGGCACGAAATTATTTTTCAGAAGAATTGAATGCATCGGTTGCTTGTAAGCTGTTATTTCCATTAACTCGTGAGATAGACTCGTATGTGGGAGATTTGCGATATCTAAAAGAAGGTGTATATACATTATCTGTAATTTATTATGATGAAGATTTATCAGCCAATAACCCTAAAAGATTATTCGATATAAATGTGCAGAAAAGAAACGGCAAGATGACTTATTCGATATTGAAAAATAAAAAATGAAGACAAAAGTTCTATTATTGCGAGATATGCATGATATTGTCATTGTTGATAATGGAATGAATGATTATTAATGAATTCGAAGATGATGTATTAAAAATGAGAAGTAATTTATCTAAATTACTAAAGTGACACTATGCGTTAAAACTGATTTTATCTACTATCCTGTACCAGAAATGGTACAGGATAGTAAATTAGATTGTCTGTATGGGACAGCTCTACATGAAAAAAGTCACCGTCAACGGAACCGTAGTCCTGCACCAGCATTACCTCTACCGGGGCTACCTGCAAATTGCCGCGCTCGACCTCACGCGCAGCAACGCCCCCGCCCTCTGGCTCCTCCACTGGGACCCGGCCCAGCCCATCGCCACCCGCCCGCTCTCCATCCGCAAGAACGGCACATGGTACACATACGGGCATGATTTGACCAAGAATGTCACGGAACTCTACAAGGCGGACGGCACCATCGCCACGGCCTACGATTACACCCCGTACGGCACCGTCACCGCCAGCGGCATCGACCAGCCCATCCAGTGGAGCAGCGAACACTACGACCCCGAACTCGCCCTCGTCTATTACAACTACCGCCACTACAACCCACTAGATGGGCGTTGGATCAACAGGGATCCATTTGCAGAAAACGGGGGGAGAAATTTGTACGCTTTTGTCGAGAATTCCATTTATGCTTTTTTGGATGTTCTGGGACTAGAATTGATTCACATTCCGAATACGGATGCTACCTTGGATATGTCACGTATTAATTGTATCGAATATTCAACAGGGTTAAATGGCGATTTGCAGTTAGGAGCCAGTTCTTTCGATGAACTGTTTACTGCATTGGGATGGAGCTGTACCAATATGAAAAATGGTGGGGAATGTCATTGTGATTGTGACACGGAAGAAGCAATGGCTGTTTATGTACATATTCGTGCTCGTGAAAATGAAAACGGAGAATTAATAGACCCCAGAAGATTACGTGCGGTGGTCGATGATCTAATGAAAAGAGCGTATATAGATGATATATGGACAGCACGAAGTATATGGAAAATAAGAACGATAGATGAAATAGATCTTATTGATCTTCTGGACGTTCATGGTGTCCGTAGAAATTGCTTGGAAGAAGACGGATCGCCCAAAGCTTGGGATTATGTTCCTGAATCTGGAGTGAAAGGTACGGAATCTGTGAAAATACGGTATGTCTCGGATCCTAATGTAACATCTCCTGATATATATAATTATATAAGAAAATGTTGTAAAAAGAAGAAGCAAAAATAATCAAATTATATTTGTATGATCAATTATTAAGAATTTACTATGATAATGCGAAAAAATATGAACATGGACTCAATGGAAAATCATACTCTAAAAAGAATATTGCATAATTATTATATAAGATGTTTTTATTTCTTTTTTGCCTTTTTTATCATTACAGGCGATGTTTTGGCGGATGCTGACGAAAGTGAAGATCATTTAACGACTGTACCTCCCCAATATTTGAAATTGGAAATTAGGACTATTACATATGATAATAAGAAATTGAAAATCAATATGCGATTACAAAATATTAGCAATGAAAGAATTATTTTAAAACATATTTACTGGCCTTTATCTGCGAATTGTATCGAAGAGGATTTGAAAGATAGTCAGACAGTGTTGGGGCATCCTCTCGGTAATCTATTAACATGGAAAGATATAGAATTGAATAATAATGAGTTCATTGAATTTGATGTGATCAATTTCGGTACGATAAAACAAGGAGATCATATCATACGTGTTACATTTGTTATAAATGAATTGCTTATAGATTCAAAGACTCATACCTATTCAGATGTTCGTATAAATTCGAATCATTACAATATCTATATCAAACATGACATAGATACCAAACAATTGTTGGATAAAACGTACCGTAGTGATAACGAGACATCGACATCAAAATGACGAGATGCTGTACTCAGTAGATTATTATGTATATACTTAGTTGATAATTGCACACAAAATAAGTTCTGACAACCTTGTCGTAAAGGATTCTTTCTTTACGACAAGGTAAAACAATAAAATGAACAAAAGGCGTTATTATAAAAAATTAACCGTCAACGGAGTAGTCACCCTCCACCAGCACTACCTCTACCGTGGTTACCTGCAAATCGCGGCCCTCGACCTCACGCGCAGCAACGCCCCGGCCCTCTGGCTCCTCCACTGGGACCCGAGCCAGCCCGTAGCGACGCGTCCCCTCTCCCTCCGCAAAAACGGCACATGGTACACATACGGCCACGACCTCACGAAAAACGTCACCGAACTCTACAAGGCGGACGGCACCATCGCCACGGCCTACGACTACACCCCCTACGGCTCAGTCACCGCCAGTGGCATCGACCAGCCCATCCAGTGGAGCAGCGAACACTACGACCCCGAACTCGCCCTCGTCTACTACAACTACCGCCATTACAACCCACTAGACGGCAGATGGATCGACAGGGATCCCATTGCTGAAATAGGTGGATATAATGTGTATGGATTGATGGGGAATGCTGCAATTCGAATCATTGATTGGTTAGGTACCAAAAAGGTTGAAGGACACCAAAGTCAGGTTCTGACGAAAGATGGTGTATCCTATCCGCACAATTGGTCTTATGGGTTTCATGTTGAAATAAATGTGAATAGAGATAAACAATCAGGGACAATTGATGTAATGATGACGTTGGATTTAGAGGGAAGAGAGAGTGAAACAGAACAATTATTTGAGAATGCAATAAAAAAGCGATGGGATAAAACTCATGCGTTAGTTTGTGAGCCATGTTGTATATTTGTGATTACATTTGATATTGTATGGCAACGGTGGTGGAGGTTATTTAGAGACACAGATCACAAAATATCGATGATGACTGAAGCTGAAAAAAAAGCATATCGTAAAAAATATGGTAAGGATGTTATATTAATGACAAAATGGAGAACTGAACCTGAATTTGTTGATGCTGTCGGGCATGAAATAGGACATCTTCTCGGTTTGCTGGATCGTTATTATAATGTAAATGGTGTAGAATATGGCAGAAATCAAAAAAACAAAGGCATAATGCATGAGGCCCAAGCTATGACAATAGCGTCTGAATATGATACAATAATACAAAATATCAGTGATGAAATTCCAAAAACATGTTATAATTGTAAAGTAGTGAGCCTTCAATAAAAATATCAATATGTATAATTTTAAATTTGGCGTATTATTGAGCGCGTTATGTTTTTGCATCATATCATGTTCGAATTGCCAAAAGAAATATATACCCGTAATAGGCTTGCATCAAATGTCCAAGGAGCAAAGGAAACCTTGGAATGATCTGAATCAGTTATCGTTGGATCTAAATAAGAAAAAGGATGCGGAATTTTTAGTATTATATATTATACAAATTCCTGAGAATCAAGAGAGAGATATTTATTATAAAATACAATTGATATTTGCGCTATCTGAGAATTCCACACATCGCTTCTCGGCTTCTCAAATTAGGCCATTATTGGAATCGAAAAACAAATATGTGCAATTATATGCAACGCATCTATTAGATGATTCAAACGAAAGTGAAAGAATTCTTTTGAAAATCTATTCTTTGGGACTTTGTTCGAAAGATGTTGTGAATTGGATGTTAATCACTCCTAATAATTTTGTGTTTTTGACATGGCATGACATGTGTTACGGTTTTCTGAAACATTATCCAAATAAAAATATAATGAAAGATTTTTTGAAGACGGAAATTCGAGATTCATGTGATAAAAGAAAAAAATACTTGAAGAATTTATTAGACGAAGAATGCTAACTATACAGCTATCTATGATAGTTATTGGAAAAATATAATCAATTCATACTTACCAGAATGTAATTATACCTACAAACAATAGTTTACATATGAAAATTAGCATATTATATATCATTATGACAATTCTGTTAACAGGATGCTCCCCATATATGAAAGGTAATTTTCCACTTAATAAAAATAATTTAACCCAATTTTCTTTTTCTATCAATCAAGAGGGGCAAGGTACCATTAAGTGTTATCAGTATCATACTATATCAAGAGAACAAAAAAATGGCACAGTATCATCACGTTCTATATCATCAGAAAATTTGTTGTGGTTAAAAAACGATGTTGAAGGCTTGATCAAAGATAAAATTTTAACTTCAGACAAAAATGAATCGTCGTATTCGGATTTCCCTTCTCTAGAATTAAAAATATGTATTGGGGGGACTCCATATTTTTGTACCACAAAATATGTGTCGCCTGCAAATTCATCGAAACGATTATGCATGATTGAAAATAAAATTAATAAATCATTTAATTGTAATTGATTATTGTTTTAGGTGAATAGAGATGTGAGAGTGTTCTATTGGGACTACTAAGCAAGACGCAGTGTTCAATATCAATCGAAACAATGCGTTACTGGGTTGGCTTGATCTTATCACTGACATTCGATTCAGCCTGTGATGGCAAGGTTGATTTCCCTCCGCAAAACGACACATGGTACACGATCTCACGAAAAACGTCACCGAACTCTACAAGGCGGACGGCACAATCGCCACAGCGTACGACTACACCCCGTACGGCACCGTCACCGCCAGCGGCATCGACCAGCCCATCCAGTGGAGCAGCGAACACTACGACCCCGAACTAGCCCTCGTCTACTACAACTACAGACACTACAACCCCGCCGACGGCAGATGGATCAACAGGGATCCCATTGGGGAGCGAGAGCATCTGCATTTGTCTATCTACGTCAGAAATAATCCGTCGATGTTATATGATTTACATGGTTTGGAAACCACGGATGATGAGATGGCAAAAGCCTTGGAAGAGATTAGAGTTAAGATATCGGGAGAAGATGACATTGAAATTGACTGTAAAGGTGTAGAGAGTGCAAAGCAGGCTGCAAGAAATGTCATAGAAAAGTGGAATCCTGTTTCGATAAAAAACGATGTAGAATATGGGGGGCGAGTATGTGCATGTTGTGTGCGCAAAACAAAAAAATATCTATATATAACAACGCATGTTCAAGGTAAAAACGGCGAAGTGGAACCTGAGGACGCTCCTCCTTGTCCTTTTGGATATAGATTGGCCGGTATTTGGCATACCCATGGCAAAGCATCCAGTAAGGATCTATATGAAACGTTTTAGCCGCAATATATTATGAAAATTCATCAATTAGGTGTTCCTGGATATTTAGGTACTCCACCCGGGGCCATTTATACTCTTGACCCTAATAAAACGACAACTCCTCCAGAATTGAATAATCCTGGTACCCCAAAAACTGCTATCGTGTAAATGATATGATGAAAATATTTATTCTGAGTATATTGTTCTGCTCCTGCCTCTGGGGATCTCCCCAGAGGCAGGAGGATTATGCATGGAAGGCCATGGATGATATTGCGCGTTGTATTCCCCATCTCGAACAATTTTTGGAAAAAAGAAAAGGAAAGGAGGAGATTCGTGAAGATTGGGGGGAACATGTGGTTATGATAGATGCATTGCTTGCGGATCAACATGGTGAGGTTCAATATGTCAGGGATGATGGGGTCAGTAAGAAGAAAAAATATATGTATTCTCTGAATGGTGATGATCGGGATGTTGCTTTTGAACCCGGTGAAAGATACATCGCTTTTTATTTCGGTTATTGGCCGGATTCCGGGCCGTTCGATGGTGAAATGGTGTACCTTTGTCATGTCTCTACAGGTGAAGTCAAAGGTTTCTGGAGAACATGGTGAATATTTTGTAAAAAAGAAGATGAAATTATTGCCTTTATGCCTGTTGTTGGCGAATTGCCTATATGTATCGGCACAGGAACCGGAGGTGCAGTTCGATCCTTATATCAACCTTTCGGTGATCAAGCGTGCCATTCCCTTGGTGAAAGCTCATTTTGCCGAGAAGTGGCGTGAGCAACATAAGTCTGAGGTTTATTATAATGTCACGATTCGTACAGAAGAGATCCCATCGAGCGGCATCATTCGGTATGGTGATTCGCAAACGTTTGAGTGGCTCGAGTCATTGAAAAAGAAGGGAGAGTTTTTGCCTCTGATCGGCGGAGACCGGTATCTTGTTTTCCAAATCACGTCGTGGAGGAAAAAGGATAAGTCACAACTACCCGTTCTGGACGAATATATCGTTTATTTTTGCGATCTGAAGACGGGTGAGCCACTGGGATTGTTGAAATTGCAGTGATATTGTCGAAATCGGATTGAGTTGTCCGTGATTTGGTGTTAAAAGAAGCGGCATGGCTGGAGAATCGTATCATTCGTTTGTTCTGAAGTTGAGGCGTTTGTATCCCGAGCATCCGCTGCCCGGCCGCGAGGAGTATCGGGAGTGTTTGCGAAGTCTGGCTCCAATATCGTTCGCCTCTCCGGCTGTCGAGTTCAGCAGATATGTGTATGTTCGCCGTATGAGCTGGTGCGAATGTTCATGGGAAAGGGATCTTTTGCCATTGGAAGAGGATACGACGATTTTGCCGAATTATGTGCTTTCCGTTCCTTTTCTCCGGTATTATTTTCCGATGTGTTTGCATATTGCCATTGAGTATATTTCCGGCGTTTATGAAGCTGCGGAGTGCGGAAATATCGATTCATTTTTTGAGCGTACGTTGGATAGTATCATTGATCATGTGCATCTCCTTTCTTCTGATGAAAGAGAGTTGCTGCGGGAGTTCTGCAGCCTGATGGAAGAGAGCGATTATCTCGATTATCTTGATTATCCCTATCTTCGCCGTGCTCTGGATCCCGATGCGCCTCGTTTGCGGCGTATTGATTTTCGTCCGAACGAGAAAAGGAAGCCATGTTGTTGAGCCGTTCGTACGCAAGTCTGCGCAAACATGTTTGTTGGCTTGACTCCTGCATTCAGTCCCGGCATACTGGCTTTTCTACCCACTTTTTCAGATGAATGATCCTGTTGCCCGTTTGAAGGCTTTGTTTCCGGAGTACCCGTTGCCCGATGCGGAGTCGTATCGCGTTTGCATCCGTCTTTTTGCCTATCGGGTGTATGAGTCTCCGATCGTTGAGTTTTGCGAGTATGTCCACGCGCGCCGATTAAGCTGGTTCGAGTGTTCGTGGGAAGCCGATATTCTGCCGCTGGAAGAGGATACGACGATTTTGCCGTATCATGTTTTGATCACTCCTTTTCTCCGGTACTATATGCCGACATGTCTGCATGTGGCGATCAGGTATTTCCAAGGAGAATATGCTCGCAAAGATGTGGGCAATGTGAAGCTTTTTGTGGAGCGTACGCTGTTCATCATGGCTGCGTTTGAGATGTTGCTGAGTGACGAAGAGCGGCAGTTCATGGCTGATGCCGATGCGTTGTTTGCGGATAATGAATTGTATAAGGAGGCGAGGAAGGTTGCCGTTGCCTTCCGCGCATGGAAATGCGAGGGTTGATGTGCGGGGCGGGAGGCGGGTTTCAACCATTCAAGCATATGATATATGATGAAGGGGTTCTATGTTTTGCGTATGTTCAGGGATGATTGCCTGTTGTGTGGCAGGTGATGCCGGGGTGTCGGTGCCTGTGCGGCCTTGGTTGGACGCCGAATTGCGGGCCGGATATTTCCCTTTGTTGATGGAAGGGAGTTTTGGTTGGCGGTTTTCTCGATTGCCAACGATGATGCGGCGGAACAGGGCGTCGTTTATGGTCCGGAGGCTGGCAGGCGGGAGAGAGCAGCCAGTCTTCTGCGGGCGGAACCTTTCGAGGTTGACGTGCGGTCGCATTGACCTCATGTGCAGCGGAATGGTAGGATCGTTTTATGGGAAGCCGGAAGAGCTTGGTTTGGATGGGTGCGGCAGTTGTGGCTTCAGCTGCAGTGTATGGGTATGTCTACCTGTCCCGGACTATCCCGCAGGAGATCAGGGCGTTGCCATGGGCCACGCAGGTGAGCGGCGTCGAGCTGGAGGATGTGAGTCCGTCGTGGACGAATGGCGTGTATGCCGTTTATCGTATCGAGGGGGATTGTGAGATCAGCCGTGTTTATTGGCGGTGGAAGGATGATCGTTTCGAGTGCGAGATGTGATGCCGGGTTGTTTTGTCGATAGTTTTTGTTCCTATGTTGTTTGTTGAGATTTTGCTGGCTTTGTATGTGTTTTGGCGCGGGGTGTGGCCTTTGCGGCTGCGGTGGCCGTGGAAGGCGGCTGTTTCCGCCGTGCTGCTGGTGGCGGCATTCAAGTTCCATGTGTTGTATCTGTTCGGCGGTCCGAAGTTTTTTGCTCCGGATGTGCCGGGGGCGGTGCAGTCGGCGGCGACGTGGATGTTTACCTCGTTGCTGTTTTTCTTTTTCCTGCTGCTGGCGGCGGATGCGGTGCGCGGGGTGTGGCTGCTGGTGCGGATTTGCCGGAGGAGGAAGGCGCCGGAGGGTATCTGCAAGATCGGTAACCGGGTGAATCTTGTTCTTCTGGCGCTGGCCCTGTGCGCGGCGACATTCGGGATGGTGGAGGGGAGCCGTGTGCCTGAGTTGCGGGAGAAGCCGGTGTTCGTGAGTCGTCTCCCGGAGGAGTTTGAAGGGATGTCGGTGGCGGTGCTGGCCGATTTGCATGTGGATCATACGACGTCTCCCGACCACATCCGGGAGATTGTGCGGCGGACGAATGCCGCGTGTCCGGATATGGTGGTGATTGTCGGCGATTTTGTGGACGGTTCGATTGAGGATTGCCGGGAGGCGGTTCAGCCGCTGGCGGATTTGAAGGCGCGGTTCGGCGTGTTCGGCGTGCCGGGCAATCACGAGTATTATTCCGGCTACCGGGAATGGATGGGGCATTTGTCCCGCATGGGGATCAGGATGCTGTGCAATGGGCGTGTGCCTCTTGATGGAGGGAAGTTCGTCGTGGCCGGGGTGACCGATCCGATGGCATCGCGGAGCGGGGAGGATTTTCCCGATGCCCACAAGGCTCTGGAAGGATGCGGAGATGATGTTTTCAAGCTGATTCTTGTGCACCAGCCGCGCCTGGCGGCGGATTCGGCGGCACAGGGAGCCTGTTTGCAGATTTCCGGGCATACGCATGGCGGGCTGATGCCGGGGGTGGATCGCCTGATCGCGGCATTCAATGAAGGGTATGTTTCGGGGAATTATCAGGTGGGGCCGATGGTGCTGCATGTATCGAACGGGACGTGTATCTGGAACGGTTTTCCGGTGCGGATCGGGGTGCCTTCCGAGATCGGTTTGCTGCGCCTTTACCGGAAGAAGTGACGGTTGCTTCCGGTGCGGCATGGCCGGATGACAGGTTTGCGGGTAGAGGTTTCCGGTGAAACGGGGTATGATGGCGTCATGTTCGGATTGCGTTTTCCGTTTTTGTGTTTTCTGTGTGTTTTGTGCTGTGTGGCGGGGTTTGCGCCCGCGAAAGATGCCCGGGCGGCTGCGGGCGATGGCAGGATTCTTTTCATCGGCAACAGTTTTACCTATTTCAATCAGATGCCGCTGATGCTGCAGGGGCTGGCGCAGGCATCCGGCATTCCGCTGACGTGCCGCATGCAGGCGGAAGGCGCTGCGACGCTGCAATCCCACTGGGATAATCCGGGGCAGGGGAAGAGCCGCCTTGAGAGTGGTTCGTGGCGTTATGTGGTGCTGCAGGAGCAGAGTTCCACTCCGGTGGGCCGGGCGGATGCGATGAAGAAGTATGCCGGGTTGTTCGGGAAGCTGATCCGGGAGAAGGGGGCGATTCCCGTGCTGTTCGTGACTTGGGGATACCGCGAGGAGAAGGCATCAGGAGGCGTGAACGGCGAGATGCAGAAGATTCTGACGCTGGAGTATGCCCGGCGCGCTGAAGAGACGGGTGCGCTTCTGGTGCCGGTGGGGCCTGCCTGGGCCGCCTGTATGCGGTTGCATCCGAAGGCGAATTTGTATCTGGAGGATGGTCAGCATCCGAGTGCACTCGGCAGTTATCTGACGGCCTGTGTGTTTTATGCGACTTTGTTCCGCAAGTCGCCCGTCGGATTGCCCGGTACGATGGCTGCTGGCAAGCATGTGGTTTGCGATATTCCGGCGGCCCAGGCCCGCGCGCTGCAGCAGGTGGCGTGGGAGACGAGCCGGACGTTCGACGGCAGGAAGTTTTTGGAGGCGTACGCGGCAGAGCAGTCGCGCATTGTGAGCAAGGAGGAGCTTAAGCCGAAGTTGACGCGGGATTTGACGTATGATGCGCTGGTGGCCATGATCGGAAAACCGACTCATGCCAATGCGGAGGGGCGAACGTACCAGTTCGGGTTGCGCAATCGTGTGATGCTGCTGGCTGTGTTTTCGCCGGAGATGAAGCTGCAATCCGCCAGTTTTCATTCGGAGGAGGGCGGCGGTTCGGAGAGGGTGGAGGTGAAGTGATCCTGCCGAAACAAGCCATGCACAGGCGGGAACCGTCTGTGCATGGTAGCGTTGCCGCCTCATCGAGGCGAAGATGTAGCGAACCGGGAGTTACTGTTTCCAGTGTTTTTTGATGGTGCGTGCCATACGCTCTCCGAGGTTCATGATGCCGAAGGTACCGAGGTGCAGGTAATCGTCCGGCAGGGGGGAGCGGAAGTCTTCCGCACGCATTTGAAGGTTGTCTGCATCGACGACGAAGGCCCCGGGAATGGAGAACGGTGTGCCGGCATCCTGCGAGAGGTGGCGCTGCGCCTCGCGAACGACATCGCGGCCGGGATAGTTGGGCAGGTTTTTGGGCAAGACGGTGCCGTACACGAAGAACATGTCCGGAGCGCCCGTGTCTTTGCGAACCTGCGCGATGAAGTTTGCCAGATTGGCGCTGTACGCGTTCGAATTCTCCATGCCGGAGCGTTTGTGGGCGTCGGCTTCTCCCTGCTGCCAGACCATGGCGCGGATGGTGGGGGTGTGGCCTTGCTTGCGGAGTTCCGCCATGCCTTTGTTGACGGTTTCCATGAATTTGGCGTATTCGGCTCCGCGCTGCTGGCCCGGCCTGTTGCCCGGGTTCCATTGCTGGTAGAGGTTGGAGCCGGAAAGGGCGTGTTTGATGAGGGCTATTTTCCTGTTCGGAAGGAGTTTGTGCAGTTCCGTGCCGAGCGTGAGTTCCACCCCGAAGCGGTCGAGGGATTCGGAGGCAGGGCAGAGCGGTTTCCATTGTTCGGAGCCCTGTCCTTTGTTGGTGCCTTTCGAGTAGTAGATTTGCACATCGGGATCGGTTTTGAATTGCGAGGGGATGTTGCGAACGTAGGCCTGCCCGGTGGCATTGGATTGCCCTCCGATCAGGACGATGTCGATATCATCGGCGAAGGAGGGAAGGATGCCCGTGCAGGCAAGGAGAAAGTGAAGGAGTTTTTTCATGGCGGTCGTGATCCGTTCGGATGGGTTCGATTGATACATACGGTGGATGGGCGACGAAAATTTCGCAGAGTAGTATTTTTTATGGGTATACTTATCTATCCTGAACAATCATGGGTTGACATTGGCATCAAATTTGAGTATAATTCTTTCAGATTTGATTTCAAATCGTCACCTTGGCTCTTGGAACTGTAGAATTCTTCTTATCCACATCTCTCCTTTTTTTATTCAAAATGAAAGGAATTAAGGAAATGTTGAAAGTGATTATAAATGTAGTTTTAATTGTATTAAATTGGACAATCAATATGATGACTGGAGGAACAGGGGTTATGGAGAAGTGTTGGGAAAGAGGCTAGTTCCAAAGAGTCAGGATCACCCTGGAGGTTAATAGCCTCCCTTCTCCATCAATCCTCTTTTTATGAAATATTCGTAGCAGAGGAAATACAGATCCAATATTGATAACCCATATCTTTGACAGGGGATTCCTTGGTTCTTGAGCTGTTTTTGCTCGACCAGCCGAACCGGCAAATGTTAACATGCGGGCATGACGGACAGGTTGCCTGGCGTGGAGTTTTTGGGGTGGGAGAAGCCTGCGGCGGAAGCGGTGGCAGAACGTTTGCTGGAGATCGGACGACAGGAGGCGCTGGCATTGAGTCGATGTGCCGTTGTCGTGCCGACGAAGGAATCCGGCAGGCGGTTGCGTGCTCTTCTGGCAGAGAGGTCGGATTCCAAAGCTTTGTTGTCGCCCCGGGTGATGCTGCCGGGGCAGCTGGTGGAAGCTGGTGGGGATGGTGTGGCGGACGAGGTGGCTGAGCTGGCTGCATGGACCGCCGTGTTGATGGATGCGGATGCGGAGAGTTTTTCCCGCTTGTTTCCGGTCGTGCCGGAAGCGGGCCGCGAGGAATGGGCGGTCGGGCTGGCTGCACGCCTGATGAAGGTGCGGCGCGAGCTGGCGGATCACGAATGCGATTGTGCGGCTGTGCGCGAAGCTTTGCAGGCTTCCTTCGGAGGGGAAGACGGTTTGGATATGTGGGTGGATGATGAAGCCGAGCGTTGGCTGGATCTCGAGAAGCTGGCTGAGCGGGTGGATGCCATGCTGCGCCGCTGGGAGCTGCAGCCCCCTCACGAAGCGAGGGCTGCCATGGCCGGGAATGCCTGCCGCCGGGAGGGTGTCGAGCGCCTGATCGTGGCTTGCGTGCCGGAACTTCCGTTTGTGCTGCGCCGTTGCCTGCAGGAATTGGCACGGGCATGCCGTGTGGACATCTGGGTGCATGCTCCGGCGGAGCTGGCCGGCTGGTTCGATGCCTTCGGGGTGCCGCTGGAGGGGTGGAATACGCGTGATGCAGGAGTACCGGACAGCATGATCCATGTGGCGGCAGAGGAACGGGGTATGGCTGCCGGGTGCCTTCGCGTGATGTCTGCCATGCCGGAAGCGGAATTGCAGGATGTGGCCCTCGGTGCCTGCGACGATCGTTTTGTGGCGGCGCTGTGTACGCAATTCGGCGATGCCGGGTGGCCCGTGTACCGGCCTGAGGGGCGGGCGTTGTCCGCTTCCGGCTGGGGACTGCTGATGGAATCTCTGGATCGGGCGCTGGATGGCGGGGGGAGGTGCGAGCCGTTTGAAGCGTTGCTGCGCTCGCCGTTGGTAGCAAGGGCCTTCGGTGTTCGCTCCCTGTATGGCGTGTGCCGTCTGCTGGATGAGGTGCGCCGGACCCGCTTTCCTGCGAACGCGGAGGATTTGCCTGTTGCGCTGGAAGCTATGGGGCGAGAGGGGGCGGAGGCCGATCTTGCGGCCTGCCTGTCGGCGGCGGATTATGCCCGCAAGGTGGGTGACTGGCTGGCACGGTTGGGGCGTGACGGTTCGTTCGCCTTCGCCATGCTGTCCCTGCTGGATGCCTTGTCGGGAGCGGTGCTGCCCCATTTGCCGGAATACGGCATGATGGAGAAGCTGCGCCGAGCGTTGGAGACTCTGCGCCGCCTGCAAACGCGCCGGGGTGTTTTTGCAGCCAGCCGGGTGGCCCTGCATGTGCTGATGAGCTGGTCTCGGGGCGTAGCTGCCGTGGAGAGGAACCGGGAGGAGTTTGCTCTTGATGCGCTCGGCTGGATGGAATTGGCATACAGCCGTGAACGGAATGTGCTGGTGACCGGGTTCCATGAAGGCCGCGTGCCGGATGTGGAGGTGGAGGATGCCTTTTTGCCGGACAGGCTGCGCCGCGTACTCGGCTGGGAAGACAGCCGGCTGCGTACGGCCCGGGATGCCTTCCTCCTCGCCTCTCTGCTGGAACCGAGACGTGCGGTGGGGTGTGTGCATTTTTTCGTGGCGCGGCAGGATCCGGAGCGCAATCCCGTGCAGCCGTCGTCCCTGCTGCTTCGCTGTTCGGATGAAGAACTTCCGGCGCGTGTGCGCCTGTTGTTCGAGACGATGGAGGCCGTGTCCCGCCCCCGTCCGTTCGAACGCGGCGGCTGGCATCTGTGTGCGGGGCAGGAACGCATGCCGGATGATGGCCGGAATATGGAACACATCTCCATGCTGGATGCCGCCGCATCCAGCCGCTGGGCCGATGCATCCCGGCCTTTTTCCCCGAGCCTGCTGGCGCGGTTCCTGCGCTGCCCGCTCAGGTTCTGGTTGCGGGAGCTTTTCGGCATCGATCCGGACAAGGATTATCCCGACAGGAAACGCGCCATGGAGTTCAATGAATACGGTACTCTCGTGCATGGCGTGCTGGAGGATTTCGTGGCGGAATTTCCAGCTCTCCGAGGTGGTCTTGATGAGCGGGGAATGGCTCGCCGTATTCTGGAGATGCTCGACCGTCGCTTCGCATCCTCGTACGGTGAACGGCCCCTTGCCCCGCTGATGATTCAAAAGCGGCTCGCGGCGAGAAGTCTGGAAAGCTTCTCCGCCCGGCACCTGAAGGATCTGCAGGAAGGCTGGGAGAATGTGGGCCGGGAAGCGGAATTTCTCTGGACGATGGAACAGGGCGTGCATCTGAAGATTCGCATCGACCGTATCGACAGGCATGCCGACGGGCGTATCCGCATCATCGATTACAAGACGGGCAAGGCGATGCCCTGCGAGGACAAGCATTTGGAAGCCCTGAAGGAGGATGCCTCCATCCGGTTCCACCATCTTTTGCCCATGCTGCCTCTTGTGGCGCGCGAGCGCAAGGGCAGGGAGGAGCTGTGCCGCTGGAAGGAGTTGCAATTGCCCCTGTATGCACTGGCCGTGATGGAAAGCGGGCGGTACGGCTGCACGCGGCAGCCGGAGACCTGCTACTACAACCTGCCGCGCCAGCGGGGCGGCGTTACCGTTGAGGCGTGGGTGCCCGATGAATCGCTGATGGACAGTGTGCGGCAATGGACGCGGGAAACGGCCCTGATGATTCGCGAAGGCCGGTGCCTGTATTCGGCCGAAGATCTGGGGCTTTCCCCGTATGACGATGAGATCATGAACGCTCTGGCTCCCGACTCGCTGCGGGCGATGCTGGATTTGCCCCAACCCGCCTTTCCGAACCTTGCCGATTGATTTGCCATGAATGCCGATGAACAGCCGGACAATGTCCGCGTGACCAGTACTCTGATTTCCGCTTCGGCCGGAACAGGGAAAACGTACCAGCTCTCCCTGCGTTTCATCTCCCTGCTGGCTCTCGGAGCCCAGCCGGAAGCCATGGCCGCCATCACCTTCACCCGCAAGGCGGCGGGGGAATTCGCCGATCGCATCCTGCGCGACCTCGCCGCTGGGGCGGATTCCCCGCAAGGTGCGGCATCCCTGAGGCTTCGTATTCTCGGCATGTGGCAGGGCAAGCCCGGTTTCCCGGGGCTGAGTCCGCTGGCAGATGAAAGCCGCCATCCGCTGACGCAGGAACGCTTTCGCCGTTTGTTGCGGCGCTTGATCGATGCTCTGGGCAGATTGCGCCTCAGCACCATCGACAGCCTTTTCGCCAGCCTCGTCCGCATGTCTTCTTTCGAGCTGGGGCTCAGCGATGTGCGCATGGTGGACGAATCCGCCCGGGAGCAGGAGCGTGCGAATGCCCTCGAATTCCTGTACATGAGCTTTCAGGAGGATGAAGACTCCATGAATGAATTTCTGGACCGCTTCTCCGCAATGACGCAGGAAGGCGAACGCTCTGACATGGAAACGACGCTGCAAAATGTCGTCGCTTCCTATCATAGCGCCTACCTCGAAACGCCGGATCCTGAAGCATGGGGCAATCTGGAAGCCTTCGGCATCTCTCTCGAAGCTGCCGGCGAACCGTTGCCCGATACGTATTGGAAAGACAGGGCCGCCCTCATCGAAACCCTGCTGCCGCAGGCGAACATTGCCCGGAAAAATGTCATGAACGGCTATGAATCCGTTCTGCGCAAACTGCAAAGCGACTCATGGGATCTGAGCAGTATCAAAACGATCGAGCAGGACAGCGCGCTTCCCCACAGCGGCGAGGAAAACGAAGCATACCTGCGCCTCAAGGGAGTGGTACGCGAACTGATTGCCGCGACGGAGCGGGAAGCCATGCGGAAGGTGCGGGACAAATCACGCGCTCTGCCGCAAATCCTCGCCCGGTACGAAGAAGTGTACCGCGAACGCGTCCGCAGCCGCGGACTGTACGACTTCGACGACATTACCCGTTCGCTGCCTGACGTGCTGGGGTCGAACGGGGCGCCGTCTGTTCTCGCCTACCGCATGGATGGCCGCATTCGGCACTGGATGCTCGACGAATTTCAGGATACCTCCCTCGTGCAATGGAACGGCCTCCGCACCTTTCTTGAAGAAGTGGCGACCGATGCCGCGATGGGCGACAACCGCAGTGCCTCGCGCAGCCTCTTCGTCGTCGGCGACGTCAAGCAAAGCATCTACGGCTGGCGCGGCGGCGAACCCCGCCTGTTCCGCGCCCTGCAGGCCGAATCCCCGTGGCAGGACGCCTTGCAGGCCTGCTCCATGGCGACCTCCTACCGCTCATCCTCCGTCGTGCTGGACTTCGTCAACGCCGTCTTCGGCTACACCGGGGCAGAGAAACATCGGGCTGCCGAACCTGCGGCAGGCGGGCGCGAACGGCCGGGCTACCTCGAAGTGTACCGCCTGGCCAAAGGAAAGGCCGATGAAACCATGCTCATGGCATGCGAAACCGTGGGAGACATTCTGCGGAGCATGCCCTTGAAAACGAGTGGCATGAGCTGTGCCATCCTGCTGCGCAAAAAGTCCGAAGTGGATGCCATGTGCGGCTGGATACGCTCGAACCTGCCGGGCATTCATGTGGAATCCCTTGCCGAAACCAGTGTGGGCATCGACTCCCCGCTGGGCATGACCCTGCTGCAACTCTTCCGCTGGCTGAGGCACCCCGGCAACGAATATGCGGTCGCACTCGTTGCACGTTCGCCGCTCGGCAAGACCGTCTTCGGGGAACGCAACCGCAACGAGGCATGGACTTACTGGAACCGGCTGGCCGAAACGGAAGGCTGTGCCGCCGTCCTGCGCCATCTGCGCGACGGACTCGCCAACGGCGGCCCCGGATTGTTGTCGACCTACCACCGCGACCGCCTCGACATTTGGATGAACGATGCGGAAAGCTTCGACGTGCAGGGAGGTTCTCTCGAAGACTGGATACGGCGCATGCAATCTCGCTCGCAAACGGCCAATCCGCCGAAAAGTTTTGTCCATGTAATGACCGTGCACAAATCCAAGGGCTTGGAATATGATGCCGTCATCCTGCCGTTGCTCGACAAGAAAGCCTTTGACGACCAGTCGCGGCTGGATTACTTCAAGGCGCTCGATTCTTCCGGCCGTATGAACGGTTTCCTCTTCGCTCCTCCCAAGGCTGTGCGCGAACGCTATCACCAGCTGCAGCCGTACATCGAAGAGTGGTCGGAAAAACAAAGGCAGGAAGGCAGAAACCTGCTCTATGTCGCCCTGACGCGGGCTGCCCACGCCAACTACATCATCGTACCCAATAAACCGTCTTCCGGAACATCCGGCGGAATGGTCCTTGCCGGAATCGAAGCTGCGACGGGCATGCCGCCTGAAAACGATGGGGCAAGCGTCGAACTGATTCATACCGCCGGAGACCGGGCATGGTATGCCGGACTTGCTTCCCCAGAAGAGGAACCCGTGGAAGAGACGATTCGTCCGTTGCCGCCGCCCCCACGGCGTTACGAACGCCGCAGCCCCTCCATCCGGCCGGATGAAGATGAAATCGGCCGCCCTGCCGAAACGGCGGAGAATGCGGAAGAACGCCGCCGCATTTTGGAATTCGGCCATGAAGTGCATGCCGTCTTCGAACGTATCCTCTGGTGGAACCCCGTCGAAAAGCCGGAATGGGCGGCCAACCCGGCCACCGACGCCGAACGCCTCGTCCTGCAATGCATGGACGAACCGGCAATCGCCCGCTCATTTGCCGAAGAACCCGGTGCTATTGTCCTGAGGGAACAGAGGCTGGAAGCCATCGTTGGGCAAGAATGGATATCTTCCGTCATCGACAGGCTCATCATCCATCCGGACAAAACCGCAACCGTCATTGACTACAAAACGAACCGCAATGCTTCTGAACAGGAATTGAGGAATCGTTATGCGGAACAAATGGGCCTGTACCGGAAACTGGTTGCCATGGCTTTGCAACTGCCGGGCGGCGAAAGCGGCGTTTCGGCATTCCTCCTCTCCACGGACTTGAAACGGCTGATTCCGATGTAACCGGAAAACAAGGCGGAGCAGGGCACGTGGCGCGGCGCAACGCATCCGAATACGCTTGACACCGTAGGGAGGCCGGGGTACCCTGTCGCGCATGAAACCGAGCTGTGCGTTGAGCGTACTTGCCCTGTTGAGCGTGGCCCCTGTGGCGCACGCCGTGGATGTCGTCATGAGCGGAGGACCGGCCTTGTCTTCAAAAGAAAACCTGCGTGAAAAAGGTGTCGCCCATGACAAATGGTGGGCCAACTTCATTCGGGCGGCCACCGTCCGGATTGCCTTGATTCAGGCGAAAAATCCGGATGCGAAAATCACATGGATCGTTTACCGCACCGGCTACGAACGCCGCGGCAAGGAAGACGGTAAACCCTATGTACAGTGGATCAATGACCTGGCGAAAAAATACAAAGTCAAACTCGTCTGGGTCAGCAGTGGAGAAGGCGCCATCAAAGCCCTCAACAACGCGCCGCGCGGCGGAGAGAAAGTGGATTCTTTCTACTACTTCGGCCACTCCAACCTCTACGCTTTCATGCTCGACTACGGCAACGACATTCAGGCAGCCTCGACCGCGTGGATTCATGAGTCCGAACTCGGACAGATCGATCGCAACATCTTTGCGCCGAATGCGGACTGCTGGAGCTTCGGTTGCTACACCGGCATGAGCATGTCCTACTGGTGGAAACAGACCCTCGGCCTGCCGCTGAACGGCAATCTGGATTCGACCCAGTACGGCCCCGTTTCCAACGGCTACCTGCCGAAAGGAAACGGCAGATGGGTCAAAGGCGACCGGTACGGAGGCTGAACAGGAAAAAACGGCTTTTTCCTCGGCATGGGATAAAAAAAACTTGTCGAATGCAGGTAAAGCGCGTATAAAATCTTCACCACTTTATGTGGGGCATTAGCTCAGTTGGTAGAGCGCTTCGTTCGCAATGAAGAGGTCAGGAGTTCGAGCCTCCTATGCTCCACCAGATTTCCAACGCCGCAAGTAATTGATTATCAATTCTTGCGGCGTTCTGGTATCCGGATTATGCACCACAAAATGCGACACACGCTGTCCGAATTACGTCCGTTTTCTGATGGATTTGTATGACACAAACAGCCCGGGATTCCGGGGTTTAGAGGAAACGAAGAGCCGCAAAAACGGTGTTTGAGAGGCTTTGAAAGGGGAGGGATGGCATGAAAACGCCCTTTCCCGCCAACAACAGGAAAGGGCCGCATACATCCCCGCAGCACGCCGTCAGTCCGAAGGCGGCAGCCCGACGAGCCGGTTGTACTCGGCATTCACCTCGCGATGCCGGGCATGGCTCGTATCGTGCATCGCCTCGAAATCCGGGTCGGCGGGATCGGTCAGCATCCGGTGGGCCTTCT
The DNA here is from genome assembly GCF_001683795.1 of Neoakkermansia glycaniphila. Lineage (GTDB taxonomy): Bacteria > Verrucomicrobiota > Verrucomicrobiia > Verrucomicrobiales > Akkermansiaceae > Akkermansia > Akkermansia glycaniphila. The sequence goes on from NZ_LIGX01000001.1 coordinate 174,930, forward strand.
CCGGATTGGACTGCGGAGTCGTCTTCGGCCCGCTCACCAGCGGCTTCTCGCCGGTGGCCTGCATCAGGGCGTGGAGCAGGCGGTACCCCTTCGGACTTTGCAGCGGGGCCATATCCTCCGGCGTCAGACCGGACTTCGCCATGATCTTGCCGGAAAACCGCTTCACCGCCTGCATATTCACCTGAAAATCCTTTCCCCAGTCGTCGCGCAGCTCCTGCGTGGAAGCGGCGATATTCCGCTGCTCCGCCTCCTGCATGGCCGAGATGACGCCGGAGACATACTTCCCGGCAGCCTTGCCATCCAGCCCGGAAGCCTGCGCCTGTTCCGTCAGAAGAGACTTGAACTCCTCCGTCGCCTCGAAATCCTCCGGCAATTCAAGCACATAGGGCGCCTCCTCCTCGGCAGCCTCCTCTTCAGGAGAAACCTCATCTCCATCCCCTTCCTCTTCCGGGGCAGCCGCCGCCAGCGAAAAATCCACCTCCTCGCCCTTCGGCACAGCGGCGGGCGGTGTTGCCAATTCACCAGCCGGAGCCGCCGCCTTTGCGGGCATCCCTCCGGTTTCAGTTACTGCCGGAGCAGCATCCTTGCCCCCCTCGTCGGGAAACTCTTCTACTTCCGCGCGGCAAAGGCGCGTGTACGGATTGTGTAATGCGATATTCATGTTCTTATTCTTCCTGTTCTGTCGTTGGTTGTTTATTGTTCCTGTACTGCGCGATCTCATGCCGGAGCCAGAGCACCACCTCCCGTTGCCCGTCGCGCAACGCGGCGGCGATGGGATCGGGGGCGATGCGATGGCCGGTAGCCGGATCGCGCGTCTGGTAGCACGGGAGATTCGTCTCGAACTCCGCCTCCAGGTACGCCAGCGTCTCCTCGTCGATATGGGCGGCGAGGTGTTCGCGGCGTTGCGCGATGCGGAGCCTGTAGGCCCGTTCGAGATCATCGGTATCCTGTATCGTATTCATATGGATGGTCTGTCAAAAACTGTCTTAAAAAGAAAGCTGCCCCTGCGGCGGCATCGCGGCCAGATCCTTCTGCGCGGCGGCTGCATCCCGCGCCCCCTGCGTCGCCTGAAGCTTCCGCTGCATGTCGGCAGCCTCCTTCTTCTGCGCGTCCAGCTCCCGGAGCTGGGCCTCCGTCCGGCGGCACTCTGTCGGCGAGCCCGTCCGCTCGTACAAAAACTTCGCAAACTTCCGGGGCTCCACATACTCGATCATCGCCGTATCCCCCGTCGCCTGCGTATAGGTGAGCGCCACCTGCATGAAATACTCGATGCCGCTCTGCTGCGCGCGGGCGATCGCCTGCGAAATATGCCCCAGATACTCCACGGCGGGCAGCTCGATCTCGAAATTCTCGCTCCCGCCCATATCCGGCACCTTCAGCTCGTCCGGCACCTCGTCCATGGCAAACCTCCCCAGCCGGAACAGCACCGAAAAAATGCGGTGAATCAGCACATTGCAGTCCGAAATAAACAACGTAAACGAAGGCGAAAACGCCAGAATCTTCTCCCCCTGCCGGGCATTCACCTCCGTCGCCGTCATCTGCCTCTCGATCTCGGCCAGCGGCATCAGCATATCCACGAAAAACGCCTCCCGGATCTTCCTCTCCTTCTCGTCGATGCGATCCTTCCCCACATCGTACCTGCCGGACGACGCCCACTCGCGCGGCATCTTCAGCTCGGCAGCCGCCGCCTTGACCGTCGTAATCCCCCCGGCCCGCAAATCGACCTCCCCCACCTGATCCGCAAGCTGCAAAATGCGGGGAAACGCCGCCACCTCGCCCAGCACATCCATCACGCGCTCCAGCTTCAGCGTCGCCGCGATCTCCTCCTTCACATCCAGCCCCGGCCCATACCCGAACGGCCCCTCGCCGTTCCGCAGGAAACGCGTCACCAGATACGGAAACTCATTATACCCGTCCTCCTTCAGCACCTTCTTCTCCGCATCCCACGCCATATACACGGACGCCCACTTCATCCTCCGCGACTGGAGCGCATCATGCCCGAACTCATAGCGCGTGCGCGGCATCACCAGATGCACGAACTCGAACTTCGCCGTATAGCGCGACTTCGGCTCGTCCCAGGCCTCCCGGATGCGCTCCGGCAGCTTCCTGTAGCCGAACTGCTGCACCGCCTGATGCGGAGACAGCCGGAACGACCGAGCCAGCGTATCCACCAGCCCCTCCGCCCCCTCGGCAATCCCGTAGGTCCCCGTCGGAATATGCCGGAAATTCAGCTTCCCCGCAGGCGTCGCCTCGCAGAACAGGCATCCCGTCCCCGTCAGGCACCTGTCCAGAAAACACTCGTGCAGCTCCGTGTAGAAATTGGAACGCCCGATCTCGCCGAAAATCGTCTCCGTCGCCTCGGCGAACCACTCGTCATGCCGGGCGGACTTCTTCTTCCCCTTCAGCCCCGACTTGATGGCAAACCACTGCTGCCCCGTCGGCGTGATATACATGATATGCGCCCCCGTCAGCACCCGCAGGGCCTTGATCGCCGCCGTCGAGTGCATCCGCTTCCGGCTGGAGGCCTGCCGCTCCTCATGGTTGGCCCCGGCCTGCGTACGCGGCATGATGTGGCGGCGCAGCCAGTCCCAGTCCCCGGCATTGTTGCGCATCTCCGCCAGCAGAGCCTCGGCAGTGCTGGCGTAATCCTCGGCTGAATGTGCATAACCCATAATCTTGAATAGTTAAAAAGGAAGAGTGAACAGGTAATAGTTCAAAGGAAAAAACGAACAGTCACAAAGAAAACGGCAACGAAACTCCCTTCCTGTCCCGCTGCCTCACCCCAGCGTCCTCCGCCCGCCGAGCAGGGAAGCGGCAGCGGAGCCCGGCGTATTCACCGTCCTGCTCAGGGAGGCCCGCCTCCGGGCGGCGGAGTTCACATTCTGCTCGCTCTGCTCGGCGGACTCCTGCCGCTGCGCGGCCACAGCGGAAGCCTGCACCACGGGCTGCTTCTCCATGGCCGCCGCCATCGCATTCGCGGCGCGCACCTGCTCCTTCGCCGCCTTCCGCTGCTGGTAGGAAGACCCCAGCGTCACCACATCCATGATCGCATTGCCGATACTCGAACCCATGATCTCGAAAAGTTAATAATTAATAGTTAATAGGTAACAAGTAACAGAGAAAAAGGAAAAGGAGTCAAAAACAGCCTCCCGCCCCGGACGACATCCCCTCAACAAAGCGTGAGCGCAAAATCCCGCGCCTCATCCGTCCGGCGCAGCCACCCGCGCCCGAACTCCGGGAACTGCTTGCAGGCCAGATAAAACGCCTTGCGCCGGTCCCGCAGGCAGGTCAGAAAATCCCTCTCTTTACCATGCAGCAGGCGGCGGCGCAACGCCGAACGCGTCGCATCCCCCACGCTACCGTCCACCGCCAGAGCCGGACTCGCCCCCTCGTCATTCAGAGCGCGTTGCAGGACCTTGGCCGTATTCGTCCCCCCGGAATTGAAACAATGATCCCGGAGGAAAAACTCCGTCGCCGGATACGCCGCACTGCCGATCCACGACCGCACAGACCGCGTATCCGTCCACACATACTCCAGACAGGCATCCCACGCCTCCTTCCGCCTCCCCTCATCCAGCAACGCCTTGATGCGGCGGAAGGCGGAAGGCTCAATCCCGTCGCAAATCCCGCACACCTCCCACCTGCCGCCCTTGTCGGCAGCGGGCTGCCTGCGCACCTTCAGCGATTCCGGTCCGGTCGCCCGCTCATCCTCGAAGAGCAGAATCCTGGCGGCCATGCGTTGTTCCAGCGCATTCATCGGTCATGCTTCAGGTTCGAGATTTCCGCCTTCAGCTCCGTCAGCACCCGCACCGTCTCGATCTGCGTACGCGTCTGCTCCGTGATGAAACTCCGCATATCGGTATAGAGCACGTAAAGCCCGGCGAGCATCACCGCGATCAACAGCGCGAACACGCCCTCCTTCGTCGCAAAAACGACCCTCAGCGTATTCACCAGCCTCAAAAACCAGTCGTAGGGTTTACACATGATATTCAAGTGAAAAGTTAATAATGAACAGGTAATATTCCATGGAAAAAGTGCGTGTCTATTTCCCGGCGGGGGTGATGGCCGTGCCTGTTTTCTGCGGTTGTGGCCCGTAGGTGAGATGCCCGTCCTTCAGAATCAGGCACGTCCCGTCCTTGCAGATGATGACGCCAGCCTCGCGGGACGCCTCCACCGTATGCCCGCATCCGGTCAGCCCCAGAGAGGCCAGCCAGCTTGCGGCGGCGAGAGCTGCGGCCACCGCCAGCCCCCACAGAGCCTTCCACCAGCCGGAAGACGCCTCCCGGAGCTTCAGCTTCGCATAGGCCAGCAGATCGGCCAGCGCGTGCTGGCCCAGCGTCGGCAGGATATTCCCGGCCACCCGGAGCCACGCCTGCTTCTCGACATCGGGCAGCGAGCCCCAGTCGAAATCCGCATTCGGGTTCAGTCCGGTCCGGTACTGGCGGTAGATCGCCATGGCGACCTCTTCGGTATGATTGCATGTATTCGTATTCATGTTGTTTGTGTTCTTCTATTGTTTGGAAGGATGTTGAAAAAGAGAGGAAAAGGAACCCCGCACGGGTCAAATGGCGATAAAATACTCCAGCCGGATCAGGCGAAATTGCGGTTCACACACGATGGAAAAACGGTAAAATCCCGGACTGGAAAACTCCGTCTCCTTCGGAAGCCATGTGAAACCGCCGGGTTTGATGAAAAGCGCTTTCCCGCGAGTCGGATGCAGGGCGAACCAAAGCTGGCAGGAAGTCACATTCACCCCGTCGAACTCCATCCGCAACGCCGACAGATCAACCACCTCCCGCTCCGGCGGCACCCAGTTCAGATTATAGACATGGCCGTGTTGCAGCAGCCCGTCTTCCGGCAGGCCGGAGACGAGAGGCAGCCCGGAGGCCACGCCGGGCTGCGGAGCTTCCCTGCGGCGCACCGTCCCCCCGGCGATCACTCGCCCCCACGCCGGAGTCACCAGAGCATCGTCATCCGTCAGGAGCAACTCCATCCCCGGAGCCACGGCGATATACTGCCCCGGCTCCTCGATATTCAGAAACGGAAAAGGCAGATTGTTCTCGATTACGACGACGGAGCAGGGGGCAGTCGCCGTAATCGCATAAGTCATACCCGGAGTAGTTTGTACGGAAATAGTCATGATATTGTTCTGCTTGAAAGGTTCATGGGCCGGGGAAACAGTTCAGGAGAGCTCTTGCGGCGGGCGAATCCCCGTGTACCGCGCCACCCCCTTGTTCCATCCCGGCCAGGCGGACACCAACCCCTCGCCGAGCCAGGCGACATCCGTTGCCTCGTAGTGGCAATAAATGAAATCCAGCCGCACGACGCTTGCCATCGCGCGCGACACCGCCTCGGAAGAATTGTTGTACCACTCCACCCCGTCCCAGCTCGTATACGGGCAGGACGAATTGTCCGTGCCGCCATACGCCAGCCCCGTCACACACTTCACTTGCCGGCTCCGCACGGCGGCGGCATTGATAATGCCCAGAGCATCATCCCCGTTGGCCGAGTTCAGCATCACCTCCACCCTGTACCATCCCCCCGGCAGCGCGGGCCGCTTGAGCCAGGTATTGGGGCAGGAGGCGGATTCATGCCAGTTCTCCGTATTCGCGCTTCGCTCCAGCACGAACTCATTGATCTGGCCTCTCGTCGGCACAGCCTCCTCCGGAATATACGGCCACGTCGCCCCCGCATTCGTATTGTGGTAGCGCAGCCAGACGGAAGGCCCCGTACCGATCTGCACATCTGCGTTGAAAATGACGGGACGCGTCACCGTCCCCCCGTTCCAGCTCCCGCCGCTTCCGCTCCCGCCGCCCATCTCCGCGAGCCTCCCCTCCACATATGCCGCCACCTGCGCGCCGGACACCAGCCCCGCCTCCCCCGCAGACACGGAAGCCGCCACCCGCAGCAGAGACAAATTCCCCAGTTTCAGTTCCCGCAGCATGGCTACTCCACAATCGCGTAAAGGGTTCCCGCATCCTTCACGGCGAGCGCATCATAGGCCGCCTGCGTGAGAGACTTCGCCTGCGCGAACTTCCCGTCCGCATAAGCCTTCGCCTCCGCCACGGCCCCCGCCTTCGCCGTGGATGCCACCGCATCCGCCTGCGCCTTCGTGTAATACCCCGCCAACTGCGCCGCCACCCATTCCTCCTGCGCATACCCCGCCAGAGACACGCTCGTATCCCCTACCTTCACCCACTTCTCCTCAATCCAGACATACTGCTCCCGGATGGACGCATCCGCCGACTCGGGATGCTCCCACCCCTTCGGCACGAGATAAATCACATCCGCCACCCCTTGCAGCGGCAGAGCATCCGTCGGCACAATCCGGATATGGTGCTTCGCCGCAATCTGCGCATCCACCCACGCCTGCGACGCATACGCCGCAAGCTGCGTCGTCGTCCACGCCTGCGTCGCATAGGCAGAGAGAGCGGAACCGTCCAGCTTCGCATTCCACGCCGTCCTCTCCGCTGCCGTCACATGCAGAGCGGCATTCCCCGTGTGCGCCGTCAGCGTGGCGGCGTCCGCCTTCGCATTCCACGCGGCACGCTCCGCCGCCGTCACATGCGCCGTCGAATTGCCGGAATGCGTCGTCAAATCCCCCGCCAGCGCAAACGTCGTCAGATCGACGAGCAGCACGGAGCCGAGATACAATTTTGTCGTTTTGGTTGCCATGATATTTTTGAGGTACGATTTATGAGGTACAAGGTACGATTATTGATGTTTGCGGGCGTTGCCCTGAAGAAGAGAAAGATTGTTCAGGAGGTGGTAGAGACTTGCAGGACGTAGAGAGTCTGAGCGCGCGTATGCAGCGGATCGAAGGCCCCCTCCTCCCGCAACGCCACCTGCGCGTAATCCGCCAGATCGGCGGGCCGGGCGAGCGTCATATCCCCCTCCGGCAGATAATCCCATCCGGGCGCGCCCGCATCGTCCAGACAGCCGATCCCCTCCCGGTGGGCAATCGCCTCGACCCGGCACAGCAGCTTTCCCTCCGTCCCGTCCACGCCGTATTCCCGGCTCTCCTTCGCCTCCTCCCGGTGGGAAGACACCACCACCACATCCCCCGCAGCAAGGCGCAGCCCCTCGTCAAACGTCCACACATTCACCCTGTCGTTCACCTGCACCACACCCTCCCGCGACAGCCCCAGCCACACCGGCCCGCCCTCCATCCGCCGCCACACCTTCAGCCACACCGGATTTTTGTGAAACTCGTACCCCGACCGCCCCTTCAGGGCCACCCGCCGCAACTCGCCGGACACCTCCGCCTCGAACGCGAACCCGCCGGCATTCAGATTATCCGTCCCGTCCCCCGGCGCAAAAGGCAGCACGGCGGACTCTATCCCGATTACGCCCCCGCCGGACGCCGCGCGGCAGAGCGCACCGGCAGGGGCTGACCTAAAAGACCGCGTCACGAGAGCGGAAGATCCGGACACGCGCAACGCTCCGGTCGGAGCCACCACCAGATACTGCCCCGGCTCCGTCATCGAGCAGAGCAGCACCTCGCTTCCATCCTCCCGCAGGGCGGAAACCCTCACAGGCTCGGAAGTCGTAATCGCGTACGTTTCGCCGGGAGTCGTATCAATCGTCATCATAAAATCATTAAAACTTGTTCAAACCCATCTTCATGCCTCCGTCTGCATCTGGATGATGCGCGCCGACAGCGTCCGGCTGATCGCCGGAGAAATCAAATACCCGCCCCACGGCCCGCGCGCCTGGTGCGGCCACACCGTCAGGCGCACCTGCGTATCCCCCCACACCGGGCCCGCCCAGCCGTAATTCCAGTCATAGCTCCCCCGGCAGTGGCCGTTCTGCTGCTGGTGGCGGTCCATCAGCACCGCCCCCGAGGGCAGACTCTCCAGCCGCACCCGCACTCCTGTGGACACCTTTTTCTGCCCCTTCGTAAAATACCCCCGCACCTCCGTCTCCGGCAGGCAGGCGGCATACACGGCAGCCACCTCCCCATTGTCCCCCTCC
>NZ_LIGX01000002.1:0-322378 GCF_001683795.1 Neoakkermansia glycaniphila
GCCGAAGACGATGTCGCCGATGTTCGCCGTCAGCGTTCCGTTCGTGGCAAACAGGCTGACTGTGGCCGAGTCGTTGCCGATGGCCGTTTTCAGCGCTGCCACGAGTTCGTCGGAGAGGTTGGCGGTGAAGGCGCCGTTGACAGTGAGGTTCGCTCCCGTGACGATGCTTTTCGCGGTGTCCGCACCTGCGCCGTTGATGCTGGCCGTTCCGGTGCCGAAGGTCAGGAAGGCCGTGTTCAGCGTTGCCGTACCCGTCAGGCCCGTGATGCGCGCTCCGCCGTTCGTGGTGCGGAGCGATGTGATTTTGGCGGCGTCCATGCCTCCGAAGTTCGTCGTCAGCGCACGGGCCACGTTGATGTGGACCTGTCCGATCGTTCCAGTCGCTCCCGTGATGTTGCCTCCCGTGACGGTGAGGGCGCCCATGTCGATCCCGTTCAGGTTCAGGCTGCCCGTGCCGTTCGTGCCGCCCGTCATGGCGATGGCGGTGGCGTTGTCCACCGTGCCGTTCAGGTCGCCCGAAGAGAGGGTGAGCGTGTGCGCTCCGCTCAGGCGGGAGGTGTCCGTCATGACAAGGTTGTTCATCGTGGCGTTCGCGTTGAGCTGGAGGCCCGTGCCGGCTCCGAGCGCGACATCCGTCGCTCCCAGTGTGCCGATGAAGGTGCCCGTGCCCGCGAGGTTGAGCGTGCTGCCCGCTACCTGTGCAATGGTGCCGGCCAGAGTGGCGTTGCCATCCGTGCTGAGCGTGGCGTTGCCCGTCATGGTGAGTTTGCCCGTGTAGGTGCTGGCGGCAGCTCCGAAGGTGAGGGTGCCCCCGTTGACGGTGGCATCGTAGCCGACGGCCGCATTGCGGTCGGTGAGCGTGCCCGTGAGGGTCATGGTTTTGTCGCCCAGCGCCAGCGTGAAGCCGTTGGCGAAGGTGGTGGTGCCCGTGAGGTTGAGGGCGCTCGCCGTGCCGTTGAGGGTGATGCTGCCGCTGTAGGTGGTGGCGCCTGCCAGTTCCAGTACGCCGTCAGTGGCGGTGATGGCGGCGGTCGTGAGCGCCGTCTGGCTGAGTTTGAGGGTGCCGGCTCCGCTCTTGGTGATGGCGGTGGTGCCCAGGTACTCGGTCCATGTGACGATGCCTGCCGCCTGCGAGATGTCGATGTGCGCGGCGGTGGAGCCCGCGGCCAGCGTCAGGTTGCCCGAGAGGATGTCGTCTTCCCAGCCCGAGGCGTTCGCCCCGTATTTCAGCGTCGCCCCATCGCTCATGGTGACGGTGCCCGTGCCCAGCGCTCCCGCCGTCCGGATTTCCGTCGTACCATCCCGAAGTTCTACATTCGCAAAGTGGTTGTTCACTCCTACAACCAAAGTGCCAGCACCGTTCTTCACCAATGACCCAGTCGTCGTGAAACCGGCGCCAGCATTGAAGTTGTAGGTATTATCCGCGGAGATACTGACAAGAATATCCTTCACGCTTAAGCCTGCCGTATCGACATTCAGCAAGTTTGTACCTTCTGCAGTGAAGGCGTCGTCGGTAAAATAGATACTGTCGGTCACAGTAGGCGGTCCGGTAATGCCCTGTTTCGTCCATGCGGTTGCCTGATTGGCGTCGGTCGTTTGCCCGCTCCACACATAGGCGTTGGCGAGATTCAGCCCCACCTTCAACCACAATTCGCCATTTGTCATGTACTCCAGCGTATAGGTCAGATCCGTGGTGGAAGCCGCTGCAGATACCATGGCATCCGTCAGTACGCCTCCATCCCACAGAGCCACCTTGAGGTGGTCGCCGATGGTGAAATCGGTCACTCCATTGAAATCAACGACCGTACCTGCCGGAGCATCCCCCCGGATATTCCAGAAGTTGTCGGCGCTCGTGTAATAGATTGTTCCCGTTTGAGAGAAGTTGCGAGTGTTCAGGGTCACGCCGTTACTGATGGTGATACCTCCCGCAGCGGTTCCGCCTGTACCGGCCGTCAGCACGGATGCACTGTTATCAATCCGAATCGCGCTTGTGACGGCAAACGTTCCCAGATTGATCGTACCCCCATCGGCCACGATTGTGCCCGTACCGGCAAATCCGGTGCTACCGGCGATAAGCGTACCGCCTTGCGCCTTGATCTCGCCCGTGAAGTTGGTTGCCGTACCGCTCAAGGTGATATTGCCGTTTTCGATCTCAATCACACCGTTGCCGCCCAGCGCACCGCCATACGTCAAAGCGTTCGAACGGTTGAAGATCAGGGTACCTGTCGCATCATCAGTACTGTACACATTGATGTTGCCCGACCACTGCCCCGTCGTACCGCCATTACCGATGGCTACGATACCTTCATGAACATCCAGATCCGCAGGGGAAGCGTTTGCACCGGTAAGGGTCAACCTGCCAGAGCCATGTTTGATAATGCCTATGTCGCGAGGTGCATTTTGCGCTTCGAAAACACCGGCAAAAACCGTATCCGTATCCTGCCTTAAAGTAATATACCTATAATTTTCACTGGTGGACGGATTTGTATTAAACCGCCCTTCAATGCGGCTGGAAGCATCACCGGAAAGACCGCCAAGAAGCAAGCCGTTCGCCTTGCCGTGGTAAGCGGATCCAAGCGTCATTTTGGTGGTCGCAGCCAGAACGATGGAACCATATTTGCCATCTACCGGAGCAAGAAATTGCGATCCATTCGCCTGATTCATGACCCACTGGTTGTTGGTGCTGTTCGTAGACAGAGTCAAGGTACCCGTAAAGGCATTGTTTGTCGTCAAGACAACCGGATTACCGGTATACACACAGGTAATGTTGCCGTTTCCTGCAAGTTTGAAATTGGTATTGACATTGCCAGAGCCACCCATGCCTGTCAGTGTCAGACGAGCATTCTGATCTGCGACATAGGATTGTGCATCAGCATATGCCACTGAAGCCGACGAACCTTCCTTGAGACGCAGAGTACCATTGCCGGTCACTGCCGACATCGTACCGTACTGCACATTTTCTCCGATAGACAGCGTACCGCTGTTCGCAATCGCTCCTGATCCGAGTACGCCAGCCGTGCCCGCCGTCAGCGATGCTCCGGCATTCACCGTAATGTTGCCGCTCAGTGTGGAACCACCCGTAGCCGAAGTGAAGGTATAATCGCCACCGCTTACCGTAATGCCAGCCGTTTGGAGCTGGCCTTGCAACACGATGTTCTTGATACCGGAAGCGGCAGTGAATTCCACGGTATCCATCGCATAGAACATCGAAGCATCGGTTCCGTTCAACCATGCTTCCGTGGCTTTACTGTCCCATACCTGTCCCGCCGTTCCATTCCAGACAAGATTGGCGGACGCTTTGGTACCCGTAACGGTCAGAACAAGATTCGTACCCGTCGCATCCCATGCAAGCGTTGCATTCTGGCCTCGAACAATCTGATCGGTATTGAATACAGTGGCAGCCGTGTTGCCTGCCACGGTCGATTTCAAGACGGTCAGCGTCTTTGCATTCGTCAGATTGGCAAAATCGAAATTGAAATTGAGCGTATTGGAGGCACCCAAGGCAGCTGTTCCCGTGTAGTTCAAAACACCGGGCGTATTCGCCGAAACGTTGATACCGAAACGTCCTGCACCGGATGTATAGGCAGCAAAGCTCACGTCAGTCGTTCCACCGACTGTCAGTTGGCCTCCCTGCATATTCAGGTTGGAAAGCGTACCCAGCGTACCGGTTACATTCAATGTGCCGTTGCGCACAATAACATTGCCCGTTAAAGCACTCGTTCCGCTTGCAACCAAAGTACCGACACCGTCTTTGACGAGTGTTCCCGCGCCGCTCAATGCCCCGCTGAGGGTAATCGTGCCGCCGGTACCCGTATAGGCTCCTGCCACAGTCGTTGCAGATGGGGCATAACGGTCCGTATTGAACGTCACGGTCGTACCGCCCGCAAACGCCAAATCTTTCGCGCCGGTCCAGTTGGTCGTACTATTCAAAATACCGATCGTACCTCCGTTCAAGGTCAGATTCGTCAATGACGTGCCGAAACCACCTGTACCGACGTTCATCATCGCACCTGCATTCAAGACGATCGTCGCCACCGAACCGGGTGTCCCTGCATTTCTGGTAATTTGCAGGGAATTGATATTAAAGATACCGCCATCATTAATCGTGAGCGTACCATTGCCGTCGCGCAGAGAAATGCCCGCATTCAGGACATTCAGGACGCCGGAAACCGTCATCGAATGATTACCGGGATAATTGGCCAGCATGAACGAAGCCACTCCGGCGGATGCATCATTCGTATTGCCCGTCACATTCATCACAATGCCACGATTGACAGTTGTCGCGCTGGCTCGGTTGTCAACGGCCATCGCAAAACGTCCCGTCGTCAACACACCGCGTTCCGAACCGTCGGCTGCACCCAAGGTCATATTGCCGGAAACATAGAAAGCCCCCGCGACAGACAATGAACCGTTGTTTACCAGATGCACCGTTCCCGCCGTATCGCTGCTGAACGCAAAGTTGCCTGTCACATTGGCATTGACTCCATCGGCAAATGTCACCTGATTGCTGCCAGCCAGCGCAAGACTGCCCATCGTTACGCTACGACCGGCAAACCTGACTGAAGAGCCGTTACCCGCATTCACAGTCACGGTACCGGCTGCATTGAATACATCGGATACGATGGACAGCGAGGAAGTAGAAGCATCAACGGATTCAGAAAACAGCGAGACGGCTCCTGCCGCCGACACATCGCCGGAGACAACACCCTGATTGCCGCCCCATACGCGCAACGTGCCCGCGCCCAGCATATTGATACGGCTGGCTACGGCTGCGCCATGCATCGTCAAAGCTGCATTGGCCTGCAATTCGATCGTACCGCCCGCATTCAACTGAGTCGGGCCCGTGTACAAATTCACGCCTCCGGCCAGTACAAGTCTGCCTCCGCTATTGAGTATCACTTGCGTCGTCGTTCCGGTTACTGAAGACAAGGTCATTGTGCCGCCTTGATTCACCGTATACAAAATAGTACCCAATCCCGCAGTCGTGAGGCTGGCATCCTGATTGACATTCAGACTGCCGTTACCCGTTACATTCCATGTGCCGTAAGCAGCCTGATTGAGAGCAAGCGTGCCGCCATCCAGCATCAACTGTCCGCCGCTTTGCATCACACCGCCATTGAGCGTCAAGGTGGCGCCGGTCGCCACTTTCAGCGTGCCGCCCGTCAGCGTCAACGAACCGTCGACGATCATATTGCCGCCGGCAATGGAAAAGCCATTGGCCGTCGAGCCGGAATACAACAGATTGTCGTTCACGGTGAACGTGTCGGTCACGGTCAATCGGTTGGCATCTCCGGCTACATCCTGCAGAATGAGGCCCCCGATCACGAGATCCTTTTGAAGGGTCACATTGCCGCCGACACGAATATATTCATGAGTCGGATCATTGACCGTGGCTCCGGTCAATTCGGGCAGCGCCATAAAAGCCAATTCGCCGGAAGCCTGCCGGGTAGCAACACCCGTACGAGTACCATCGGTCAGATACAGTTTCGCACCGGTCAAACTGTCGGCATACAGTTTCGCGACATTCAGATCATCGACGGATACCATCAGAATACCCGTACCGGATACATCGCCGAAGCGGGCTTCCGTTGCACCGGTCAGAACAAGCCTGTTCATGCCGTTGCCGACAACGACCGAACTGAAATTCTGATTGCCCGTCAGGTTCAGGCTGGTCGAATCAGACAGACCGAGATTGGCCATATTCATGGACGACGCCGTGGCCGTGAATGCACCGTTTGCAAATGCAATCGATGCCTGATTATTGACGGCCACATTCGCCAGGGTATGCGTACCGCTCATGGACAGAACCAAGGTACCGCCATTCACGGTGATATTGCCATTGAAATCAGGATTGGTTCCGGATAATGTCTGCGAACCGGTTCCGGACTTGACGATATTCACATCGGCAGCAATATTGCCGCCATACACGTAATCTCCCGTATTATTGATCGTCAGCGTATTTCCGGCCGTACCGTTCAGCACATTGCCTACACCGGAAAGCCCGGCGATCGTCGCATTCGTCGTACCGATCCAGAGGGCGGTATTCTGAGCCATATCGATCACCGCATTGCTGGCAGCTTCGTTATGTTGCAATACGAGGCGGCTGACATTCACATTGGTATTGTTCGTTGTCAGCCTGATGGTTCCCGTAAACGAACCGGCAGCATCCAGATAAAAGTTGTTGACGCCTGCGAGGTCTCCCGCCCCACGATTAAGTATGATCGTGCCGGCTCCATCCAGCTTGGTCAAATAATAATGCTTGGCCCATTGGCTGTTCAACGTGGCATTACTACCCGCCGCGAATTCAATACCCTGATTGAAGGTATAGGAACCGTCCTCGAAATGCAGCATGGATGTTCCCGACATTTTGACATGCGAACTGATGGCAACCGTCTGCGCCTTGTTGGATTGCGCGGCCGTCCAAAGATGCAGATTCATGCGACCACCATTCTGAATTTCGATCGTATTGCCCAAACCGCAAGTTGCCCCTGCTGCTGCCGCTCCCGTATTACCATTACCCCATGTCAAAGCCGCACTACCGGAAACGAGGATATTGCCCGTAAAACCGGCATGGTTGGTAGCATTCAATTTCACCGTGCCAGTGGCCCCGGGAGCAGCGATCTGCCATGTACCCGAACCCGTAATCGCATTATTCACAGTCAATGTATTACCATTCGCCACCGTGATCTTTGAACCGTCACTCAGAATATTGACCGTACCAGCGAACGTCGTATTACCTGTTATACGCAAAGCAGCTCCTCCGTATTCATTGGCTTCCGTAAACAAGGAACTGTCGCCCAAATGAAAATTGTTGTTCAGGGTCTGGGCACCATCGATCCACAACTGACCACCTGCTACATAAATCGTTCCAGCATTCGTCAATTGATTGGCAGTCATCAAATAACGACTTTGTGCAAACCAGACGGAATTGGCCGTAATCGGGCCATTGAGCGTCATTTGACGGCGAGCATAGGATCCCGCATTATTCGGATCCGTCAATGTCATCAACTTGATATCACGCCCCGTTGCCGTAATGGAGGATCCGGTATTGCCTTCGGTCGTATAATTGATCACCGAATTGGCTGTCACGGTAATATCGCCTCTCGAAGCCGTGCCTGAATTCACATTATCATACGTCACGCCATCCGGTCCGGGGAATGCAGCCATGGGCAACACGGCCGCAGAAAACGCGGTCGGTACCACATAGGACGATTCCCAATTCAAATCTTGGGAAGAAGCCGTAGCCGTTGTCGTACAACATACCGTAACGGCAAGGCAGGAAAGAATCGCTGTTCGCAACGCAAGGGGGAGATGCAATTTCATATGGATGAAAAATGAGGACTAAAATGAGAACTATTATAACAGGAGCTGATAATGCATTGTTCGAAAATCCGCATCAGAAACGGATAACCGCATGAATTTCAAGCGTTCCATACAATCACCCGATCCAGACACACCAAGACGGACACTCAATCCGACTTAATATAATTTCCGAACACAACGACTATAGCAAACGGAAAACTGTGTGTCAAACCATAACGTACAAAAAGAATACCGAAATAGCGACTCATGAGAAAAGAAATGATACCAAGCAACTACCAATGAAAAATGATTGATTGTATCCAAGGTGGATTCGAATTCAACCCATGATCATTTTTACTTTCAAATCAAGATCCCCCATGCGATGCAAACCAAAATCTTGTAAAACAACGGCCATGCAAAAATCCTCATTGTTTTCATTTTTTCTGAAATAAAACGCATGAATTCCACGTATTTTGAGGACGGATTCAGACATTCCGTTATTCGGAACGATATAAGATCATGAAAAAGAAAACCCTTCTGATGCTTGCCGCATGCGCGGCAGCTCCATTGATGGGGCAGGATGCCCGGCAAATTGCGGATTCGCTCACCATTCCGCAGATCGAAGCGGGCGCCAGGCAATTGCCCATGCCTCATGCACCCGGCGCGACAATCCAGCTTCTCGGAGCCGATTACGAACAGATTATCGACAGCAAGGGGAAAATAGCTCCCGTGCTTGCAGATACCCCGGTCAATGTCAGCTTCAAGGTCACCAAGGACGGCAAGGAAGCGGTCAGCAAGGACTATGAAATCATGCTGAAAGCCCCGGCAGCCGACCAGGGCAACCCCAAACCCCGCGTCATCCCGGAAATTCTCCAATGGAAAGGCGGCCAGGGCGCATACAAACCGGGCGATACCGTGACGATTGCCTGCTCCGACAAAAAGCTTGCCGAAACCTTTGTCGCCGATCTGGCGGACATTCTGGGCTGCAAGGTGAAGATCGTTGCTCCCGGCCAAAAGGCGGACATCTCCTTCGGCACCACCAAAGAAAGCAACATCGGCGAGGAAGGTTACACACTGGACGTCACGCCGAAAGGCGTCACCATCGCCGCTGCCACCCCCACGGGCCAGTACTGGGGTACCCGCACCCTGCTGCAGATGCTGCGCCAGAACAATGGCAGCATCCCTTGCGGCACCGCAGTGGACTTCCCCCGCTATCAGGTACGCGGTTTCATGCTCGATGTAGCGCGCACCCCCTACCCTCTCAGCTACATCAAGGATGTCATCCGCACCATGTCCTGGTACAAGATGAATGACCTCCATCTGGTCATCAACAACAACTACATCTTCCACGAACAGTATGTGGACAAGGGCCGCGACCCGTTCAAGGAAAGCTACACCGCCTTCCGCCTTGAATCCGACATGAAGGGGCCGGACGGCACTCCCCTGACGGCCAAGGATCTTTTCTACACCAAAAAGGAATTCGTCGACCTGATCAATTATGCCAAAAGCCGCGGCGTCAACATCGTCCCGGAATTCGACACCCCCGGCCACGCGCTTTCCTTCACCCGCCTGCGCCCGGATCTGATCTACAAGGGACCGATGAACCATGACAAGCGCCGCTGCGAGATGCTGGACGCCGCCAACCCGGAAACGATCAAGCTTGTCAGCCAGGTGTTTGACGAATACCTCCTGAAAGATCCCAAATTCGGCCGCCCTGTCTTTGAAGGCTGCGATGTCATCCATGTGGGTGCCGACGAATTCTACGGCGACAAGGAAGACTACCGCCACTTTGCCGACGCCGTCCTCAAACACGCGCTCAAGCGCGGCCATACGCCGCGCATCTGGGGCAGCCTCAGCACCAAGCCCGGCAAAACGCCCGTAGTCAGCAAAGGCGTACAGATGAACCTCTGGAACACCGGCTGGATGAAGGCGCAGGAAGCCGTCGATCTCGGTTACGACGTCATCAATACCAATGACGGCGCGCTCTATGTCGTACCCTATGCCGGTTACTACCGCATGGACAAGAACCACAAGGGACTCTACAACAACTGGATTCCCAACCGCATCGGCAACGAAACCCTGCCCTCCGGCCATCCCCAGCTCATCGGCGCATCCTTTGCCATCTGGAACGATGAAACGGACATCAAGCACTCCGGCTATGCTCCTTACGATATCTGGGGCATCGTCTCCGATTCCATGGACATCCTCGGGCAAAAGATGTGGGGCAAGGCCAAAGCTCCCGACACCTTCGAACAGCACCGCGAGCTCGTGGCTGCCATCGGCGATGCCCCCCGGACCAACCCGCTGCATAAATGGAAGGATGCCAAACCCTTCACCGTCACGCCCGGCAAGCTGCCCCAGCAGCTGAACCAGCCTGCTCTTGGCCCCAACTACCACCTCACGATGGAAGTTGAACTGGCTGCCGCCCCCGAAGGCAAGGAACAGGTTCTCCTTTCCGCTCCGGAGGGAGAATTGCTCGCCGTGATGAAAGACGGCACCATCGGCTTCCGCCGCGACGATACGCTTGAATTCTCCTTCGGCACCAAACTGCCCGTCGGCAAAAAGGTCAAGATCGAACTCATCGGCGAACCGGAAAACACCCGCCTGCTCATCGACGGCAAGTCCGAAGGCACCATGACGCTCAAGAGCTTCCGCAACCCGGACGAAAACTTCGGTCCCCGCACCAAGGGCGTGCGCTCCACCTTCGTTCTCCCCTTGCAGACGCTCGCACCTTCCTTCAACGGAAAGGTATTCAGCTTCAACGTGAACCCCTCATAATCCGGGGCAAGCATACCGCTTCTCATTCACCCAGCCCTGCAGGCCATGCTTGCAGGGCTTTTTCTTGCCGCATCCCCATCAACCGGCCATTCAAGGCCGATCCAGTTCATAGGCCAAAACACGGCTCTTTCCATCGACCGACACATTCACCTTCAACCCGTATTCATCGAATTTCGCATTGCCGAATTCCGCATGGAAACGGGGAACATCCCCCTTGGCATCCACCGGGCAAATGACCGTCACATAACGAACGGCTTCCTCGCCATCCTTCCTTGCATCGAACGAAATCCTCATCCGCTTTCTGCGGTTCCGGGATTTTTCGGAATACCATCCATCCTCCTGCCTCACGCTCATTCCTGCCGGGCCGAAACATTGCAGCATCATCCTGCTGCCGTCTTCAAACTGCGTGGAAAACGCCATCTCCCGGCTTGAGTGCACGATCTCCCCTTCAGGCATCTGGTAATGGAGATTCACCGTACCCACGGCCTTGCCATCCAGTTCATCCACAATCACGAAATAGCGGCCATCCACAAAGAAAACGGAGCGGCGATGCTTCAAATCCCTGTAACTCCGGTTCTCCGTCACAAGCACCTGCTCCTCCCCATCCGGCTGCCACAGCCGGGTCACGGATTCCGTATTTTCCAGATTCCTGTCGTCCAGCGTCGCGGTATTGTGCACGCACGTCTGGCGATGCCAGTCCCGCTGTTCCTGAATCTCCCCCTCGCCGCCGTACATATAGGAACCCGAATCCGGGAACAGCCTCCTGCCCTTGAACCACAGCTCGAACGTACCGTTATCCGGCTGATTGTGCCAGAAAGCCTTCGGCCCGGCCTTCACCACCATCTGCGTGGCATCCATCCCCCAGGAATTGCGGAAAACGAAAAAACCGGAATCGGGGAAACCCTTCGACAAGTAACCCGGAAGCGCACCTTCCCTGCCTTCAGTGGCAAAATACCTGATGGCCTCATTTTTCGGAAAAAGATCGCTCCAAACCCGATAATTGCGCAGCATCACCCTTCTGCCATGCAGCTTGGCATCGCTGAAACAGGGATTGGAGTAATCGGGAAAAGAGATATTGGCGTGGAACATGATCATCTTTTCAATCACATCCGAATAACCGAGAGGAAACTCGTCGCGGAACCCGTTCTTCTCGGCAAGCTCCAAGGCCTTCCGAAAAAGATTGATGGATGCGAGATGATAACCCGGATCAAGCTCCATCTGGCCGCCGTCTTCGTAAACCTGTGCCGTAATCTCTCGGTTCAGGATATTGATGCCGCTTTTCCTCCATGCCGCAGCATCCCTGAATTCGTGGAAAAAGGAACCTGCCGCGATCATACGCTGGGATTCGAACAGCAGGTGGTTGCCCCGTTGCGAATAATGCCCCATGATATGTGCGGCATGCCGGTGGTAATTCACCAGAAATTCCGTCAGAAACTCAGGCGTGAAAGAAGGCGAATCCAGAAACAGCCGGAACTGCATGATCTGATCCTGCAGGCGGTGGCTCACCTCCAGAGACCGCCAGGCAAAACGCATATTTTCCACTTCATCAATCTCACCTTGGCTGCCCTGCCGCCTCTTCTTCCTTTCTTCATCCGACAACAGCGGATTCTTCCTGATCCAGTCCCTGTACTGATGCACCCACGCCTCGGCATACATCTCTTCCCCCGACATGCGGTAGGCCTTCCCCAGCGGCGTAAACCACTTGTGGCGATGCAACTGCCAGCGCAGCTCATTATCCCTGACCGGCCAATACGTCCAATCGATCTCTTCTCCGTAAAACAGCGAATCCTGACGCACGCCGCGCACATAAAAAATGTGCTTCACCGCATCGTTCGCCCAATGTTCCTCCTCTTCCGAAAGGGACACCTTCCCCGGAATCCTGACACCTGCACGATTCCGGTAGTAAGCGAGCAAGGCTTTTGCAGCCTCATGATCCTTTCCTTGTTCGTGGAGGGCCTTCACATCTTCCAGCCCCGGACGGTCGAGATCAAGCAAGGCGAACGCCTCGCGCCGGATCACACGGACATCCTCCCCTGCTGCCAGACCCAACCATACGGCAAGCAAACATGCAAAAAAAATCATCGTTTTCATCATTCCATCCGGTTCATTGCATTCGGCACACCTGTTCACCGTGGCATACCGTTTACCATCATACCGCGCAGCCCCATGATGTCGATCCCAAAATACCGCGCCGGATGCAGGCGGAAGAAACAACAAAACCCGGCGCACAGCCGGGTTTCAAAAAGTTGGTAGTCCTACCAGGATTCGAACCTAGAATAACGGAATCAAAATCCGGTGTGTTACCATTACACTATAGGACTACGAATGACTTGCCCGTTACCGGGGTCAAGTGCGCGCGCATTTAATCACACTTGCTGCAAATTGGCAAGATAAAAATTGCATTTCTCAAAATTCCCTTGAGGGAAAGCGCGTTTCCCTGTACACTCGCCGCAGACATTTTCCCCCTTCTCATGGATTACAGCCCCCTGATCGAAAAACGCCGCGCAAGACTCTCCGAACTGGAGGCCCTGATTGCGGCCCCCGATTTCTTCAACGACCAGAAACGGGCATCGGAACTGATGCGCGAACACCGCCGCGTACAGGAGCTGATGCAGGATTGGGACCAGCTGCTCAAATGCCGCCGCGAACTGGAAGACAATCAGGAACTCTCCAAAAGCGACGACGAGGAAATGGCCGAAATGGCCCGCATGGAAATCGAACCTCTCGAACAGGAAATCTCCCGGCTGGAAGAAAAAGTGCAATACAGCCTCCTGCCCCGCGATACGACGGAAGACCGCGACGCCATCGTCGAAATCCGCGCCGGAACGGGCGGCGACGAAGCCTCCCTGTTCGCCGGGGATCTCCTCGGCATGTACCAGCACTATTCCGAAGCGAAAGGCTGGAAATTCGAACTGATGGAAGCCAGCCCGTCGGATGTCGGCGGGTTCAAGGAAGCCGTCTGCCGCATATCCGGCGAAGAAGTATTCCGCTTCATGAAGTACGAGAGCGGCGTGCATCGCGTGCAGCGCGTCCCCGCCACGGAGACGCAGGGCCGCATCCACACCTCCACGGCCACGGTCGCCGTCCTCCCCGAAGCCGAAGAAGTGGACATCGAAATCCGCCCCGACGACCTTCGCATCGAAACCTGCCGTTCGGGCGGCGCAGGCGGCCAGCACGTCAACCGCACGGAATCCGCCGTCCAGATCTTCCACCTTCCTACCGGCCTGATGGTACGCTGCGAAGAAGAACGCAGCCAGATGAAAAACCGCGAAAAAGGCATGCGCATTCTTCGCGCCAAACTCTTCGAAGCCAAACAGCGCGAAGAGCATGAAAAGTACTCCTCCCAGCGGCGCAGCCTGATCGGCTCCGGAGGCCGCGAAGAAAAAATCCGCACCTACAACTTCCCGCAAAGCCGGATGACTGATCACCGAGTCGGGTACACATCCTACAATCTGGACGGCATCCTTGCCGGACAAATCAACGAAGTGATCGCCGTACTCCAGCATGCGGAGATGCAGGAACGCCTTGCCGAAGAGGGCCTCGCATGATGAAAACGGTTCTCGAAGTGCTGAATGCCGGCACGGCCTACCTCTCCGGCAAAGACTGTGAAGACGCGCGCCACTCCATGCAGAGGCTCATGGCCCATGTACTGCAATGCGACAAGACCTGGCTGTACCTGCACCATGAAGACGCCGTCCCGGAAGACAAGCTCGTTCCCCTTCGAGAACTCATGAAAAGGCGCGGCTCCGGCGAACCGCTGCAGCACCTGCTCGGCACGACGGAGTTCTACCGCCGCGACTTCATCACCGATGCGCGCGCCCTCGTCCCACGCCCCGAAACGGAAGAACTGGTCGAACTGCTGCTGAAACGCATCTCCCCCCGCCCCGGCATGCGCATTCTGGACATGGGCACCGGCTCCGGCATCATCGGCATCACGCTGGCCCTCGAACTCGCCGCCGCCACCCCCGACGTCACGCTCGCGGACATCTCCCCGCAGGCTCTCAGCCTCGCGCTGGAAAACGCCACAGCTCTCGGCGCGAAGGTACGCACCTTCCGCAGCGATCTCTTCTCCGCCTGGCAGCAGGAAGCGGATGCGGAACACGCCCCCGTTCCGCCGCCGGAACGCTTCGACCTCATGGTGGCGAACCTCCCCTACATCCCCGATGCCGAAGAACTGTCCGCAGAAGTGCTGCACGACCCCCACTCGGCCCTGTTCGGCGGTGCGGAAGGCACGGAAATCATCGAACGCTTCCTTCGGGAAGCCCCTGCCCGACTGGCTCCCGGCGGCATCGTCGCGCTCGAAATCGGCCACGATCAGGGAGATGCCGTCCTGTCCATGATGCAACGGCTCGGATACAGGCACGCGGAAGTGCTCGCCGACCTGAACGGCATCCGACGCTTCCCCATCGCGGGCGCACCCGCCATCCCGTCCCAAGAACCGTAACGCCCGCCATGTGGCTCATCTATCCGATCGTCAAGAAAATCGTCGCCCGCATCGGCTGGATCGTCTCCATCGTCGCCATTCATTGCGCCGTCTTCAGCCTGCTGGAAGCATTGCTCTTCATCATCGGCTCCACCTTCGGCAGCAGCCTGTGCCTGCGGGGCGGCTTCCTCTTCGACTTCGTCTCCCAGCGATTCTACATGTGGCTGCTGATTTTATGCGGCATTCTGGCTCCATGGTGCTGCCTCGTGCTGCTGGCGAAAGGCGGCAATGCCATCATCCGCATCTTTGCCTACATGGCGGCATTCTTTTCGCTCATTCAGCTGGCGGACACCCTCTACCTGCTCTTCACCGGGCAATACCACAGCATCATCGACGGGCAGTTGTTCTACAGCATCCTTTCCGGAACCATGCTGGCCGTCACCATCCTGGCCGCCCTGCCGTACTATGATGCAGCTCCCCGCCCGTTGAAAATCAGGCTTGTCGCCGTGGCCACCCTTCTGGTACTTGTACCGATCGCGACTCCTGTGCCCGATTATCCGTGGCTCGTCTTCGTCCAGTGCGCGCTGAAAATCGCGCTGTGCCTCCCGCTGTTCCGTGTCGCCCGCGTTCTGTCAAAAAACGCACCGCACATCGCCGGCCTGCCCGAATAAGCAGCTGGAGCCGTGAACCGCAGCGGGCACGCAGCAACCAGCATCATTCTTCCGGGAATACCCAGCCCAGAATCCTGCAATCCTTATCCAGCAGGCAATAATAATGTTTCACGCCTGTGCCCATGGAAAACGTTTGATCATAAATCGATCGCGTTCTCACAGGATAAATATACTCCACCAACTGCTCAGAATGACTGGAATCACACCACACAGCTTTTTTCATATCTACATCAGCATACTCCGATAAAATGATTTTACAAGCAAATGGTTGCAAAAGAGATTTAGCTTCTTCCAGTGTGATAGACTCTTTTTTATATTTATTGTGCTTATTGCCCATTTCGATTCTGAATTCCTGAAAATTCTTGAACCGAGCATCTATCATACCTTCTACATCCGAAGGAGTCAGATCATAAGGATCCAGCATAATTTTTACATAAAGAACACCCCAAATCCAAATAGGAGCAGTCAGCACCAACGGAACACCCAGAAAAAGCATCCAAAAAGCGACTTTCTTCAGAACTCTCCAGCCTTTTGAACCCTGTTTTTCGACTTCTACCTTGTTTTCTTCCTCTTTCATCATCGTTCTATTCTATCGGATCTTTGCAAGGCTCACAGTATCGGCGTCGGGATCGTGATGGGATCACCGGTCGTTACTTCAGCCCCGGGAGTGCCGGGCGCAAGCTTCGGGGTCAGGCTGACCATGATCTTCACCTGTTTCGAATGGGGGAAGATGCGGTAATCATAGATTTCGTATTTCCGGAGAAAACTTGATGTTTCGCCCGGCTTCAGCGTCACGGACGGAGCATCTTCCGCCTTGTCCTGTTCCACGAGTGCCCCCTTCCATGAGTCAGCGTTATCACCGGAGAAACGATACACGAAAGTACCCCAGCCTTGCGGCAAAGCAATGGGTTCTGTTCCCCGGTTGCTGACGGTCACCTTCAGATTCATCACAGCCATACGCCCCTCTTCCGCGTGATTCCCTTCATGCTCAAGCGAAATTTGCAAGGGAGCCTCCGGACGACGGAGAGGTACAGGATACAATTGGGCGGCGAATCCCTGCCCATCGACGACCCACACCTGATTGTCGGACAAAAGAACATCGTGTCCCATGCCGTTTAGCCTGTTGGTCAGCATGTTTTCCCCGGTAGAAAGACTGACGACATTCAAATGATCGCACCACCGCATGCCGAAATGCGTAACGACGGTATCATCATTCAGCCATGACGACCGCTCCAGATCCACACTCAAATACTCGTTTTCCTCACTGGGACGAGCCGCGGACGGTCGGAATTCCCCCGTCACCGGATGGAGCCATGCCAACGCCTCCTTACCTTCGGCTCCGGCATACCGGATGGCCAGCCAGCCTTCAGCATTCGGAAGGGGCGTCGCATCGTGCAAGGAAAACGCTTCATCTCCCTTCCATGCCACGCGCCGTTCCTGCCCGGGCTTGCCGGGAAAAAAGAAGACACGCCCGAGAGAATTTGCCATGCCAAGCGTCTCGTCGATCCTGCGCCAATATGTTGTGTACGTATCGGAAGGAAGCATCAGGCAACGGGGAGGCGGTTCCTTGGTATAATCCTTCTCCGTCGTAAACCGGGGCAAAGCCTGCACCTGTCGCACGATGTCCGGAGGAGACGGCAGGATCACACGTTCGAAAGGTTTCAAAGAATCGTTCGTTTTGCGGTAAGCGTAATACCCCTTGGCGAATGCTTCCCGCCAATCGTCTCCCGTAACGCCAGCGGCCTGTCCGGCCTGATCATAGTAGATGGAATAGCCGACATACCCGGGCAAATCCGGAGACAGGGCATCCACACTATATAAATGCCCCTCCTTGACGATATACACAGGCATTTTTTCCCAGGGAGACGACTGTTCGGCATGCACGGAACATGCCAAAGCACAAATACTTGCAAAGAAAGATAAGGTAGCTTTCATACTGGTATAAGTATAGCTCCTTCCCGTAACACTCCGTAATCTCGGATTGTGTCATGCAACAAAATGCCGCACCCGGCCTTTCGACCGGGTACGGACAATAAAAGAGCCATCAGGGGCAAGCCTGCCTCGCCCATCAGTTGAACACGATCTTGCTGTCATGCACATCCACATGGATCGTGCTGCCATCCGGGAATTTCCCGGCGAGAAGCTGCATGCTGAGCGGGTCAAGCAGGTCGTGTTGGATGGCGCGCTTGAGCGGTCGCGCGCCATAGACGGGATCGAAACCGTGTTCGGCGATGAGTTCTGCAGCGGCATCGCTGAGTTCGAGCTTGAGGCCCTTGTCTTCGAGGCGCTTGCGCACGCGCTTGAGCTGGATATCGACGATCTTCTTCAACTCGTCGGCTCCGAGCTGGTCGAAGATGATGGTTTCGTCGATGCGGTTCAGGAACTCCGGCCGGAAATGGGCACGCAGAGCCTCCATGGCCTTCTCGGAACGTTTGACGGGATCCGGCTCGTTCAGAATGTACTGGCTGCCGATGTTGGAGGTCATGATCAGCACGGTGTTGCGGAAATCGACCGTGCGGCCCTGCCCGTCCGTGATGCGTCCGTCGTCCAGCACCTGCAGCAGGACGTTGAACACATCGGGATGCGCCTTTTCTATTTCGTCGAAGAGGACGACGCTGTACGGGCGGCGGCGAACGGCTTCCGTAAGCTGGCCGCCTTCATCGTAGCCGACGTATCCGGGAGGCGCTCCGATCATGCGGGCCACGGAGTGTTTCTCCATGTATTCCGACATGTCGATGCGCACCATGGCGGCTTCATCGTCGAAGAGGAATTCGGCGAGAGCCTTGCACAATTCCGTTTTGCCGACACCCGTGGGGCCGAGGAAGATGAAGGAACCGAGCGGCCTGTTTTCATCCTGCAGCCCGGCGCGAGCGCGGCGCACGGCATCCGACACGGCGCGGATGGCTTCCTTCTGGCCGATCAGGCGTTCACCGAGGCGTTCTTCCATGTGGATCAGCTTTTCACGTTCGCCTTCCTGCAGGCGCGCAGCGGGAATGCCCGTCCATGTGGAGACGACCTTGGCGATGTCGGACTCGGTGACTTCTTCCTTCAACAGGCCGTCGCCGGAAGACTGGAGGGCCGCCAGTTCCTTCTGGGCCTCTTTGGCTTCCTCTTCGGCCTTCGGAATCTCCCCGTACATGATCTCGGAAGCCCGGCGCAGGTCGCCGAGCCGCTGGGCGCGCTCGACCTCGGTGCGGAGCTGGTCGATGCGTTCCTGGGCGGAACCCACCTTGTCGATCACGGCCTTTTCGCTCTGCCACTGGGCAATCATGGAATCGGCCTTTTCCTTCGTGTCAGCCAATTCCTTGGTAATCTTTTCCAACCGTGCCTTACTGTCGTCATCCTTTTCCTTCGCGAGAGCCTGCCGCTCCATTTCGAGCTGCATGGCTGTGCGGTTCAAGGCATCGATGTCGGAAGGCATCGAGTCGAGTTCGATCTTCAGGCGGGCGGCGGCTTCGTCCACGAGGTCCACGGCCTTGTCCGGCAGGAAACGGTCGGAAATGTAGCGGTCGGAAAGCACGGCGGCGGCTACGATGGCCGAATCCGTAATGCGGACTCCGTGATGCACTTCGTAGCGTTCCTTCAGACCGCGGAGAATGGCGATGGTATCTTCCACGCTCGGCTCGCTGACGTAAACGGGCTGGAAGCGGCGTTCCAACGCGGCATCCTTCTCGATATACTTACGGTACTCGTCCAGCGTCGTTGCACCGATCGTCCGGAGCTCGCCGCGTGCTAGCGCAGGCTTCAGCAGGTTGGCCGCGTCCATGGCTCCTTCGCCTCCGGCACCAGCCCCCACGAGGGTATGCAGCTCGTCGATGAAGAGAATGATCTCCCCATTGGAATCGGTCACTTCCTTCAGAAAGGCCTTCAGGCGCTCTTCAAACTCGCCCCGGTACTTCGCTCCGGCCAGCATGGAGCCGATATTCAGCGAGATGAGCCGCTTGCCCTTCATGCTTTCCGGCACGTCGCCGTTCACGATGCGCCGTGCGAGGCCCTCCGCAATGGCGGTCTTGCCCACGCCGGGTTCACCGATCAGCACAGGGTTGTTCTTCGTGCGGCGGGAAAGGATCTGGAGCACGCGGCGGATCTCCGTATCACGGCCGATCACCGGGTCGATCTTGCCTTCACGGGCACGGGCTGTCAGGTCGGTACCGTATTTTTCCAGAGTCTGGTACTTGTCTTCCGGTTCCTGATCGGTCACGCGCTGGCTGCCGCGCACCTCCTTGAGGGCGGCCAGATACTTGTCGCGCGTCAACCCGGCGCGTTCGAGAATGCGGCGCAACGGATTGTCGGAAGCGAACACCCCCAGAATGAAGTGTTCGACGCTGAGATAATCGTCTTTCAGGGATTCGCGCTCGCGGTCGGCAGCATTCAGAATGCCATCCAGCTCCGTGCTCAAGCCCGGAGAAGCGACCTGTCCCGACTGACGGGGAGCGCGGTCGAGTTCACTCTTCACTTCCCGGATCAAATCGCGGGGTTCGACTCCGGCTTTGCGAAGCACCGGAACGAGAATTCCTCCCTCCTGCTCCAGCAAAGCGAGCATCAATTCCGCAGAAGATATCTGGGGACGCCCGGCAGCGGCAGCGGATTTCTGCGCTGTCTGCAAGGCTTCCATAAATTTCGTCGTTAGATTGTTCGTCATGCTTTTTATGACACCGATTACAGCCGTTACGTTGAATTCCGAATGATGGAAAAATGATTTTTCCTGCAATTTTACAGTGTAGTCCTTTCGCCGCACCGGAAGGCGAAAAAGGCATTGCCTGCGCCCTGCGGCAACGACGCCGGAAAACACCGAGGAAGGACTTCTCTATATCCTTGTCAAAACGAAAAAAACCTGCTACCATGCGCCCGGAAATCAGGCGATTCCACACTTTTCCTTTGACGGTCATGAAATTATACAAACGCAATATTGCAGTCTTGCTGGCCTGCACGGTTTTTGCCATCCTTGCCCCTTCGTGCCAGAATGCGGCCCGCCCCATCACTGCGGCCAAGCGGAATGAAAACGCAACCAGACCGTTTACACATACCAATTTCATCAACAGCCCGGATTACCGCTTCACCCGGGATATGTGGAGCAACGACGACCGCCTCGCCGCCGCCAACGGAAAAAATTCGCGCGTCGATATCCTGGTGGGCGTACAGCGCGGCCGCCTGTACGTCAACGATGAAATAGCTTTGGATTTCCCCGCCTGCACCGGCAAGGCCGGCCACGAAACCCCGCTCGGCTCCTTCCGCATTCAGGAAAAGGACCGCGACCACCACTCCAGCTCCTACGGCTACGTCGTGGACCATAAGGACGACACCGTCAACGCGGACGCCACCCCTTCCTCAAAAATCCCACCGGGCGGACGCTACATCCCCGCTTCCATGCCCTACTGGATGCGCATCAACGGCCCGGTCGGCTTGCATGAAGGCGCCGTGTACCGCGATTCGAATTCCCACGGCTGCGTTCGCATCCCCGTTGAAGCCTGCAAAATTCTCTTTAACAAGCTGACGGTCGGGTCGCGCGTCAACGTCCTTCCCTGACCTTGACGAAAGAACGGTTTTTTGCGGAAAAGCGGACACGTCTCCGTCCGACCGGAAGAACCTCTCTTCGAACGGAAAAAACAGTTGAAAAAGCGCAGGATTCTGGTAGTATGCGCTCGTGAACTTTTTCTCCCGTTTCATGATGGGGCTGGCAGTGTGCTGCCTGACGTCGTCGATCGTGATGACGGCGCAGGGCGTCGAAATGGCTCCCAAGACGAAAGACGGCAAATTCGCCGTCGTGCCCCTTTGCGACGGATTCGATTACCCGGTCGGCAAGCCGAACGGCGACGGCTACTATAAATCGCGCGGCCTGCGCCTCGCCTCCCCCCGGCATCTGGGAGAGGACTGGAACGGAGCCGGAGGACGGGATTCCGACCTCGGCGACCCCGTTTACACCATCGGCACCGGAGTCGTCACCTATGCGGACGATCCCCGCGGCGCATGGGGCAAGGTCGTCATCGTCCGCCATGCCTTCCGCGAACCGAAAAGCGGCAAGGTACTTTGCTGCCAGACGCTCTACGCCCACCTCGACGAAATCAGCGTCAAACTCGGACAGATCGTCCGGCGCGGCGACAAGGTCGGCACCATCGGCACGGCAGAAGGCCGCTATCCCGCCCATCTTCATGCCGAGCTGCACTTCAATATCGATGTCAACTGCGGCCAGCAGGGAATCCCCAAAACCAAGAGAAACTACGGGGAGCTCGAACCTTTCATCAAGCGCTTCCGCCGCTTGAACCCCGAAACCAAGCAAGTACGCGTACCCGTAGGCGGCTTCCTCCCCTACAAGGGAACCGAAGGCATGTAACCCACCCGGCAACACACCAACCGGCGACCGCCATGACCTTCCCGCGATGAAAACATGCCTGTTCGGAGGATCCTTCGATCCCGTACATGAAGGCCACATCGCCATCGCACGGAGGGCTTATGAAACCTGCGGACTCGACGAAATCGTCTTCCTTCCCTGCGCCCAGTCTCCGCTGAAGGAAACGAGCCCCTTCCTCTCCGACAGCCAGAGAATCGACTGCCTTGAAAAAGCGCTGAAAGACTGCCCCTGGGCGCGCATCGACACGCTCGACCTCCACATGCCACGGCCTTCCTGGAGCTGGCGGCTGATCGAACGCTGGCGCGAACTTCATCCCGGCCACGACCTCTACTGGCTCATGGGTACCGACCAGTGGGAAGAACTTGAGCAATGGGGCCGCTGGCAATACATCGCCTCCATGGTCACCTTCATCGTCCACCACCGGGGCACGGCTCCGCGGCCTCGCCCCGGCGTGGAAGCCCTCTTCATCGACGGCCACCACCCGGCCTCTTCCAGCGCCATCCGGCAAAGCCTTACCTCGTCCAGCCCCTTTCCTTCCGGCTGGCTCCACCCTTCCGTCGCCAGTGAGTTGAATATACATCGTCCACCGGACAATCAGAAAAACCTTCCACCTGAATGACAAATTTGTCGCACAAAAATGTAACATCTAAACCGGACGAATTTTCAAATATGACAAAATTGTCATCTCATCACTTTCACATTCATTTCCGATAAACTTTTCATCCACTACATTATCAACATTTTAACAAATAATTAAAAAAGTTGGCACGCCATTTGCTATAAAACAAGCGTCTCACACAACACATTCCCACCATGCACCACTCAGAATCGAAAAGACACGTCACGAACTCCATCACGCAGATGCTCGACGAGCAATACGCATGCGATGTTTTCAGCATCAAGATCATGCGTAGCTACCTCTCGAAAGGTGTGTACAAGAAGTTCATGGAAACCATGCGCAAGGGCCACAAGCTCGACCCCAGCATCGCCAATGAAATCGCCCAGGCCATGAAACAGTGGGCCGTGGATCATGGCGCCACGCACTATGCACACTGGTTCCAGCCGTTGAACGGTTCTACAGCGGAAAAGCATGACGCCTTCCTCGAACCCGATGCCGAAGGCAACCTCATCCTCGAATTCACGGGCAAGAACCTCGTCCAGGGCGAGCCGGATGCCTCCTCCTTCCCCTCCGGCGGCCTCCGCGCCACCTTCGAAGCCCGCGGCTACACCGCATGGGACCCCACCAGCCCGGCCTTCATCAAGCGCACGCCCAACAGCGCCACCCTCTGCATCCCGACCGCCTTCTGCTCCTACACCGGAGAAGCCCTCGACAAGAAAACACCGCTTCTGCGCTCCATGTGCGCCGTCTCCCGGCAGGCATCGCGCGTCCTCGCCTGCTTCGGCCGCCCGGAACTCGAAGTCGTCTCCAACCTCGGAGCGGAACAGGAATACTTCCTCGTAGACAAGGAACTGTACAAAAACCGCCCCGACCTCATCATGTGCGGCCGCACCCTGTTCGGCAATGTCCCGCCGAAACACCAGCAGATGGAAGACCACTACTTCGGCTGCATCAAGGACCGCGTCCTCGAATACATGACCGCAGTGGACCACGCCCTGTGGCGCCTCGGCATCCCGGCCAAAACGCGCCACAACGAAGTGGCTCCCGGCCAGTTCGAAATCGCACCGAACTACGAACAGCTCAACGTTGCCGTAGACCACAACATGCTCATCATGGAAGTCCTCCGCAAGGAAGCAGCCAAGCACGGCCTCGTCTGCCTGCTGCATGAAAAACCCTTCGCGGGCATCAACGGTTCCGGCAAACACAACAACTGGTCTCTCAGTGCGGACGGCCTCGGCAGCATCTTCAACCCGGGCAAGAACCCGCATGAAAACGCCATCTTCCTGACCTTCCTCGCCGCCGTCATCGAAGCCATCGACCTGCACGCCGACCTGCTCCGCGCCTCCATCTCCAAATACGGCAACGACCACCGCCTCGGAGCCAACGAAGCGCCGCCCGCCATCATCTCCATCTTCCTCGGAGAACAGCTCGAAGAAATCATCCAGCAGATCAAGCAGGGTGGAGCCACCTCCTCCAAGGCCAGCGGAACCATGAACGTAGGGGTCGATACCCTGCCCGACCTGCCGAAGGACACCTCCGACCGCAACCGCACCTCGCCCTTCGCCTTCACCGGCAACAAGTTCGAATTCCGCGCCGTCGGCTCCTCGCAGACCTGCGCCTGGCCGATGACCGTACTGAACACCATCGTGGCCGAATCCCTCGACCGCATCGCCAGCATCCTCGAACCCGTCGCCGGAAAGCCCGAGTTCCAGAAAACGCTTCAGAAACTCCTGCAGGACATCATCGTCAAGCACGACCGCGTCATCTTCAACGGAGACGGATACAACGACGCCTGGATCGAAGAAGCGGAACGCCGCGGCCTGCCGCACATTCGCACCACCACGGAAGCCCTCAAGGTACTCGACTCCGCCAAAACACTCGCCCTCTTCACCAAGTACGGCGTGATGAATGAAGCCGAAATCCACGCCCGCCGCGAAGTGCAGGAAGAAATCTACGTGAAGGAAATCGCCATCGAGGCCAAGACCGCCATCGACATGATCGAAACGCTCTACCTCCCGGCCGTCACCAAACAGATGAAACAGCTTGCCGAAACCATCACGGCCATCAAGGCCAGCGGCATCTCGGCAGGCCTCGAAGCAGCTGTCTCCACCGCCAACAAGGTAGGTGCGCTGTACGACCAGCTCCCCGGCCTCCTCGACAACCTCCGCGCCTCCCGCACCAAGACCAGCGAAGACATCAAAACGGCTCTCGAAGATGCCCGCAAGGTGATCGACGCCCTTGAAAAGGCAACGGCCGACAACCTGTGGCCCGTACCGAACTACGACCAGCTTCTCTTCATCTGATCAGGCAGGCATCGCCTGAGAAAAGCTCATTCAGCCGTCCGATGCCAACGCGTCGGACGGCTTTTTCATCGCCCAACAGATAGACAACCACCAGACAACCTTTCCCGAACACAGTGAACACAAGCACCTATTATCCCCAGCCTGACGGCCTTTACAGCCCTGAATACGAACACGATGCCTGCGGCGTCGGCATGGTCGTAGACACGAAAGGCCGCCCCTCGCACGACATCGTCCTCAAAGGCATCACCGTGCTCGAACGCCTCCTGCACCGCGGAGCTGCCGGCAGCGACCCGGAAACGGGCGACGGCGCAGGCATCCTGATGCAAATCCCCCACGAATTCTTCACCGAAACCTGCCCGGAAATCCACCTGCCGGCCCCCGGACGCTACGCCCTCGCCTCCCTCTTCCTTCCGCAGCAGGAACAGGAACGCGACGCCTGCCGCGCCATCGTCGCCGCCACGGCGGAAACGGAAGGCTTCCTCATCCTCGGGTGGCGCAAAGTCCCCGTCGAACTCTCCAGCATCGGCGAACAGGCACGCCTCACTGCGCCAGCCATCGAGCAATGCTTCCTCGCCCCCTCACAGGACGAAACCGCCCTTGAAGGCGACGCACTCGAACGCCGCCTCTACATCCTCCGCCGCAGCATCGAAAATGCCGTGGAAAAAGCCATCCCCGGCCTCGGCGACCGTTTCTACATCTCCAGCCTCTCAAGCCGCACCGTCGTCTACAAAGGACTGCTGAAAGCCCCGCAGCTTCCAAGATTCTACGAAGACCTCACCGACCCGCGCTTCCGCTCCGCCGTCGCCATCGTCCACCAGCGGTACTCCACCAACACCTTCCCCTCGTGGCCGCTGGCCCACCCCTTCCGCTACATCGCCCACAACGGCGAAGTCAACACCCTGCGCGGCAACCTCAACCAGATGGCCGCCCGGCAAGGCAGCCTCGCCTCTCCCCTCTTCGGCGACGACATCCGCAAAATACTCCCCGTCATCCGCCCCGGACAAAGCGACTCCGCCAGCCTCGACAATGCCCTCGAACTCCTCGTCACCGCCGGACGCAGCCTCCCGCACGCCATGATGATGCTCATCCCCCAGGCATGGGGACGCAAACACTTCATGGGCGAAGACGTACGCGGCTTCTTCGACTACCACTCCGGCATCATGGAACCGTGGGACGGCCCCGCCGCCGTCTGCTTCACCGATGGGATGGGAGCCGGCGCCCTCGTGGACCGCAACGGCCTGCGCCCCGCCCGCTACGAACTCACGCAGGACGGCCTCCTCGTCCTCGCCAGCGAAGCCGGAGTCGTGGATCACGAACCCTCCACCATCGTCAAGCGCGGCTGCCTCCGCCCCGGCCAGATGCTCTGGATCGACTTCGCCACCGGGCGCATCTCCTACGATGCCGAAATCAAAACGCGCATCGCCCGCAGCAAGCCCTACCGCCGCTGGTGCGATGAAAACCGCATCCGCATCCACGGCTTCTTCGACTCCATCACCGCGCCCGATGTCGACTCCGCCACCCTCCTCTCCCGGCAAACGCTCTTCGCCTACACGCAGGACGAAATCGACACCCTCCTCCTCCCCATGGCGAAAACCGGGCACGACCCCGTCGCCTCCATGGGCAACGATGCCGCCCTCGCCATCCTCTCCGAGCGGCCGCAGCTCCTCTTCAACTACTTCAAACAGCTCTTCGCACAGGTCACCAACCCGCCCATCGACCCCATCCGCGAAGAACTCGTCATGTCCCTCACCACCTACATCGGCAACCCTGCCAACATCCTTGAGGAAACGCCTCAGATGGCCCGCATCATCCGGCTTGAACGCCCCATCCTCACCACCTGCGACCTCGAACGCCTCAAGGAATGCAAGGAACCGGACTACCGCTCCGCCACGCTGAACCTCGGCTTCTCTCCCACCAGGGAACACGGCCTCGCCGAAGCCCTTGCCGAACTCGGCAAACAGGCCGAACGCGCCGTCCATCAGGGCTTCCGCATCCTCATCCTCAGCGACCGGAACCTTGAAGCCACAGAAGCGCCCATCCCCTCGCTGCTCGCCGTCGCCACAGTCAACGCCCACCTCGCCAAACTCGGCCTCCGCACCTCCACGGGAGTCATCGCAGACACCGGCGAAGCGCGTGAAATCATGCACTTTGCCCTCCTCCTCGGTTACGGAGCCACCGCCGTCTGCCCCTGGCTCGCCTTCGAAACAATCACCCACTGCGGTCGCAAAGGCGCACTCGGCGACGAACTCTCCGAAACGAAAGCCCTCGAAAACTACCTGCAAGCCATCGACCAGGGGCTGCTCAAAACCATGAGCAAAATGGGCATCTCCACCCTCCGCAGCTACCGGGGCGCCCAGGTCTTCGAGGCCATCGGCCTCGGCAGAAACGTCGTACAAACCTACTTCCCCGGCACCGCCACACGCATCGGCGGCATCGGCCTGGACGACATCGCCCGCGAAGCCGCCATGCGCTTCGACCGTCAAAAGGAAATCGACCGCACCGCAGGAGAACACACCCTCGAAAACTCCGGCAACTACAAATACGCCAAAGGCGGAGAAAAACACATCTGGACCTCGCGCACCATCGCCCAGTTCCAGAAATCGCTCCGCAACCGCGACTACGCCCAATTCAAAGTCTTCTCCTCCATGGTCAACGAATCCGAAGAAACCCTCTGCACCCTGCGCGGACTCTTCGGCTTCGACGAAACGCACGCCATCCCCCTCGACGAAGTCGAAAGCGAAGACAACATCGTCCGCCGCTTCGTCACCGGAGCCATGTCCTACGGCTCCATCTCCCGCGAAGCCCACGAAAGCATCGCCATCGCCATGAACCGCCTCGGCGGCCTCTCCAACTCCGGCGAAGGCGGCGAAGACCCCGCCCGCTACATCGCCGAACCCAACGGCGACTCCCGCTGCTCCGGCATCAAGCAGATCGCCTCCGGCCGCTTCGGAGTCACGGCGGAATACCTCGCCCATGCCAAGGAACTGCAAATCAAGGTAGCACAGGGAGCCAAACCCGGAGAGGGCGGCCAGCTCCCCGGTCCGAAAGTCAACGCAGAAATCGCCCGCGTGCGCCACGCCACACCCGGAGTCTCCCTCATCTCTCCGCCGCCCCATCACGACATCTACTCCATCGAAGACCTCGCGGAACTCATCTTCGACCTCCGCAACGCCAACCCGGAAGCCCGAGTCTCCGTCAAACTCGTCTCCGAAGTCGGCGTCGGCACCGTTGCGGCGGGCGTCGCCAAAGGCGGAGCGGACATGGTACTCGTCTCCGGGCATGACGGCGGCACGGGAGCCTCCCCCCTCACCTCCATCAAACACGCGGGCATGCCCTGGGAACTCGGCGTCGCCGAAACCCACCAAACCCTCGTCAAAAACAACCTGCGCGACAAAATCCGCCTTCAGGCGGACGGCCAGCTCAAAACAGGGCGAGACGTCGTCACTGCCGCCCTCCTCGGCGCGGAAGAATACGGCTTCGCCACATCCGTCCTCATCGCCCTCGGCTGCATCATGGCCCGCGTCTGCCATAAAAACAGCTGCCCTGTCGGCATCGCCACGCAGGATTCCGAACTCCGCAAACGCTTCAAGGGCACGCCGGAAAACATCGAAACCTTCCTCCGCTTTGTCGCCCGAGAAACCCGCGAATACCTCGCCGCGCTCGGCCTTCGAACTCTCGACGAAGCCATCGGGCGCACCGACCTCCTGCACATCGAACACGCCGTGGACTACTGGAAAACGCGGAACCTCGACTTCTCCGCCATCCTGCGCCCCGAACCGCTGCCCGTGCATGCCCGGCCCGGCATCCATGCGGACATCCGCCCCTACGACGAACGCTTCCTGCCCTTCTGCTCCCCCAGCATGAAACACCTGCGCCCCATGGAAGCCACCTTCACCGTAGCCAACACCGACCGCGCCGTCGGCACGCGCCTCTCCTACTACATCGCGCGCCAGTACGGCCACGCCGGACTTCCGGAAGGCACCATCACGCTCAACCTCCGTGGAACCGCCGGGCAATCCTTCGGAGCCTTCCTCGCCCACGGCGTCAAACTCGTCCTCACCGGACAAGCCAACGACTACCTCGGCAAGGGACTCTCGGGCGGAACCATCGTCGTCAACCCTTTCGACAACTCCCCCTACCCGCCCTGTGAAAACATCATCGCGGGCAACGTCCTCCTCTACGGAGCCACCTCCGGCAAGGCGTACATCCGGGGACAGGTCGGCGAACGCTTCGCCGTCCGCAACTCCGGGGCCGATGCCGTCATCGAAGGTGCGGGCGACCACTGCTGCGAATACATGACGGGCGGCTGCGTCGTCGTACTCGGCCCCACCGGAGTCAACTTCGGAGCGGGCATGAGCGGCGGCTACGCCTACGTCTGGGATCCCGACCACCTCTTCGACCTCCGCTGCAACCTCGACACCATCGACCTCGACCCCGTCGAACACCCGGCGGACATCGCAAGGCTGCGCGCCCTCATCGAAACCCACGCCGACCTCACCGGCTCCGAACGGGCCCGCAGCATCCTCTCCGACTGGGACAACGCCCTGCCGAACTTCGTCAAAGTCTTCCCGATGGAATACCGCCGTATCCTCGGCGAAATGACCCGGGAAGACGAAGAAGTCTCCCGCAGGGAAATCCACAGTTGAATCGACTGTCGCGGCAGCTCAGGAAACCTCTTGCCATTGGGAATTTCCGGCAGCTGCCGCGCCAACCCGGTGCCGTGCCGACGCAAACGGGCGAGGGACACCAACAATCCCTCGCCCGTTTTTTCGTTCCGAATTTGAATAGGAAACATATATCTGTACGGTGCCTATTATTCGAATGCCGGGCATGTAGGCATGGAAGCAGCGCAAAACGGACTCCGGGATAGCGACTTCCACAACGATTTTGACACAATCAATATCTGAATATTGAACCGCCCGGCTTGGGAATCTTCTGCAACACCCAAACTTCCGTAAACATCATCAAGACATGCATATGATGAATGCTTTTTACTTCACACATGATGCATGCCTTTTTTTCTCGTAAAACTCCTGTATCGCTTTCCCTGCATCGCTCTCGGTTTTAGGGAAAGCGATCGGAGTTGGCGAAAGGCGGTAAATTCCCGCATAAAAGGCGGCGTTTTCAAATCCATCAGGTAATTTCAAGACGTGTCCTTGATCCATTTTTTTGTGGGACGTCTTGCAAACAAGTGAAGCAGCATAAGGAGGAGCTATCATCTCTTTCTGTTTCGCGCCAAGACAAAGAATAAGAGGATACGCATCAACATACGTAATGTGATCTTTTTGGCCCGCTGCATTTGATACCCAATAAACAAGTGATTCGACCGGTATATCTCCCTTCATATTTTCCGTGACGCGTGCATAGGAAACAACCTTCTGATCTCTGTAAACATATTTATAGACAGCGACGATAACAATATCTTCCGCCTGGGCACACATCTTTTCTATATGGGCAGGAATCGCTTCAGCACCTTCCGGTGACAAACGTTCAGCGGCGAAACTGATTCCGACAAAAAACATTGCGACAAAACCGGCAAATAGCACCTTCATACAAAAACGATATTCGATTAGAAAGACGGAGTAAAGAGCAATGTTTACATTTGGTCTGGAAGATGCCCGATCACACGGATGACCCCAGTAAAAGGCCATTCACCAACCACAGGCGCTTGGGCTTCACACACCCATCATGGTTCTGGATAAATCCGGATAACCGTATTTTTATCGGAAATTCCGTAAAGAATGTGATTGCCAATGCAATAATCGACGATGAAGGGGGCGTGTTTTTGTCCTTCCAGATAGTGATCCGAGGCAATGATTTGCCCAGATTGGGGAGCAATCACACTCCATCCCGTTGCAAAGTGCATTCTCGGAATGCTTTTATAGAGCAACAGAATATTCCCATCCTTCCAAAACCTAATCGAACATGGAGCATGGGCAAGCGGGCACACTTCGCGCAGCTGTCCGGTGGACAGTGACATGAGGCATAGAATATATTCCTGATGCGGATTGCGTTCGATTTTTACAACCAACGGAAGCTGCCCATCATGGGCATGACGAGCACAAACGACGAGAGACAGCTTTTCCCATTCCGGGTGTCGTACATGGAGAGACTCTTCCGGCATTTTTTGAGGAACAATGACAAAAGGTATTCCAGCATCCGTAAGAATCACAGGTGTTCGCATCCGCCATTGAGTATTGGAAAACGTGAAAGAATCAAGGAGCGATCTGTATTGACGAAAAGCCTCTTGATTCGAACCGGAATCCTGCCCCAATTGAACGATACGGCGCACGGCAGCTGGTACATGAGACAAGACTTCGTCTTCGGAGGAAAACCAGACAGGAAAATTTTTCGTCAAAACTTGAGTGGATGAAGTCTCGCCTGCCGGTGTCAGCGTTTCAATTTCGTAGACATGAGCGCTGTCGTGAACTCCGAGTGGCAGAGAATACTTCAGGCCGTCGCAGCGCGTTGCATAAATGGTTTCCCTTTTCCATTCGGCTGTTGGTACTTGTCCGGCATGCAATATATTGAAAAACAACAGTAAAATGCACACAATAAATTTTTGTGCTTTCATTTGATAATAGTAATCAGTTATACAGCTGGAGTAAATAGCAATTTTTGATGCTTGATTGGAAAAGATATATCCAGCACCGATTGCAAGGAAGCAGTATCCCAAAAAAGACATCATCACCGGAATAGCATTAACCCATTGTAAATTGTTGGAGTTTATGTAACTGCACTTTGCCATTTTAACGCATCTTTTTCAAGGAATCTCTCGAAAGAACATCCGGTCGATACTTCCTGAACACAGAAAGCGGACGCACCCATGCAGAACGCCCCATGGCATGTTCATGCACGCATCAACGCCCCAGAAGCTGGGTGATGTTCGAGGCGAAGAGCTTCACCGCAATCGCCAGCACGATGATGCCGAAGAACTTGCGGGACATGTAAATGCCTGTCTTGCCCATGATGCGGGAGATCAGCCCCGTGCCGCGAATGGCGGCATACACCAGCACCATATTCAAAATCAGAGCTGCTACAATATTGATATCGGCATATTCCGCCCGGAGGGAAAGCAGCGCCGTAAAGGAGCCGGCACCCGCCAGCAGGGGAAACACCACAGGAACAAGCGTCGTATGATGATGATCCTGCCCCTTGAAAATCTCCACATCGAGCAGCATCTCAAGCGCCACGAAAAACAGTACGAAAGCCCCGGCCACGGCGAACGACGCAATATCCACATGAAACAGGCGCAGAATCATATCCCCCGCATAAAAGAACCCCAGCATCAGCGCGAAGGCGGACAGTGCCACCTTGCCCGCTTCCACGGACTTGCCCTTTTCCTTCAACGAGACGATGACCGGCATATTGCCGATAATATCGATCACGGCAAAGAGCATCACGAATGCGCTCGCCATCTCCTGCCAGTTCCAAGAATCCCACATAACTTGGAAACCTTATAGCATACTGTCCACCTCCTTGCAACCACAATCCCGGCATGGCTATCGCGACCACAAGCCCCGAGCCATGCGCCGAAGCGCGCGCAGGCGGCGCACATACGCAAGGCGCATGCTCCGCCGCACGCTTCCGGCCTTGTCCGCCCGCAAAGATGCAGTTACCCTTCCCCGGGCATTGCCCTTTACGACCAGGGATACCCCGGCAAAAATCAACGATACCGCCGCAGCCTTCCACCATCCGAACGCCTCCAGCCCCCATGCCACCCCGGCCAGCGTCGCAATCACGGGCTGCACATAATTGTACATGCAAACCGCCGTCGGCCGCAAGGCTCGCTGGGCAATCGGCATCAGCAGATAGCAGACGAACGTCGCACACCCCACCACATAGCCGATGCCTGCCAGACACTCCCAACCCAGTTCACCGAACGGAATGGCTGCCAGCTCCCCTGCCATCGGCGGCAGGCTGCACAAAGCGGCGAACAGGAACATCCACTTCATCAGCGTCACGGGCGAATACCGGGAAATCAGCCCTTTGAAAAACACGAAATAGAACGAAACGCTCACCTGCGACGCCAGACACAGCAGATCCCCCCATACATTGCCCGAGGAAGAAGCCTGCGCACTCCCCAGCACCAGCAGCAGCGCCCCGGATGCGCTGGACATGATCCCCGCCACTTTTCTCCCCGTCACACGCTCCTTCAAATACATGGCGGACATGATCATGGTCACGATCGGAGCCGTCGTCGCCATAATGGCGGCATCGGCGGGAGAGGTCAACCCCATGCCGCAGGTAAACATGCCCTGGTTCAACACCACCCCGCACAAAGCCGCCAGAAACAGCCACTTCAAATCCTCGCGCCTCACGCGTTCGCGTTTCGTCAACAGTGAGACCAGCCAGAACAGTACGCATGCACCGCCGATGCGCATGGCGGCCAGAGACAGGGCGGAAACCTCGCCGCCCTGCACCACCAGCTTGCAGACCGGAGGCATGAAGCCCCACATGACGGCTGCTGCTGCCATGGCCGCATGGCCTTTGATGACGGAAGAATACATGGAAAACCGACCCGGCGAACCGCTGCGGGAAAGGAGGCGGAGATTCTACGCCCGATCGCTGCCAATGCAAGCGTTTTTCCGTTCATTCCTCCGGAGTGTCCGCCGACAGGACTCACTTTGCGCCTCCGTGTATGACACGGCCCCACAACAGGAACGGCTTGACAACAGAAAAACGTTTCCCTAGTGTCTCCGCCATGAAATTGCATTGACCTCGACCGCTGACCGCCTGCGGACAATCCGGTGATGCGGCTGCATCACCCTCCGGCCCGGCGATCGGTTTCCCGGCGGAACTTGCCTTCCGCATGCATGGTGCGGATGTTCCCGCCGGAATCTTCCCGATTGGCTGCAGGGAAGCACGAAACCGAAACAGCGGACGATTCGAGTTCATACGCATGGGTTGCCGCCGTTTCCGGCACCTCATGGGCAAAGGCATCACCCTGCGCGTGGCACCGGGATTCTCCTCCGACTCCGGACACACGCACGATCCACCTGCGCGGAGCCATGCACTGCGCACAACCGCACACAACATATTCTCGTCATGGAAACGATCACTTACAAAAAAATAGCCGTCATGGCCTTTCCGCTACTCTTCAGCCTGCTGATGGAGCATGCGCTCGGCATCACGGATACCATCTTCCTCGGCCACGTCGGCAAGGTCGAAATCGGAGCCTCCGCTCTGGCGGGCGTGTACTTTCTGGCCTTCCTGATGATCGCCTTCGGCTTCAGCATCGGCGCGCAAATCATCATCGCCCGGCGCAACGGCGAAGGCCGCCAGTACCGCATCGGCTCCGTACTCGTGCAGAGCTGCTACTTCATGCTCGCACTGGCTGCCGCACTATTCGTCCTTTCCAAATGCCTGGCCCCCACCATCCTGCGCTCCGCCATCACCTCCGATGCGATCTACGATGCCACGCTGGCCTATCTGGACTGGCGCATCTACGGCTTCTTCTTCGCCTTCACGGCTCTGATGTTCAGGGCGTTCTTCGTCGGCATCACTAAAACGCGCATCCTCACCGTCAATTCGCTCATCATGGTACTCTCGAACGTCGTCCTGAACTACGGCCTCATCTTCGGCAACTTCGGGCTGCCCAAAATGGGCATCGCCGGGGCGGCGCTGGGCACCTCCATCGCCGAGCTGATCTCCCTGCTCTTCTTCATCATGTACACGAAGAAAACGGTCAACCTCAGGAAGTACGGCTTCACCCATGCCTTCACCTTCCGACCCCGCGTACTCCGAAGAATCATGAACCTGTCCGTCTGGACGATGGTGCAATACTTCCTCGCCGTCTCCGTCTGGTTCATCTTCTTCATCTCCATCGAACAGATGGGTGAAGACGCTCTCGCCATCAGCAACGTCGTACGCAACGTCGCATCGCTCTCCTACGTCGTCATCGGCGCATTCGGAGCCACAGTGGAATCACTG
Organism: Neoakkermansia glycaniphila; assembly: GCF_001683795.1. Taxonomy (GTDB): domain Bacteria; phylum Verrucomicrobiota; class Verrucomicrobiia; order Verrucomicrobiales; family Akkermansiaceae; genus Akkermansia; species Akkermansia glycaniphila. Next base: position 34,379 of record NZ_LIGX01000002.1, read on the forward strand.
GTCAGCAACCAGATCGGAGCGGGAGCGGGCCACCAGATCCGGCATACGTGCTGGAAGACGATCAAACTCGGCTACGTCGTCCTCATCCCGTTGCTGCTGCTCATCTTCCTCTTCCCGGAAACCGTCTTCGCCTTGTTCATGAAGGAACACAGCAGCCACCTGATCGAAGCGGGCATCGCCCCTCTCTACATCATGGCGAGCGCCTCCCTCCTCTCGATGCTCTCGCACACCGTCTACAACTGCGTCTCCGGCACAGGGAATGCCAAAGCCGCCTTCTTCATGGAAATGGCTACCCTCGCCGTCTATTCCGGGTACCTCATCTGGCTCGTAAACGGCAAGGCCAGCCTCGCCATGTGCTGGACGACGGAATACGTTTACTACCTCACCATGTTCGTCCTCTGCTTCGGCTTCCTGCAGCTGACGAAATGGCGCGGCAAGCAGGTATAATGGCAACTTCAAGGAAGAAGGCGCATCCCATGGCAGGGATGCGCCTTCCGCCTTGCCGGGCATGGCCCGGAAATCAATCGATGAACGTATACCGGTACGTCACGGACTTCGTTGCACCGGGAGGCACCTGAATCTTCCAGACAAAGGTTCCCGCCGTATTCTGACCTCCGAGGAAACGGTCGGGCCGCTGGCGGAACTCGCCGCCATCCGATGCTTCCTTGGGTTCTCCGATAATCTGCTTTGTAATCTCCATTTCCATCGGTTTGTCCGACAGGTTCTTCATCTGGAGCGTACCCTCCACCAGCAGCTTCTTGTCGTTCGATTTCGGCAGGGGAGTGGTTTCAAGCACATTCTCCGATTGCTTGACAAGCATCTCCAGGCTCTTGTTGATCTTCACGGTGGCATCCTGCCCCGGAGCCGTGAACTGGATCATTCCCTGACCGGAAATGTAGCCGTTCGACGTAAACTCGACGATACCCGTCGTCAGCGGCAGCTTGAAACCATTCTTCAGGCGGATGCAATGCCAGACGTCCTGCTCGCCGTCATCGCCCGCATTACTGCGATTGTAGGAGCGAGCAACGTTCTGGTCCGGAATATCCCACGTGTACACATGGGAATACGATACTTCGCCCGAAAAAAGCGTCGTCGTCACCGTCTCGTTATACTTGCAGGTGAAATTCTTGACAGGATAAAAGAACAGATCTTCCGCCTGCGTCACGGAGGCTGGTGTACCGGAAGCGAGCAACCGGTCGATAGAATCCGAGCTGGTGGCTCCGGTACCGGATCGAAGGCCACCCGTCATTAAACCGTTCCCCAGCTGCATGGCGGCCATCGGTACCCGGTCGCCCATATAGCCGTTCTCAACATTGTAAAGAGATTGGAAAAACGCATTCAGATTCTGCCTCATGGCAATCGGCGAAGGCACCCCCGCATACTTCAGATTGGGGAATCCGGTAATCAAATCCAGATCCACACCGTTGAAATCCATCAACTCATTGATGACCGTCGCACGTGCCGTCAACACCGCTTTGCCCGCATCGCCCAGATCGACCCGGTATTCCGGCACCCACGACACGCCGCCTGCAATACAGTTCGCCCTGATCGTCCTGCCGCTTTGTGGAGCAGCCAACTCCAGAGAAACCGTCGGCACATCTTCGTCCCGTGTCGGAAGCGTCGGAGGACTCAGAAACTCGATCTGCTGCACCTTCTCCAAGGGTACGGAAACCGTCCTGCCATCCTGCGTCTTCAGCAGAATCACGTTCGATGCAGAACTGCCCGGGCGACCGGGAGGATAAACAAGCATACCTTCATTCATCATCCCCGGAACCGAAGCATCATTCACATTGCCGATCAGGCGGGGATTCTCCTTGCCCTGCTTCGGTGCGGAGGCAACAATCACACCGTCCTCGGAACCTCCGGCCCACACCACCCACACGGCTGCACCCGTATTTGCCCTGACCAGCTCTTCCATCGTGTATTGTTCAATCGGCACCTTCCGCGTCGCCTTCCGGCTCACCAGCCGCTTGAGTTGGGCGGGAGCTTCGACATCCAGCCAGAACGTCCCGAACGAAGGCACGGGCAAATTCACCAGATTCATGGAAGCGTCGGCTCCCGTCTTCCCTTCCAGCGTCAGGTAACCGTAGCCGTTCTTGAACAGGGCTACCTTGCTGGGCGTCATTTCCACATCTCCGGCGGCTGCAAAGGAAGGCAGCATCAACCCCGAGACGATCAATCCGTATACATGCGATTGTTTCATGGTGCGATGGTATTTATTTTATGTTCAGGCCTACAAGCTGGATCAAACGGCGCAGGCCTCTATTCGCCATGGTACCCCCTTCGCCGATTCATGTCGAGAGGCAAATGGCGGCCGTATGACAGACCATCCGGAACATCCGTGCATTCACTTTCACATTGACTTCCCGCATCCGGCATACTTTAATGGGATTCAGCATGAATGCCGCATCTTTTCTCCCTACCGCTCTCCTGCTCGCCGTTCTGCCCTGCATGGCGGAACCAGAACAGCAAAAAGCCGTCCGCATCGACCCTCCGTTGAGCACGGCCGAATCGTTGACATGGCACACCAATCTGGAAAAAGCCATCGCCCGGGCTCAAAAGGATCATAAGGACATCTACCTCGAATTCACGGGAACGGACTGGTGCCCGGGATGCATTCATCTGAAAAACACCGTTCAGGCGACCATGGCTTTCCGAGACCGCGCACGCACAAACTACATCTGCGTACTGATCGATTTCCCGCGTAAAATCAAACTTCCCGAACAGCAGGCAGCTTACAACGAAGACATCAGATCCCTCTACGACATCACGAGCTTCCCGACCGTCCTTCTGCTCGATGAACAAGGCCGCCCCTATGCCGCCATACCGGGAAGCGCCCAAAACGTCGAAGCCTACCTCCAACGCCTCGACCAGGCGCAGGCCATCAAAACGGCCCGCAACAAGGCATTCGACGAAGCCGCCCACGCCTCCGGCAATGCGGAAAAACTTCAGGCGCTCCACAGAGCCCTGCAAACCGTCGATCCGACCTTCCACCCCTTCTATCCGGACGTCCTGCAGGAAATCGAACGGCTTGATCCCCAAAACACCCTCGGTTACAAAGGCACAGCAGACCGTGCCCGGATCGGCAAACAACAAAGGAGCGAATACGAAAAATTGCTGGACGAATGCAGAACGGCCTATCGTGAAAAGAAAATGCAAACCTGCATCGACCTGACCGACCAATTCCTGAACAGAACCGACCTGCTTCCGGCCGTCAGGCAAAAAGCGCTGCTCCACCAGCACACCAACTATGCCATGGTAGCAAACATACCTAAGTCTCTCCAATGCCTCAAGGATGCTCTCGCCGTCGATCCGAAATCGAAAGACGCCAAAAAAATCCAATCCTACATCGATAATCTGGAACACTATCTTCAGGAACAGGCATCTTCACCCGAATAAGAACGCACATATTCATTCCGGCGCGCCTTTCCCACAGGGCGCGCCCATATTTTGTTGGAAAAAATACACCATTCTTCACAAAAAACCGTCGAAAATCCGAATATCCGATAGAATTTCCCTGCCTACCTCGTATTCCTTTAACATATGAACACGGCATCTCTGCTCGCCATATCGTCCTTGCTCGCCATCTCTCTTGCCAGCCTTCATGCCCAAGAAGCAGCCGGCGCCCCCGCTGCCTCCATGCGGATACGCGAAGCCGATCCCGTCGTCGGATTGATCGGCCTCGCCCTGCAGGAAATGCAGAAAAACGGAGGCAAACCCCAGGCCGCGCTTTACCAGGCCGCCTCCAAGGCACTGGCCGCCCAGCCGCAAAACAGCAAATCAGCCCTGTTCGGCGACGCTCTGTGCATGACAGATGCCGCCGTCCTCCTTGCACCCGTGGCAGGCTCCATGGACAAGCCGGAACAGGCTGGAGCCAAACTGGCGGACATCCTTGGCCTTCCCCGCGACAAAACAGGCAACATCTCCTCCCTGAACGACCTTCTTCCTTTCGCCAACGACATCCAAAACGCAGTACGCTTTCAAAAACTCAAACTTGCGGCCTCCAACTACGACTACGACGCGATGGAACGCTCCATCGACTACCTCTCCCGCAAATACTCCAAAACTTACGCACGCGGCAAGGAACACCTCTCCACGCTCGCCCGGTACCGCAAGGAAATCCCGGATCCGGCATCCTTCATCCGGTCCGCCAAGGCCAAGGACATGGACAAGCTGAACGGACTCGTCACCTTCCGACTTCAGGCGCTCGTCCACGACAACCCCGAAATGTCCGAAGGAAACATCATGGCCGTCCGCCGCTACGCCCTCTCCGGAGACCGAACGAACCGCACGCAGGATCGTCCGGCCAACTGGCAGGGCATCACCAGCATGCCCGGCAACGGCAAAAACTACCGGAGCGAAATCATCCGCCTCCACACCAAAAATTCCGGAACGGATTCCCTGCCGAACCAACTCGATATCCTCCACGCCCGCAACACATGGTGCGGATACACCGACCTCGATTTCGGCGGTGGCAAAATCCTCTTCACCTCATGGACGGACCCGGACAAAAAACGCCGCGCATGGGACCTCTTCGAACTCGACCTCGCCACAGGCAACACGCAGAACGTCACCTCCTTCATGCCGGAAGACACCGACAGCTCCGACGCCTGCTACCTGCCCGACGGACGCATCATCTTCATGAACACCTCCGGCTACCAGGGCGTTCCCTGCGTCACCGGATCGGACTGGGTCGGCAACGCACACATCCTCGACCGCAAGGACAACAACGCGCGCCGCATCACCTTCGACCAGGACAACAACTGGTGCCCCACCATGCTGCCGGACGGCCGCGTCCTCTTCCTCCGCTGGGAATACACGGAAAGCGCCCACTACTTCAGCCGCATCCTCATGAGCATGAACCCCGACGGCACCGACCAGAAGGAATACTACGGCTCCAACTCCTACTGGCCCAACAGCCTCTTCGATGCCCAGGCCATTCCCGGCAAGCCCGGCATGTTCGCCGGCATCGTCTCCGGCCACCACGGTGAAAAACGCGTCGGCGAACTCGTCATCTTCGACATCAACAAAGGCCGCACCGAAACGGACGGAGCCGTCCAGAAAATACCCGGCTACGGCAAAGAAGTGCCCAACATCATCAAGGACCAGCTCGTCAACGGACTCAGCACCCCCATGTTCGCCGAACCGAGCCCGCTCAGCGACGCCTACTTCCTCGCCTCGTGCAACCTGCGCCCCGGCGAACCGTCCATGAACATCGTCCTGTGCGACAAATTCGACAACATCGTCCCCCTCACCGCCTCCTCGTACTGCATCTATGCGGAACCGCGCCTGCTGCAGCCCACGAAAAAACCTGCCGTCATCCCGGACAAGGTCAAGCTCGACACGGACAAGGCCACAGTTTACATCTCGGACATCTACCAGGGTCGGGCCATCAAGGGCGTACCGGAAGGCAAGGCCAAGACTCTCCGCGTCTTCATGTCCGAATACAGCCCGCGCAACACCGGCGGCCACTACGTCATGGGCATGGAAAGCAACTGGGACGTCAAAGTCCTGTACGGCACCACCCCTATCAACAAGGACGGTTCCGCCGTCTTCGAAGTACCGGCCAACCTTCCCCTTACCCTGCAGGTGCTCGACGACGAAGGCAAGGAACTCGTCCAGATGCGCAGCTGGTTCTCCGCCATGCCCGGTGAAAAACTCAGCTGCATCGGCTGCCACGAAAGCCAGAACGAAGCTCCTCCCGCACGCCTCACGGAAGCCTCCCGGCAGGCCCCCCGGCAGATCGACCAATGGTACGGCCCGGCACGCACCTTCGGCTTCATGACCGAAGTCCAGCCCGTGCTGGACCGCAACTGCATCTCCTGCCACAACGGCCAAACCACCTATCCCGCACCGCGCACCGGAACCATCCCGAACTTCGCAGACACCTCCAAAATCGGCACGGGCAGCGAAATCGGCACCTTCAGCAAATCCTACTGGGCCTTGCATCCCTACGTCCGGCGCAACGGCCCCGAAGGCGACTGGCGCAACATGACCGCCGCCGAATTCACGGCAGACACCTCCGAACTCATCCAGCTCCTGAGCAAAGGACACCAAGGCGTCAAACTCGGCAAGGAAGACATGGATCGCCTCGTCACATGGATCGACCTGAACGTCCCCTACCGCAGCGCATGGGAAGGCGAACGCCCGCACAACGCCGAATTCATGAAAAAGAGGTACGACTACATGAAACTCTTCACCACCACGAAGCGCGACTACGTCACCCTCACCGACACGGACTACAAACCCGGAACGCCCATCGCCTCCACTGCCGCGCCGAACACGCCCAGGCTCGCCCCCGTCACCGACAAACCCGCCCAGCTCGCAGGAGAACCCGAACAGATGAAACTCGACCTCGGCAACGGAGTCGCCATGAACCTGCGCCGCATCCCTGCCGGAACATTCACCATGGGCTCCACCCGGTACGAAACCCCGCAGGAACTCCCCCGCACGAAGTGCACTATCTCGAAACCTTACTGGATGGGTGAAACGGAAATCACACTCGACCAATACCGCCAGTTCGACCCATCCTACAAAAACGGCGTGTACGACATGCACAACAAGGATCAGGTCAAACCGGGCTACGACATGGACACCGACGGCCGCAACCCCGTCATCCGCATCTCCCATGAAAAAGCCATGGAATTCTGCCGCTGGCTTTCGAAAAAAACGGGTAAAAAAGTCAGCCTCCCGACGGAAGCCCAATGGGAATATGCCGCCCGAGGCAACACGGCAGGGCAGGATTTCTACTTCGGCAGCATCGTGGACGACTTCTCGCCCTACGCCAACCTTGGCGACGTCTCGCTGAAGAAACTCGCCGTTCGCGGCGTGGATCCGCAGCCCATCAACAACCCGGACCGCTTCTTCGACTTCGTCCCGCGCAGCGAAAAATACAATGATAACCACATCATGCTCGCTCCCGCCGGCTCCTTCAAACCGAATGCCTACGGACTTTACGACATGATCGGAAACGTCGCCGAATGGACCCGCTCCGAATACAAACCCTACCCCTACAAGGATGACGACGGCCGCAATGCTCCCGGCAATGCCGACACCGTGCGCACGGTACGAGGCGGCTCATGGAGGGACCGCCCCGAACGCGCCACCTCCTCGTGGCGTTGGGGATACCCGGCGTGGCGCAGCGTGTACAACGTCGGCTTCCGCGTCGTCATCGAAGACTGAACATCTCCGCCCGGCCTGGCCGGGCAACAACCGAATCCATCTCCACGATCAGCACAATGAAACGCATCCTGATACTGATGCTGGCTTGCATGGCCACCATGCTCCACGCTCAGGATTACCTCTCTCCCTCGGCCCTCGCCTGGTGGAAGAACAAAATCCTGATCGCGGAAACGGGCGCCAACAGGCTCGACATCTTCGATCCGGCACAGGACAAGGTCACCCAAAGCATCCTGCTCCCGCGCCAGCCGAATGCCCTGTGCGTTCAAGGCGACACGGCCTACGTCGCCATGGGCGCACTCGCGGGTGCAGTCTATGCCATCGACCTCAACAGCGGCAACACCCTCTTGGAATACCCGGCGGGCCATACTCCCGTCGCCGTCGCCGTCGTGGGAGACTCCCTCTACATCGCTTCGCGCTTTGCGGATCAGGTCATCCAGCTCCCGCTCGCGGGCAACGTCTTCACACCCACACGGATCGCCCGGTGCAGCCAGCCCGTAGGAATGGCGGTAGACTTCAACAAAAACATCTGGATCGCCAACCACCTCCCCACGGGCTCGGCAAACGGCGCACAATCCGCCGCCACCCTCACTGTCTTCGTCCCGAACGGACTCAACCGAGAATACAGCCTGGCCAACGGCTCGCAGGGAGTGCGAGGCATCGTCGCCAGCCCGGACGGCAAATACATGGCCGTCACCCATATCGTCAGCCGCTTCCACACGCCGCCGACCCAGCTCGACCGCGGATGGGTCAACACCAACGCCGTCACCATCATCGCCAATCTCGACAAAAACCAGCCGGACATGCACACCATCCTGCTGGACGATACCAACGAAGGAGCCGCCAACCCGTGGGGAGTCACCTTCACGCCGGACGGCAGCAAACTCATCGTCACCCACGCCGGCACGCATGAACTGAGCATCATCGACTTCCCCGCACTCGTCAAAAAAATCTCGGAACACAAGGCCAAGGATGCCGCCGTGGACCAGCTCGGCTTCCTCAACAACATCCGCCAGCGCGTTCCCCTTCCGTTGAACGGCCCCCGTTGCGTTCTGGCGGACAACGACACGGCCTATGCAGCCGGCTACTTCTCGGATAACCTCGCCGGCGCCACGCTCGCCGAATTCCCGGAAACATCCTCCCATGCCCTCCCCGCTCCGGCTCCCCGCGAACTCACCAATGAAGAAGCCTTCCTTGAACAAATCGCACCGAAAGCATTGCGAAGAAAAGGCGAAGAGCACTTCAACGATGCCTCCCTCTGCTACCAGAAATGGATGAGTTGCGCCAGCTGCCATCCCGATGCACGCGTGGACGCCCTCAACTGGGATCTTCCCAACGACGGATTCGGCAACCCCAAAAACACCCGTTCCATGTACCTCTCCCACCGCAGGGCTCCGGTCATGTCCCTCGGCATTCGCAAAGATGCGGAAACAGCTGTCAAATCCGGCTTCATCGGCTTCCAATGCTACTCTGCCAGCGATGACGAACTGAAAGCCGTCAACGCCTACCTCAAACACATGCCCGTCACACCGAACCCCTTCTGCATGGGCGAACCGGCTGACGACACCCCCATCATCGAACGAGCCATCGCCCGCGGCCAGGATGCTTGCCTCCAATGCCACAGCGCAGCGCTCCAGCGGCGCAAACCCACCGACGAAGGAAGAAAAATCTTCCGCGAAGCCGGATGCAGCTCATGCCATCCGCACCCCTACTTCACCACCTGCAAAACCGTGGACATAGGCACCACCAGCGGACTCGACAAAGGCAAACCCGTCGTCATCCCCTCCCTCTCCGAAGTATGGCGCACGGCGCCCTACTTCCACGATGGCAGCACGGGTATCTTGCGCGAAGCCATCCGGCAGCGGAGCCGCACATCGAAAAACGGACAGGACGCCGAACTGACGGAAGACCAGCTCGACCTCCTGCTGCAATACGTCAAATCCCTGTAACGGAAAACCTGCGCGATGAATCACGCTACCTACCATTCATCCGCCGGAGCGGATGAGCACTACTTCTCACTCACCTCCCAGCCGGACCGCACCTTTGCCGCCGAAGCGGAAACCCTGCTCACACGGTATGCGGACATCTCTCAAGGATGCGGAAACACCCTGACTCTGCGTCTCCACCTCAGCGATATCGCCAACCAGGCGGCCATCATCAGACCCATGCTTCGGCACATGGATGCCTGCATCTCCCTCATCGGCCAGCCTCCCGCCAGCGGCGCACGGCTCGCTCTCGAAGCATGGCATCTCGACGGAGGCCGGCGCACCGAAGGAACACATGGCCTTGCCTTTGCCTTCTCTCCTTACACCATCCTCCCTACGGCAGCCTCCGAACCGAACCGGCAAGGCAGCCACGGTCAGACGCTTGACGCCTTCGACTGCCTACAAAAGAATTTGGATCATCTGGGCGGCTGCGTCGAACGGGACACCGTGCGTACATGGCTCTACTGCCGCGACATCGACAACAACTACGCCGGACTCGTTGAAGCCCGCAACGCATGGTTCGCGCGCCACGGCATGACGCCGGACACGCATTTCATCGCCAGCACGGGCATTGAGGGGCAACAGGAAACACCTTCCGCCCTCGTCGGCATGGATGCGCTCTCCATCCTTGGCCTGCAACGCGAACAAATCGCATACATGCAGGCTCCGGACAACCTCTCCGCCACCCACCATTACGGCGTCGCCTTCGAACGAGGCACCCGGATCACCTATGGAGACCGCTCCGCGTTCTACATCTCCGGCACGGCCAGTATCGACCCCGAGGGCCGCATCGTCCATCCGGGAAACGTCGCCCTGCAAACCGTCCGCACCGTCGCCAACATCCGCGCCCTGATGGAACGGCAGGGCGCTACCCTCGACGACCTCAAACAGGCCGTCGTCTACTTGCGCGATACGGCCGATGCTCCAATCGTCGCCGCAGAACTGGCGGCTACGCAATTTGCAAACATTCCGCATATCATGTTGAAGGCGCCCGTATGCCGCCCCGGCTGGCTCGTCGAAATCGAAGCCATCGGCATCTCGGCGCAAGGAGATCCGCGCTTCTCCCCGCTGGCATAGACATCCACTCAACCTCTCATCCCCAATAAAAAAGACGCTTTCTTCCGAAAGCGTCTTTTTTGTGGTGAAACTTCATCCTGCGACGATCAGTCCTTGCGGCGGCGGCGCAATGCCAGAGCCGCCAGGCCGAACATGCTCAGAGTTGCCGTAGCAGGTTCGGGAATCATGGCCGTCACATCCGCTTCGCTCAGTGCGCTGGTATAAACCTTCGCGAAGGAAAGCGGCAGGCCATTGGCGCCGATGGTCATGGACGATAATCCGTATCCGTTGAAATTGGTATTGATATACGGAGCCGTACTGTTCGTGTATGCCTGAGCCGTATTCTGATTACCGGCGGCACATCCCGTACCGCTCCATGAAACGAGCGTATCGTTGACATACAGGGAAAGCGCAGCCGTACGAGCCGAAGCGCTCTTCTCCGTCACCAGCACGATCTTGGTGGAGCCTCCCGTCAGCAAATCGGCGCCGATATTCGCCGTCAGAAGGCGATTCGCACCCACACCGTACTGGTACTGCAGGGAAAAACCGGAATCGGCTTTCACCAGAGAAAACGCAAACCCGCTCAGATTACCTACCGCGCCGGTCGTTGCGCTGAACAGATTGTAGGTATTATTGGCAAAAGTTGCATTCAGATCCAGCCAGAGGCCGACCGTCTGGGAACGCGTATCCGTATCTCCGCCGATCTGGGTAATCAGACCTGTGGGAGCGCCTTGGGCAGGCGTATAGGAATGGGATGAAAAAATGGCATACTCACGCTCGAAATCAGGCGAAGCGGCAGCAAATGCCGGAACACAAACAGCGGATGCAACCGCGCATGCAGAGAGAAATGTTTTCATAATAATCGTTGAGAACGTAAGAATGCTAGCCGAACAAGAAACTACTGTCAACCAAATACGGTGAAAAAGAACACACTCCTTCCCAACCATATCCATACCTTCCGGAGCCTTCAGCCTTCCCATGCTTTCGACGCTATCGCCTGCGCCGCCGCTTCCACCTCGGCCTTGCGCTTGGTGGGTCCTTCTCCCGACGCCAGTACGCGACCGTTCCAGCTAACCTCGGAATAAAAAGGAAACTCCACGTCCGGCGACACGGGGCGGGTCATATACTCGGGACCCTGGCTGTTCAAAGCCTGAAGAATAATCTGCAATTCCCCTTTCGGATTCGCATCCTTCGGGCACTCCGACAGAGATTTGATACTGTCGCGCAACAGGCGCAGGGAAACCTTGCGGGCGGCATCATACCCTCCGTCGAGCATCACGGCCCCGATCACAGTCTCGAATGTATTGGCAAGAATCGAATTCTTATCCCGCCCCCCCGTCCGATCCTCATGTTCGGAAAGAATCAGATGCCCCCCCAGACCGAGATTCTTCGCCAGCTCGCCCAAATGGGCTCGGCTCACCACGCGAGCCCTCAGCTGCGTCAGCAACCCCTCATCGGCCTTGGGAAACGCCTGAAACAACTCCCGGCTCACGACCAGCTCCAACACGGCGTCTCCGAGATACTCCAGACGCTCATAGGCAAGATTCGTCGCCTTCCGATTATCCGCACTCGGATGAGTCAGCGCCTGGCGCAGGTATTCGGGATCACGGTACACATAACGGAGCAGATTCTGTAAAGCGGCAATATCCATGGCGGGATCGAAACAAAGCTGTACCCAGTGAACCACAAAAAAAACGCTTGTCCAGTACATTTCGCGAAATTCCTTGCTTTACCGGCCGAATTCGGCTACCCTCACGCGCGTCCCGCCATGCCTAAAGTCTTCATTAAAACCTACGGATGCCAAATGAACGAACGCGACTCCGAACAAGTCGCCACCATGTTCATCGATGGAGGCTACACCATGACCGACCGCGAACACGAGGCCGACGTCATCCTCATCAACACATGCTCCGTCCGCGAAAAGGCGGAACTCAAGGCACTCGGCAAAATGGGACTGCTTACCCGCCGCCCCGAAGCAAAACCGCACGTCGTTTACGGATTCATGGGCTGCATGGCCCAAAGCAAAGGCGACGAACTCTTCCGCGCCCTGCCCCGCCTCGACCTCGTCATCGGCACGCAGAAATACCACCACATCTTCCGCTATGTGGACGACATCCTTCGCAAAAGACTTGAGCGAAGAATGGACGACCTTTCCCTCTCCCTCGCGGGCAGCAGCGTCTGCGACACCGACGAGGAAACCGGCTCCCAGAACGCCATCCGCGACCACCTTGCCCAGACCGGGCATTCCTCCGCCTTCGTCTCCATCATGCAGGGGTGCGAAATGCGTTGCTCCTACTGCATCGTCCCCTCCACACGCGGCGCAGAACGCAGCCGGCCCATGCAGGACATCATCGACGAAGTGGAATCACTCGTCCGGCAGGGCATCAAGGAAGTCACCCTCCTCGGCCAGATCGTCAACCGCTACGGCAAGGACGAACCCGCAGTCGACGGCAAATCCGCCTTCGTCCGCCTGCTGGAACAACTCAACGGCATCGACGGGCTGGAACGCATCCGATTCACCTCCCCCCATCCCATCGGCTTCCGGGAAGACCTCGTCAACGCCTATCGTTACCTCTCGAAACTCTGCAGCCACATCCACTTCCCCATGCAGAGCGGCAGCGACCGCATCCTCAAACTCATGCGCCGCCCGTACAAAAACGAAAAATACATCTCTCTCTGCGAAAGCATGCGCGAAGCCCGGCCGGACCTCGCCATCACCACCGATATCATCGTCGGCTTCCCCGGTGAAACCGAAGAAGACTACCTCGAAACCAAACGCGCCGTCGAACGCATCGGTTTCGACAACGCCTTCATCTTCCAATACTCCCCGCGAAAGGACACCCCGGCGGCGGCCATGGACGGACAACTGCCCCAGAGCGTCAAGGAAGCCCGCAATCAGGACCTCCTCGCCACAGTCAACGCCATCGCCATCGAAAAAAATGCAGCCCTCGTCGGCACGGAACAGCTCATCCTCGTCGAAGGCCCCAGCAAAACCAACGCCGACCGCCTCTCCGGCCGCACCCCGCAGAACAAACCCGTCATCATCGAAGGCGGCAGCGAACTCATCGGGAAAATCGTCCCCGTGCGCATCACCGAAAGCACCGGCTTCACCCTCTACGGCGAAATCGCGCCCTGTTGAATACCCCAACAAACAGCGGGAACGACTTGCCGTAAAACAATACCGCCGGCATTTTTGACTTGCGGCATCATGCTTTGCCCTGTAGCATAGCATGTATGAAACATTGTATAGTGGGCATACTGATCTCGTGTGCCGCCGCCGTCCATGCCGCGCCCATCCCCCAGGGAGCCGTTGACGACCAGGCCGTCAACAACAGAATGCTGAAAGGCATTGAAACCATCGCCAACGATTCGACCGTTCCGGCGTCAGGCGCACTCGTCCGGCAGCTCCGCCAAGTGGAAGGCAAAAAACTGAACCTCGCCCGCCCGACCGGCCAAAGCCCGGCCAACCATGACGAAGTGGGCGAATCCGTAGCCGTCGTCGGCATCGGCTACAAATGCAACAAATGCCCCCACTGGCACATGCGCTCGTCCGGCACGGCATGGATCGCCTCCGAAGACGGCATCCTCGTCACCAACTACCATGTCCTGAACAACCTCCCCGAATACGGCCGGGCATGCGTCCACCTCAAAAACGGGCAGGTCCATCCCATCAGGGAAGTACTCGCCAGCGACAAACTGCGCGATGTCGCCATCTTCCGCATTGATGCCAAGGGACTCAAGCCCCTTGCCGTCGGCCCCGATGCTCCCGTCGGCAGCAACCTCCACCTCATCAGCCACCCGGAAGGCAACTACTACATGTACACGGGCGGCTTCGTCCAGCGCTACACGCTCCGCACAACGCCCAACAACCAATACACCGTCGATAAAAACAAGTCCAGGCGCAGCGAACCCATCGCCTGGCTTGTCGCCTCCTGCGACTACGCTCTCGGCTCCAGCGGCGGCGGCATCTACAACGACAACGGCGAAGTAGTCGGCATGGTCTCCTCCACCACCACTCTGTACACGCCGCCTCGCCCCACGCCCGTCACACCGCTTCCCGAAGGCTTCGAAAAAAGCATGCTCGCCAACAAAACAACCCCGGCACAGAATACCGCCACACAGGAACCGGACGACATCCTGCACAAGAATGCAGGCAACAAAACGGATGCACCGGAAGCCAAGGCGCCGGAACCACAACCGGCTCGATTCCAAATGCAGCGCCACCCGCAAATGGTCCTGCGCCACTGCGTAGCCGGATACACCCTCCGGGAAATCCTCTACGGAGAATAACCCCTGCAACAGGCTTCGCACACCACCTCCCGGCCCGGCACAACGGACCGGGATTTTTTGTACGCACGCCGCTCCGGACGAAACTTCCGCATACGCACTCTCCTCTTGCTCCGGCACATGCTTCCGCATACAATCCCGGGCATGATCCCCCTGTTCGTCGAATATCCGAAATGCACCACCTGCCAAAAAGCCAAAGCATGGCTCGACAACCACGGCATCGCCTATCAGGCCCGGCACATCGTCGAACAGAACCCCACGGAGCAGGAACTGCGCCACTGGCACAGCATGAGCGGCCTCCCTCTCAAACGCTTCTTCAACACGAGCGGTCTCCTCTACAAATCCATGGAATTGAAAGACAAACTGCCGACCATGAGTGAAGACGAACAATACGCCCTTCTCGCCACCAACGGCATGCTCGTCAAACGCCCCCTTCTCGTCGGCGAAAACTACGCCCTGCCCGGCTTCCGTGAAACCGATTGGGCCGCCAAGCTTGGCATCTGACCTCATCCACCAGCCGCATCCCATCTCCGGACTCATGAAATCCAAAGACATCCGACAAGTACTCGACACCTTCGACGTACGCCCCAGCAGATCACTGGGCCAGAACTTCCTCGTCGATGAAAACATCGCACGATGGATCGTCGAACAGCTCGACATCCGCCCCGAAGACTGCGTCGTCGAAGTCGGACCCGGCACCGGAGCACTCACGGAACACATCGCCCCTCTCTGCCGCAAACTCGTCCTCGTCGAATTCGATGCCCGGCTGGCCGACTACCAGCGCACGCGCTGGCAAAACGATCCCCATGTGGAAGTCCACCATGCCGACGGCGCGGAATGGGACCCTCGCCGCCTCTTTGCGGAACAGCCCGTCAAATTCATGGGCAACCTCCCCTACTCTGCCGGAGGAGCCATCCTTCAGAACTTCCTCTCCTCGCCCAGCGCCGTCAGCCGCGCCGTCGTCATGCTTCAGAAGGAATTCATCGACCGCATCCTCGCCCTCCCCGGAGACGATGCCTACGGACTGCTCTCCCTCCGCATCCAGCGAGACTGGGTGCCCCGCGCCCTCAAAACCGTCCCGCCCGAAGCCTTCCATCCCCGCCCCAAAATCGACTCCACCGTCATGCTGCTCACCCCGCGCGACCGGAAAGAACTGCCCCCCTTCGATGCGAAACTCATGGACGAACTGATGCGCCGCTGCTTCTCCCAAAGGCGCAAGCAAATGCACAAACAGCTTCCGGACAACCCGCCGTGGAAAAACGTAGCCGCCTCCATCGGAGCTGCAGAAACGGCGCGCCCCGAAGAACTCGGACTCTCCCAGTGGGTCAACCTCACCAATGCCTACGACACCAATCCGCTGGCGGCCATCGCCCAGAAAGACGATGAAATCTTCGACGTCGTCGATGAACAGGACCACATCCTGAAACAGGCCACTCGCAAGGAAGTCCACGCAGAGAACCTCATCCACCGCGCCGTCCACATCATCGTCTTCAACAAAAACAGGGATTGCCTCATCCAGAAACGCTCCGTCCGGAAAGACCGCCACCCCGGCGTCTGGGACTCATCGGCAGCGGGCCACGTCGATGCAGGAGAAGATTACGACACCGCCGCACAACGCGAACTGCAGGAAGAACTCGGCATCGAAGATGCCCGCCTCATCCGCATCGGCACCCTGCCCCCCACCGCACAAACCGGCTGGGAGCATATCGCCGTTTACCTTGCCGGCTACACGGGAAAAATCCATTTCCCGGCGGCGGAAATCGAAGCTGTCCTGCCGCTTGCTCCGGAACTCATCGACCACTGGATCGAACGCAGGCCGGAAGACTTCGCCCACTCCTTCATCGCATGCTGGCAGCTTGCCTGCCGCTACTTCTCCGAAGCCTGATCCGGCTTCTCCTCATACCCTTTGCTGCAGGGGCTGCCGGACGGGTGAAAGAAAAACACGCACAAAAATGCAACCGCTCGTGCGCTGCGGGGTTTCCTCCTATGAACGGATACGCTCCTTCACCCAAACCGCAAACCCATACATCATACAACATGAAAAAAACGTTCCTTCTGGCGCTCTGCGCCGCACTTCCCCTGATGGCGCAGGAAGCCCCCGACCAGCCGCAGGATCAGCCGGCTCCCTCCAATGCCAAGCAGCATGGCCCCAAAGGCCATCGTGGCCAGCGTGCTCCGAAAGGCAACCTGCCTCCCGGCGCCATGCTCATCGGCCATCGCCTCCTTCTCGAAAAATACGATACGGACGGCGACGGCAAGCTCTCCGACGACGAACGCAAGGCCGTCCAGGAAGACGCCAAAAAAATGCATGAAGCCAAAAAAGCCGAAATCCTCGCCAAATTCGACACGGACGGCGATGGAAAACTCTCCGACGACGAACGCAAAGCCATGCGCGAAGACTGGAGCAAGAACCATCCCGAAGTCACCGAAAAGATGAAGGAAAAACGCCAGCAGCAGCTTCGCCAGCACCGTGAAGACATGATCAAGAAGTTCGACACGGACGGCGACGGAAAACTCTCCGACGACGAACGCAAGGCCATGCGCGAATCCATGCAGAAAGACCGCCCCAAGGGTCAAGGTCAAGGAGCCAACGGCCAGCGTGGCCCGAGAGGACCGCGTTCCGAACGTCCTGAAGGAGGCCCGCGCGGCGAATCTCCCCACAAGGGAGCAGGACAGCCGATCCCCGGAGCGGGAATCCTGATCGAATCCCTTGTCGTCGCCAAATATGACAAGGACGGCGACGGAAAACTCTCGGAAGAAGAAATCGCCGTGCTGGTCGAAGACGCCAAGGCGGCAAGGCAGCAGAAGCGGGACAAAGCCCCCGCCGAACAGAACTGATCTCCTCCCCCTGCATCCATACGGAAACACCCTCGGGCTCATAGATAGTCCGGGGGTGTTTTTTCATGTAAAATACATATTCCCTTCCTGAAAAACAGGAAAAACGCAAAACATTTAATTATTTTGAAACTATTTTCCGCTGTGGGGGTTTGTCAAGAAAAGGTTCGAATACACCCACACTACGATCCTTGAAAAACCAACCAATCAGACTCATGTTTACTGAAATCCTGACCACTGCAATCGCAGCCATGCCGGCGCTTTCTCAGCAAGGCGTCCCGCAGAATCCGCAACAGGCCAACATCGACCAGGCCGTGCAGGTTCTGTTGAACATGGCGCAGGCGTCCGCCCAGCCGGGTGCCGACGGTTCCTGCGTTATCAAGCTTGAAGGCCCGGAAGCCATCCAAGCCATGCAACGCCTCTCGGCGGCATTGAATGACTCGCAGCCTCGCACTCAGGGACGTCCGGCACCTCGCCAGGCAGGCCCCCGCACCATGCCGATGCGCCATGTCGTACCTGCCCAGCAGTGCCAGCCGGCACAGCGCATGGGTGGACAGCGTGCTCCGCAAGGTCAATTGAAGGGATCCTGCTCCATGCGTCCCGCTCAGGTAACGATCGCTACCGAGCAAAAGCCGATGATGGGCATGCGCAAGGCTGGCTTCCATCACAACCAGAACGGACAGTGCCGCAAGGCCGCATGGCTTTCTGCCGCCTCTCGCCAGGGCAAGATGATGCGCCATCACCACATGCAATCCGGCCAGAAGCCGATGACGGGCATGCGCAAAGGCGGCTTCCATCATAACCAGAACGGACAGTGCCGCAAGGCCGCATGGCTCTGCGGACCCTCCCGCCAGGGTCAAATGATGCGCCATCACCACATGCAATCCGGCCAGAAGCCGATGATGGGCATGCGCAAGGGCGGCTTCCATCACAACCAGAACGGCCAATGCCGCAAGGCCGCATGGCTCTGCGGACCCTCCCGCCAGGGTCAAATGATGCGCCATCACCACATGCAATCCGGCCAGAAGCCGATGATGGGCATGCGCAAGGGCGGCTTCCATCACAACCAGAACGGCCAGTGCCGCAAGGCCGCATGGCTCTCCGCCGCCTGTCGCCAAGGCAAGATGATGCGCCATCACCACATGCAATCCGGCCAGAAACCGATGATGGGCATGCGCAAGGGCGGCTTCCATCATAACCGAAAAGCCGGAATGGCTCCCTTCCAGGCAGCAGCCATGGCACCCGCTCCCTTCTGCAACATGCAGAAGACCTTCCGCGGAGCTCCCGCCGCCAAGCAGGCCCCCACGATCAAC
Source organism: Neoakkermansia glycaniphila (assembly GCF_001683795.1). GTDB lineage: Bacteria > Verrucomicrobiota > Verrucomicrobiia > Verrucomicrobiales > Akkermansiaceae > Akkermansia > Akkermansia glycaniphila. Next base: position 53,034 of record NZ_LIGX01000002.1, read on the forward strand.
GTATTCATCATCAATGTGAACGTTGCTCCCCAGCAAGGCAACAAGCCCTGCTTCGGCCCTAATGTCGGCCGTCCGAACTGCGTCTCCGGCAACGGAATGACGCCGGAAGCAGCAGCCGCTCTTCAGCAGATCATGCCGGTTCTCATGAACCTTGGCAACTGCCGCTAAGAAAACAGGCTCCATTTCATCACCATACCGTCTTCCGCTCTGTGCGGAAGGCGGTATTTCCTTGCACAAACACCGTTCCTGCTTGACTCTTTCACACGTTTTCCTACAATCATATCAAATTCCATATGAGTGACAGTCATCCACCTTCCTCGTCAGGGGAGCGAACCACAAGCAACACGCGTCTGGAAGACGTACTGCTGACGTGTGTCGGCAAAGCCGGCGGACGTGAAATCCAATGCGATATTGCAGAACGTGCGCTTCCGGACGGTTTCAAACTGAACCAGTACGTCCTCGAAGAAGTTCTCGGACAAGGCGGATTCGGCATCACCTATCTGGCCAATGAACCGTTCCTCGAACGCAACGTCGTCATCAAGGAAAACTTTCCGGCATCCTTCTGCCACCGCCGGAGCGACGACATGCACGTCCACTTCCTCGACTCCGAAAAAACGGAAAGCTACGAAAAAGCCAAGCTCAACTTCCTGCGCGAAGCCCGTATTCTCGCTACACTCGATCACCCCAACATCGCACGGGTCTACACCTTCTTCGAAAGCCTGAACACCGCCTATTACGTCTCCGAAGTCGTCAAGGGCATCTCTCTCGACCATCTGGCCAGCCTCCGCCACCAGAACAAAATCCCCTTCTCTCAGGAAGAAATCTACAGCCTTCTCATCCGCACGCTCGATGCTCTCGACTACGTCCACAAGCACAAACTCCTGCACCGCGACCTGAAGCCGGACAACATCCTCATCAACCGGGACGGCATCCCCATCCTCATCGACTTCGGCGCCGCCTACCATCAGGAAGACGATCAGGAAATCTCCATCGTAGAAACCTACGGATATTCTCCGACCGAACAGACTGTCTCCAACGGCAAACTCGGTCCGTGGACGGACATCTACGCTCTAGGCGCCAGCTTCTACCACATCATGACCGGCTCGCCGCCTCCCAACTGCTCCCAAAGATCCCTCTACGACACCGCCGAGCAACTGCACCGCGACGACAAACTGCTGCGACTTTACCATCCCCACCTGCTTGGCTCCATCGACAAGGCGCTGAAGCCGAACCCGATCGACCGGTACCAAACCGTCGAAGAATGGATCCGCGACCTCGCCGAACAATAACTGCCTAGTCGAACTCGACGGGCATTCCCGCATCGGCATGCGCCCGGAAACACAGGGCTATCTGCTCTTGCGTATTGCGGGTCAGCGAAAGCGGAGGCAATCGATCTTCAGTAAAAAAACCGCATCCGGAACTTTCGGTATTCGGAGCAAACTTTCCTCCCAGCAACCGGCACAGGGCAAAAACCTTGCACACGCCGTACGCAAACGGAGGCGGATTGTGCCTGTTGCGATCATGCAGGGCGATCAGCCGCAAAGGCTCCACATCCATGCCCGCTTCTTCCTGCACCTCCTTCACCAGATTGGAGCGTATCGACTCGTTCACATCGACCCAGCCTCCGGGCAACGCCCACAAACCGTCCGCCTTCTCCTGCACCAGAAGAATCCGATTCCCGGCATCAAACACGGCTGCGCGGCAATCCAGCTTTGGAGTCTGGTATCCCGCCTCATTGCAGAACAAGCCCTCGACCACCTCCAGAGACAACCCGCTCCGCGCACTCATGATCTCCGCCGCAATCGCCCGCACCCGCCGGAACCGTTCCCGGTCGAACTCATCCTTCGAATACGCAAGCCCGGCCTGCGCCAAAGCCTGCAACTCCACGGCCCATTGCAGCCACTCCGGTGGACCGCCGCTTTTGCTTATCTGTTGATCCTGCATCATCGTCAATCCGGCGGAGATTGCCTATCCGCCACATTCCCAGCCTATGGCAACAGACCTGCCGCGTCAAGCCCCATGCATGGCCGCCGTATCCCCATCCCCATTCTTTTTTCAAGGAACTCATTCGCTGTCTGATTCCATCCTTGACTCGCAGGCAGGTTTCCCACTAAAGTACCGAATCCATTATGTCTTCGCCTATCCGTGGTAAACAGTTTTTGATCACCGGCGCCGCCGGTTCCGTCCTGGCTCTCTCTCCGGTCTTCGCCCAAAGCGCCGGAAACGACCCTTTGCTGGATGGCATGCTCTCCCCCTCGCCGACCGCTACTCCCGCCGCTACTCCCAATGCCCCACAGCCGACGAACGTACCCGCACGGCGCATTGACAGCGACTCGACCAAGCTCCTCACCGAGCAGGAAGGCATCAAGGAACTGAACAAGCTCGCCTTCAGCGAAGGCGCCTACGAAGGTCAAAAAATTGCCAAGGTATCCGTTCACTACATCAACCAGAAAGAAACGGTGGATGCCAACCGCCTGCGCGACGTGGTCGCCCTGCGTCCGGGCATGAAATACTCCAGCAAACGCGTCGACGACGACTTGAAACGCCTCGTTACGCGAGGCCTCGTGGATTCCGACTCGCGAGTAGCCGTCGAACCGATGTCCGACGGCCTTCATGTCATCTTTGAAGTCTCGGCAGCCAAACTGCTGGGCGGCGTCGGCTATCAGGGCAACCGCGAATTCGACAATGAAGACCTTTCGGAAGAAATCGGCAAGGCGCCGCAGAAACCGGGCGACACGAATCTTGTCGCCGGACAGGCTTTGAACGATAAAAACATCGCGCAGGCCCGTGCCAAAATTCTCAAAGCCTATCAGGAAGCCCGCTACCCCGACGCGCGAGTCGAATGGTTCTATGCGAAAACTCCCCGGGAAGGCTACGCCGACCTCATCTTCCGCATTCAGGAAGGCAAAAAGGTCAACATGATCGACATCGACTTCGAAGGGAACACCGCCTTCGATGCCCCGCAGCTCCGCCAAATCATGAAGACCAAGGAAAAAGGCTGGTTGACATGGATCACAAAATCCGGACGCATTGACCGCGAACAGCTCGAAGACGACCTCGACGCCCTGATCAAGCATTATCAGAACTTCGGCTACCTCCGTGCCAAAATCAAAACCGTCACCTATGGAGACAGCGGCAAGGGGAATGAACAAAGACTCCACATGAAAGTCACCATCGACGAAGGCCCCCGCTACATGGTCAACCGGGTAGCCTTCGGTCCGATGAAGGTCTTCCAGCCCGACGAACTCGTTCCCGGCCTCAGCATGCTGGACGGCGACATCTACTCCCTTCAGAAAGTCTCGGACGACATCACGATGATTCGCAAATACTACGGATCGCGCGGCTATGCCGACGCCATGCCCAATGCGGACATCGACGAAGTCGGCGTCGATGCACAGGGCCGCAGGCTCATCAACATCACCTACAACATCTCGGAAGGCACACCCTACCGTGTGGGCCGCATCAACGTGAAGGGCAACACCAAGACGAAAAACTACGTCATCCTTCGCGAACTTCCGCTCCACTCCGGCGATAACCTGAACTCTGTGGACATCGAAACGGCCCGCAAGAGGCTGGAAAACCTCAATTACTTCAACATCGTCGACGTATCCCAGACCGCATCCGCCACACCCGGCTACCGCGACATCGACATCCTCGTGCAGGAAAAGATGACGGGATCGCTCATGTTCGGTATCGCCTTCTCTACCGTGGAAAACGCCTACCTGTACGCCACCGTCACGCAATCGAACTTCGACCTGTACGACTGGAGCTCCTTCGTCGGCGGCGGCCAGCGCATGACAGTCAGCGGCAAACTCGGTACGGAATACCAGTCCGCCTCCGTCACATGGGTGGATCCCTGGTTCCTCGACCGCAAACTCTCCTTCGGCACGGAACTCTACTACAGCAACTCCGACTACCTCTCCGACTACTACACCCAGCAGAACTTCGGTACCGCGCTCTTCCTCCGCAAGGCGCTCACCGACAACACAGCCCTGCGCCTCGAATACCGAATCGAACGCTACATGCTGGATGCCAACTGGGATGCCCCGACCTTCTTCCGCGAAAACTGCGGCGACTTCAACCGGAGCCACATCGAACTCTCCTACGAATACGACACGCGTGACGCCGTCATCACCCCGCGCAAGGGCGGCAACGTCCGCGTACTGGGCGGCTGGTCCGGTCCGGGCAGCACCGTACAAACGTACAACCTGGGACTGGAAGCCTCTTCCTTCTGGAACCTCAAGTGGGATACCATCTTCAGCATCAAGCTCGGAGCCGCCACCGTAGACACCACGGACAGCAGCAAGGAAGTGCCGATCTTCGAACGCTGCTACCTCGGCGGCCCGAACGACCTCCGCGGCTTCCGCTACCGTGACGTCGGCATCAACGACCCAGCACTCACCGGCGATGAAACCATGGGCGGCCGCTCCTCCTTCTATGCCCAATTCGAATACACCGTGCCGGTCATCGAAGAAGTACGCCTCGCCTTCTTCTACGACATCGGTTTCGTCCATAAGGACGCCTTCGAATTCAATGGCGGCAAGGTAGCCAGCGACTACGGTATCGGCCTTCGCCTGAACCTGCCCTTCGGCCCGCTTGCCGTGGACTACGCCATCCCGTTGCGCACGGGCAACGCCATCGACGACGGCGGACAATTCCAGTTCTACGTCAACTACCAGTATTGATCTTTCCGCCTCATGCGGAACAACAAAAAGGCTCTTCCCTCCTACGGGAAGAGTCTTTTTCATCCCGCTTCCGGCAGCAGCGCCCACCCATCCGCCTGTTCGATAGCGAAGACAAACATACCCGAACCCAATCCTCCCCCTGCTCTTCAACACAAAGAAACCCTACGGCCTGACCGCAGGGTTTTCCTTGAAAAATAAATAAGATAAATTACTTACAGAATGTTTTGTACTGGGAAAGAAGTGAAGAAGGATGTCCATTCTTGATCACATTACCTTCGGCATCGATAATATACAAATGAGGAATGCCGTTGGGGCTCTGTGCGCCCGGAATCTTGGACTGATCCTTCGGAGCCAGAACGGGGAACTTCGCTTTGCTCGATGAAATCCACTTCTTGGCATCGGCCGGATTCTGGTCGCGGCTGAACAGAATCAATTCAATATCAGGATTTTTCTTGATTTCTTCATTGTACAGCTTGACCACATGCGGCATTTCTGCGCGGCACGGGCCGCACCAGCTGGCGGAGTACAGGCACAGATAGTATTTGGCATTCGTCTTGGCCTTCGGGCCGGTGAGAGGCTTCACCTTGGCAAGAGCCTTGCCGACTGCACCCGGAGCATCCTCCACAGCAATCGGTTTATTGTCTGCTCCCTGCGCCGTGGATACGAGGAATCCCGTTCCACCCAACATGAGGCCGGCAAGGCCGACCGTAATGATGAATTTGTTTTTCATGTTAAATTTGTATACGTTGGATTATTGGGAAGGCTTACAATATTTTTTGTAATCCTTGAGAATTTGTCCGGGCGAACCGCTCGCCACCTCGTTGCCGTCCTTATCGACAATATAGACATAGGGCAAAACGCCCTTCTTATTGCCGTAGCCCGGTACCTTGGAACCGTCGTCCTTTGAAACGACAGGAAACTTCATCTTCATCTGCTTGGCCCATGCCGCACCGGCTTCGGCCGTCTTGTCGCGGTTGAACAGAATCAGCTCGACATTCTTGTCCTTGGCGATCTTCGAATTGTAAGTACGGACGATCGACGGCATTTCCGCCCGGCAGGCCGAGCACCAGCTCGCCGAATACAGGCAAATATAATAGGGAACCTCCGTTTTCGGAGTCACCTTGCCTGCATTCTGGAAAGTCAAATCCTTCAAGGCATTGCCTATTTTATTATCCGAAACGGATACTTCCGCCGCAGCGGAGGCCGAATCGTTTCCGTTCGCCGCCATGGCAGGCAGGGAGGCTCCAAACAGGCAACCGGCAAAACAAGCCAGCCGCACGGGACGCAGCAGAGGTGCATGGTATTTCATGGTCGAATATCCGTGTAAAATATTATTTCCTTACACTTACAGAAAAAAGACAGGACTGTCAAGGTAAAAAGGCTAACGCTCTCTTTCTACTTGACTATCGTCCGGGAATTCTATAGCGTTCGCGCGTATTCGAGCATCACAATGAAAGCGGCGAACATTCTTATCCTGTGCCTGTGCGGCACATTGAGCGGCTGCGTGGCGGCACTGGCCACCGTAGGCAGCGGCATATCGGACGCCGTCGTCGGCGCGATCAAGGACGAAACCAGCGAACAGGTCTCCGGTACCGTCAAGAAAGGCGTGCGCAACCAGTTCGGCGACAAGGAAAACACGGAAAAACTCAGTGAAGAGGTCCGTGCCAACCGCATTGCCCGGCTGACCTCCAAACCCTCCGCCACGGATGCCGACCTGCTCAAGGCATGGGATATGACGCGTGGCTCGGAACACGAAGACATCCGCGACGCATGGGGAACCTGCTCCCGCAAATATCCGGAAAACCTCTACCGCCTGAGCGGACAGATTCCGGCGGCCGACAAACCGCAATTCGCCGCGCTCGTCTCCTGGCTGAATACGAACGGATGCACGCCGGGCAACGGCAAGGCGGAGCTCTGGCAAGTCTTCACCGCCTCGCCGGAAAGCTACCCCGTCCTTCCGGCCGCTACGCCCGCAGCTCCGGCGCAGCCCGCCCCCGCACAAACTCCGGCAGCCACTCCTGCCCCAGCGCCAGCACCTGCACAGCCTGAAACACCAGCCCCGGAGAAAACTTCTCCCGCTGCCTGAAAGTAAGCATCCCTCCTCCGCCGGGACATGCCGGGCACGATTTCGCCTTGCCAAGAATCCCATGCAGGGGTAGAGTGTCGTTATGGTCAAATCTCACATCACCTATCAGGGCGGCCTGCATTGCTCCGCGCAGCATGAACCTTCCAAGGCCGTCATCGAAACGGATGCTCCCGTGGACAACAACGGCAAGGGCGAAGCCTTTTCCCCCACCGACCTCGTCGGCGCGGCACTGGCGGCCTGCATGAGCACCATCATGGGCATGGTGACCGAACGCAAAGGCATCGACCTCACCGGCATGACTGTTGACGTCGCCAAGCACATGAACGCCGATCCCCGCCGCATCGGCAAGCTGGAAATCGTCATCACCGTCCCGCTGCCGGAAGACACTCCCTACAAGAGCATGCTCGAACAGGCAGCGCTCAACTGCCCCGTCAAAAAAAGCCTCCATCCCGACGTAGAAATCCCCATCACCTGGATTTGGGGCAAATAAGCCTCTCCCGCAAGGGGGCTTGCCAGCCGCATGCCCCCTGCTATCCCCATTGCCGCCATGAACAGATCCCGCTTCCTTTCCTGGGCATTTCCCGCCTTCCTGCTCCTGACGCTCGTCCCCAACTTCGCCGGCACGCTTGGCTCCGGAGCAGCTCTCGCCATCGGATGCGTTGCCATGGCGGCATGCTGGCTGCTCGTTTGGCTCCGGCTGGCATCCGAAAGCCGCCGCCCGGAATTGTCCACTCTCGTCATCCTCCCCTTCATACCGACGCAGCTCGCCCTGGCCGATCTGCATCTCTGGCCCATGGAGCATCCGGCCAGCGCCATCTCCTGGATCATTCTCTGGATTGCCTGCGGCTGCATTGCCTTTCTCTGCATCATGCCTGACGCTGAAGACCGCGACCCCGATTCGCGCATGGACGGCACCTCCGTGCTGCTGGGCACGCTGCTCGCCGCTTATGTCATCATGCAGGCCATCGGACCTCTGGCCATACTGGCCCGCAGCCTTCAATAAAACGTCATCAAATACTTTTTATTCAAAAACTGTTTCTTTTTTTAAACAAATAACTGTTCGCATGCATCACATACGACAGTGTCGCCTGACACCCCCCATATGAAAAAACACATATCATGCCTGCTACTGTCCGCATCGGCTCTTCTGTTGAGCTCTTGCGACTCCTTCATGTATTCTGATGTCGGATGGTCTGGTACGTCGACCGGCCTGTACAACAACAACGGCTGGAGCAACGCCCGCTACGATTATGACGGCTTCCCCATCTACGGCTACTATGACGGCCGCCCCGTCTACGGCTACACCTCCGTCGGCGTGCCCATCTACACGTACAACAGTCTCGACAGGCATTGCTACGTGCCGAGCTGGAAACCAGCCCCCCACTACCGCGGCCACTACCGCTATCCCTCACACGTACACCATTGCGTCACGCCGCCGAAGAGGCCGAGCCACCATGTGCCGTCGTACAGGCCACAGCCCAACAACCGCCCGGCATACTCGCCCTCACGCCCCAGCCACCGGCCCTCCTACACGCCGCCGAGCCATTCTTCTTCATCGTCTTCATGGCATTCGAGCAGCAGCGGATCAAGCCACAGCTCATGGAATACGGGCAGCCATTCGTCCTCCCACTCCTCCGGCAGCTCCTCCCACTGGAACAACCGGGACAACCACTCCGGCAGCTCCTCACCCTCGCCTTCACGCTACCCGGCAACCTCCCGCCACCGCTGAAGACAGCCGCCCCTCATACTCATTCATCCGTACCTTCATTCCGTGCCTAAACAACGCCTCGACCTCCTCGTCTCCACGCTGGGCCTCGCCGAATCCCGCGAGCAGGCCCAGCGGCTCATCCTTGCCGGGGAAGTCACCGTCAACGGCCATCCGGCCACCAAGCCCGGCATGAAGGTGGATGATACCCTGCCCATCGCCGTCAAAAACAAACCGCGCTACGTCAGCCGCGGAGGCCTGAAACTCGAAGGCGCACTTGCCGCCTTTCCGGTCTCCGCCGAAGGTAAAGTCTGCCTCGACATCGGCTCCTCCACTGGTGGCTTCACCGACTGCCTGCTCCAGCATGGAGCCGTCCGCGTACATGCAATCGACGTCGGCACCAACCAGCTCGTCTGGAAACTGCGCACCGATCCCCGAGTCATCGTCAAAGAGCAATTCAACGCCCGCTACATGACCCCCGAAGACCTGGGCGAACCCATCCAGCTCATCGTCTCGGACGTCTCCTTCATCTCGCTCACAAAAATTCTCCCGGCAGCCTTTGCCTGCATGGCCGACGGCGGCGACGCCCTCGTCCTCATCAAACCCCAATTCGAACTCCAGCCAGAAGACATCGGCCCCGGCGGCATCGTGCGCGATCCCGACCTGCACCGGCGTGCCGTCGACAAAATCCATACATTCGTCACCGAAACACTAGGCAGGCAATGGATGGGCATAGCCGACTCCCCCATCACGGGCATGGAAGGCAACAGGGAATTCCTCGCCTGGCTCAAATAGCTCCGCCCGCAGAGCAAAACGCGGCATCCGGCCGGATGCTGAGCCATCCGCACACGCATTCCTCTTGATTACGGGAAGCAACCCGCTACAGTATCCCCGCGCACACGCCATTTTCCAATCATCTTCATGAACACTCGACACACCTTGATGCTCCTGGCAGCATCGGTTCTGCATCCTGCCGCACACGCCGGAGCAGCCCCTCCATCCGCCACTCCGCAAGCCGTACTCCGGCAAATGGCGGAAACTCCGCGCAACGCCCCGGCTACGGCAGAACAACGTGCCGCAGCCCTCGGCTCCCTTGCCATGATCCCGCAGGATGCCGAATTCTTCCTCTCCATCCCGGACATGCCGGGCAGCGCGCAGCGCCTCTCGCAATCCCACTGGGCGCGCACCGCCTATCCGGACCTGCCCGAACTTCATCTCGTCAAGCAACTGCTTGCCGGAAAGGAATACCCCCGGTCTCTCGTCATCGCCGGAGGCGCCGGATCCACCAAGGCACTCGCCCGCATCCTTCCGATACTGGGCCGCATGGAAATAGCCGATTGCCGGGAAAAACGCCTCGGCATCCCGCAGCCGCCTGCCTACGGATCGGAAAACATGACCGACGAACAAATCATGGCCGCATGGCAGCAATACGATCAGAAACGCCACAGGCAAACCCACCCCTTCCGGAGCCCCATCCTGAAAGACCTGTACTCCGCACCGCTTCCGGCCATCACCCTCATCGCGGAACTGCCCGCCCGCCAGATGGAGAAAATACCCGCCGTCATGCAGGAAATCCAGCAACTGTGCAATGACCGCGAGCATGAAGGCTGGTTCAACCTCCTCGGCGAATTCCACGAAGGACAATACGACGGCCTCCACTGGCAGGGCGTACGCATCGACGGCGGCAAAATATACGGCTCCATGCAACGGACTGCCGCCCTGTATGCGTCGGACGCGGCATACGCCCGATGGCTCAAGGAAATGGAACCGCTCCTCTCCGGCCGCGAATGCTATATCCTTGCCGCCACGCACGGGGACAAACTCATCGTCAGCATCTGCACCGACCCGGCCAGGGAAATACACCTCGCCAAAACTCCGCAGGAATCCATCCTCGCCACGGACAAAACCGCCTTTGCCGATGCACGGCTTCCCTTGCATCCGGACATGCTCTTCCACATCGACCAGAGCTTCTTCGAACACCTCGCCCGTGAAATCGACGAACAAATGGCTCGGGAAAAGAAAATACAGCCCCGCTTCTACGCCGCGTCCATCATCGAATTCTGCCAGGCATGCCGCACCCTGATCCAGCCTGCTCCCGTCAACGGCATCATCTGGCAGGACAAGGGAATCCATGCCGAACTGGCCTATGGGCGAGACCGCTCCATCGACCCGTCTTCCATACTGAAAATAGCCTCCATCGCCGACCGCCCAACCACCATCCTCTATGCGGAAGGAGCCAGCTCCCGTGAAGGCATCGGAGCATTCATGCCCTACGCCGCCGAAATCGCCCGCGCCCTTGCGGACGGCCTTGAATTGACGGACGCCTCATTCCGCAAAATCGGCCGGGGCTTCTCCGCCATCCTCGACGGATGGCAGGGAGATGCCGCCTTCGTCATGGACAACCAGGGGCACCTTCCCGCCGAACTGGCAGGCAACATGTCCAAACTGCACATCCCCCGCATCGCCTTCTATGCCGATGTCCGCAACAGGCAGGACATCGAACAGGGCTGGCAAACCGTCGTCCATGAACTCGAAACGATGGATGCCGACGACTTCCTGTCCGACGAACTCATCCCCTACTGGCGCAGCAACGGAACCGACATCTTCCTGACCGACCTGACGGACAAAAACCTCGTCGTCAGCGCATCCGACGCACTCAACAACCAGATACTCGCAGCCGTCGGCAAAACCTCCGGCGACATCAGAGGCGGGGCTTTCGTCCTGCGCTTTGCCCCGATCAAAGAGATGATCGACCGCAACGTCCCCATCTTCGCCGAACAGGGAGATCCCATCCCCGACCAGATCATGGAAATCATCGAACACGTCAGCCAGGCATTCGACGGCATCTACGGCACCGCCACACCGCAAACGAACCGCACGAAACTCCATCTCTACATCAGGGAAAAATAAAACGCTTCACTCCAATGCAAGCCGTCCTTCATGAATGGCTTGCATCCTCCACCGAAATCAACCATACTCAACCTGTACACGGAACACATTGGCTCCGCCTCGAAAACCGGGCAAACGCCAAACAACCACCACATACCACAAACATGAACACCCGACACACCATGATGCTCCTTGCAGCATCCGCACTGGCTCCCATCGCATACGCCCAACCGGACGCCTCCTCAACCAAGCCGACCGCCACCCTCCAACAGATGGCAGCCGTTCCGGCAGCGTCCGCCGCTACCGTCGAACAGCGCGCCGCCAAACTTGGGACTCTGGCCATGCTCCCGGCCGATACCGAAATCTTCTTCAGCATCCCCAACCTCCCCGGCACCGCCGATCGATTGGCTCAATCCGCATGGGGCCGCCTCGGCCTCAAGCCCGAAGACATCACGACCGCGTGGATGGACATCTTCGACTACCCTCGTGAAAAGGCAACCGGCTCCATGGACCTCCGTTCTCTGACGATCTCCATGGGTGCAAATTCAGGCAAAAAGGTAGCCCAAATCATGCCTCTTCTGATGCATGCCATTCAGGCCAAAGCCCAGATGGACAGCATCTATATACCCAATCCTGGTTTTTCGGATCCGGATTTCGACAAAAAAACGGAAGAACAACAGAAAGCCGCGTATCAACAGTACATTGATGAACACTGCCGACAGGAACGAGCCATCATGAATCCGGTCATCAAGGAATTTCTCCAGTCTCCGCTACCTACCGCGTTTGCCATTGCGGAACTGCCCGATCAAGCCGTCGCCAAAATCACGGCAGGACTGGCTGCCATGAAAGAGGAATTTGCGCAAGAAATTTCCGGCATGAAACAACCCTACTACGAAGGTGAACATGCGGGCATCCTCTGGAGAGGCGTCCACTATCAGGGTGCTGAAATCGCCCAATACTTGCAGCAAACCGAATCCTCCTCGAACGCTACCGGCTTCGTACCATGCTTTAGGGACAATGCCGCCTACCTCTCCAAACGCGAAGCCTACCTCCTCTTCGCCATACAGGGCAACAAACTCCTCGTCAGCGTCTGCACCGATCCGGCCAAGGAAATCAAAATCGCCAAAACTCCGCAGGAATCCATCCTTGCCACGAACAAAGTCGCCTTTGCCGACCCTGTACTGGACAAGACCCCCGACATCCTGTTCTTCATCGACAAAAGCTTCTCGGATGCCCTGCCGTCTGTTCTGGACCGGCTCGACCTGAGCCATGGCACTCTCAATCAGTTCAAGCTCATGCAGGCCGCTCCCATTTCCGGCCTCATGTGGCAGGACAAAGGCATCCACCTCGAACTGGCATACGGACAGGATAAAAGCTTCGATCCCGCCCGCCCCCTGAAACTGGCATCCATGGCGGATCTGCCTTCCACCATCCTCTATACCGAAAGCATCAACACCAAAGAAGCGATCGATGCCTCTCTTGCCGAAATAGGAAGCTACATCCAAGAACTGGCCCAATCCATGGCGCTTCCTGCAATCAACACCTTCTGGCACGGCATTGAAACCAGCGCCGGCGGGCTGGACGGCGATAGCGCTCTCATCATCGACAATCAGGGCCACCTGCCCGCCGAGCTCATGCCCGGCACCGACATCGAAAAACTCGAAGTTCCCCGCATGGCTGCCTATTTCGGCATCAGCAACAAGGCAACCATCACCGCCGGGTGGGAAGAAATCCTGAAAGCCTACGACTCTCTGAAGCCGATGGGCCTCCAAATACCGGACCAATTCCTGCCCTACTGCGCCATGGTACAAGCGGACCTTTCCGACAAACAACTCGTCATCAGCGCATCCCAGACCCTCAACAAACAGATCTCCGAAACGGCCGCCAACGCCACCGGAACCCTCAAGGGCGGAGCCTTCGTGCTGAGGCTGGCACCAGTCAAAAGCATGCTCGACAAAGGCGCTCCCATGCTCCAAAGCATGCACTTCCCCATCCCCATTGGGGAAATCAACATGCTCGACTCCCTGTTCGACGGCATCTACGGCACCATCACCCCGAGCAGCAAGGACACGCGCATACACCTCTACATCAAGGAAAAATAACCTGACAACAGCTTCACACCTTCAATCATCCATCCGGGCAACAGATCATGGCGCACATACCTGCACCGTGTACCCTGATGGATGATTTTTTGCTTGCATCCCGTCACCTGATCGACAAAAATAACGACGTACGCCAAAACGGCTCCCGCCACAAACATATACGGAACCGCTCAGGTAAACAACAACAACCACATACCATACGCACATGAACACCCGACGCTCCCTGATGCTCCTTGCGGCATCCGCACTGGCACCCATCGGATACGCCCAAACGGAAGCCCCCGCTTCCACGCCGACCGCCACCCTCCAGCAAATGTCAGCCGCCCCGGCAGCTTCCGCTACTGTCGAACAGCGTGCCGCCAAACTCGGCAGCCTTGCCCTGCTCCCGGCCGACACCGAATTCTTCTTCACCATCCCCAGCCTCGGCGCATCGTTCGAACGCGCCACCGCTTCGCGCTGGCTGCAAGCCTTGAACCCGGATGAGGATTACATGGAAGACCTTCGCACCGACCTCACCGAAGATGCCTTCTCCTCCCTCACGATCTCCACGGGAGCCCAATCGTCCCAGGCCGTTGCACACCTCATGCCCATCATACTCCGCATGGCCTACGGCATCGAGCAAATGGACAAAATCGACATCCCCTACCCCGAAGAAACACTGGAACTTTCCACGGGAGACGACTCGGAAGCCGATGACGAAGAGGATGGTGACAGCCTCGACGAAGACATCGAAGATGTGGAACCGACTCCAGAAGCTCTCGAAAAACAGAAACAGGCCCGCGAAAAACAAATGGCCCGCGAAGCCAAACGCATGGAAGCATGGGACAAATACCGCGCCGAACGCGATAAAAAGCAGGCCGAAATCATGATCCCCATCCTCAAGGACCTCAGCGAAGCGCCCTTGCCGAACGTCCTCGCCATCATCGAACTGTCGGAAGACAATGCAGCAACCGCTCGCGAAGGCATTGATGAAATGCGCAATCAATTCGAAAAATATGCCGCAGAAGAAGCCACCAAGCGAGGCATCACCTTCACAGATGGAGACTATGCAGGCCTCCACTGGCAAGGCATCCATTTCGATGGAGCCACGCTCGTGAAATTCCTCGAAGAAGACCGGGACAGCATGTCCGACTCCGAAAAAGAACTGGCTCAGGCAGTCTCTCCCGGACTTGCCGGACGTGAAGCCAGCATCCTTACCGCCATGCAGGGCAACAAGCTCATCATCAGCATCTGCACCGACCCGGCCAAGGAAATCAAACTCGCCAAAACCCCGCAGGAATCCATCCTTGCCACGGACAAAGTCGCCTTTGCCGATGCGCGTCTGGACAAAAACCCCGACTTGCTCTTCTACGTTGACAAGAAATTCCAGGAAGCATTATCCACCGCCATCGCAACCCAGCTCGGCAGCGGCAAAATCTCCATTCCCGGCATCAATGCAGACACCCTTGTCAATTCCTACGTGGACATGCTGAAAATGGTGCAACCCGCAGCCATCACCGGCATCATCTGGCAGGACAAGGGCATCCACGCCGAAATGGCATACGGACAGGATAAAACCATTGATCCGAACGCCACGCTGAAACTCGCCAGCATGGCTGACCTTCCCACCACCATCCTCTACGGCGAAAGCATCAGCACCCAGGCAGGCCTGAAAACCTCTCTGGCATACGTCGGCCACAGCCTTCGCCAGCTCGCCTCCTCCTTTGCCCTTCCGGAACTCGCCACCCTCTGGATGGGAGTCGAAACCATCACCGAAGGACTGCAAGGCGGCATGGCTGTCGTCGTGGACAATCAGGGTTCCCTGCCCGCCGACATGGTACCCGCGCCGGAACTGGCTCAATTGCAAGTACCCCGCATCGGTTTCTACGCCTCCGTGCAGAACAGGGATTCCATCCTCGCCGGATGGAAAACCGTCGCGGACAGCTTCGCCAAACTGCAATCCAAGAATATAGGCATCATCGGCAGCGCTGACGGCCCGACCTCGATCTTCGTCGATGGCAAAGCCATGTCTCTGATCCAGACCGACCTGAACGACAAACAGCTCGTCATCAGCGCATCCCAGCCGCTCAACAAACAGATTGCCGAAACGGCAGCCAAAGCCACGGGAACGCTCAAGGGAGGAGCCTTCGTACTCCGCATGGCGCCCATCAAAGCCATGGTGGACAAAGACCTCCCGCTCGCCGACAAAATGGGCATGGACACGAAAGAAGTCCGTGAAGTCGTCGACGTCCTCGACAAAGCCTTCGACGGCGTCTACGGCACCGTGACACCGGAAGCCAACGGCACGCGCATCCACCTCTACGTGAAAGAGAAATAACCAGATCGCCCACAGACACCATCCGAAGATGCCCGGCGAACCCGCTTCACGGGCATCTTTTTCTCCCCTCACTGAGCAATGTCTGCATCTACTCGCAATATAACGGTATTCTTTTCTGCCTTCTCACTCATGTCTGCCGGACACGCACAGGAAGGAACATCCATCACCCCACCGTCATCCTCCCTCCATAAGGATACCATAACAACACATGTGTCGACTACGCTCAATCAGCGAACAGCACAACTTGACAACCTCGCACTACTGCCGCCCGATACAGAAATCTTCTGCACGATTCCGAATCTTCCCGAATTCACAAATACCTTCATCACTACCCGTTGGTCGCAAATACTCCATCTGGATGAAGACACCTTGAATAACCTTAAAAACACCGTCTCTCAAAGCGGCATCACCTCCGTCACGGTCGCGACAGGAGTTCGCTCCTCACGAAACATCGCACAATTTCTCTCCATTTATGTTCGCCTAGTACGTAGCCGTGAACAAATTGACGCTCACATGCGACTCTACGAAGACAAGCTTGATCCCGACCAACCACCAGTCATCAATGATGCATATTATGCCGAGGAGGATCGTTGGATTGACGAAACTCTCTTGCCGATACTTGAAGACCTCATCGTCATACCTGTACCGAATGTACTTGCTGTTTTCGACTTGTCACCCGAACGGGCGGCAAAGGTTCGTATGATCTTCGAATCCTCTGGGCAAAACATTGAAGGACTGATTCCGGAATATTTCCGGAATCGCGGGTGCAAATATACCGAAGGCACTTTCTCAGGTAGGTTCTGGAAAGGAATACGTTTTGATGGGAAAACATTGGCGCAATACGTTCAGAAAAACTCACCGCCACACTATCAGGAAATGTTCCGTCGACTGAACAAACGAGAAACCTATCTTCTGGCAACTATGCAGGGAGACAAATTGATCGTCAGCCTCTGTGACGATCCGGACAAAGACCTCAAAATTGCCAAAACACCGCAGGAATCAATCCTCTCCACGGATAAAGTATCCATGATCAATACCATTCCGGATAAAAAATACAACCTGCTTTTCCATATTGATCAGCAATTCCACGAGGCATTAACCACACAACTTCGTGCCTTTCCCGGTACCGACCGAATCTCCTCTATCGTCCCTACACCGTTAACGGATGTTATCCTGCATACCAGTGGCAACCTTCTCGCAAAATGCCAAGCATCCCCTGTCTCCGGAATCATCTGGCAGGATCAAGGTATTCATGCACTGCTCTCCTACGGCAAAGACCACGCGTTGAAGGACACGCAGGCAACCATCGACCAAATTCATGCAACCATCGACAGCCTCCACGGCAGCATTACGCCGGGTGAACACGAAACCCACCTCCACTTCCACCTGAAAACGGAATAACCCGTATCTCATCCGATCATGCCCTGGCTCTGCCTCATCTTCGCCGGATTATTTGAAATCGGCTGGCCTCTCGGCTTCAAACTGGCCGACACCTACCCCCGATACTTCTGCCATTCCATCAGCCTCGCCGTCGCATCCATGGCCTTGAGCGGGTACCTGCTGTATCTCGCTCAAAAAAGCATACCCATCGGCACCGCCTACGTCATCTGGACGGGTATCGGAGCCGTCGGAACCGTCATCCTCGGCATCTGCTTCTTCGGGGATTCTTCCAGCCTCCTGCGCCTCCTCTTCGTCTCCCTCATCCTAATCGGAGTCGTCGGTCTGAAATGCGTCCATTGATGCAAAGCTCACGTCCCTCTGCAACCGAGCCCGTGTGAAGCATCGCCGCCGGGCGGACGAAAACGCCTCTTGCCAAACTATTGGCTTGAAAAAGCACACGATTCCCGCTAGACTCCCCGCGCACGATATATCATGGAGAAGCCATTACAGTTGGGCCTCGCCGGGCTCGGCACGGTCGGCACGGGTGTCTACGAAACCATCAGCCGCAACCACGCCATCCTCGAAGCCCGCGCGCAAATCCCCTTTGCCATCAGGAAAGTCGCCGTACGCGACCTTTCTCGCCCACGTGATGTGGAACTGCCTCCCGGCCTCCTGACGGACAATTGGCGCGACCTTGTCGACGACCCTGAAATCGACATCATCATTGAACTGATCGGCGGCACCACCGAAGCCTATCGGCTCGTCAAAGCCGCGCTGCAGGCACGCAAACCCGTCGTCACCGGCAACAAGGCTCTCCTCGCGGAATACGGCTCCGAACTATTCCAGCTCTCCGCCACAATGGGCGTCCCCCTCTACTTCGAAGCATCGGCAGGAGGCGGCATACCCATCATCCAGAGCATGCAGAATTCGCTCATCTGCAACCACATCAAATCCATCATCGGCATCATCAACGGCACCTCGAACTACATCCTTTCCTCCATGGAGCTGGAAGGAGTATCCTTCGAAACAGCTTTGGCACGCGCCCAGCAGCTCGGCTTCGCCGAAGCGGACCCGACCTTCGACATCAACGGATGGGACGCCGCCCACAAGGCGCTCATCCTCACCATGCTCGCCTACGGCACGCCCCTGACCAGCGATAAAATCTACGTCTCCGGCATTCAGGGCGTCCAGCAAGTGGACTTCGAATTCGCCCGCAAGCTCGGCTACAACATCAAACTGCTCGTCGTCATCCGCCATCACGATGATACCGACGCTCTCGAACTGCGCGTACAGCCCAGCTTCATCCCGAACGACCACATCCTCGCTTCGGTGGACGGCGTCTTCAACGCCATTGCCGTCGATGGAGACATTGTCGGCGAAACACTCTTCTACGGTCGCGGCGCAGGCAAAAACCCCACGGCCTCCGCCGTCATTGCGGACGTCATCACGGCCATGCGCGAATCCCTCCACCCGGAACACCACACCGGATTCCACCCCTACGACAAAGAACGCCGCGTCCTCAACATCAACGAAACCGTCACCCCCTGCTACGTCCGCTTCCGCGTGGCGGACAGGCCCGGCACCATCGCCGAAATCGCCAGTTCCCTCGCCTGGCACAAAATCGGCATCTCCGCCACCAGCTCCACCAAAGGCGCGCCGGACGAACACGGCACCATGTGGAACGACCTCGTCTTCATTCTCCACTCCTGCCCGTGGGGACAGCTTCAGGCCGCACTGGCGGAAATCGCACAGTTTGCGGACATCGATCCCTCTCCCGCCGTCTTCCGAATCGAAAAACTCGGCACATCTTCCACCTAAACCATCCCCCACACAGCAGCATCCATGGCTCTCATCGTACAGAAATACGGCGGTACCTCGGTCGGTACCATTGATCGCATCCGCAACGTCGCGCGCCGCCTGATGGAAACGGTCGCCGAAGGCAATCAGGTAGTAGCCGTCGTCTCCGCCATGAGCGGCGTCACAGACGGACTCATCAAGCTGGCTAAAGACGTGACGGCGCAACCCAGCGAACGCGAACTCGACGTCCTGATGGCGACGGGAGAACAGCAATCCATCGCCCTGCTCAGCATGGCCATTCACGACATGGGGGGCAAAGCCGTCTCCATCACCGGCGCGCAGGCAGGCATCTGCACCTTCGGCTCCCACACGCGGGGCCGCATCAAATCCATCAAACCGGACCTGATGCACCAATACCTTGCCGACGGCAACATCCTCATCTGCGCCGGATTCCAGGGAACCACCGAAGAAGGCCTCATCCATACCCTCGGCCGCGGCGGCTCCGACCTCTCTGCCATCGCACTCGCCGCCGCGCTCAAGGCGGACATTTGCCAGATTTTCACCGATGTGGACGGCGTCTACACCTGCGACCCGCGCGTCGTCAAAAACGCCGTCAAAATCGATGAACTCTCCTACGACGAAATGCTCGAAATGGCTTCGAGCGGCTCGAAAGTCATGCAATCCCGCTCCGTCGAGTTTGCGAAAAAGTACGGCGTCGTCTTTGAAGTACGCAACTCCATGAACACCCATCCCGGTACAATCGTGAAAGAAGAAATCCCTGCAATGGAAGCCGTCGTCGTCCGCGGCGTATCGATCGAACGCAACCAGGCCCGCGTCACCATCGCCGGCATCAGCGAACCCGTCGCCTACACGGCGAAAATCCTCGGAGCGCTCGCCGAAGCCGAAATCAACATCGACATGATCGTGGCCAACACCGCTCATGACGGCGTCGCCCGCCAATCCTTCACCATGCACATGAACGACCTCGGCTCCGCCCAGGCCGCCCTGAAACCCCTCATCGCCGAATTCGGCTCCTCCGCCAAGCTCGAAACGGAAGCAGGCCTCGCCAAGCTCTCCGTCGTCGGCATCGGCATGCGCTCCCATTCGGGCGTCGCTGCCACCGTCTTCCAAACACTGGCCGATGCAGGCATCGCCGTCGGCATGATCTCCACCTCGGAAATCCGCATCACCGTCACCGTCGACGAAATCGACATCGAACGCGCGGCACAAGTCGTGCATGACGCCTTCAACCTCCACCGCGTCAACGGATAACCCCGCATCACCATGGAGCACACGCCGGACGACCATTCGGGACAATACGCCCCGGCCCCCTGGGCCAAATGGCTGGTGATCGGCGGCCTCGTCGCCGCCATCGTCGGATTGGAAATCTACACCTATCGTCTCGGCGTCTCCCACGGCTTTGCCGAAGGATCGAACAAACCCTCCAGCAACGCCATCGCGGCCAGCGACAACAAAGCCGTCGACCACCTCAAGCACTTCATGCAGTGCGCGGCTTCGGACACGGAAAGCCTCTCGCAGCTCGTCCGCAACCGCAAACAGGAACTTGCCTGGATCAAAGACCCTGAAGTCCTCACCGAAGTGGAATGGACACTCGGCCTCTCCCTGCTCCAACGCGAACAGATAGCCGCCGGGCGAGAACTCTTTCAGGAACTCTTCGACCGTACGGGAGACAAACCCACTGCCCTGTGGACACACCGCATGGAAAGCGTCGCCCGCGCCGAAAGCGCACTGGGCGATCCTGCACAGGCTCTCCGGTGGTGGAAAAAGGCGCAGGAAAACTACGCAGGCCTCGGCATGACCCGCGAAGAAATCCGCTGCCTCGAAAAACAGGTCGAACTCCTCTCGGGCCAAAACAACCCGCAGGCACTCGAAACCGCCCTGAAAACCCTCAGCGACCGTGCCCTCACCCTGGGGGAATCCGGCCGGCTGCTCCAGGCCAACACCCTCGTCCAGCTCGGCCGGCTGCTCCGCACGCAGGGGAATAAAAACGACTCGAACCAATACTTCGAAAAAGCCCTCGGCCTCTGGAAAGGCGAACAGGGCCTTCAGCTCGGCAGCGCCCAAATCTGCTTCGGAGAAGCCCTGATGGATGCCGGACGCGAAGAAGAAGCCGAAAAACTCCTCATCAAAGGCGTCGACTCCCTCAACGCCACTCCCGCCGATGCCGGGTACATGATGAGCGGCCTCCGCACCCTCGCCCAGCTCGCCGTCAAAAAGGGGGACTACAACGCCGCCCTCGCCTACCTCTACCGTGCCGACGGCGCAGCCCACGGCCGTCTCCCGGACAACGACCCCTACTGGACCTGCCTGTACGACCAGCGCGGCTGGGTACACCTCCTCCAGAACGAACCGGAACTTGCCGCCCGAGACTTCTTCAAAGCCATCAAACTCCAGACCGAACCGACCGCCCTCGCCCAAGCCTATGAAGGCATGGGCCGCTCCTGCATCCTCCTCGGCAAGGGAGAACAGGCTCACAAAGCCCTCACGCAGGCCTACAGCCTGAGAAAACAGCACCTGCCCACCGACATCGCCGGACTGGCGCGCGTCGCCCGCTCCCTCGGCCAGGCTTGCGACATCAACGGCAACACCGATGAAAGCACCCGGACCTATGGAGAAGCCCTCGGCTATTTCGACCGGCTCGGCGAGGCCGCGCCGCAGGAAGACCTCGCCCTCACCCTGATGAGCCTCGCCTACGCCTGCCAGGAACGTAAGCAATGGCAGGAAGCGAAAACCTACTGGGAACGCCTCATCGCCATGACCCCAGAAACAGACGAACGCAGGCAGGACATGCAATCCCGGCTTCAGGATTGCAATCGCGCTCTGGGCGTCGCCAATATTTCCCCTGCGTCTGCCGACAAAGCAACCGTAAAACCGCGCAGCACGAGAACATCTCGCCGCCGCTGACCGCCCCTTTCAGATAACACCGCCAACCGGAACACATCTCCCCCACCGCCATGTCCCTCATCAATCGCCGTTACAAACCGCGCAAACGCACTCACCGGACGATCGTCCCCGTCGTCATCATCGCCGCGCTCCTCTGCGGGGCGGCGTTTCTGATCTACCAGAAATCGAACATCCAGAAAATGTTCGATCCCGTCACCATCACAATCATCAGCAATCAGGAGGCCAATGCCAAACTCGCCTCCCTGATGCGCGACCTCGGCGGCGACCGCGCTACACTCCTCAAACTCGCGCAAAACTACAAAATCCGCCTGGCAGAAATCACCACCGATCCCCAATCCAACCAGATCTACGACAAGGCGACGGTACAGCGCTTCGAATGGACATTGATGAACCGCCTCATCGACGCAGGAGAGTGGAAGGAAGCCAAGAAAATCCTGCCGAATGTCGAAGACGTCATCCGCATTCCGCAACTTGAAGATCTCGCCGTCGAAGCGAAAGAACGGGGCGACGACGAACTGCAAATCCGCCTTGAGGAAAAAATCCAGAAAAGCATGCGCAACTCGAACGAGCCGATCGAATACCTCGTCCGCTCCCTGCGCCGCCATACGGCCACGCTCCTTGCTCTGAAAAAGGACAAAAAAGCCATCGAAATCCTCTCCTGCCTCAGCGAACCCGGCATCCAGAAAAAATGCTCCGAAAATGCCGCCATCGCATCCGAAGCCGCCAACCTGCTACTCCTCAGTGACAAACTTTCGGATGTCAGCAACGCATCTGGACTCCAACTGGCGGAAACCATCCTCAAAAACGCCAAATGCACCCAATCGCCCGCCATCCCTAAAATCCTGATGGAAAAATCCCGCAAAAGGCTTCAGGACAACAAAGGCATGGATCGTAACGCCCTTCTCGACATCGAGGCCGATCTCGACCGCTGTCGCGAATCCCTGCTGGCCTATCCCGATGAAGAACAGAGCCTCCCCGAATGCACACTCATCCTCGGAGAAATACGCTACAAACTCAACAATTACGACGGCTGCGTCTCCGCCCTCTCGCAGGCAGCCGCCTTTGCAGAAGCATTCAACAAAATGACGCCCGAATTGAAACTGCGCATCACCCGGCTCCGCGCACGCGCCAACAGCGCCCGGGGAGCTCAAGACGAGGCCATTGCCGACCTCAAATACCTTGCCGCCAACGAAACGGATCCCAACGAAAAATTCAAGGCATTCTATTTCCTGAGCAACAACACCGTCGGAGAAGAACGCATCCAGAAACTCCTCGAATGCTGGAACATGGTGCCCGACAACGACGCCCCGACCGAAGAACAGCAGGCCTGCAAGGCCGACATGGCTTGCGAACTCGGCAACTACTACTTCGACAACGAAAAATACGCCGATGCCATCACGTGGTTCCGCCGTGCGGATATTCCCCTGCAAGCCATCGCCAAGGACACTGACGGCCGCCGCCTGAGCAACCTCCTGAAAATCGGCAACGCACACCTCAAAAACAGAAAGGTTTACGAAGCCCGCAAAGTCTATAAAAACCTCGTGGACACCATCAAAGCCATGAGCGAAGAAGATCAGGAAACCCTTGCCAAAACCAAACAGAGCAAGGATGTCGAATCCACCCTCTTCAAGAAAGCCGTACGCGAATACGCCAACACCTATCACCTCGACCGCGACAAGGACACGGCCCGCAGCATCCTGAAGCAGATCGACGAACGCCTTCCCTCCTCGCCTCGCAAATAACCTTTCACCCACTCTCGATATGAAAAAAATATTCGTCTCCGGATGCTACGACATCCTCCACGCCGGACACATCCAGTTCTTTCAGGAAGCCCGCGCCCTGGGCGATTACCTCATCGTCTCCTTCGCCTCGGAAGACGTACTCTGGCACCACAAGCAGCGCAAACCCTCCATCCCGGACGAACACAAAAAAGTGCTGCTCGAAAGCCTCCGCATGGTTGATGAAGTCATCGTCGGCACATGCATGACAAAAGGCCTCGACTTCGAAAAGGAATTCCTCGAAATCAAGCCGGA
Organism: Neoakkermansia glycaniphila; assembly: GCF_001683795.1. GTDB lineage: Bacteria > Verrucomicrobiota > Verrucomicrobiia > Verrucomicrobiales > Akkermansiaceae > Akkermansia > Akkermansia glycaniphila. Next base: position 76,953 of record NZ_LIGX01000002.1, read on the forward strand.
CATCCTCGCCGTCACCGAAGACGACCTCTATGCGGACGTCAAAAAGGACCTGTGCGCCAAAGTCGGAGCACAATACCTCGTCCTCCCCAAAACACCGCCGAAATTCACACCCGTTTCCACCACGCTGCTCGTCAACCGCATCAAGGCGCCCACAGAAGTACCCCTTCGCGTCGACTTCGCCGGAGGCTGGCTCGACGTACCGAAATACTCCCGCCCGGGCGCATACATCGTCAACTGCTCCGTCACCCCCATGGTCTCCCTGCGCGACTGGAAATACGAAAAGAAATCGGGCATGGGCGGCAGCGGAGCATGGGCCATCCTCGAAGGCCGCAATCCCCTTCAATCGGAACTCGACCTCGGCGTCGGCTGGCAGGATCCCGCCGTCATCTCCGAAACCGGCCTCTGCGTCTGGCGCTCCGGAGAACGCCCCATCCTCGATGCCAAATGCACGGGCGACTTCCTCGAAGGCCGCATGGCCATCTACTACACCGGCTACGAACACGACACCCCCGGCAACGTCGGCAAGGAACGCGACTATGACCGCATCGCCCAAAGCTCGCTCATAGCCCGCACCGGCGTACTGGAAAGCAACATCCAGACCCTCGCCGCAGGCGTCTCCCTGTATTACAGCGTCCAGCTCGAAGAAGGCATGAAACCCCTGCCCGCCATCTCCGGCAGCATCGCCCGCAAATACTGCGGCGGCGGCCACGGCGGCTACGCCCTCTACCTCTTCCCCACCCCGGAAGCGCGCGAAGAGGCCATCAAGGCCCAGCCGGAGCTCACACCCATCGAACCGTACTGCCGCAAGCTCGCCTGAGCCGCACCGGCCGAACGCATACCCTGCCCGTAACATGTCCCTGATGCGCAGCAGCATGATCGCCTCCGCGGCCACATTCTGTTGCCGCTTCACCGGACTGGTGCGAGAACTCGTCTATACATCCCTCTTCGGGGCGACGGGAGCGCTCGATGCATTCTATACCGCCTTCCGCATCCCGAACACCCTGCGTGACCTCTTTGCGGAAGGTGCGCTCTCCCAGTCCTATACCAGCGTCGCCTCCAAAACGCGGCAGCAGGACGGCGAAGAAGCCGCGTGGAACCTCACCCGGAAAATCGCCACCCAGCTTACTACGCTGATGCTCGCCATCATCACGATCGGCATCCTCGTATCCGGACCCATCATGGAAGCCATGTACCCGGCCACCGGTAAAGCGCGCGACCTGACACTGGCTACGGGCCTCTGCCAAACGATGTGGCCCTTCATCGGCTTCGCCTCCCTCTCGGCCCTCGTCATGGGCGCCCTGAACATCTGCGGCTCCTTCGGCCTGCCCATGCTGGCCTCAGCGGCATTCAACATCGTCTCCGTCATCTTCGGCCTTGCCATCGGCTACTGCTTCGATCCCCACTTCGGCCCCATGGCCCTCTACGGCTTCGCCATCGGCGTCGTACTCGGCGGCGGCGCACAGCTCGCCGTCCAGCTGCCGAAGCTCCGGCAGGCCGGATTCCGGTGGAAACCCGACTGGAACTGGAAAGACCTCCGCTGTAAAAAAATCTGGTTCCTCATGCTGCCGGGCGTCGTCGCTTCAGGCGTCACCCAGCTCAATGTACTGATCAACAACACATTTGCCCTTCAACTGGAATCCGGCTCCGTCACCGCCCTCTCCGCCGCCTTCCGCCTGTGGCAGCTTCCCGTCGGCCTCTTCGGTGTCGCCACGGGCATGGTCGTCCTCCCATCCGTCTCCCGCATGATCCTCGGTGAGGACCGCAAACTCATCTCCGACCACATCGCCAAGGCCCTGCGCTTCGTCTCCTTCTTCGCCGTCCCGTCCACCATCGCCCTCGGCCTGCTGGGCACGGAAATCGTCTCCCTCATCTTCCAGCGCGGCGAATTCACGGCCGGCGCCTCGGAACTCACGGGCAACGTCCTCGCCTCCTACGCCCTCGGCCTGTTGGGATATGCCGGCATCAAAGTCGTCCAGCCCGTCTTCATGGCCGTCGAAAAACCGTGGGCTCCCATGATCATGGCCGTCATTGCACTGGGCATCAGTGTCTCGCTGAACTACTACTTCGTCAACATCCTGCACTGTAACGCCGCATGGCTCGCCGTCACCACCTCCATCATCACCACGCTGAACTTCGCCGCCTACTACATCTACCTTTCGCGGCTCATGGGCAGTTCCGGAGCCGGAACGCTCCTCCCCGGATTCATCCGCATCATCCTTGCCGGCCTCCCGATGGCAGCCATCTATGCCATCGGACATTACTACCTCTTCGACGGCTTCACCTCATGGGGCTTCTGGCCCAAACTCCTCTCTCTTGCCCTCGTCGGCGGCATAGGCGGCATCGCCTATCTGGCAGCCGCCTGGATATTGAAAGTACCCGAACTGAACGCCTTCCGCAAACGATTCGCCCGCTGACGCCATGATGCACCCCACCTCCCGACTGACCGACGACGAACAAACCCGCTACGCCCGCCAGACTATCCTTCCCGGCATGGGAGAAGAAGGCCAGCTCCGGCTGAAACAGGCTTCCGTCTTCATCGTCGGCTGCGGCGGCCTCGGCTCGCCCGCCGCCATGTATCTGGCAGCTGCAGGCATCGGCAGGCTCGGTCTCTGCGACTTCGACAATGTGGAAGCCTCGAACCTCCAGCGCCAGCTCCTGCACAGCGAACAAAGCGTCGGCACCCCCAAACTCGAAAGCGCCGCCGCCCGGCTCTCCGGCCTCCGATCCGATCTCGACATCGTCCTGCACGAACAACCGTTTACAGCCGATTCCATCGAAACCGTCCGCGGTTACGACATCCTTCTGGATGCCTCCGACAACTACGAAACCCGCGATGCTCTGAACCGTGTTGCACTCGCGCTCGGCATCCCGCTCGTCAGTGCGGCCGTATCGCAATACGGCGGGCAAGTCACCGTCTACGCCCCCCACCTCGGAGGCCCTTGCTATCGTTGCGCCGTACCGGAAATCCCTGTACCCGGCACCTACCCCACACCCGCACAGCTCGGTATCATGGGAGCCGTCGCCGGCACTCTGGGCTGCATGGAAGCCATGGAAACCATCAAACTCATCACGGGCGCAGGACAGCCCCTGATCGGCGCCATGCTGCACCTCGACCTCCTCACAGGCAAGGCCACCCGCATCACCCTGCCCCGCGACCCATCCTGCCCCGCCTGCCATACGGACACATCCGCATAAGGTGCGCGGAAACATCCATCCCCGCCATGGAACTGAATGCCTATGAAATCCTGCCCGGCTGCTTTCCGCCAGAACTCGGAGAAGATGTAGCCGCCGTCATCAAAGCATTATCCTCCCTGGATCCGGCTACCTACAGATACACATATCACGCCTCACAGCAGGGCAAAACATGGACAATACCATCCACCATCTATCATGGTTACAATGAGGATCACTGGCCCCATGTCCGCCGCAGACTTCCTCACAAATACGATTTTCCCAGCCTGTCGGACATGCAGAAAACCATTCTCAACTGCATTCTCCTGCGGCATCAAGACACGGATGTTGTCCATCAGGCTTTGAAACAGATACTCGCTTGCACCGAAATCTGGATGCTCCCCTTCTCCTTCCCGCTCCTTGGCATCCATCACAAAGCCGTCCTGTTCGACCTCTGGGAACACATCGTCACCAACATGGACCGTTACTTGGCCTTCATCAAGGAAAACCGCAAACTCTTCCACATAGTCGGACAAAACTCGGGCATCGGCCATTGCAAACGACTCAGGCAAATGGACATCCGCTACCAGATCCTCCGCGAATTGAAACGGCGCATCCAACCGTTTCCCAAAGAAAAAGCTCCGGATTACAACTGGCCCTGACGCCATCCCGGCTCACCCCTCCGTCGGGGACAAGCCCATTGACGCATACGAGCATTCATCATATATGCCCTATATAAAAGCATCGTGGTTTTATCATCAAACAACATGCCAAACTGCTGCTGAAAACAGAATGCAGAATCCACGCACGCCCCTTGCCCTTTCTTTTCCGTTTGACACCCTGGAAAAAAACCGTTAGTGTAGAAAAATATTTCATCCATGATTCCGCTTGCCTCCGTCACACGCCTTTCCCTCCTGTTGCTGATCTCCGTGCAACTCCTCGCCTGCTGTTCCTCCAAAGAAGAACAACCGGCCGCCCATGCCGAAAAACTGGCACTCGTCGACAACTGCTACAAAATCTCCCCGAAACTCCTTCGTTCCGGGCAGCCATCCCGCAAAGACTTCCGCAAACTCGAACAATACGGCATCAAAACCGTCCTGAACCTTCGTGAATACCATTCCGACGACAAGGAAGCGCGCGGCACCGGTATCAAACTCCTCCACATCCCGCTCGCAGCCGGAAGCGTCACCGAAGACGAACTGCTCGCCTGCCTTCTCGCCATCAAAAAAGCTCCCTCCCCCGTTCTCGTCCATTGCTGGCACGGCTCCGACCGTACAGGCATCGTCTGTGCAGCCTACCGCATCGCCGAGCAGGGATGGACTCCCGATGCCGCTTTGCAGGAATTGACGGACGGCCCCTTCGGCCACCATGAATGGTACTACTCCAACCTTGCCGAACTGGTCAAGGCCATCGACTGGCAGCAGTTCACCGAGAAATACAAAAAAGGCTGAAACCGCCCGCTGCGGATTCAGCCATTCTCCGAAAATCGGAATTCCTCACTTGCCGCCCTGCTGGTCGTTCAGGGAAAGAAGCGTATTCATCCCCGTGGGAATATACACCTTGTCGCCCGGCTTCGAAGCGATCACCGCATAGGCATCCAGCATCTTCTGAGCCATCAGAATGCGGGCTGCCTCCTCCTTGCCGACGGATGCGGACAATGCCTCCAGATAACTCTTCTCCGCCTCCGCCAGAATCGCCAGCGCGCGGCTTTTTCCTTCGGCCTTCAGAATGGAGGCTTCCTTCTCTGCCTCCGCATCGCGAAGCGTCGCTTCCGCCTTGCCTCGGGCTTCCAGGCTGATGGCACGGCTCTGTCGCTCGGCATTGAGCTGCTGAAGCATCGCGTCCTGCGTCACCTGATCGGTCCGCAGCTCCTTGATCTCGATACTGATAATCTGGATACCCCACCGCTGCGCCGTCGCCGCCACATTGGCTACGATCTTTTCCGAAAGCGTGGCACGCGAACCGAGAATATAATCCAGATCGGATGAACCGATCACCGCGCGCATCTCGTTCAGTACGGATTCGATCAACGACTTGTGCAGGCGATCCACCTCGTACACGGCCTTGATCGGATCCACAATACGCCAGCGAATAATGCAATCGGCGGACACCTTCGCATTATCCCGCGTAAAACATTCGCGGGGAGTCGTATCGAGAATCTGCTCGGCCTTTTCGATGAACACGCCGTCACGGTTCGACGAAGGCCATGCATCCGCCACATTCTTCACCTGTTCCAGAAAAGGGATGCGGAAACGCAGACCGCTCTCCTGTACCCTCACGGGCTTGCCAAAACGCTCAATAATGCGGCAATGCGCTTGCGGAACAATACTGATAAAAAAATCCATGATACTGTCGGGGCTGATTTTTGGCAGTTTACGCCGTACTCCCGCACTTGGCAATCAAAAACGTGCCGTTCGACTGATTTTGAATCAGCACGGGCTCGCGGTCGGAAAACTCATTCAGATCCTTTGCCTCGACCGCCCACAATTCGCCGTTCCATTCTACGAAACAGGCCTCGCCGATACGCCGGAAAACTCCGACCGAACCCGGAGCATTCTCCACACTCTCCCTCACGGCATTCCTCAACAGCAGGCGGGAAACCAGAGGCAGCACGAATTTCCGCCAGAACAGCATGTACAGGGCAAGCGCCAGCAGGGCGAACCCAAGAAACACAAGCACATCCCATTGCAGCGGCGCATCCACCCATAACGTGAAATACAACGCAAACACCCCTGCGGAAACCAGAGAGAGAGCCTCCGTCTGAAAGAAAAGATCCAGCACCAGCAGCGTCACGGCTACGGCAAGCAGCCAATGCGTCACCTCCCAACCAAACGGCAGAAACGATTCAATATCAGAAAAATCCATGGAAACAATCAGCATGTAAAGCGGAAGCATGCTTGCCGCAACATGGTCACCTTATCGGCGAAACTGCCGGCTGTCAAGCCGGAAAACATTCACTCCCCTGCCGTCTCACCGAGGCAATACGACCACCCGTGCTCGCCGTGATAAATCATCTGGCGGCTCATGCCGCCGTCTGCCGTCACATTCTGTGCGTTGATGAATCCGGCATCCGGCCCGCACAGGAACAAAGCCAGCTTTGCCACATCCTCCGGCACGCCCGCACGGCCCGCAGGATGCTGCCTCTCGTCCGCTTCGGACAAAGCCGCACCAGCGGCCTCCGTCTGAATCCAGCCGGGACTGATGCAATTCACGCGAATACCGCGGGAAGCCATACTCATCGCCATGGCGTGCGTCAGCGCGACGATACCGCCTTTCGCGGCAGAATAGCTCTCCGTATCCGGCATGGACTGCTCCGCCCGGGTGGATGCGATATTCACAATCGCACCGCCCTCTCCAAAACGATCCATGAACAGGCGGGCCAATTCATACGGAGCCGCCACGCCGACGCACAACACCTCCAAGAAGTCATCATACGAGCAGCCGCCGAGCAAACCTCCTTTGCTGAAACAGGCATTGTTCACCAGCACATCCACATGCCCGTACCTGGTCAGCACCTGTGCGGCAAACGCCTCCAGATCCTCTTTTTTCCCCACATCCCCGTGCACGAACAAATGTCCGCCTCCCGGCAAAGAAGAGGCCAGCCGTGCTCCCTCCTCCCCGGCCCTGTCGATCACCGCCACATGCGCACCCTTCGCAGCAAAGGCCTCGGCAAGGCAGCGTCCGATCCCATGCACGCCGCCAGTCACCACCACCACCTTGGAAAAATAACCGGACTTCATGGCTCCATCCTACCTTATGGCAACTCCGATTGCAAGAACGCTTTCGCACGGGCAATACAAAACAGCCTCCAATCGCTTCATACCAAACAAACTCATGCATGCACCCGCTCCTCTATCCGATGACATGGGAACCTCTTGCCTCTGGCGCTTCCCTCCTGTATTCTCAACCACACATGCAAAAGAGTCATCTCTATTCCATCGCCGCCCTCTTGCTGCTCGCACCTGCCATGGTTTCCTGCACGGTGACGTACGGCAATACGGATATTGTGACCGCCAAGGAAAAACTGGCAGCCATGAGCCCCGGCAAGACGACGAAAAACGATGTGTTCGAAGCATTCGGACAACCTTCCGACGTCGTTCCGCTCGACCATGACAAAGGCTCATGCTGGATCTACCGCTTCCGCAAGGCATCCAACAACACCATCGCCTACCTGCCGATGGGCGTAGGCCTCGTAGCCGGAGGCAAGAACGGCGACGTGTACACCCGCCTCTTCGACTTCAACAGGAAAAACATCCTGACCGACACTCGCGCCGTCTCCAAGGAACTCTACACGTCCAATCTCTTCTCGCTCGGACGCACCATCAACAACCTCTGGTCCACGAACGACTCCCAAAAACGCGTCCATGAAGAAATGAAACGCCTGGACAAACCGTTCGATGAAAGCCGGGGCAGCGAAGACCAACTTCTGGAAAACGCCCTGTAACCTCATCTCGCACCCACCATCAAACCACCGCTTACCACCATGTTCGACCTCTCCTCGTTCCGATCCCTCGTCAAGCGCCCCGCCCTCCTCGCCGTGTCCTGCCTGTCCGTCATCTCGTGCGGTACGACGCTCACCCTCGACGAACCCGTCCCGGCCATCATCGATGTCAACCGCAACTCTACGCTGGCCATCATCGCCGACAACAGCGTCGGACGCGACATCGCCCGGGAAGTACGCATCAAGCTTCACCCCAGCGGGTTCTACCGCATCCAGCCCCTGCTCCATTCTCCGGATCCCGATACGGACGTACTCGTCGCCCTCAGCGGCAGCTATCTTGACTGCACCATCAACTACGATACCAGCCACGACCACGATCACAACCACGACAAAAAACACAACAGGGACAGGTACGACGATGACCGCCGCATCTCCTCCTACGATGTCCGTGGCGGCACCACCTGCCGCATCTCCTCCCGTTGTACCGGCTCCTCGGCCTACCGCAATTACTACGGCAGCGATACTTCGTACAACTCCGAATACGCCGCCCACGACGAGGTAATCGACGAAATCTCCGACAAAATCGTGCGCGACCTGGTTCCCCACCAGAGCACCTACACCGTCACCATCGACTCGGACGACGAAAACCCCATCCTCGAACAGGCAGCGGAAGCATGCAAGGCCGGGAACTGGACGCTCGGCGAACAGCTCGCCAAACAGGCATCCGCCAACAAACCGCAATCTGCGGAACCGTGGTTCCTGCTCGGCATCATCGAACGCAGCAGAAGAAACTTCACGCGCTCGTCTGAACTGATCGCCAAGGCAGCCTCTCTCCAGCCCTCAGGCAAATACCAGAGGGAACTCCGCCGCAACAGCGAAATTCAGATCAACATGCAGGCGGTCAAGCATCAGCTCCAAACACTCTGACACTTCCCTCCTCCATCGGTATCCGGCGATGCCCTTCCCGCGATACTCCGGCATGGTCATTTCTCCGTGCAGCATATCGCTAACTCTCGCAGAACACCTTCCGAACCATTCATCTTAAAAAACGGCCATCCGGAATACCGAATGGCCGTTTGACCGGAAGTCGATCAATAGGGGTGATCCATCACTTGCCCGCAGGCTTCGCCGGCAGAATGCCCAGCTCGGCAACGGTCACATGATTGCCGTCGATAGCCGATTTTGCGACAAAGCGCAGAAAGCGCCCGGTGGCAGGCTCCGCCAAATCAATGCGCTGGCGGATGGGATTCGCCTTGATGTTCGAGAACTCTCCGGCAGCCGCAGCCTTGCCCCATTCCTTGCCGTCCTTGCTCACATAAACTTCGTAATTGTTCACGATGCCCTTCGTATTGCCATCCTGCCGTGGCGTGTACAACACGGATGCCACGGGAATCTCACAGCCCATATCAATATCGATCGTCTGGGGCGGAGGAATCTCACCGGAGCCGGCATGCGTATGCCACAGCGTGTCATCCTTGCCGTCGATCATGCGGGCCGGGTCGGATGCACCGGACTCGGCCGACACGATTTTCCATCCGGATGTCGCTACGGGAAGCACCGCATTCGTCGTCGCTGACGAACTGTTGCCCACAAACGCACGCACGTTCAGCACGCCGCCGTCAGGCAGATTCAAGGGTGCCTTATATTCCGAAGAAGACGATCCCGGTTCGGAACCGTCGAGCGTATAGCGCACCGTACAACCGTCTCCGCCACGCAGGGTCACGCTGCCGGATGCATCGCGGGACACAGCCGGAGCGCTCACGATCTGCGGCTTCTGCCACAGGGAGAACTCGGACAAAGCCGCTGGGGCATCGGAAGCTTCGACCACGAGCTTCAGCTCGTCCGTCGTCACACTCTTACCCAGCAACAGGACACGCGGACCCACGCTGCTTCCATTCACCCACGGCACCCATTGGCCGTTCTCCTTGACGAAGACGGAGAACTTGCGGATGCGCTGTCCCAATTGAATGGGTTCGGACAGGCGGATCACATCAAATGTCCGAGCTTCCGGCAGCTTCACGACCACTGCGGGGTTCCTGTCGTCTTCAGCCGCCATCCAGAACGTAGCCCGCTTGCGGTCCAGTACATCCTCGGAGGATTTCGCTGTCCCGTTCGACGAGAACTTCACGGAAGCGCCGTCCGCCAGATTGAGAGAATACATCTGCTTCAACAAACGAGAAAATTCCTTCAGGGAAGCGGCATCGTTCTCATGAATGCGTCCGCGCGAATCCGGCGGCACATTCAGATTCAAATCCGCGCCACGCCCGACACTCTCGAAATAAAGCTTCATCAGATTCTCTGGCGTACGCACACGGCCGTTCTCATGCGCCTTCCAGAACCAGCCCGGGCGAATGGACACATCCACCTCGGCCGGAATCCAGAACTTGCCGTTCACCGTACCCTGCACGCCCTCCTGATACACATTGCAGCCGGGGCCGGGCGGCTTGCCGTTCAACCCCTTCGGCGTATAGGTCGCCCAGCAGGGATAACCGGCAAACCCGCTCTCATTGCCGACCCAGCGCACATCGGGACCGACATCCGAGAAAATCACCGCATGCGGTTGCAGGCTCTTGACGAGCTTCCACGTATTCGGCCAGTCGTAGTAGGAGCTCTTGTCCACCGTGCGGCTGTCCTTCGCTCCTCCATAATATCCTTCACCGCCGCCCGCGCCGTCATGCCACACGATGAAAACCGGGCCGTACTGCGTCAAAAGCTCTTTCAGCTGCTCGCGGTACACATTCACATACTCGGGCGTACCATAAGCCGGATGATTGCGGTCCCACGGCGACAGATACACGCCGAACTTCACCCCATGGCGTTTGCAGGCCTCGGCATAATCCTTCACCATATCGCCCTTGCCTCCCTTCCACGGAGAGGAGGCTACGCTGTGTTTGGTCGTTTTTGTCGGCCACAGGCAAAAACCGTCGTGATGCTTGCACGTCAGAATCACCCCCTTGAATCCGGCGTCCGCCAGTGTACCGATCACCTGATCGGGATCGTAATCCGTCGGATTGAACAGCTCGGGAGATTCGTCGCCACCGCCCCATTCCTTGCCGGTATAGGTATTCAGCGTGAAATGCACAAAAGCATACATCTCCATATCGTGCCATTGAAGCTGTTCGGGAGTCGGCACGGCTCCATAAGGTTTCGGAACTTCGGCACGGCTCTCGTTCGGCAGGCAGGCGCCCAGACACAGCATACCGCCCAAAAGGGCACACTTCCAGCCGGAGACACCGCCACAATTACGCCATTCTTGTTGTTGCATCATCATCAATACGTAAAATTCCATCCAATCTTTCAATCGGAAACAAACATCCTGCCTCCGCAAACGGACTTATCCCTTGCGGGAACGGCGGCGGGAAGAGGAGGGTTTGCCTTTGCCCTCATCCTTCTTCTTCACCGAGACTTCGACGATCGAACCGTCCTTCTTCTGCAGGCGCTGCACCGTTGCCTTGCGCATCTCCAAAGGTTTCTTCTCCACCTTCCGCTCTTTGTCGGCATCGGGTTCAGGAGTATCTCCCCGGGCAATCCTGTTCACATCAGGATCGGGTTCGGGCGCGGCAGCCTTGCCGCGGTCGGGATGATGCTCCAGGAACGAGAAGAACTCCATATCGGGAGCCGCTCCGGCCTTGACCGCTTTGTCATAGGCTCGGCAGGCTTCCGGAATCCTGTTCTCCTCCGCATACAGGCGCGACATATTGTAATGCGCGTCGGCAAGATCCGGCTTCAGCTTCACCGCACAGGCAAAATAGTTCAAGGCCTTCGCCCGGTTGCCCTGAGAACCTTCGAGATTGCCCAGATAGAAGAAAGCCGTCGCATTGGCCGGATCAAGTTCGACCGTCTTCTGGAACATGCCGATGGCATTCTTTTCCTCCCCGGCCCGGTACATGGCGCTTCCGCACAGAAAATAGGGCATCGCCACCTTCGGAGAGAGCAGAATCGCCTTCTTGAAATTCTCGATGGCGCCCGGCATATCGTTGCGCTGCATCTTGATCGCCCCCATGTTCACACGCGCCGCCGCATGGTCGGGCTGCTTATCGAGCAGAGTCTCGTATAGCTGTTCCGCCGCCTCATAACGGCCGTTGGCAAAGGCATCGGCCGCACTCTTGCCCAGAGTCTCGATACGCAATTGCTCGCGGACGGCATCACCCAGAATTTTGGAAGTTCCTTCCACCACGGCATCCTGCGCCCCATCCTGCACGGCGGAAAGCGGCTGGGCCACGGATGCGACGAGAGACTGTTCAGCAGGAGTCAATTCCAGAGACGATTTTTCATCGAAATTTCTGATGACTTCTTCCAGCAGGGGCGATTGCGCATTCAAATTCTTGTAGGCGGCAATCATCATCTTCCGGCCTTGCTCATTCATGGCAAGCTGGTTCTTCTGCTTGGCGATGATTTCGCGCAACAGCTTGTTCTCTTCCAGAGCCACGGGGTCGATCTTCGGATCCGTCGCCGCCTTTTCCAGCTCGGCCTCCAGATTCGTCAGCCGGGTATTCAATTCGGAAATGCGGCGGCGATAGCCCAGATTCTCCGCATAAATCGTCGACATCTCTCCCTTGAGGCGCGCGATCTCCTCGCGCGTCTTATCCAGCTCCTTGAGGTTGACGGACATCTGGTCTTCCGACGCCACTTTCGATGCTTCCATCGCCGCCAGCCTGGCCTGAGCATCCTTCAACTGCGCCGCCAGCGTCATATTCTGGTCCAAGAGGGATTTGATCTTCTCGGGGCTGTTCATCTCGACAATGAGCTGAAGCTTCCTGTTCTCCTCGGCAAGGGCATCTCGCTGCCTCGTCACCTCCTCCAACATATCCTGCGTCTCCGCGAGCTTGCGCTCCAGCTCGGCCACGGAACGTTCGGCCGCTTCGCGGCGTTGTTCACTGGCCTTGTAATCCGATTCCAGCTGCATCAACCGCTCATTGAGCGTCGCCACCATCTCGTTGCTGACCTTGCGTTCACTGGTAATGCGGTCCATCAACTCCTCATAGGATTTCTTGTAAAACTGCTGCCTGCTCCGCGCCTCCTTCAGATCGTCATTCGCCTTGGCCAGCTGGGACTGCACATCACGGTACGCATTCACCACCGTATTCAACTCCTTTTTGAGGCGTTGCACCTGCTGGTACATATCCACCTGTTCGGCCGTCGCTACCGGCGACGGATGCACGGGAGGGGCAACCACAACCGGATTGCCTGCCCCTTGCTGGCGCTTCCTCTCCAAATCCGCGATCGACGGCAGCACGCCGTCACCGCCATCCGTCTCCACCCCGCGAAGAGGCACCGAAGGAGGCAGGGGATTTTCTGCCTGCTTCTTGCGGTATTCCGCCAGATTCTCGGCCAGAAGCTTGCGGCGTTCCCTCACCATGTTTTCCTTCCATGTGGGAAAATCCCTCACCAGCCGCGCCAGCACCTGCTCTGCCATATTCCCCTTGAGAATCGCCTGCGCATAATTCTGCGCCTTCGCGAGCTTTTCGGATTCCTGACACAAAAGCCAGGCTTCGTAATACAGCTCATTCGTATCCTTGCCCTGCCTCTCGCGCACCTCCTGCAAGCCGGGCTGCACCTGCGCATGGGCGGACATGATCCCGACCGAAGCACAGAAAAAGCAGAGAGTAATGCGAGTAGCGGCAAGATACATGACGGCAAGACAGCCTTGAAATAAGGCTGCAACCCACTATACCTATCGGCTAGAGGCAAATCAAGCAGAAATGCTTGTGAAAAAACGTACGTTTTACGCCGCCGTGTTCGCCTTCTCACCCGAAGCGTCCGCATCTCTCCGGAAACTCCGGACAAGGCTTCATGCCGCTCCCCGTGTCACGGGCGGCAGGGTTCCAAAAACACGATCTCGACCTGTTCATCGGCAAACAGCTCCCGTCCACCGGCAGCCGCAATATCCTTCAATGCCGAGGTCAGAGGACGGAACGGCGTAATCGACAGCCTGCCCGGTTCCTTCTTCCAACGAGCACACAACCGCCCGTGCAGCAAAATCCCCGGATAGACAATACCCGCCTGATTGACGGCAAGCGGCTTGTCTTCATGTTCCAGAAAACGGCTACGATCCTTGTACCCCATCACAAGCTGATCGAATCCGGCCAGATAAATGCAATCCGGAAGGGAGCAAGCCGCATGCAGCCTGCCCAGATAGAAATGGGGCGCCCCGCCCATATCCACACTCCGGAGCGGCAAACCTCCCCGGCGCAGCAACTCACGCACCTCCGTGATCCTGTACCCCGTGAACGCAGCGCAATCGGCTTCCGTTGCAGGACCGAACCGCTCGAAATACCTCCGCATCAATTCGAGCCTGGCCTCATCCCGGTCCATCCATGCAGGTTCTTCCGGAAGGAAAAAACGCTTCTCCGTACCGGGACGGTAGGCAATCATCCCCCGGTCGGACATCTCCTTGATCAAACCGCCCCAGCCATGAAACACGCGTTTGACCAGAGACTCTTCCATCCCCGCCCGGCGGCATTCACGTTTGACGGCCTCGCGTTCGTCGATGCCTCCGGCTACCTTTTCCCTGATGAAAGCGGCCCAGTACGGCTTGACCTTCACAGGAATATCCCACCACGATTCACCCCACGCGAGATTATGCCCCTTGGCGGAAAGAAACAGCCCCAGTTCATCTTCCCGGATCACATGGATGGTATTCCGGTGGGACCATATTTTCAGAAGTCCGGCGCTCCAGCTCTTTTCGGAGAAATCCCGGGCTCGGATACGCAGGGCATAACGCGGATTATTCGCGAACTGCGCCTGCAGGCCGCACAACCCGGACAACACATCCAGCCTCTCGCCCTTCTCCAGCAAATACTGGTTTTGCAGCGTATGAAGGAGAAGTTCCTGTCGATCGATTCCGCTCATGCTCCGTTTTTTCCATCATAGCAGGATGCCTCCGGCAAGTCAACCGGCGGCATCCTCCATGTGCCGCACTCCCGGCATGGCGACAAAAAAAGCTGCGGTCGCCTGACCGCAGCCTGAAAGAAACGAATATCTCGCCGAATGGGAGGATCAGTCCTGCTTCGAGAGATTTTCCGCGTAGGTTTCCACCGTATCGCAGGAACAGATGAAATTGCGGTCGCCGTACACATTGTCGATACGGGCGCTGTACGGCCAGAACTTGTGGCGGCGCAACGATTCGACGGGATAGGCAGCCTGCTCGCGGCTATAGGGATGGTTCCATTCGGAAGCCGTCACCATCTCCGCCGTATGCGGCGCATTCTTGAGAACGTTATCCTCCTTGTCCGCACGGCCTTCGATAATATCCATGATTTCACCATGAATCATCGTCATCGCTTCGATGAAGCGGTCGAGTTCGAACTTGGATTCGGATTCCGTCGGCTCGACCATCAGCGTACCCGGCACCGGGAACGACATGGTCGGCGCATGGAAACCATAGTCCATCAATCGCTTGGCAATATCATCCACCGACAGCCCTGCATCGTGCGTCAGCTGGCGGGGGTCAAGAATGCACTCGTGCGCGACAAGCCCCTTGTTACCCGTATAGAGCACGGGATACAGCGGGGAAAGATTACGTGCGACGTAATTGGCATTCAACATCGCGACTTCCGTTGCCGTGCGGAGACCGGAGGCGCCCATCATCGACAGGTACATCCAGCAAATGGCGACAATCGATGCAGAACCGTATTCGGCGGAAGAGACGGCGCCCGCACCCTTGTTCGCCTCACCGCGGGAGATATGCCCCGGCAGGAAAGGAACGAGATGTGCGGCTACGCCGATCGGGCCCACGCCGGGACCGCCGCCGCCATGCGGCAACGCAAACGTCTTGTGAAGATTCATATGGCACACGTCCGCACCGATGAAGCCGGGAGTCGTCAACCCGACCTGGGCATTCATATTGGCGCCGTCCATGTACACTTGGCCGCCGTTCGCATGCACGATCTCGCACAGCTCGCGGATGCCCGATTCATACACGCCGTGCGTGGAAGGATAGGTCACCATGATAGCGGCGAGATGGTCGCGATGCTTCTCGGCCTGCACCTTGAGGTCTTCCATGTCGATATTGCCTGCCTCGTCGCACTTGACAGCCACAACCTTGAAACCGGCCATGGCGGAGGAAGCGGGGTTCGTACCGTGAGCCGAGACGGGGATCAGGCACACATTGCGGTGGCCTTCGCCTCTCGACACATGGTAGCGGTGAATCGCCAGCAGGCCCGCATACTCCCCGGCCGCGCCGGAATTAGGCTGCAGAGAAACCGCGACGAATCCGGTAATCTTGCACAGGCGGTCACACACCTTGTTCAGCATTTCACGCATGCCGACGGACTGGTCGGCAGGTACGAACGGATGCAACTGGCAAACGGAAGGCCACGTGATCGGCATCATTTCGGAAGCCGCATTCAGCTTCATCGTGCAGGAGCCGAGCGGGATCATGGCTTCATTCAGCGCAAGATCGCGGGATTCGAGATGATGGATATAGCGCATCATCTCCGTTTCGCTCTGGTACGACGAGAAGACCGTCTCCGTACAGAACGGCGTCGTGCGGTCATGCTGCGTATCCCAGATCGGGCGTTCGTAGGTGCCGAGGAAGTAATCGTACAGGGAATCGTCCGTCGGAATATCGATGGAATCGTCCTTCGTGAACAGCTCGGCGAGCTTGATCACATCGGCGGATGTCGTCGTCTCGTCGATGGCTACAGCCACCGTATCGGCATCGATCCGGCGGATATTGTATCCGGCGGCCAGAGCGGAAGCTACCAGCTCGTCAGCCTTGCCGGGCGCACCGAACACCACCGTATCGAAGAAATCGCCAGGGCGGCGGGTCAGAGTCGGACATGCCTCGATCGCCTTCGCCAGCGTAATGGCGAGGCCGTGAATCGTACCTGCGATGCGCTTCAGGCCTGCGGGGCCGTGGTAAATCGCATAGAACGTCGCCAGAATGGCAAGAAGCACCTGCGCCGTGCAGATATTGGAAGTCGCCTTGTCGCGGCGGATATGCTGTTCGCGCGTCTGCAGCGAGAGGCGGTAGGCCGGGCGGCCTTGCGCATCCACCGACAGGCCGACCAAACGGCCGGGCATGCGGCGCTTCAACTCGTCCGTGCAGGACATGAAGGCGGCATGCGGACCGCCGAAGCCCATCGGCGTACCGAAGCGCTGCGTCGTACCTACGCAAATATCGGCGCCGAACGCACCCGGTTCGCGAAGGCGGGTCAGAGAGAGCAGATCGGTGGCCACCACGCAATAAGCCTTCTGGGCATGCACGGCGGCAAAAAACTCGTCATAGCTTTCAACGATGCCGTACGTATCCGGATACTGCACGAGCACGCCTGCCAGCGTGGGGCAAGAGGAAGGATCGAACGACTTCCAGTCGCCGACGATGATCTTCGTTCCCAGCGTTTCGGAGCGGGTCTTGATCACCTCGATCGTCTGCGGGTGGCACGTATCGGCCACAAAAAACGTATCGCTCTTCGGCTTCGAGGCGATGCAGAGGCTGACGGCTTCGGCCGCCGCCGTACCTTCGTCGAGAAGGGAGGCGTTCGACACGGGAAGACCGGTCAACGAAGAAATCATCGTCTGGAAATTCATCAGCATCTCAAGGCGGCCCTGGGCGATCTCAGGCTGGTAGGGCGTATAAGCCGTGTACCAGCAGGGATTTTCCAGTACATTGCGCAGAATCACGCTCGGCACGAGAGTGCCGTAATACCCCTGCCCGATATAGGACTTGAGCAGCTTGTTCTTGCTCATGACGGTTTGCAGCTCCTTGAGAGCGGCCTGCTCGCTGAGAGCCGGAGACAGAGTAAGGGGCGATTTGAGCAGAATATCGGCGGGAACGATATCACGCGTCAACTCATCGAGCGATTGATAACCGAGATCGGCAAGAAGCGCTTTCTGCGTCTCGCCCACGGAACCGAGATGGCGGCTGAGGAAATCCGAATGAGAATTCATCTGATGGGAACGTTAAGAAAAAAGAGGGCGTCCCGCAAAACATGCCGGAAAGGCATTCGAAAAAAACAGCCTGCATTCCGACGGGACGCGTTCCGGAATGCAGGCTCGAAAGCTAGGTTCAGGAGCAGAACTCGGAATAATCCGCCGGCGACAGCAGACTGTCGAGTTCGCTCATGTCCTGAAGACGGATCTTGCAGATCCAGCCGTTGCCGTACGGATCGGAGTTGACCGCTCCGGGCTCGTTGCCGAGCTCTTCGTTCACCTCGATGATCTCGCCGGAAACCGGAGAATACACATCGCTGGCAGCCTTCACGGACTCGACAACGGCAATGGAATCATTGGCGGCAATGCTCGTGCCCGGTTCGGGCAGGTCGACGAACACCACATCGCCGAGTTCGGCCTGTGCGTGATCGGAAATACCGATCGTAGCGATGTCTCCGTCAACGTCCACCCATTCGTGATCGCGGGAGTACAGCAAATTGTCAGGAATATTGTTGCTCATGATGAATAATGATAAGATATGCGACGCTAGATTGCTTGAAAAACTCTCCTTTGTCAGCTTAAATTTTTCAAAAAATGCGTCTTTTTTACTTTTCCTTTTTATAGAAAGGTTTTTTCACAACCACGGCCGGCGTCTTCTTGCCGCGCACTTCGATCTGAAGCTCCGTACCGACCTTGGCGTATTCGGCAGGAAGATAGGCCATACCGACACCCTTGCCGAGCGACGGCGACAACACGCCGCTGCACAGTTCGCCGATCGTCGTACCGTCCGGAAGCTGCACGGCATAACCGTGGCGGGGAGGCGCACCCTTGGCCGTATACTCGATGGCGGCAAGCCGCACGGCAGGGCCTTCCTCCTTCTGCTTGCGCAGCACGTCCGCACCGATGAAATCCTTCGAGAGATCGCAGAAAAAACCGAGTCCGGCCTCGATCGGAGTCCTGTCGGGAGCCAGATCGGAACCGTTCAGCGGATAGCACATCTCAAGGCGCAGGCTGTCGCGCGCGCCGAGGCCGCAGGGCTTCGATCCGGCTGCAAGGAACTTCTCGAACCATGCCACACCCGATGCGGCCGGGCAGAAAAATTCATAACCGTCCTCACCCGTATAACCCGTGCGGCACACGATGCAGTTCTCACCGTCCACCGTCACATGGGAAATCCCGTTGCGCGGGGGCAACTCCGCACCCGGAAGAACCTTGGCGAACACCTCCTGGCAGGCAGGCCCCTGCACCGCCAGACCGACGTAATCGCTCGAATGGTTCTCCAGCAAAATGCCCTCGGGCTTCTTGCTTTCGAGCCATGCGTAATCTTCTTCGATCATCGAGGCATTCACCACGACGAAAAACCGCTCCTCACCGTCGCGGTAAAGAATCAGATCGTCGATCACGCCGCCGTCGTAATTGAGCATCAGGGAATACTGCCCCTGATTCAGCGAAAGCTTCTCGACATTGTTCGTCAGCATATAGTTGAGCCACGCCGTCGCGCCCTGCCCCGATACGATAAACTGGCCCATATGGGAAATATCGAACACGCCGCATGCTTCGCGCACAGCCTTGTGCTCATCCATAATGCCGGAATACTGCACCGGCATATTCCATCCCGCAAAGGGAACCATCTTGCCGCCAAGCTCCACATGTTTCTCGCAAAGCGGCGTAGATTGAATAGAATCGCTCATGTAGGAAATATGCCAGCCAGCCTGCGCCAAGTCAAGGCGATATTCCGAACAGGCAAAAGACCGATAGACCCGTTCCGAAAAACGGATGGATCAAAGAACCTGCCAGCCCTGCGTCAACACACGGATCGACTCCCCATCCCGATAATCACGCATCCACCGCAGCACCTCATCGCGCGACATCTCAGGAGACGCCAGAACCTCCGTCCACTCGGCATCCCTGCCCGTACACAACTGGAACCTGCCTCCCTTCAGGGCAACCACCTGCACTCCATCCGCCTCGTCCTGCACATTCTCCACCGTGGCCACCTCGGAAGAACCCGACAACGCATTCAAAAGCTTCTCCGGAGAACCGTAGCAATCCCACTTGCAGACGCGCGGCCCTGCCACATCCGCACGAACCTTCTTCTCGGCTTTCACGGGTTGACCTGCGAAATTGCGCCTGTAAAACCGCACCATCAGAGCGAAAACGACAGCCAGCGCCAGCGTCACCAAAACAAGCACAGCCAGCCCGATCCATTGCCAGACAGATACTCCCCGAGACATCACCGCCTCCGAAGGATTGGCCGGATTCACATACACCTGCCACTTCTTCAGTTGGCGGGTACTCCTGCCGGAATCGAACTCGCCGCACCCCTTCTCATTCGTCTTATAGGCGACTCCCCGATACGTGTAATGGCAAATCCACGATGTTGAAGTACCGCCCCCACGCCTGCCGTGCGAACTCTTCACCTTCTTTTCGACCTTCTGAACCGGACACGCTTTCCATTGCAAAGCCTCATAGCTCTGCCACATATTATGCGAATCACAAACAGCAGCCGTCCCGAAAGCCAGCATCAGCACCCCCGACACCCCTATGCCCCACCATGCATCACGGCGAGGATTACGACGACACTTCCGCTTCTTGGTGGGCATGAACTCTGGTCTACACCATCATCTCGCAATACACAAGGACAAATCGTCGCAATCATTGCCTGAACCGCGTTTCTCCGTTCCATCATACTTTGGGGAAAAGGATTCTCTATCCGTCGTCAAGCATCAACCGGCATATACCTGAAAATAATCGCAAAAAAGATACGCCATCGCCATGATGTCTCATTTTAATCAGGAATAAAATTTGAAAAACGACTGTTTTTCAAATCATTGAACACATGAATAAACAAAGCGGATAGAGAATCCGGCATACTTCCGCCAAAAACACACGGATGAATAGACGGCAGCCCCATCACCCTGCTCCGCCTGCGGAACATAAAACACCGTATTGCCGCCTTTCGTCGTGACAACCCGCCCGAACCGTGCTTTAGTTCTCATAAGCCGCTATACCTGATTTTCCGTTCTCTTCCCATGTTCACCCTGCTGACTCTCGCCTGCACGGCATACCTTGCCGAACCGAAAGCAGAACCGCCCGCCATTCCGGCAGCCGCCCCGGCTGCGGCAACCATCGTATCTCCCGCATTGCGGCAGGAGCTGAGCATCGCCATCGGCAAGAAACTCCGGTTCTTCATTCCCATGGTGCCACCCGATAGAATCGACCTCGACATCGTCGAACAATCCTTTCTCCGCCACGTTGATACCACAAAACAACCGGAAGAACTTTATGAGCAGTACAGCCGGGAATATGCAGCTTTGAACGAGATTTTCAAGCTGTACAACAAAGCCGCAGACAAGGAAAACGAAACCGTGGATGCCGGTTTCATGCTGAACCACGCCCGCAAGCCCGGCGTCGCCACCCTAGACAACGGCGTGCAATATATCGCGCTCGGACAAAATATGGGCGGATCCTCCCGCATCGAAAATGCGACCGGCGTACGAACCAGCACGCTCGGCGGCAAAGCCTTCAGAATATATGGTGGCCCGGTCGAAAACAAAGGTACAGGAACTCCGCCTCTCCCGGCATGCATCCGCAGCTATTGGTTGCAAATACCCGATGCTCGCACATGGGTATTCCATATTCCCCGAATGCTCCTGACCGATGAAGAAATGCGTACATTCCCCTACGCCCGCATTTATGTTTACATCGTCACACTGCAGGACGACAACACAGCATGGGACTACTACGCCATGCGCCCCCTCCCGGCCCAAACGGCCACCGGAGAAACAGGCATCACGCGCAGCATGGTCGAACGGCACAGCGCTTTCACCGGAATGGCACTGGCTCTCGAATACTTGCGCATTCATGGCTTGTATCGTTATTCTTCGGCCGAATCGAACGACATCGACAGGCATACCGTCATCCGCACCTACCTGAAACTTCACGAAGAAGTATTGCCTCTCGAACAGCCAGAACAGAACCTCTCAGGCATCTTCCCTCAATATCTCCGCATTCTGTCCGCACGGCAGGCCGAACGCGATCGACTCATCCTGCAGAAGAAGGTCGCACAAGGCGAACTGCATCCTTTGGGCCACGGAATCTTTTATACCAGCAAAGCGGATGGAAACGGAAGCGATACCGGTTTTGAAGAAGGACGGATCACAGGCATCGCATCCCTTGAAGGCCGTCCCCGCTATTTTACAGGATACCCGCACCCCACCTCCCTTCCGCAAGGCCTCGACTTCATTCAGGATCAGATTCCCCCGGCTCGTGCATGGAACATCTACGTCCCCACCTCACTCCTCACCCGGAAAGAAGACCTTTATCCCCTGACCGACCGCTGGGGTTCCATTGAAGACATGCAGGCCGAAATCGGCGCATGGACATCCGTCATCGTCTACACCTTGACCGTCAAGCAACCCGCCCGTGGCCGAGATACGGACATCGAAGACCCCGAATAACCCAGCAGCATCCTCACGATGAACGCGTTCCTCCCATCCCTCATATCCTGCACCTTGCTCGCATGTGCAAATGCTGCACCGCCTGCACCTCCGTCACCGGAAACCTTGGCCCGGCAACAGGCGGATGAAGAAGCCGACCGGGAAATCATTCGCCAGTACAGCGCCGATCAAGGCCGTTGGCTCGCTCTTCAGACGGACAGGGATCAACCGGAGAAATTCCGAAAGGCTGTCCTTGAATGGATCGACCGAAATGCCGCCGCCAGTTTTCTGGATCCCGAAATCATTAAAAAATCCTTCCTCGCCCATGCAGACAAAATCTACACCGACGATGAAATCGCCCGGCTTGAAGCAATCTGCCATGAGTTCGACGAACTCTACGAAGAGGTATGTGCCAAAAAACAGGCCGAGCAAGACGCCCGGTACATCAGGCAATGCTCCGCTGAAAAAGGCATGACCATCCTGCCGAACGGCATCATGTACAAAGCCACCGTATCGAAAGAAGGAGAAAACCGCCCCGTGTTCGCCGCGCGCATTGCCGAAGGAGCCACCACATCCGGCTTCGTGATGGAAACCCTCTACGGCGACCCTGCGGCACGGCTCTCCCAAAGTATCCGGGAAATACTCCCCCACCTTCCTCCCGCTCTTGAATGGAGAATCGTCGTACCTGTCGACCTGCTGGACAAGGCTACAGTCGCACATATACCGAAACGCGTATCTGTTGTTGTCTATACGCTCAAAATCAACGGCGCGACACCCAATGACCACCTCGAACGCAACCGGCAAACTCCCACCGCACCTCAGCCATGAACATTCCTCTGTCACTTGCATCCTCCCTGCTGCTACCCACCGCTCTTTGCATGCAGGAAAACGCGCCGAAGCCTCCTGCAGCCATAGCCGCCGCCACGGAAAACAACGAGGATGAAATCATCCGCCAATACAGCATCTACATGGGGCTTCAAACCGTGTACGGCCTGCAGAGATATGCCATCGAAGCCGCAGCCATGAGCCCCGCCGACCTTGACATCATCCGGCAATCGGCCCTCGACCACCTCGGCACCTCCATCGATCAAAAAGCGCTCGACGCAGAATACGAGCATATCAGCCAGGCCTACATGGCTGCCCTTCGCGAAGAAGAAACCGAACGAGACAAAACCTTCATGCAGGAAAACGCCAAACGCCCCGGCGTCGTCTCCCTCCCGATCGGCATCCAATATAAAGTCATACCGGATCCGCAAGGAAACAACCGCACCCTCGACGAAATGAACGGCTACATGGAGACAACCTCCTCGGGACGATGCATCGGCGGAATCTCAACCCACGAATCACACGACTTCAGCTACGTACTTCCCAACATCCTGACGGACAGCGCAGCCCTGCAGAACATGCCGAAAGGAAAGGAATTCATCTTCTACATCCCCGTCGCCCTGCTCTCCCCATCCAAAAGAAAGGACGAAGACGATAGAGCCTCCATCATCATCTACATCTTCCGCCATCAACATGCAGGCGGCTCCTTCTGGCGACAGGAAGACGTGCCTGCCCCAGCCGAATTCAAACGCATACCGCCCGACCTCCTCCGCAAACACAGCGAACTCCTGGGAGCCTCAGTGGCACATTACATCCAGAGCCGCTGGACGGAAGATGCCGCACAGGAAATCGACCGGAACATCGTCAAACAAACAATCAGCTATCACATCTCAGACACCATCGACCCTGCAGCTCTCCGGAACGAATACAAGGACGTCATTCGCCAATACACCGCCATACAGGAAAAAAGGCAAAAGGAACGCGACAGGGTCTTCATGCAGGAGCATGCCAAACGCCCCGGCATCATCGACCTCGGCAACGGCATCCAGTACGCCGTCGAAAAAGATCCAGCAAACGGCAATCTGCCCTTCACCTCGGCCAGAGTCACAAACATAGCCACCATCTCCGGAAGGAAAAACTGCCAGCCCTCACAAAACGATCTTGACGGCATCGAAGACTTCGGCATTCCGGACATGCTCGGCGAGTCTCTGAAACAAATCGAACCCGGCCGCAAATGGACCTTCTACCTCCCCTTCCAGCTACTCCCCGACATCAAACGGCAGCTTTTGACGAGCCTATGGAAAGGCGCATGCCCGGAATACGTCGCCATCTCCTGTGTAGCGGCTCAAAAAGAAACGGACTCTTCAAACAAAGACGAAGATATCGAAGACGACGCAACGGAAAAACCCTCCTCTTGCGAAGATGTCTGGAAACGAAAGGACCGCTCACCGGAAGCCATGGCACGCGATGAAGAACACTTCCTGCGCCTCCTTGACCTCACGCCCAATGTCACCGTATTGCCCAACGGCGTCCGGTATGCCAGCATGATCGACCCGGAAGGCCGCAACGGCTCCATCAAAAACGTCTCCATCATGACGCCGCACACCCTTGTCGGAGACTCCTTCGGCAGCCACCTCCATCTTGATCATCAAAACACGAGGCCGGACGGAACCGAAATCTACACCCATCCCCTCATCGAACCTTATATCGACGACCTGCCGGAAGCGAAAAAATGGTTCTTCTGCATACCCACCAGCCTGCTCGACCCTGCAGATGTGGAATGGTACGAACAGCGCATCGGCGTACGGCCCAATTACATCCTCTACACTCTCGAAGCCAACACGACTCACTAACCTGATACTACAACCATGAACCTTCCTATCCTCGCCAGCCTCTTTCCGCTTCTGGCATACACAGCAACCACCGCTGAAACACCATCACCGGAACCCATCCGGCAAGCGTCAGCTGCCGTCAACCTCGACGCCAATGAAATCATCCGCCAGTACAGCATCTACCTGGGTACGAAAACGGCAGACATCTTTCAGAATGATCCTCTTGATTTAGCTGCATCATCCCTCGCCGATCCGGACATCATCCGTCAATCGGTACTCGCCCACCTCGACAAACCGAGGGATAACAAGCAATTCGATGAAGAATTCGAACGGATCAGCAAAATATACGAAGAAGCTCTTCAAACAGAAGAGATAGAAATGGGCAAAACATTCATGCGGGAAAACGCCAAACGGCCCGGCGTCGTCTCCCTGCCCATCGGCATCCAGTACGAAGTCATTCCAGATCCGGAAGGCAACAACCGCAGGCTCGACGAAATGAACACCTACAAAGTATCCACGGCATCCGGAAGATGCTTCGATGGGGTATTGCAAGACTCGCACAGCCTCAGCGACCTCATCCTTCCCAGCATCCTGACTTCTTCCTCGGCCCTGCAAAACATGCCGAAAGGCCGGGAGCTCATCCTCTACATTCCCGCTGAACTACTGTCGCCATCCAAAACCAAAGGTATCGAGAAAAAAGCATCCATCGTCATCTACTCTTTCACCCATAAAGAAAAAGACGGCAACGCCCAACGCACCAACCCTGTACACACCGCTGCCTCTACCATCAAACGGATACCGGCCGATCTCCGGCGGAAATACGGCGAATTGCTGGGTGAACGATTATCCCATGCCATCCGGAAACAGTGGTCGGCAGGATCTTCACAGGATGCCGATCCGGTACTTATCCGCCAAACATTCTTCGACCACCTCGACAAGCCTTGCGATCGCACTGCTCTTGAAAACCGTTACCAAGATATTATTCGGCAATATGATACCATCCACCACACCCGGCAGATGGCACGCGACAGGAACTTCATTCGGGAAAATGCGCGTAAATCCGGTGTGATCGTCCTGTCCGGCGGTATCCAGTATACTGTCGAAAAAGATCCCGCAGACCGTAACCTGCCCTTCCTTCAATCCTCGCTCAAGCAGTACGGATCCCTGTCTGGAACGCTCATCTGCCTGCACGGCGGATGGGACGACTTCTCACGCATGTGCTGCACCGCCAATCCGGGAGCGCAAATCGGTTTCACTCCCGGACAAGAGAATTCCGAAGAATACGGCATGAGGGAACTTCTCGGCGCGGATCTCGACCGCGTGGAAGCCGGCCGCAAATGGATCTTTTTCATCCCGTTCGAACGCCTCTCCGAGCAGAATAGAACGGATCTGAAAAACTCGTGGAGGGAAAAATGTCCCGAATATATCGTCCATACCTTCGAAGCCGAGGAGAATCCCCCGCCTCCTTCGGACAAGGATGCAGCCATCGAAGACGACGCACCTCCCGCTCCTGCTCCTGAATCCGATTTGATGCAAAAGCCGGATCTCACGGCAGAATCACTGGCCCGGTACGAAACTCTCTTCTTGCGCCTGAACACACTAACACCCAATGTCACTGTACTTCCCAACGGAATCCAGTATTCCTACATCACCGATCCGGATGGCCGCAACAGCTCCATCAAACAAATCGACACCATGACGCCTCAAACACTCACGGGAGACTATCTATACAGCCATACCCACCTCAATCTCCAGAACACGAGGCCGGACGGAACCGGAAACTACACCCACCCCCTCATCGAACCTTATATCGACGACCTGCCGGAAGCGAAAAAATGGTTCTTCTGCATCCCCGCCGAGATGATTGACCCTTCCTCCATGGAATGGTACGAACAGCGCATCGGCGTACGGCCCAATTACATCCTCTACACCCTCGAAGCCGACAAAAAATCCTGACCCAAAACAAAAACCATGCAACTCTCCGCACTCACCTGCCTCATCACTCTGCTCCCTCCCGCCACAGCCGGATTGGAACCGTCCCGGCCGATCCCATCCATTCAAGCCGCCGATACTGCCACCCTTGATGAGGAAGAAATTCTCCGGCAATACAGCATCTACACCGGATTGCAATTGGCAGCCGAAATTCAGCACGCCATCCGGCATCATGTCTCGCAGTATCTCGCCGATCCGGAAACCATCCGGCAATCGCTTCTGGACAATCTCAACAAACCGATGGATTCCGAACAACTCGACAAAGAAAGCCAGCGCATCTACAAGCTCCATAAACAAGCACTCATCGCAGCAGAAGCCGAGAGGGACAAAACCTTCATGCAGGAGAATGCCAAACGTCCCGGCGTCGTCTCCCTGCCCATCGGCATCCAGTACGAAGTCGTTCCCGACCCGGCAGGAAACAACCGCCAGCTGGAAGAAATGGGCTGTTTCATCTGCTCCACAACCATAGGCCGCCAGCTCGACAAAGAAACGGAAGTGACTGCCATCAAATTCAGCAATACACCAAGCGGCCCGCCTGACTTCAGCGACAAACTGCCCAACATCCTGCAACACACCTCGGCACTGGACAACATGCCGAAAGGAGGCGAATACATCTTCTACGTCCCCGCTGCTCTTCTGTCATCCTCCGAACGCAAATACATCGGCAACGAAAACGCCGTCATCGTCTACACCTTCCGGCATACCGACACGGACGACGAACTCCGCCATCTTCGCCACTTGCCATTCCAAATCGATGCGAACGGCCATCGCCAAAAGTACAGTGAACTGCAAGGAGCGGACATGGCCCGGGACATCCTCCTCAACAAGCAACGCAACGAAGACATGGATATTGATCCGGCTCTTGTCCAAAAGACCTGTTGCGGCCATCTCGACTCTCCCATCGACCTCGCCTCCCTTCAGCACGAATACCGGAACGTCATCAGCCGGTACAAAACCATACACATCGCGCGCCAGACAGAACGCGACAAACGCTTTCTAAAGGAAAATGCAGCCAAACCCGGAGTCGTCATACTCGGCAACGGCATCCAGTACACTGTCGAAAAAAACCCTGCGGGCCGCAATGTACCCATCATTCAGGCAGAACTCGTCAAACGCACCTCCATCGACGGAACGCAATTATACTACAGTGGAAAAATAACACAGTCTTTCAATTCTCTGGGCAGAATCATGCCGGGCACCGTCTTCAGCCCAGGCAAAGTAACCGCCGAAGAATACGATATGCCGGGATTGCTCGGTACCGACATCGCCCGTGTGGCATCCGGCCGCAAATGGATCTTTTACATCCCGTTCGAACGCCTCTCCGAACAGAATAGAAAGGACATGAAAGACGCGTGGGACGACGACTGCCCGGCCTATATCGCCCACACCTTCGAAGCCGATGACAACCAGTCCCTTGCGGACAAGGACGAAGACATCGAAGACGATGCCACGGCAAAACCCGATGAAAAAGAAAACTTCCTGTGGGACAAGGATAGAACGGCCGAATCCATGGCCCGTGACGAAGCCCTGTTCCTTCGGCTGAACGCCATGACACCCAACGTCACCGTACTTCCCAACGGCATACAGTACTCCTGCATC
The DNA here is from genome assembly GCF_001683795.1 of Neoakkermansia glycaniphila. Taxonomy (GTDB): domain Bacteria; phylum Verrucomicrobiota; class Verrucomicrobiia; order Verrucomicrobiales; family Akkermansiaceae; genus Akkermansia; species Akkermansia glycaniphila. The sequence continues at coordinate 105,128 of NZ_LIGX01000002.1, forward strand.
ACCGATCCGGATGGAAACAACGGCTCCATCAAACAGGTCGGCATCATGTCGCCCTACACGCTTGCCGGAGATTCCTTCCTCAGCCATATTCATCTCGATCACCAAAACACGCGAGCGGACGGCAAACGCATCTACACCCATCCCCTCATCGAACCTTATATCGACACCCTGCCTGAGGCAAAAAAATGGTTCTTCTGCATTCCCGCCAGCCTGCTTGACCCTGCGGATGTGGACTGGTACGAACAGCGCATCGGCGCACCCCTCAACTACGTCCTCTACATCCTCGAAACCGACAAGAAACACTGATCATGAACATATCCACCCTCGCTTCCATCGCCTCTTTACTGCTTCCCGTCGCAACCTATGCCGGCACGGCACAACCTGCTTCATCGCCGCACATACCCGGAAAAACAGAACCCGGCAACGACGAAATCCTGCGCCGCCACAGCACCTATGCCGGCATCCGCATGGCCTTCGACATGCAAAACCTGATCGATCACGCAGCGGCCAGCTACCTGACCGATCGAGAAGCCATCCGACAGGCCCTCCTCAGCAACCTCGACAACGAACTGGATATCGAAAATACTGGGAATCGACCAAAGCCCTCGAGCAGGAATACACGGCGACGCTCGGACGGGAACAAAAGGAGTATGACAAAACCTTCCTGCAGGAAAATGCTAAACGTCCCGGCATCGCCACCCTCCCCATCGGCATCCAATACAAAGTCACACCCGATCCGGAAGGCAACAACAGCAGCATCGAAGAAATGGGCAGCCTGAAACGGGCCTCCACACTGGGCCGGTTCTTCGGCAGCGTCAGTGGATTGGCTGCCATCCACAGCCTGCCGCCTATCCTGCAATACAGCACTGCCCTGCAAAACATGCCGAAAGGCCGGGAATGGACACTCTACATACCCGTCCGCCTCCTGCCACCCAACGAACGGGCGCAGATCGAAAACTCCGCATCCGTCCTCGTCTGCACCATCTGCAAGAAACAGGGAGAAAACGAAAAAGAATACAGTGTCCAGCCCATCCCGGCCAGCCGGGGAACATACGCACACATCCCGGCGGCACTCAGCCGCCGATTCGCAGAAAGCCAGGGCAAACTCACCGCTGCATTCGCCCAGGCATCTTTCAAGGAGATGGCGGCGAAGGACATCGACCCGGCATTGGCCCGCGCCGCCTTCATCGCATACATCGGGAAAGACATCGACGCCGAAGCCCTCGACCACGAATACAAGGAAACCATCCTTCGCTACGACGCCATCCACAAAACACGCGAAACGGCACGGGACAAACGCTTCATCGAGGAAAACGCTAAAAAACCCGGCGTCACCGTCCTCGCAAACGGCATCCAGTACACCGTTGAAAAGGATCCGGAAGGCCGCAATATAACCATCGACAAAATTCAAACCGCAGCCCTCTCCACCATCTCAGGGAACGACACACTGCACCTCAACAACTTCAGAGTGCAAGACATCTTCGGAGATGCCGCCGACAGCCTTCCGCCCGGTAAGAAATGGACGGCTTGCATCCCCTTCGGAGTACTGGATGAATCGAGACAATCCTCACTCAAGGCCGTCTGGGAAAAACAGCCGGAATACGTCGTCTTCACATGCGAAGCGGCAGAAACAGACTCTACTTCACCGGATACGGATGCAGACATTGAAGACGATGCACCTGCCGCACAACCGTCCGACTCCATCTTCGCGTCTCCACCGCCTATCGACGCCAACACGCTGGCAAGCGAAGAAGCGGAATTTTTGAAAATGAACGCCCTGACACCCAATGTCACCGTCCTCGACAACGGAGTCCAGTACTCCTACATCATCGACCCGAAGGGAAACAACGGATCCATCCTGGATGTAGACATCATGGAAGCAAGAGCTCTGACAGGAGAATCCCTCGGAAGCATAGGCTTTCTGGACAGAAGTGCCGCCAAGGCCCACTTACATCCGGAATTGTGGCCGTATATTGACGCATTGCCCAAGGCCAAACAATGGTTCTTCTGCATCCCCTCCCACCTGATCAACCCGAAATCATTGGACAAATACACGCAGAAAATCGGCGTCCGCCCGAACTACATCCTCTACACATACGAATGGTCGCCGCCGAAAGAAAACGATGCGGAACAAAGCGAATAAACCGCATGCCTGCCCAAGAAAAAACAACGCATATCCGCATTTTATTACTGACAAAACCGAGCCGATTTGATTAAGTAAAGGTACGGGTTCCATCCGGTCTCCGAATTGGCTCTCACCCGATCACCACCCCTCCCCCCCCCAACAACACCATGCGTCCGTCCATCGTATTCGGAATCATCGCAACCATACTGCCCACCGCACTCGCAGCCGATCAACCCTCATCCCCTGCGCCCAAACAGGAGGCAGCGCCTGCAACCACAGCGGAACCAACCCCCACCCCACCCTCCATCCCGGAAGACATTCGCAAACAATACAGCGAATTCGTCGGAAAAGCCCTGGCATTCGGACTCCAGCAGAGATTTGAACACATGGCCGACAAAACGCAACAGCCTCTCATCGACGCCGACCTCGTGCGAAAAACCTTCATGGAAAACATCGCACGTCCCCTGGATGCAGAAAATATCCAAAAAGAAGAGGAAGCCATCGTCAAAACATACAACGAAGCATACAAGGCATACTCAACAGCCAAAGCTGCTCGCTTTCTCAAGGAAAATGCGAAAAAGCCCGGTATCATCCTGCTGGAAAACGGCATGCAATGCCAGGTCACCACAGATAAGGACCCTGCCAAAAACTACAGAATCGAAGAAGCTGACAGCGTAGACGTCGGCGTACCGGACTCCGACTTCCCGACCCATTCCCGCATGAGTTCTTCCGGCGTACTCGACGGTTTTGACGAACTGTCCGACATATCCAGAGAACTGCTCAAGGAACTGCCTGAAGGTACGGAGTGGATCGTCTATGTCCCGGCCTCAGCCATGTCCGAAGAATTCAAGGCCGACGCAAGCGCATTCCTCGTACTCACGTTCCGTATGTCCAAAGACAGCGAACATAACGACAAAGACGCAACGGATGGTCGCGACGAAGACATCGAAGACGAGGAATAACCGCTTCATCCCTTCCCGCCTTCACAAATCCTGCGGTATGCCGCACATGGTACGGCTTCTCCGAACGGAAATCCCCCACTCCGAATAGAGCCCTCTCCCGGGATTCCACAATCCCATTCCGTATTTTTTTGAAAAAACACTCCGTCCTTTCGGACGAACCCATTCTCATGCGTTAATCATACAAGGAAACACTTCTCCCATGAAATACATCATCCCCCTTCTCCTCTCCGTATCTCCCATCTCGGCTGAGAATCAAACATCAGCACATGCAACATTGCAAGTTCCGGAAATCAGCAGACTGTCGGACGATTCCCAGTCAGCCTATTCTTCCTACCTCGGCACGTACATCGCATTGCAGCTGCTCAAAAACGATGTCACCCTTCAAGACATCGACATCGCCTCATTTTTCCAGGCATTTGAAGACGGAATGAACGACGGAACAGATATCAAACAACAACTGGCTCGGAAGGACATCCCAGCCCATCTGAACAGGCAATCGGAAACACGACGGCAACAACTCGCTGAAGAGGCAAAAAAAATCGGAGAACAATTCTTGGCGGTAAACGGTAAAAAACCGGGCGTCACAACCACAGCCAGTGGTCTGCAATATCGGATCGATCGCCAAGGCACAGGCACCAGTTACAATAAAAAACAACACGGAACCAACCCCACCTACACCGTCAAATACACCGTACGCACGCTCAACGGCACAGTGGTTTCCGACTTCACCGACGAAACCGTCGAAGCTGCCGACCACTCCAGGCTCGAAGGATTCGACGAAGGCCTCTCCCTCATGCCCGTCGGTTCGCAATGGACATTCTTTCTGCCTTCCCATCTGGCATTCGGAGACGAACATATTGTTACCGCAAGCTCCATGCTGCCAGCCAACTCGGCCTTGATCATCCAAGTGGAACTATTCGGCATCAAAAAAGGTGACGAGACGCAAACCATGTACATCGAAGGCGTCCCATTCGAATTTATTCCCATGGATGCAGACGCCGAAGAAACAGAAACCGCAGACGAAGAATAACATCCTCGAACATTAACATCTCACCATGAATTCAGCCCTACTTACCCCCCTCTTTCTGGCAGGCCTCTGCATGGCATCCGCTCCGGCAACCTCTCCAGACACTTCAAACGACGGAAAACAACACACCCCTCCGTCCAGGCAAGACATCTCTGCCTACCTTGGTTACGAAAGCGCCGTCATCCTGAAAAACAACTCGTTGCGAAAGAAAGACATCGATCTGCCTGCATTCCGCAAGGCTTTCGCAGCAACCATGAAAAAAAAACCTAACCTTGAGCAATTCAACGCGTACGTCGATTCCATTCAGCCGACAATCGATGCCGCTACGCACCAATTGGAACAACGCAACCTCAAACTCGCAACCGACACACTCCAGATCAGCAGGAACTTCCTCGAAGAAAACGGTAAAAAACCGGGCATTGTCAAAACCTCTAGCGGCTTGCAATATCGTATCGATCAACAAGGAGCAGGCTCCGCTTACGATGAGGAACAACATGGAGAAAACCCTCTCTACTCTGTACGATTCAAACTCCTGCTCATGGACGGCACCCTCCTCATCGACAAAACGGAAAAGGCCATCGAAACATCCGACAGCATCGGCCTCGAAGGCTTTGACGAAGCCCTCACCCTCATGCCCGTCGGCTCCAAATGGACTCTCTACCTGCCCCCTCACCTCGCGTTCGGCGATGCAACCATCTATCAAGATGGAATCTGCATTCCGGGCAACTCCGTCATCATCATCGAAGCGGAACTTCAGTCCATCAAAAAAGACACCCGCGTCATCCATCCGGATGGCACCGTCACGGATCGCCCTACCCAATAAACCCAAGCTATGAAACGCATCGCCGCCGCACTCACCATACTTTTGATGTCGCTTGATACCCTCACGGCACAAAATATACCTTCCTCAACTACCAGCAGCGGCGAGTCAAAGGAAATATCGGCATTATTCCCCACAAAAGAAGCCAAACTCCGACACGACGTCTCGGCCTATCTGGGTTCGATACTCGGCACGGCATTGCATGAGGCCGGCATGCGCCCGGAAGACCTCGACTTCGATATATTGATCCGTACCTTAGCCATCGAACTCGCGCTGCAAGGCCAAAACATTCCCGAACCGGAGGCGAACGAAACCCGCACACAAGCGGCGCTGCGCATCATGCGGGCAAAAATGGAACAACGGAACAACGAAATATCCGCCACCAATGCCGAACGCAGCCGCCGCTTTCTGGAAGAAAATGCAAAAAAACCGGGCATCGTCACCACGCCGAGCGGCCTGCAATACCGCATCGACAAACAGGGTACCGGCGCACCCCGCACCTCCTCCCGCAAGGAAACCGACGATCGCGCCCTGTACGCCATCAAATACACCATCGACACGCTGGATGGCCCCATGATCGACAACCATAACGGAACAGTCAGCATCATACGCAACCACTCAACTTCGCGCATTCCGGCAGGAATCCATGAAGCCTTGAAACTGATGCAACCCGGTTCCAAATGGACTCTTTACATTCCGCCGTCCATCGGATACGGCGAAAAACAGAGAAATCTCATGTGGCTCTCCTTGGGCGAACGGCAGGCACACTTCGACCACGAGCGCATCTGCCAGCCCTGCATCGGAGGCAATAGCGTTCTGATTGTACAGATCGAACTTGTCGACTACTCCCCCAATGTCCCCTTGAGTCTGGACGAGGTTGACAGCGTATATCTGGCTGCCAACCCTTTTTGGAGCAAACCTGCTTTAGCCATTGCGGAAATGCAGCCGATTCTTGCCCATCTGAACGAAGCCGCTACACGCACCCCTCTTCATCCAGAGCAAACACAATATTCATCTCAAGAACTCCGAAAAATCACATCTGATACAATTGCAAAAATTTGGGCAAACAAAATGATAGACGAAGGATTAATCCTTCCGGACATCGATATACCCACATTCCGCAATCAATTGGAACAATCCCTCGCGTCGCCTCCGTCCATGGAAGACATCGACAAACAGCATGCCGCCGCAATCGGAATGGCGGCATACATCAAAGAGAGAACACCCCACCAAACCCAATATACCGACAAACAAAAATTCCTCGGCATCAAAACATCTGCGGATTTTTAAACCATGAACACCTCCATCCTCCTGACCGCAATCCTGTTTCCAATCGGCATGTGCCAAGCCCGACAAGTCCATGCCGCCGACACCCGGCCTCCGGAAGCATCTCCCTCAGAAAATGCGGCACAGTTGAAACGCGATGTTTCAACCTCCATCGGATATGCCATGGGAATTGCTTTCGCACAGGAGAATCGCACGCCCATCACGATAGATATGGATCTGTGCATGAACACCTTTCAAACCGCTCTGAAAACAGGCCTCCAATACACGACTCGGCAAGAAGCTACGGAACAAGTCAACACTGTCGCCAAAACCGGTCAGGAAAGAGAGGCCCACTCCATGTCGATGGGTTTCGGCATCGCCTTTTGCCTGCTGAGTATCGGCTTTGTGCAGGACGACATCGACACGGCCTTTTTCCGGCAGGCTTTTGAAGCTGCCTTACAAGGCAAAATCACTGAAGACGAGGTACGCGCCTACGACGAATCAATGGATCGCATGCGCCAGATCATCCGCAACAGGGAAGCTACTGCTGCCCGCGCCAACCTCGCTATCACCAAAGCCTTCCTGAAAGAAAACTCCGGTAAGCCAGGAATCGTCACCATGCCGGACGGCCTTCAATACAAAATCGAAAAACAGGGAACGGGGCGTACCTACGACGCAGAAAAGGACGGCGAATATCCCGTCTACGTGGTCAAATTTACGATGTCCGACATCCACGGCAACATTTGGGACGACTACACAAAAGCACCCACGGAACTCATGGGGCCCGTCTCTCCCGAGGGGCTGGACACAGCGCTTTCCATCATGCCTATCGGCTCCACATGGACGCTGTTCCTCTCGCCCGAACTCGGTTTCGGCGAAGAAACCTCGCAGGACGAACGCATCAGCATTCCCGGCAATTCCGTACTCGTAATTCGCGTCGAATTACTCGACATCCATGCATTGGACATTCCCAAAGTCATCCCACTGAAAACGGATAATACCGAACCGGACGGTTCAGACAATGAAACTTCCGGGAATCACGACGAATAAATACTTTCAAACGCCATCTTCACCTTGACAAACAGCCTGTAAAGCTTATCCTAACCAGAAGCCCTTTTTATTTCCCACCCACAGAATCTCCCATGAGTACCACACCCGAAAACGAATGGTCCGGCATCTTGGACAATATCAAACAAATCCGCGAAGAAACCGCCCGCGTGATCGTCGGTCAGGACGCCGTCATCGAGCAAATGCTCGTCGCCCTGCTGTGCCGGGGGCATTGCCTCATCGTCGGCGTGCCCGGCCTTGCCAAAACGCTGCTTGTCAGCACCCTCGGCAACATCCTCGGCCTCGGCTTCCACCGCATCCAGTTCACGCCCGACCTGATGCCGCCGGACATTCTCGGCAGTGAAATCCTCCAGACGATGGACGACGGCTCCCGCCGCTTCGAATTCGTCCCCGGCCCCATCTTCACCAACCTCCTGCTGGCGGACGAAATCAACCGCACGCCTCCAAAAACCCAGGCAGCCCTCCTCGAAGCCATGCAGGAAAAGCAGGTCACCGTCGCCGGGCAGACCCGCCGCCTCGAAGAACCCTTCATCGTATACGCCACGCAGAACCCCGTCGAACACGAAGGCACCTACCCGCTGCCCGAAGCCCAGCTCGACCGCTTCTTCTTCCAAATCCTCATCCAGTACCCCACCGTACAGGAAGAAGAGGAAATCCTGCGCCGCACCGGAGGCCTGAACATGCCCGAAGCATCCACCATCATGAATGCGGACAAGGTACTCGCGCTCCAGAAAGCCGCCTCGGAAATCCCCGTACCGGACCACATCTACGGCTCCATCGTCAAAATCGTCCAAAGTACCCGCCCGGACTCCCCGGATGCCACCGAAGCCGTCAAAAAATACGTCTCATGGGGCGCTGGCCCCCGCGCCGCCCAGTGCCTCCTCCGCGCTTCCCGCGCCATCGCCCTGCTTCGCTGCAAAACCACCGTCTCCATGGAAGAAGTCAAGGCCGTCCTGCACCCCGTGCTGCGCCACCGCCTCATCCTGAACTACAACGCCACAGGCGAAGGCATCCGCGTCGAAAGCATCATCGACTCCCTCGCCTGAACCGCGCAAAACGACCCCGCCCCCGACGCACGACCATGCCGAACATCCAGCACAAATACCTCCGGCCCGAAGACCTCAAACGGCTGGCGAACTACCGCTTCGCCGTCCAGATGATGGTCGAGGGATGGATGTCCGGCAAACACCGGGCGAAGGGGCGCGGAGCATCGAGCGACTTCCTCGAATACCGCCAGTACGCCCCCGGCGACGACCTCCGCCTCATCGACTGGCGCGTCTATGCCCGCAGCGACCGCTACCACCTCAAAACCTTCGAGCATGAAACCCATCTCGAATGCCACATCTTCGTGGACAGCAGCGCCTCCATGGGCTACCGCAGCGGAGGCCCGATGACCAAGCTCGACTACGCCTCCTACTTCGCCGCCTGCGTCGCATGGCTCGTCATCCGGGGGAACGACCGCGCCTCCCTCCAGACCTTCGATGCCGACATCCGCTCATTCATGCCCCCCGGCTCCACGCGCAAGCATCTGGACGGCATGCTCAACCTCCTCGAACACAACACGCCGGGAGGCCCCACCAGCCTGCCCGCCTCGCTCGAAAAATCCCACCACCTGCTCAAAACACCCGGCACCCTCGTCATCGTCTCCGACTTCCTGAGCGACCCCGCCGCCCTCATGCAATCCCTCAACCCGTACCTGCACCGGGGCTTCAAAATCGTACTCGTCCAGGTACTCGACCCGCACGAAGTCGAACTCCCCTCCGACGGACTCGCCCGCTACTACGACATGGAAACGAACGAACACCTCCTGTGCAACAGCGAAACCGTCCGCTCGGCCTACAGGCAACGCGTGCAGGAACACCGCACAGGCCTCCGCTCCCTCGCCATGTCGCGCGGCATCCGCTTCTTCTCCGTCACCACGGATGAATCCTATTACCAACTGTTCGACGCCCTCTCCGAATAACCCATGCAATTTTTCCTCGCCAACCCCCTGTACTGGCTGCTCGCGGCGGCGCTCATCCCCCTCATCGTCCACCTGCTCGCCCGCTCGCGCCCCAAAGACAGGAAATTCAGCTCCCTGTACTTCCTGCGCGAAGTCATCTCGCGGCAGGTGCGCATCTTCCGCCCGAAAAACAGGCTCCTCCTCCTGCTCCGCACGCTCGCCATGCTCGCGCTGGCGGCGGCCTTCCTCCTGCCCTACATCGGAGGCCACGTCTCCGACCTCTCGCATGTGCGCAACGTCATCATCGTGCTGGACACCTCGGCCTCCATGGGAGCTGCCGACGGGCAGGAACTCCGCATGGCACAGGCGGAACAAACCGTCACCAAAATCGTCAACGAACTCCGGGCTACGGACAAAATCAACCTCATCTCGGCGGGAGCGCGTCCTTCGGCCCTGTTTGAACGCCCCGAACAGGCGCGGCAAATGGTCCTGCGCGAACTGAGCCGACTGCACAGCGCCGGAGAAGAATCCGATGCCGCTGCAGCCGTCCGCCTCGCCGTCGAACAGGCCCGCAGCCTCCCCGAAGGCCAGAGCGCGGAAATCTACGTCGTCTCCGACTTCCAGGCATCCAACTGGGCGGCTCTCGACTACGCCAGCCTCGTCCCCGACAAAATCCCCGTCCGCTGGGTCTCCGTCGCCCAAAGCCCGAAACTGGCGAACACCTACATCTCTGCCATCTCCACCATCCCTGCCAAAGCCCTCCCGGGGCAACCCGTCACCGTCAACGTCACGCTCGGCCAGTGCGGCAAAGCGCCCGTACGCACCACCCTCCACCTCGAAGGCGGTTCCCTGCGCACCTCGCAGGTCTGCGAAATCCCGGCGAACGGCACCACCACGGCATCCTTCAGCATCGATGCCCCCACCAGCGGCAGCGAATGGGTACTCACCGCCTCCACCGATCCGGACGCCTTCCCGGCGGACAATGAACGCCGCACCATCCTTCCGCTGAACGACCGCCTCTCCTGCCAGGCCGTAGCTGCCGATCCGCTTCACCTCGGCACCATGCTCCGCGCCCTGCAGTCCATCCCCTTCCTCGACTGCCAGATCGCCTCCGGCCCCGGCGAACACGCTCCCGACTTCCTGATCTGGAATGCGCCTGCCGCCGAAGACGTAGCCGTCATGGAAGAAAAAGCTCGTGAAGGAGCCGTCGTCCTCGCCATCCCTGATTTCTCCAACGACACCGCCGCCAATGCCGTCATGGGGTACAAGCCCGCCCGCGCCCAGTTGCAAGTCGCCGAAAACGACGAAAAATGGACACTGGAAATTGCCGCCCCGCAAGACCGCGTCTTCCGGCTCTTCCCGGACAACACACTCTCCCCCCTCCTCACGAGCGGCGTCTATCGCCGGCTGAACAACGGATTGCAGCGCGAAGCCCCGCAGCATGCCACCGTCCTCCTCCGCTATGCGGACGGAGTACCGGCCATCGTCCGCCGCCCTGTCGGGCGCGGAGCCGTCATTCTGTGGAACATTCCGGTTCACCCGATGGATACCCGATGGGGATCTTCGCCGCTCTACCTCCCCTTCGTCGCGGAAACGCTGACCGCCTCACGCATGGCCTCGGATGCCGCAGACGACATCCAGCCCGGAGCCGGATACCTCTCCTGCGTCGTACCGCCCAATCTGGGCGCTCGCGACATCATCCTGCAGAACGATCAAGGCGAACTCCTCTCCACCCGCGAAGTCAAGGAAGCACGCCGTGGCATGATCCTGCAAAGCGAAACCCCTGCCGAACCCGGACTCTACACATGGCGGCGCAAGGACGACCCATCCAAAATCCTCGCGACGCAAGCCGTCAACTTCCCTGCGGCGGAATCCGTACTCGAAACCATGGACACCTCCGTACTTCCGCAGGGCATCATCACCCACAAAGAAGAAAACGACCGTCTCGACTCTGCGGAACGCCGCGACCTCTGTCCGTGGTGCATCGCACTCGCACTGCTCTTCCTCGCCGCCGAACTCCTCATCTGCTGCCGTGCATCCGGCAAACCCTCGGACAACCAGCCCACGCCATGAACAGCCACCTCTTCATCTTCGCCTCGTCCATTGCGCTGCTCCTGTCCATATCCGGATGGCTGAACAGCCTCGCCAGCCGCAGCCTCGACCGGCAGGGATACCGCCGAGCCAGAAAAAAACGCCGTCCCGCACGCCTCTCCGGTCGCTCGGACTCCCCCTTCACCTTCACTTCCGATAGCTCTTCCGCCGTATGATCCTCGACCCCGTCCTTCCCCTGCCCCTGCTTGTCCCTCTGATCCTGCTGCTTGCAGCAGCGGCAGGCTGGCTGTGCAGAAAAGCCTGCCGTTCACTGCCCGGCAAGGCACGCTTCGCCTGCATCCTTCTCTATGCGGCAGCCGTCCTTGCCATCGGCGCACTCCTGCTCAATCCGGGCCGCTATGAGAAAAAACTCGTCAGCAACATGCCCGTCTGGCTCATCGCTTCGGACACCTCCGCCTCCATGGCGTCGCCCTCCACTCCGGATGCAGCCTCCCCATCCCGCTCCTCTCTGGCGGCAGGCCTGCTGAAAAAGCTCGCCGCCTACCAGACTCCCGAGCGGGACCTCCGCTGGTTCGGCATCGGCCATACCGCCAGCCGCAAGGATGATGCCGCCGCGCTGGCCGCCGCCAAACCGGATGCCGATGCATCCATGCTCGCCTCATCCATCGACCAGCAGCTCCACGCCCTCCAGAGGCAGGGCCGCACCGTAGCAGGCATCGTCCTCCTCTCCGACGGGCGGGACAGCCGCCCCGACGACGCCCGGCAACTCTCCATCAAGGCAGCAGGCCAGAACACCCCCATCCACACCGTCGCCCTCGGCGGCAACTGGGAAGCGCCCGACATCGCCCTCTCCTCCTCGCGCACCCTCGTACAAGCTTACAAAGGCACACCCATCACCCTCACAGCCTCCGTGCGCAACAGCGGCATGGGCGACCGCCAGCTCGGCATCGTCCTCCTCGATGCCTCCGGAAAACAGGTCGAACGTAAAATCGTCGACGTCGCCAACGGCAAAACGGCCGACGTCGCCTTCTCGCTGGAAAGCCCGGAAAACTCTTCCGACTACACCATCGCCTGCGAACCCGTCGCCGGAGAAACGCGCAAGGACAACAACAGCGCCTCCGTCACCGTCCGCGCCATCACCTCGAAAATCCGCGTCTTCATGGCGGAAGGATCCCCCTACTGGGACAGCAAATTCCTCGCCCAGTTCCTCCGCAAGCAGGAAGCCTTCGAAGTCAAATCCGTCCACCGCCTCAGCCAGGACCGCTTTTACCAGATCAACAGCGGAGACGATACCAGCGAACCCAGCCCCGATGCAGGCATCCCCACCAGCACCGCCGAATTCCTCCGTTACGACATCGTCATCCTCGGTAAAGGCATGGAACACCTCTTCACACCCGAAATCGCCGAAGCCCTGCAATCCTACGTGCGCGACCACGGAGGCCTCCTCATCTTCGCCCGAGGCAAAAGCTACGGCGGCAGCATGCCCGCCATGGAACCGCTGGAACCCTTCGCCTGGCAGCACACCATCGGCGGGGAACACCACCTTACCCCCACGCCGTCAGGAGCATCCGAAGGACTGTTCGGCCACGTCCTGCCCGCACCGAAAGACGCCGTCTGGAAAACCCTGCCCGGCCTCGAAGACGTGTGGGATGTGGACAGCATCTCCCCGGACACCCGCATCCTCGCCACTACGGACGACGGGCAGACGCCCCTCCTCACCATCCGCCGCGTCGGCATGGGAGCCGTCGCCTGCCTGAACGGCGAAGGCCTCTGGAAATGGGACTTCTACCCCGAAGCCCGCAGGGACGGCAACATCTACGCCGACTTCTGGAAACAATTCCTCCCGTGGATTCAAACCGCCGCCGAATTCCGCCCGGGCTTCGACCTCTCCCTCCATGCGGAACGCAACCCCATCGAAACGGGCGACGCATTGCGCTGCACCATGAGCTGGCGCGGCATCGGCACGCCCGGCAATGTCGAACTGCAAATCACCCCCCTCTCCGGCCAATCCAGCCCCCAGACCGTCTCCGCACGCCACGAAGGCGAAAAGAACGGCCTGCACCGCTGGACTGCCTCCCTCGTACCGGACAAACCCGGCGACTACCTGCTTAAAGCCATCCTCCCCGACCAGCCGGAAATCCCCTGTCCTGAAATCCGCATCCGCGTCAACCCCCTTCCCGGCGAACTCGACAACCTCAATGCCGACCGCGAATGGCTGGCCCGCCTGAGCGAAAGCACGGGAGGCACCATGCTCACCCCCGATTCCCCCGCAGCCGCATGGGATGCCGTCTTCGCCATGCCGCAAGACACGCAAAGCGAAGAAGAAGAATACCGCCCCGCCTGGAACCGCTGGTGGGTACTCCTCTCCATCGGTGCGGCCCTCGGCCTCGCCTGGTGGATCCGCCGCCGCCATGGACTCCTGTAACACCATCCCCACTTCCATGAACGAAGAACCGACAGCCCCCGCTCCTGCCCCGAAGCCCCGCTTCGACACCGTCTTCCGCCGCTACTGCCGCCGCCGCCGCTGCGCCGCCTTCTTCGCGGCCATCGTCCGCACGGCAGCCTTCGCCGTCTGCCTCCTGCTCCTGTTCGCCCTGCTGGATTACTCGCTCACCTTCGAGGAAACCGCCCGCCGCACCGGCGGCTACATCTGGCGGGCCCTCGTCGGCCTGTACCTCCTGTACGACTTGCTCCGCGCCTGCTCCTACCCCCGCCGAAAACTCGCGGAAGAACTCGATGCCATGCGGCACGACAGCCGCCGAAGCATCCTCTCCGCCTGGGAACTCGAAACGAACAAAGACGCCGATACATCAAGCCTCGGCCAATGGCTCCGCGAACAGGCCACTCAGCAAACGGCCAGCGACCTGAAAACCTACCTGCGCCGCAGCCATGCCGTACTGAAACGATTCGCCTTCCCCCTGCTCGGCATCCTCCTCCTCGCCGGCTTCTGCACAGGCATCTACACCGCATGGCCCAAGGAAAGCCTCGTCGTACTCAACCGCCTCATGAGGCCCGAACTCGACACCCCGCCGCTCTCGCCCTACACCTTCACCGTCAAACCGGCCGTACTCGAAGTCCATTACGGCGGCGACCTCCTCATCCAGGCGGAAGTCGAAGGCCCTGCACTGGAAGGCACCCTTGAACTATGGGTGCGGCAGCCCGGCCTCGCCATGCAGAAACTGCCAGCCTTCCGCGAAAAAGACAACATGTGGGCGCGCCGCCTTGAAAAAGTCACGCAAGCCTGCGAAATCGCCTTCGCCACGGACAACGGCAAAGCCCGCAGCCACTGGCAACCCGTCCGCATCAACTACCGTCCGCGCATCACGGCGGGCACCGTCACCGTCACGCCTCCCGCCTACACCCGCATGCCGGCTGCCACCAGCGCCCTGAGCGGGCAGGAAATCACCGTACCCGAAGGCGGAGCCGTCACCTACACCATCCAGAGCAACCGCTCCCTCTCGTCCGGCACCGCCGTCTACCGCGCGGAACGCCCGGGAGCAGTCGACGAAACCGTACAGGGCAAAATCGTCCGTGAAAACACCTGCATCTTCACCCTCCCCGTACGCTACTCCGGCAACCTCACCATCGACCTCAAAGATACAGGCGGCGACAACCTCGAGAAACCGCTTGAAAGCAAAATCCGCACCCAGAGCGACCTCCCGCCCGTCGTCAACCTCCGCAAACCGTCCGAAGACTGCTTCGTCGTCATCGGCTACCCGTTCGAACTCGAAGCCGAAGCCTCCGACGACTACGGCCTCGTACGCTTCGACCTGAACAGGAATACCGAAGGAACCCGCCCACGCCCCACCTCCATCCTCGGCACCCCCGGCGACCGCGACATGAAAACCACCCTCGGCATCGACCTCCGGAAACTCGGAGCGCAACCCGGCGACGTCTTCGAACTCGGAGTCGAAGCGCAGGATGCCAACCCGTACCGGCTGAACATCACCACCTCGCCCACCGTCAAAGTCACCGTCATCAGCGAAGAGGAATACGCCGAAATGCTCCGTATGGAAGCCAGCCTCGAAGACTTCAAGGCACGCTACGAAGAACTCCAGAACGAGCTCAACAAAACCATCGAAGCACTGGCTGCAGCCGAAAACATCGAAGATCCTGCCAAACGAGCGGAAGCCCTTGAAAAAATCAAACAACAGCACCAGAAAACCAAGAAACTGGCGGAAACCATCGCCAAGGACTTCCCCATCTTCGACAGCGACAAACAACTCTCCGCTCTCGCCGAACAACTGGCCTCCGAACTGCAGCAGAACATGGACGATGCCGAAAAAACGGACCCCAAATCCGGCATGAAACAATGGAACGAATCCATGAAACAAATGCAGGCCCGGCTCGGTGCCAGTGCGCAAAACCTCAACCAGCAGAAAGAAGATGCCGAAAAGGCCGCCAATGTAGCCGCCATCATGGAACTTCTCTATGAATTCCAGGCCCTCACCGAAGAACAGAAGGAAATGCAAAACCGCTTCCTCGCCTACGTCTCCGAAATGAAACAGGGCCGCCGCGTCACCACCGAACAGCTCGAAGCCCTCGGCGAAGACCAGCAGAACATCCATGATCGGCTCGAAACATGGTCGGAGAAAATTCCGAAAGTCATTGAAAACCTGCCCGACGAAGCGGCTAAATTCAAAGACATCCTGCTCACCTTCCAGGCCAAATACAGTGAGCTGGACATTCCGGAAATCATGGAAGCCGCCATCGACGAAAGCCGCAACCTGCACCATGCACCCGAAGCATACGACTATGCCAGCCAGGCCTACGAAGCCATGAAAAAACTGATCGACGAAACCATGTCCAACGATGGCGAAGGACTGGACCCGTCCGAATGCCTCAGCGGCGCATGCCAATCCGCAGCCCGGCAAATGATGGAAGCCCTGTGCAAACAATGCCAGGGACAGGGCAACGACCCGATGAAAAACGGCCAGGGCAACGGCGCCGGAGCCGGATACGGCGGCAATGGGGCTCGCCCGTCCATGCCGGGATCCCGTTCCATCGTCGGCCCGCCGCGCAGCAAACGCGCCGGAAGCGGTTCGGCGGAAAGCTCCCACTCCGCGCAAGGCGGCCAGGGCAACCGAGGCAACAACCACTCCGGCAACGATCCCGGCAAATCCTCTCCCTCACCATCCGAAGCCGGAGAAAAGGAAATCGACTTCTCCGACTCCAACTGGGAACAGGTGCCGCCCACCTACCGCGACGCCGTCCGCAAATACTTCAAACCCGCCAATCAGTAACCCCTCACCGCGGCTTCGGTCGCAACCGCCAGCAAACCATGAAAACCGTCATCTGCCTCCTCACCCTGCTACTTGCCTGCCTGTGCCCCGCCTCCGCCAAGGAAGGCATCGTCCAGTGCGGCAACCTGATCTACGCAGGCAACAAAACCTCCCGTTGCTTCAGCGATGAATTCCTGTCCACCGTCCAGCAGAAAACAAGCATCAGCACCAGCCGCCGCTTCCGGGCCGTGCGGCTCGACAGCGAAGAACTCTTCCAGTTCCCCTTCGTCGTCATGACGGGCGAAGGCAACTTCACCCTCACATCCAAGGAACGGGAAAACCTCAAGAAATACGTCGCCGGGGGCGGCTTCCTGCTCGCCTCCGCCGGATGCTCCAGCGAAACATGGGACAAATCCTTCCGCAAGGAAATGACCCAAACCTTCGGTGAAATGAAACCCATCCCGATGCAGCACCCCATCTTCTCCACCGTCTTCCCGATAAAAACCCTCTCCGCCGGAAAAAAACCGACCAAAGGCCACCTCGAAGGTATCACGATCAACGACAAACTCGTCGTCGTCTATTCGGCGGACGGCCTCAACGACAGCTCCAACTCCCGCGGCTGCTGCTGCTGCGGAGGCAGCGAACTGGGCAACGCCCTCCAAATCAACGCCAACATTCTGGCATACGCCCTGCTTCGCTAAAGCCGCACGAACCCACACACGCCCGCACCCCACCAGCCATGCGCTTCCTTCTTCCATTCCTCTGCATCCCCTTCGCTCTGGCCGCCGAACTGGCCCTGCCCGACGATGCCTCCCAACTCAGCACGGTTGACCGGCAGGAACTGCTGGCTGCATGGCGCAACAATGCCGCCGCCTGCCCGAGGGAAGCTCTTGTCGCCCAGCTCTCCAGCCCCTCCCTGAAAACGAGGTGCGCCGCCCTCGACCTTCTGGAAGACCTCACCGGAAACGACTTCGGCTTCGATCCGTGGCTGCCGCCCTCCGAAATCCCGGCGGAAACCCGGCAAGCCCTTCAGGACTGGAGCAAAAGCGACGCCGGATTCCTCAACACCTCCCATCCGCCCGATGCGGAACAGATCAACCGGGCCATCGCCATCTTCCTCTCTGCAGACGATGAAATGAGGGAACGCACCTGCCGCCTCCTGCTTCCCCACAAAAACATCCTCATCGGAGCCATCGAGCAAACCCTGAAATCCCGGCCCGACCTCACGCAGGACGACATCAAAGCCCTCCGCCAGATCGAATACCGCATGCAGCTCGATTCGACCCTCGGCCCGAAGGCTGCCGCCACATCGCGGCTCCTCGTCTCGGACAAACGGGGAGACATCATCGAAGGCATCGAATCCCTCCGCAACTCGCCGCAGACGGTTCTACCCGTCCTGAACACGCTCATCGACCACGCCGACCCTATGGTCAGGGAAACGGCGATCGACGTCATGCTCCTCACCGGCAAGGAAAAAGCTCTCGAAGCCCTCATGCCCATGCTTCAGAAGGAAACCGACCCCAACATCCTTCAAATCGCCTTCCGCCGGGTGACCGACTACATGAATGCGGACATGAAAAAACTCCTGCTCCGCCATGCCCTCTCGCCGCAGGAAGATGTCGCCGTCACCGCCCTGAACGTCCTGCGGGAATCGAAGGACATCGACGACGACATGTACTCCAACGTTGACTCGCGCAGTAAAAAAACACGCAAGGAAATCCGATTCTCCGAAGAAGAGATGCACCGGCTGCTCTCCTCTCCCAACTGGCGCATCCGCTCCGCTCTGTTCGAACTCATCACGGCGGACAAACGCAACCGCACCACCCCTAAACTCACGCCGGAAAGCCGCCAGCTCATCTACAAAGGCATGACGGACGACGACGCCACCGTGCGGCAAACCGCCTTTCAGGCCATCGTCGTGGGCAAACTCTTCAGCAACGACCTCGTCCCCCTCTGCGAGGAACTCCTCAAGCGCGACACGGAAATGCTCCCGCAGGTCATCTACCTGTTCATGGCGGTCAATGCCGATATCAGCGAAACCGTTCAGAACATGCTCTCGCGCATGACCGTCGACCAGATTGAAAATCTCCTCGCGCTGGAGGGCGACTATACCACCTACATCCTCGCCTCCGGCAGCGGCAACCGCGCCACGCGCACCGTCGTCGCCGCATTGGAGAAAAGCCCCGATCCCGGAGTCAAGCGCATCCTGCTTCTCCGCAAAAGCAAAGGGCTGATGCTCCGCACGGACGGCTGGGACGCCTTCCTCGCCGGACTGGAAAACCCGGCCTACACCCCGGCGCAGAAAATCGAACTGCTCGAATCCCTCAACTACGTCTCCCTCGCCACCCTCCTCGACGAATCCGCCGCCCCCACGGAAAGCAGCAGCATCTACATCAGCTCGGGCACACCACCTCCCGCCTCTTCCGCCCGGAAACAGCAATTCGCCCCCTACATGGAACGCCTCCTCGGCATCCTGCGCAACATGCGCGACAAGGACGCATCGGACGACCTCCGCCACAGCGCCCTGATAGCCCTGTGCAGCCTTCGGGACAAAGAAAGCCGGGACACCCTCATCCGGACATTCCCGCAAATGAGCGCGAGCCGGAAACTCTCCATTCTGGAAACGAACGACAATGTCAGGCTCGACCTCCCCGCCGAGCTGTTCACGCAGGCATTCGCCACCGGCAACGAACAAATCCGCAAAGCCGTTTACAGCAACCTGCGGTACAAGCGCAGCAGCGACACGCTGGACAAATACCTCACACCGGAAATGTGCGATGCCGCCATGTGGCATGACAGCATCCTCTGGGACTGGGGCAGCGCCTGCCGCTATTCCAGCGCGAACGAACGGCGGTTCTTCCGCTCGTTCCTGCTTGCGGCAGTAGCCAGCGACAAAGTGCCGATGCCGCTCCGCGAAGAAATCGCCTTCTACTGCTGCCTCGATGAAACAACGCGCAAAAAGCCGGAGGTACAGAACTTCATCTCATCATGCACATCCGCCCGCAAGCCGTATCTGCAATTCATCGACGACGCACCCAAAAAACGGGGCGACATCCTCCCGTGGGCCGTCAAATGGTCAAAATCCCCCGAACCGCTCATCCGCTTCACCGTCGCCAGCTGCCTGCAATCCCTCTACGACTGGAAATTCGTCCTGCCGATCTCGACCAACAAAAAACCGTTGTTCACGGAACCGGCCATCCTGCGCCGCAAGCTCTCCACCTCCTCCAGCCGCACGGCCCGCGCCCCCGAAGAACTGGTCTCTCTCATACGTGACATGCAGAAGGATACCGACGGCCGTGTCGCAGCAGCGGCGGCCATCTCCCTACTCGGCATCACAGGCGACTGCGACGCCCGACTGCTCAAAAACCAGTTGGAAAAAATAAACGGCATTCAGGAAAAACGCCACCTCGATGAAGACGACGACTCCATGACGCTGGAAGAAACGCTGGCCACCATGCTCCAGTCCCAATTCACCCGCATCACCTCCACGCGCAACGCTTCATCCTCCGACTCTTCCTACTTCTACAGCTCCGAACAGGTATTCACTCCCCTGCAAGGAAAACTCACCGATTGTGAGAAAGACCTCTTCTCCTTTGCCGCCATCCTGAATCCCGACTATGTCAAACTCAAGTTGGAAAACGGCGAAAAACTTGACATCGCCGGAAACGGAGAAACCGCCGTCAGCTTCACGGCCCTCACCTCCCCGGCCGGCAAGGAAACCGCAGACGGAAAGACTCCCGAAGATGCGGCGGAAAACACGCCAACGCCCGATATTCCTGTTTCCGCCGCCAACGAAACCGACGAACACGACGCGAGCGATACTCCCACCGGAGACATCGACACGCAAAAAGCCATCGCCATCGTCTTCTTTGAAAAACCGGGATGTGACGAATGCGCCCGAACAGAATCCGAACTCCGCGACCTCGCCGTCACCTTCCCGAACATCAAAATCGAAAAAATCGTCATCACCACCCAGAACGGGCTCGAACGCAACGCCGCTCTCTGCCGCCGCTTCAACGTACCCGGCAAGGAACGCAGCATCGCTCCTGCCGTCTTCACGCCGAACGGATACCTGACAAAAGCCGACCTCAACCGCGACAGCCTCCGCCGCCTCATCGAACAGGAAGCACGCCGCAAGACGAACACCGCCGCAGACAACGGCGAAACGGCAAACAGGCTGGCGGACGTCACGCAGGAAGAACGGCAGCAGGCACAGGCCGACATCCGCAGCACCTACGAAGACATGACGCTCGGCATCGTCCTCCTCGGCGGCCTGATCGACGGCATCAACCCCTGCGCCTTCGCCACACTCATCTTCTTCCTGAGCTACCTTCGCATCGCCCGGCGTTCGCCCAAGGAACTCCTGTGGACGGGTGCGGCCTTCATCCTCGCCGTCTATCTCACCTACTTCTCGATCGGCCTCGCCTTCAACGAACTCATCGGCGTCATCCAGGGAGCCCACGTCTGGAAAAACGTACTCGACTGGACCTTCGCCGCCCTCGCCCTGCTCGCCGCCCTACTCTCCTTCCGTGATGCGTGGCTGGCCCGCAGGGGCCGCATGCAAGACATGTCGCTCAAACTACCCAAATTCCTGCGTGACCGCATCCACTCCGTCGCCCGCACACAGGCCAAAGCCAGCCGGTACATCCTTGCCGCCTTCATCGCAGGCATCATCATCTCCGTGCTGGAACTCGCCTGCACCGGGCAGGTCTATGCGCCCATCATCTACCAGATCCGGGCCGGGCATGAATCGGCCATCGCCATGCTGGCCCTTTACAACTTCGCCTTCATCGCCCCGCTTCTGCTCATCTTCTACCTGAGCTACAAAGGCATGAGCACGCAAAGCCTCATCCGCTTCCAGGAAAGACACAGCTTCATGGTGAAGCTCCTCCTCGGCATCCTCTTCCTCGTGCTGGCTGCCGTCATCCTCCTCACCTCGCTGTCATAACGCTTCGCATGCCCGGCAGAACAAGCTGCCGGGTACCGGGCCATCCCTGTCGGATGGCCCGCTTCATCGTCTCCACGAGAACGAAAAAAGAGCGAATTCAGTCGGATAAACGTTCCTATGGTGCCACGGCTCATTCGGCAAGTAAGGCGCAATTCCGGCGTGACAAGGCAATGATTTCTGCTAGAATCTCCTGCGACATCTATGACGCACCGTGGACTTTATACAGCGCTGGTAACACCTTTCCGCAACAACAAAGTCGATGTGGATGCCTACAAGCAGCTCATCGAACGCCAAATCGCCGCCGGTGTGGACGGCATCGTCCCCGTCGGAACCACCGGGGAATCTCCCACCCTCACCCATGAGGAACACCTCGACGTCATCCGCTACGCCGTCGAAACCGCTGCCGGCCGCTGCCAGGTCATCGCCGGTACAGGATCGAACTCCACCCGCGAAGCCATCAACATGACGCAGGAAGCGGAACGCGCCGGAGCCGACGGCACCCTTCAGGTGGCACCCTACTACAACCGCCCCTCGCAGGAAGGCATCTACCTCCACTTCAAGGCCATTGCCGAACAGACCGCCCTGCCCATCATGCTGTACAGCATCCCCGGCCGCTGCGGCGTCGAAATCGCCGTCGAAACCGCCGCCGCCCTCGCCAAAGACTGCGGCAACATCATCTCCATCAAGGAAGCCGGCGGCAGCGTCGACCGCGTCAACCAGCTCCTGCAGGCCCTCCCCGAAAGCTGCTCCATCCTCAGCGGAGACGACGGGCTGGCCGTCCCCTTCATCTCCTGCGGCGCACGGGGCCTCGTCTCCGTCACCTCGAACCTCGCTCCCGCAGCCATGAAGGAACTTGTGGACGCCGCCCTCTCCGGCGACGGCAAACTCGCGCTGGAACTCCAGAAAAAATACTATCCGCTCATGAAAGGCCTCATGAGCCTCGACACCAACCCGGTGCCGATCAAGGCCGCCCTTGCCGCCTGCGGCCTCATGACCGACGAAATCCATCTTCCTCTCGTTCCTCTTGCGGAAACAAAAATCCCCGCTCTGAAAGAACTCCTCACCCGCTTCGGCCTGCTGTAACGCACCTCCCGCCATGAACATCCTCATCACAGGCATCACAGGCCGCATGGGCCGCGCCGTCCTCGAAGCCGTCGAAGCCAATCCGGCTTCCACCGTAGGCGGCACGCACAACGTCGGAGAAGACATCGCCGCCGCCATGCAGCCCTGCGACGCCGTCATCGACTTCTCCTTCCACGGCTTCACCACCGAACTCCTTGCCGAAGCCGTCCGCCAGAACAAACCCGTCGTCATCGGCACCACCGGACACACGGACGAAGAACGCGCCGCCATCGCGGAAGCCGCCAAAAGCATCCCCGTCGTCTTCGCCGCCAACTTCTCCGTCGGTGTCAACACCCTCTTCTGGCTCTCCCGGCAGGCCTCCCGCATCCTCAAGGACGGCTACGACGTCGAAATCATCGAAATGCACCATCACCACAAGCTCGATGCACCGTCCGGCACGGCCCGCCGTCTGGCGGAAGTCATCTGCGAAGAGATGGACATGGACTACAAGCAAAACGTCGTGCATGGCCGCGAAGGCCTCGTCGGAGTACGCCCGAAAAAGGAAATCGGCATGCACAGCATGCGGGGCGGCGACGTCGTCGGCGACCACACCGCCATCTTCGCCACGGATGGAGAACGCATCGAACTCACCCACAAGGCATCCAGCCGCATGAGCTTCGCATCCGGCTCCGTCCGCGCGGCTCTCTGGCTTGCGGACAAACCCGCAGGCCTCTACGACATGGAAGACGTACTGGGCTTCTCCAAGGATTGAACCATCTCTGCACAGACGAGGCACAGGCTTTCCGCCTGTGCCTCTCTTTCTTTCCGCCATCCTTCCGAACATGCCCACGTCCACACGTCCCTGCGGCATCGCGCTCGGCTCCAACCTCGGCGACCGGGCCGCATCCCTCACCCGCGCCAGCGACCTCCTGCAGGCACAATTCGGCGCTATCCGGCAATCTGGCCTCTACGCCACCGAACCGCAAAACTGCCCTCCCGGTTCCCCGGACTACATCAACGCCGTCGTCGAACTCGACTGCGGACTCGAACCGGAAGCTCTCCTGCAGGCCACACAAACCATCGAACGCGAACTGGGACGCACGCGCACCGGGATTTACGGCGAACCGCGCACCGTCGATCTGGACATCCTCTACATGGGTAGCCTCACGCACCATTCTCCCTCCCTCACCCTGCCCCATCCCCGCCTCCACCTGCGCCGCTTCGTCCTGCTCCCTCTGGCGGACATACGCCCCGGCCTCATCCTTCCCGGCCAGTCCATGACCGTCCGGGAACTCCTCGACCACCTTCCTTCCGGCGAACCGGAACCCGAACTCATCGCGACACACTGGTAATCATGAACACACCTCTCGCACAGGCCGCAGCCATCCGCTCCCGCAAAGGAGGCAAGCCCATCGCCATGCTGACGGCCTACGACTATCCCACCGCGCGCACGCTCGACGAAGCGGGTGTGGACATCCTCCTCGTAGGCGACTCGCTGGGAATGGTCGTCCTCGGATATCCGGACACCACCCACGTCACCCTCGCGCACATGCTCCACCATGGCGAAGCCGTCGCCCGCGCCGCCAAACGCGCACTCGTCGTCGTCGACCTCCCCATCAACACCTACGACACTCCCGAACAGGCGCTCGACACCGCACGAAAACTCGTCGCTGCAGGCGCAGGAGCCGTCAAACTCGAAGGAGGGTGCGACAAGGAAGCCCACATCGCCGCCATCACTGCCGCAGGCATCCCCGTCATGGGCCACATCGGCCTCCTCCCCCAGAACGTTCTCAAGGAAGGCGGCTACAAAATGAAAGGCAAAACCGATGCGGAAATCGCCCAGCTCCATGCCGATGCCCAGGCCGTCGCCCACGCGGGAGCCTTCAGCACCGTCATCGAATGCACCAGGGCGGACACAGCCCGCAGCATCACCGAAGCATGCCCCATCCCCACCATCGGCATCGGTTCGGGCAAAAACTGCTGCGACGGCGAAGTCGCCGTCATCTCCGACCTCGTCGGCGCCTTCCCGTGGTTCGTCCCCGCCTTCGTGCAACCCCGCGCCCACATCGCGGAATCCATCACCGAAGCTGCACAGGCATGGATGCGCGACGTGCAGGGAGAATAACTCGCCACCGCCACGGCTTTCCCCGCCATCGTCGGCACGGAACGCACTCCGGGCTTGCACTCGCCTAGCCGCGCCAGTACATTGGCAGCTCATACATCCTTTCACCGTGAACGTATTCTCCACATGTTGGCACAGCCGCCGCCACCACGACGGCGAAGCCATGATCGACGAAATCCTCGAACTCGGCTTCGAGGCTGTCGAACTCTCCCACGGCCTCCAGCTGACGCTCCTGCCCGGCATCAAAAAAGCGGTGGAAGACAAACGCGCGCGCATCGAAGGCGTTCACAACTTCTTTCCCGCCCCCATCGAATCCCTCGGCGACTCGCCGGACATGTACCAGTTCACCTCCTACAAGGAACCGGAACGCAAGCGCGCCCTCGAACTCACCTTCCAGACCATGGAACATGCGGCCGAACTGGGGGCATCCTACGTCGTCCTGCACATGGGCAGCGTCCCCTTCTTCAAAGCCAACGAATGCACGCGAGAACTGGAACGCATGGCACGCAACGGCCTCATCGGCACCCGGGAATACGCCCTGAGAAAAGGCGAAATCGTCCGCCGGCGCATGGAACTGGGTCCGCGCTACTGCGAACGTGCCCGCGATACACTCGCCGCACTTGCAGACAAGGCCGCCGAATGGAACCTCAAGCTCGGCATCGAAGGCCGCAGCCATCTTGAACAGGTGCCCGACGAGCCCGAAATGCTCCAACTTATGCAGGAATTCGCCGATCATCCGCATATCGGATACTGGCACGACTTCGGCCACATCCAACGCAAGCACAACCTACTCCTGCTCAATCACGAAGAATTCCTCCAATCCATGCAACCCTATCTGATCGGTTCGCATGTCAACGACGTCCGCTGGCCTTCACGCGACCACCGCGCACCTTTCAAGGGAGGCGATGTGGACTTCGCCGCGTTGTTGCGCTACTTCAAGCCGGAAATGCCCTTAAGCTGGGAACTCTCCTCCTCCATGACGGTGGACGACATCCGCACCGCCAGGCAAAAATGGGATGCATGCCTTCCCTGGTAAGGCACAGATAGCCTCCTCCCTGAAGGCATCCGCATGACACTCACTCGGGTTTGCCGTAGGTCACAAATGCCTTGCGCAACGTCTCCGAACCGAAAAATTCCTTATCGCTGATCTGTTTCATATGAGCAATATAGGTATGCAGATACTTGGAAACCGTATTGAGATAGAGACCGTCCAGCCTCTTCTGCTCTTCCGGAGGCAGCACGGCAAGCTTCTTCGAAGCTTTCTTGATCTCATCCATCTGTTCCGCCAGTTTCAGCATCTCCGGAGCAGCCGCATCGGCAGACTCCTTGTCTTTCACCGTGGAAAGGAGGTCGTTCAACCCCTTGAGAACGGCAACCAACTGTTTGACATTGGTTTCCGCCAGCTGCACGGCAGACGGCTCGGCAGCCTCCTGGGCAAGCACGATCCCGGACAAGGGCAAACCGAGCAACAACATGGATGTCGTATACATACGTGCGCAGTGTACTGAGCAAGCTGCGCGCCGTCAATACCAAAGACACGTTTTTTCAACAAAAGACGCACTCTGCAGACATGGAGTGCAGCGCAACGTCAACCCATCGAAGGAAAGATACCTTTCAGATCCTCCATAAAGGTTTCCACAGCCTCTTTCAACGCTACGGAACCGTAATAATCCGCCTGCCGCAGCAAAGCCAGTTTCCGGGCGCTGCTCTCGGACAATGCTTTCAATTCTCCATCGTATTTGGCGCAAATGCGCTCCGTTTCCTCGGAGGAAACATCCTCCATCTCATCCAGAGATACCAGCACCTTGTGCAACTTCCGGCATGCAACCAGAAATGCCGGCACGGCAGATTCCGCTGTCGCCTTGTCCTTCACCTGAGCCAGGCAGGCATCGATCTCCCTCAACACAGTCGCCGTTTGCACGATGGCCGCTTCCGCAGGAGGCAAAGCTTCATCAGCCGCTTTCCCGGATACGGAAGCGGAAGCTCCGGCAGCCGAAGCTGAAGAAACTCCACCCAAGGCAAGCGACGCAATCCCGGCAAACAGAACACATGTGACGGTCATCCCCTTCATCCTAGAAAAAACACAGAAGAAGATCAAGCCGCAATCGCACCAGCTATCCTCTTCTGCACGACATCGCGATGAAGGGCAGATCCATACGCAAAACAGGCACGCCCCTTTACCGGGAACGTGCCTGAAAAGATTCCAAACGGAATGAAAATTTACTTCATGTTGTCGGTCAGAACAGTTTCAAGCTCTTCGGAACCGTAGAATTTATTTTCCTTCAGTTTCTGCGTGGTCTGTTCGAGTTCGGCGGAAACTTTCAGGATTTCCGGCAGATACTGCTGCTGCAAAGCGGTCATATCGGCCTGAGAAGGAGGAGCCATGTTTTCGGTAGACTTCTGCATGTCTTCCATCTTGGCTTTGATACCCTTGAGCGTGACAGCGGCTGCATCGGCGGTAGCTTTGTCCGTGACTTTACCCAGAGCCGTATTGATTTCGCCGAGCATACCGACCATGCTCTTCATCAGAGAGTCGGCTTCCTCGCGCGTGGCCTGGCGCTTGTCGCCGGCGGCGGGGGCTGCGGGCTGGGCCGGAGTCAACTCAGCGGCGGGAACGGCCGGCTGGGCAGGCTGTACCGGTGTGGCGGGCACGGTATCCTGGGCCATCACGCCACCAGCGATTGCCATGGCTCCGATTGTCAGTATGGATGTCATTTGCATACGCAATGATAGTATGCCTGCAAACAGAGCGTGTCAATCGCAATTCCCGATGCAGTCGAAAATAATTCTCTCCCTATTTGTTACTGCGGGAATACGGAGTTCAGGCGTCTGCACTGCGGAAAACGGGCGGCGGCAGCTCCTCGGACGGCTTCGAACCGCCGCCGAACAGATCGCCGAAATCCTTGAACGTCACGAACAGGAAAAATGCCATCAGCACAAACACGAACCCCGTCTGCACATATTCCAGCACCACACCGCCGACGGGACGTTTGAAAATCATCTCCAGCAGGCTCAGAACCACATGGCCGCCATCCACCACCGGCAGAGGCAGAATATTCAGCACCGCCAGATTCACATTCAGAATCACGGCAAACCAAAGCACCATCATCCAGCCGTCGGGTGAAGAGAACATCCGGTAAAGGTGGCTTCCGATCCCCACCGGGCCGGACAGCTGCTCCACACCCACATCACTCTTCGGTGCGGCAATCTTCTGGAAGGTATCGCCCATCCACTTGAGGCTCACGCCGACCTGCTGCCATGGAGTAGGATGCTCAAGCTGCGTGCGGTCGAAAGAACTTGCCCACAACGTTCCTGCAATCGGCTGGGCATCCCTGGCTCCCTTCTTCCAGTTGGAAGGCAGCACGGGAGTCACCTGCACCGACATTTCCTTGCCGTCGCGCTCAATCGTCCATTCCAGCGGAACGCCGCTCTTCGAAGCCTCGCGCACCGCCGCCACACTCATGATCGGCGCACCGTTTACGGCTTTCACCTTGTCACCCGGCTTCAACCCGGCCTTCGCAGCGGGAGAATCGGGCAGCACGCTGCCGATCACGCAGGGATCGGCCTT
The DNA here is from genome assembly GCF_001683795.1 of Neoakkermansia glycaniphila. GTDB lineage: Bacteria > Verrucomicrobiota > Verrucomicrobiia > Verrucomicrobiales > Akkermansiaceae > Akkermansia > Akkermansia glycaniphila. The sequence goes on from NZ_LIGX01000002.1 coordinate 133,312, forward strand.
CACAATGCCGACCATGCGCATGGCCTTCCGCTCATACCATTTCTTGTCGGGCAACTCGTACCCGCTCTTGATCAGAAGCGGCTTCTCTACGCCCGGCCTCTGCACGAGAAAATCGACCGTATCCCGCTCGCCCATCATCACCAGTTCCGTCACGCCCTCCATATTGCCCACCCATTTCGTCACGGGAGCGCCATCGATCTCCAGAATCGTATCACCCGGCTTCAGGCCGGCTTTCTCTGCGGGAGAACCAGCCTGCACATACCCGATCGTCGTCCCCACGGACTCTGCCACCGGCTTGCCGATTATCCAAACGGCTACGGCAAACACAACTGCCAGCAAAAAGGAAAAAACGGGGCCGGCCGCTGCCACGATCAACTTGTCCAGAGGCTTCACCGGCTTCAACCCTTCCGGCAGGTCGGCCTTGCCCTCGATCGACTCCATCGGAGCCAGCTGGGGCAGCGACACAAACCCCCCGGCAGGAATCCAGCCGATGCCCCATTGCACGCCATTCACTTCCTTCTTCCACCACGGCTTGCCGAACCATATCTGGAAACGGTCCACATGCAGCCCGCGCCAGCGAGCGGCCCAGAAATGCCCCAGCTCATGGATGAAAATCATCAGGTTGAACAGCAGGATAACCCCGATGATAATGCCGGTCGTGGTGAGAATAGAAAGCAACGTATCCATAAACGATAAGGCGAAAATCTACCAGAACGCGCCGTGCCTGGCAAGCACCAAGCACGCCATACGTTCGCAGCCGCCCCTTTTCCCGTCACTCGGCCTCAACAGGCCGTTTCAACGCTTCGGCGGCCTTCGCGTGCCCCCGTTCGGCGGCCTTTTTCCACCAGACGCGAGCCTTATCACGGGATCCGTTCGCCCAAAGGGCATTGCCTACCTCGTACTGCCCTTGCGGAGTCCCGGGATTCTCCATCCACTCAGGAAGCGTATCGCCGACACCGGCGATCGAAAGCCGGAGAGAACGCCCGTCCATCACCACCCATTCCACGATATAATCTTCAGCCCCCCACTTCATGAAAGCCACTTTCAGCGTGATCAGCTCCTCGTTCTCCTCCGTCGTATCGATCTTCAATTCGCAATTCCGGGCTTCCAGCTCTTCAGCCTCGACCCATGGATTCGCCAGCCCGGATACATCCAGTTCCACTTCCTTCTCCCCATCGAAAAAAACGCCCCGTGTCAGGATCACATTCGGCACAGCTGTCGGCGAAATCCACGGCTGGCCGTCACACACGGCATAGCCGCATCCCGGCGCTTGTTGTACATCCGCCTTCGCCACCTGCTTCGCCTCGAAACGCACGCTGCAGCCCCGGGCCAGCGGAATCACCCGTACCAGGGTTTGATCGGCCCGGACCATCGTCATGGGGTCCGCCTGCTCCGTTCTCCGTTCGGGATGTTCGCCATAGACCGATACCAGGCATCCCGCCCCGGCGACCAGCAGATACACAAGTCTGTTCACGAATGAATCTATATCACCTCAGGGATGGCTTGACTTCATCCATTCTCTGTCATACAAAAAAATCGCCCGTCCGGTTCGCGTGCGGACGGGCGAGCGAGAGCATCTATGACTCCTCAATTCATTTGGCATCAGAAGATACCGCCTTGTAAACGGCATCTGCCATCAGGGCATGCCCCGCCGCATTCGGATGCACTTTATCCGGCAAATAGTCGGGATGCGGCTTCATCGGCGTGTAAAGATCGACCACCGTACATTTCATCTGGCGGGCTACCTTTTCAATCTGAGGATTGACTTCCTTCTCCACGCGCGCACCGCTGATGGAATCGTCACCCAGCAAAGAAGGCACCGCCTTGAGGCAATAGATCTTGATATCGGGATTCTCTTTCCGCAAGGCGGCGATGATGGCCTTGTAATCCTTGTTGAACTCATCCTTGAACTTCCAGTTCTGGGGCTTGGCGTCATTGGTTCCGAGGGCGATCAGCGCAATATCGGCCTGTGCCTGCACCGCTTTCGTGTATGCGGCTTCGCGAATATAGGGATGATCCCCCTTGGACAGCAGCGTACGCGCACTCACGCCGTAATTTTCCACCGTGTAGCCGGAACCGAGCTTGTCCGCAAGCAGATTGCTCCATCGCTGGCCGGGCTGCACGCCGTGGCCGAAGGTGATACTGTCCCCAAGGCAGACGATGCGCTGAGGTGCAGGATAACCCGTCGCATCCAGAACGAATTTGACGATGACCGCCGGATTCTTCAGGCTGTGGGGAAGATGGTTGCCCGGACCGAGCACGACTTTGATCGGGCCGCCGAGCTTCTTGTAGCGTTCCGCCAGTACCGCGGAATTTTCCTTAAACGGCACCACGGTATCTTCCGTGCGGGCCACGCAGATCACGGGCACTTTCTCTTTCGCCATCCCCTTGAGGTTGTCGACGGGATTGCCTCTCCACGCAAGCGCCTGCTCCTCCGTCATGCCGTAGACGGCCAGCAGCCGCTCCCAGTTTTCCTTGGACAACTCTCCCTTGCCCTTCCCGGCCGGCCAGCTCTTGAAATCGCATACGGGAGCATCCGCATAGATGGCGGATACCCATGCAGGATGCAGAGCCGCCCAATTGAAGGCATACAGCCCGCCGCGGCTGAACCCTTCGAGGACAGGACGGCGCGACAGTTCGTAATTTTCGGTCACATGCTTGTAGAAAGCGTCCATCACCTTCATGGCGGCAGGCGAACCGTACATATTCTGCATATCGATGTAGGCCACGGCAAAACCGTTCTTCAGCAACTCGATATCCGCCTGCGGCTCGTGTCCGAAAAACTCCGTACGCCATATCCAGGGATTCCCCTGCGCCGCCTTCTTCGGGAATACGAGCATGGCATTGCGATTGTCGAACTTGAAATCGCTCTTTTCAAAACCGTTCCAGTCGGACTGCGTCGCTCCGGCATCCTTGTAACGGGGAATACTCGCCACATAACCGGGAATCTGCGGGCGCTGGTGCTTCGTCTTGGTCAGCCATTCGTTCCGCAGCTGTTCCTGCTTCTTGAAGGCGGCCTGATAGTCGGCACCATCGGGCAGCTTGGCCTTGGCCGGCACTCCTGCCAGCTTGGACAAGCCGTTGCATACCGCTTCACCGATGAAACGATGGCCCTCTGTCCCCGGATGCACGCCGTCTCCGGCATAAACGAAACCGGGCTTCGCCTTTTTGGCGTCGGCAATGGCTTTTTTGACGGCCGGACGGATATCGATCACACTCCAGCCGTTCTTGCGTTGCGAAACAAGCCATTCCCCATAGGCGGAAAGCGTCTTGTCGTACTCATCCTGCGGTTTGTCGAGCTGGTCGCCCCGGTAGGGAGGAGGAGTCACGAGTATCACGCGCGCACCCGCTGCTTCCGCTTCCTTCTTCATGCGAATGATGCCGTTCTTGTAGCTCTCGAAACGCCCCGCATCCAGCGGCTTGTAAATACCGTCGTTCATGCCGTAGCAGGCGATCACGAGAGTCGGCTTGAATTCAGTGAGCACGCGGGCCAGACGGTCATGCAGGCAGGGACGAGGAAACGCACCTCCGGCATGGCCCGGTTCGCTCAGCCCGGACACCGTTTCGCTGGGCACGCACATATTGACTATCGTTGCATCGGCATATTGCTTGCTCTGATGCAACCCTTCCGTCACCAATGTCGGCCAGCCGCCGGCATAGGGAATGCTGTCTCCGAGAATGGCCACCCGTTCTTCCCTGGCAAATGCCACGGAAAGAAAAGCGGTCAACACCCATATCAGGAGGAGAGGTATACGCTTCATGATGGAATGGCATACGCTGCGATATACCTCAATCTATCATCTAATTTTCTTTTATGCGGAAAAAGAAAAACTGCCGGTGCCCTGGCGGCATCGGCAGTCCTGTAGAAATCGGCAATCAACCTCAATAACTGCGGGCCCAAAGAACGCGCTGCGTCGTCGGCTTGCCCGTCAGAATACAGGGAGCGGAATCGCCCTGCCCCATCTCGCCGCAGGGAATGCAGCGGATGCTGATGCGAAGGCGCTTCGCCAGCTCTTCTTCCTGCTCGGGAGAAGCTTCCCACGGCACAAGCAGCCAGTCGGCTTCGCCTTCGCCGGAGAAATTGTCTTCCAGCTCCTGCATCGTCGAAGCGGTGCGAATATGGGCGTCGCGGAAATCGCGGGCACGCTTCAGCAGCGTATCCTGAATCTCCTGCAACAAAACCTCCGCATTGGCGACAAACTCGTCTTCGGCAATAAACGCCTTCTCGTTGCTGGGCTGATCGCGGCGGGCGATGCACAGGGAACCCTTCTCCAAATCGCGCGGCCCGATCTCGATACGCACTGGTACCCCCTTCTTCACCCATTCCCACTTCTTCACGCCGCCGCCGATATCGCGGGTATCCACCTGCACGCGGATGGGCTGACCGTGGAAACGGATGGCCGAAAGCTTGTCGGCGAGAGCCTGCGCGTGATTGATCACCGCCTGCTTCGTATCTTCCTTCGGAGTCACGGGAATAATGACGATCTGCTTCGGAGCCACGCGCGGCGGGCAGACGAGGCCGTCATCGTCCGAATGCATCATGATCAGCGCGCCGATCATACGCGTGGACACGCCCCAGGACGTCGTCCACGCATGCTGCTGCGTATTATCGCGCCCGGCAAAACTGATATCCTGCGCCTTGGCGAAATTCTGCCCGAGGAAATGGGACGTACCGGCCTGAATCGCCTTGCGGTCCTGCACCATCGCTTCCACCGTAAACGTCTGAATCGCGCCGGGAAAACGCTCGGCTTCCGTCTTCTCGCCGGGAATGGAGGGAATCGCGAGCACATCGCGCTGGAAATCCTCGTATACCTTATGCATCGTATGCGTTTCTTCCAGAGCTTCCTCCTGCGTTTCATGGGCAGTATGGCCTTCCTGCCACAGGAACTCCGCCGTGCGGAGGAACAGGCGCGTACGCATCTCCCAGCGCATCACATTGCACCACTGGTTCACCTTCAGGGGAAGATCGCGGTAGCTCGACGTCCAGCGGGCGAATGCAGCACCGATCACCGTCTCCGAAGTCGGGCGAATCACATACTTCTCCGTCAGTTCTCCGGCGGGAATCATCTTCGTCTTGCCTGTCACCTCATCCTTCTGGGCTTCGAGGCGGTGGTGCGTCACTACGGCGCATTCCGTCGCAAAACCTTCGGCATGCTCGGCTTCCTTTTCCAGATAGGAAACGGGAATCAGCAGCGGGAAATAGGCATTCGTATGCCCCGTCGCCTTGAAGCGGCCGTCCAGCTCCTGCTGAATCAGCTCCCAAATGGCGTAGCCCCACGGCTTGATCACCATGCAGCCGCGGACCTCCGAATTCTCGGCCAGATCGGCAGCCTTGATAACCTGTTGATACCACTCGGGAAAATCCTGAGCGCGAGTCGGCGAAATAGCGGTTTGTTGAGCCATAATCGTAAGTAGGAAAAAAATCAGCGAGGCAGGGATTGCAGGATTCGCAAATTGATAAAGGCGAAATATCCGAGAATGAGTGCAGCGAAAATCAAGCCGCACGACAATAAAAACAATGCCAATCCGCCTCCGACAAGAAGGCCTACCACGGAAGTTACGCGATAAGAACCTGTCAAGCTATTCAATACATGCCCTCCATCCATCGGAAAAACGGGCAGCAAATTGAATGCAGACCACCACCCGGCGACGAGGATGCTGGCCCGAATAAATGATAAAAAATCTTGACTGATCGGCATATCGGCATTTACCACGATGCTATCGTTCGAAACAGTGAGAATCGACCATACAACCTGCCAAAGACCGGAAGGATCATATAAATAGAACGACAGCAACCACACAAACACACATCCCACAAGAAGAGATGCCACAGGGCCCGCCAACGCACGCAAAGCCTCCTTTCCGCGAGAAACACGGTGGTCGAAATGGCATGCTCCCCCCATATAGGCCAATTCGATGGACACCTGATTGCCGCACAGCCACTTTCCGACCAACGCATGCCCGAACTCATGAGCCAACAGGCTGATAAACCCAGCAATCACAAACAGGCCGATGGGCAGGAGGCCGGCAGCATTGTTAACATGCAATCCCCCTCCCAGAATGGCCAGCACAATCCAAACACTGGGATGGATTGCAACGGGAACACCAAAAAGACGGAAATGCAGCATGGCGCGCGGATTATACGGAAGAAGGAGCACCGTGGCAAGTCTGCACCGAACAATATTCCCGGCATGTCAGAGATGGAAATGCCTGCCCGCTCGGCCGCAGGCAGAAAACGCCATGGCACCGAACACTCAATCTGCTGTTGATTTCCCCTTTTCTCCGTGGTATCGTCCTGCCATGGCTACTGACAAAAACATCACGATCAACACTTCCAAAGGCGACATCAACCTCACGGTGTACGCCTCCAAAACTCCGGTCACATCCGCTTCCTTCCTCAACCTTGCCCAGCAGGGATACTACGACGGCCTGACCTTCCACCGCGTCATCCCCGACTTCATGATCCAGGGCGGCTGCCCGGACGGCAACGGCTGCGGCGGTCCCGGCTACAAGTTCGACGACGAAATCGTCAAGGAACTCAAGCACGACGGCCCCGGCGTCCTCTCCATGGCCAATGCAGGCAAAACGTGGGACGGCTCCGGCACCAACGGCTCCCAGTTCTTCATCACCCATGTCGAAACCCCGTGGCTCAACGGCAAGCACACCGTCTTCGGCAAGATCAAGAGCGCGGACGACCAGAAAGTCGTCAACTCCATCAAGCAGGGCGACACCATCAAAGGCATCACCATCCACGACGACTGCGCCGACCTGTTCGAAGAACAGAAGGCCAACATCGACAAGTGGAACAACTCCCTCAAGAAATAACCTTTCACCGGGGCGGCCCGTCTGCCCCTTCGCCGGGATGCCTGCCATCCCGCACCCTCAAGGAATGCCGTCCTCCCGGGCGGCATTCTGACGACTGCCCTCCCGCCAACCGAATCGACACACCTCCTCCCTCCACACCATCACCATGGTCCTTGCGGTACAGAACCTGCACATCCAGTACGGCGCGCGCGTCCTCTTCCACGACCTCAGCTTCACCCTGAACGAAGGCGAACGCATCGCCCTTGCGGGACAAAACGGAGCCGGGAAATCCACCCTGATGAAATGCATCGCCAAAATCATCACGGCGGACTCCGGCCAGATCATCCATCCCAAACACGCGCAAATCGGCTACCTCCCGCAGGAAGGCATCCACATCTCCGGCCGCAGCCTCTTCGATGAAGTCCAAAGCGCCTTCTCCGACATCCTCGACGTCCGCCACCGCATCGACGAACTCTCCGAACAGCTCCAGCACCTCGACCGCCGCTCCTCCCCCTACTCCGACATGCTCGAGGAAATCGGCGAACTCGAACTCACCCTCCACGCGCACGACATCGCCCGCCTCAAACCCCGCACGGAATCCATCCTCCGGGGCCTCGGCTTCAAGGATACGGACTTCGCCCGCGATTGCGGCGAATTCTCCGGCGGCTGGCAAATGCGCATCGCCCTCGCCAAACTCCTCCTCCGGGAACCCGAAGTCCTCCTCCTCGACGAACCCACCAACCACCTCGACCTCAGCTCCCAGCGCTGGATGGAACAATACCTCCGCAACTACCCGGGAGCCATCGTCCTCATCTCGCACGACATTGCCCTGCTCGATGCCCTCGTCACCCGCACCATCGCCTTCCACCACGGCCGCGCGGAAGAATACTCCGGCAACTTCTCCTACTTCCTCAAGGAAAGCGTCCTCCGCAAGGAAATCCTCATACGGCAATACAAGGCCCAGCAGCGCGAAATCGCCAAAAGCCAGGAATTCATCGACCGCTTCCGCTCCAAAGCCTCCAAGGCCTCCCTCGTCCAGTCCCGCATCAAACAGCTCGAGAAAATCGAACGCATCGAAATCGAGGACGACGATGCCGTCATGAACTTCCGCTTCCCGACTCCGCCGCTCAGCGGCCACAGCGTCGTCAAACTCGAAAACGTCTCCAAAGCCTACGGTCCCATCCGCATCCTCGACAACTACTCCTTCGAAATCGTCAAGGGAGACCGCATCGCCATCGTCGGCGTCAACGGCGCGGGCAAATCCACCTTCTCGCGCATCATCTCCGGCAACGAAGCGCCGGACTCCGGCAAACACACCTTCGGCCCCCACGCAGCCCTCGCCTTCTTCTCACAAACCCATGCCGACGAACTGGATCCGTCGCAAACCGTACTGGAAAGCGTCACCGCCGCCGCTTCGCGCGAAACGGCCCCTCTCGTCCGCAGCATCCTCGGCTGCTTCCTCTTCCGGGGGGACGACGTCTTCAAAAGCATCGGCGTCCTCTCCGGTGGAGAACGCTCCCGCGTGGCTCTCGTCCGCATGCTCCTGCACCCGGCCAACTTCCTCATCCTCGACGAACCGACCAACCACCTCGACTTCCAATCGCAGGAAGTGCTGCAAAAAGCCCTCAAGGAATACCCCGGCTCCTACTGCATCGTCTCGCACAACCGCTCCTTCCTCGACCCCGTCGTCAACAAAGTCCTCGAATTCCGGCCCGGCCAGCCTCCCCGCGTCTTCCTCGGCAACGTCTCAGCCTACCTCGAACAAATCGAAATGGAAGAACGCCGCACCGAAACGTCAGCCGCTGCCTCTCCGGCCAAAACCCCGGCAGCAACAGCAGCTGGCTCAACAGCCTCCACTGCCGACCGAAAAACGCAACGGCGCATCGAAGCCGAAATCCGCAGCCGGAAATCGCGCATCCTCAAACCGCTGCAGGACAAGCTCGCCGCAGTCGAAACGGACATCGCCCAGCGCGAACAGCGCAAGGAAGAAATCGCCGAACAACTGAACGATCCCGCCATCGCATCCGACAACGATGCCTTGATGAACCTCACCACCGAATACCGCCTTCAGGAAAAAGAACTTGGGGCCCTCTTCACCAAATGGGCCGACCTGTCCGAAGAAATCGAACGCACCGAACAGGAAATCGAAGCCCTGGTTCAATAAAGCCCGCATACCTCCCACTCAACCGGTCACGCACTCTTTACGCTTGCGCTCCTCGAAAAATTTGCTAGAGTGGGCGGGCACATGAAAACTACCCTCATCATGTTGCCGTTCTGGGCCGCCTTGGCTCCGGCACTCATGGCAACTCCTTTCGATAACGACATCCCCGGAGAACAATCCACCTACGTCTCCATTCGGGACGCAAACCACTACTCCATCCTGCTGGATGAAAAACTGCTCACCTATCGCGAATACCTCAAATACCACACCCGGTACGTCAAAAACAAAAACGCCGAACGCTACATCTACACCATCGGCAACATCGGGGCCAATGCGCTCAATACCATCCTCGGCACCTTGAGCATCAAGCGCCAAAGCGACGGCAAACTGATGGCCGAATACGACTTCTCCATCGCTCTCGGCTGGGAAAAACCTTACGATCCATTCACCCCCGGCAGCGACGAGACTATGCGCGGCATCGACCAGCGAAACATCATCAACCCCAAATACCCTCACCGAAAAGTCATCCTGCGCCCCAAAGGCGGCGAAGAAAACATCTACTGGATCATCTTCTACCCGCAACGAATCGGCAAACGAATCGACAACAGAGGCACAGACCCTCAACCCGGCGGCAACACCATGATCATCTACTGCCCCAAAACAGGCTTCATCGACTTCATCGGCAGAGACCCGAACAAGACAACGAGGCTCAACCCGGCCGACCTCGCTGAAAAAAGGCAGGAACACCCCTTGAACGGCTAAATCCGTTCTCTGCACCGTATCCGGTCAAACAAAAAGCTCTGCCGGACAGCTCCGGCAGAGCAAAATGTACCAATTCACGACAAGGCGATCATCCGCGGCGGCGGCGGCGCAACAGCAAGGCACCGAGGCCGAGCAGGCTCAAGGTCGCTGCTGCCGGTTCGGGAACGTTGAACGCTTCGTCGGCGCGCCTGCCCTTCAACTTGGCAGCCGTCTCCTGATCCAATGCCGTATTCCAGATGGCAAGATTATCGAACGATGCTCTCATTGATGTATTGTCCGCAGCATTGCCGCCCAGCGACAAGCTGCTGATGGCACCGATATTCGAATAATTGCCGGAACCCAACAGAGTGCCATCGGCATAAACCGACATCGTACCGCTGGAAAACGACAGCACAATACTGCGCCATGTATCCGTTCCGGCAGTACCGGTCAGAGCCGTATTGTAACTGCCAGTCTCGCCGGCGGCCCCCCAGCCCCATCGGCCCAAAGCCGAAGAAAGAGTCTTCGAACCGTTGAACATGATCAAAGCAGCTCCATCCACATAATTTTTGAGATCGAACGACAAGGAAAAATTATTGGCGTTGATACCCTGCAATCCGGAAGCATACAGGCTCGTATTATTGAGCTTCGTCGTCGCCGTTGTCGAAATATAGCCGTCTCCCGTCATTGAACCGCTCGCGCTGAACGCCTTATAGGCACCGAAGCCCACGCTGGCCGTAGAAGCATTGCCTGTGTAGAAAGTTTGCAGGCTTGTCCCGTTATCGAAGTCCCAATAGTACGAAAGATTCTTGTCGTCAATGGACGAAGCTCCGAATACGGGAAGGGCGCTGGCCACAACAGCCAAAATAAATATGTGTTTTTTCATAAATATCCTAAAGTAAATGGATTACATATAAAAGAAAGACAAATAATAACAGATTACCAATCCGCTTGATTCAATGTTAATTGATTGTTTTTACAGTCAATAATCTATACGGAATGATTGTTTTTGTTGCCAGAGTTGAAGACGTATATCGAAAGCGAGAAACGTGCCACAGACCGCTATTGTTCTTGATTGTGTTAAATCAGAATTGACAGCGGATTGGTAATCCGCAAGTTAACATATCCGGCAACCGCCTCCATCACCCTCACGATTCGTTTTCACTACCCGTATCTATGCCCTTTCGGCATTGAATACGGATTCGTTTTCGCATACGGTTGCTTTTCCGCTTCCGCTCGCGGGCAATCTCCATCTGTCGAGCCGACAAAGTGCCGTTCAGCCGGTGGTCGACCTCGTCGCAAAGAGCGCGGCGTGCCAGAAACCTGTTCACCTCCCTCTCGCGCTCGCGATGGCATTTCACGACAATCCCCGTCGGTACATGGCGCAGGCAGACGCAATTGTTCGTCTTGTTCACCTTTTGTCCGCCCTTGCCGGAACCGCGCACGAAACTCTCCTCCAGATCGCCCTCCCGGATACCGAGGCAATCCATGCGCTCCGCCAGAGCGGCACGTTTTTCAGGTGTTACCATCTTCCTGAATGGTTGGCCCCATTTGCAGGAAAATGCGCTCGAACAGCATCGATCTCTCCTTCCTGCTCAACAGGGGCAAATAAATCTTCCGCGACAAACCGTCCCTCATCGCCAGTTGCAGGAACAGGCTGCTGTCGCTCAAGGAAACGGACATGATATCATCCCACGTACAGAACCATGTCTCCGCCTTCCACGCCACCACATCATACACTTCCAATCCCTGCACGGACATGCTGACAAAATCCCGCTTCCATGCACGGCGCAGCAGCACGACCAGGCAAAATGCCCCCAGCAAAGACGCTACGCCGGAAAACACCAGCACCACCCACCGGAAACTCTGCTCCTCCGGATCGACAATCATCTCGTAGCAGACGAACAACGAAAAAAGAAGAATCAACGTACCCCAAAAGCACCACGCACGCACGCCGTGGCGGTAGGACAGAACCGTCCCGCTCCATGGAGAAGCCGCGCCGCCGTGTGTGATGAATTCCTTTTCCGCCGCCAGATAGGCATCGGACAGTTCACGGGGCGGCCTGTTCTGAACGCGGGGAATCATGGTGCGAATGGATTTTCTGCATGATACGGCCCGTCAGAGCCGTTGTCAACAACTCACGCTGTCTCTCCCTCATGCAGAACAGATTTATTTTCTCCGACGAACCGTCCTCCATCAACAGCACAATCCCGCCCAGCCGCGGCGACCAATCGCCGATCCCGTACCAGGGATAGACCTTCATCCGCTTTTCCGGCTTCCATAGAGGCAGAATCTCCACACCGAGCGGCGTCAGCAGCACATAAGCCCGGCGCATGCACACCACAGCCAGCCAGAAACAGGCAACGGCAAGCACAACACCACCCGTCCAGCAAGCGGCCTCCAGCCAGAAGGGAACCCTGGGACGGATATCCATGCCAACCGTCATTGCCATGCCCAGCACCAGATACACGCCCCAGAAATACAGCCACAACGCCCACGCATTGCGCGTGAACCGAAGTTCCCGCTGCTCGCGGGAAACTCCGTTCAAGGGTTCGAGAGCCTTCTCCGCCTCCTTCAGCGGAGAAGCGACCCTGCCGCCGCCGGATGGACTGGAGAAGGCCATACAAAGAAACTTGCCATTCGCGGCATCAGCCGACCACGACTTCACCGGAAAGCGGTTCGCCATCCGTGAAATGATGTTCCCCTTTCACCGTCAGCTTGCTGACATGCTTCAGGGAAGGTACGCCGAGATTGTCGAGGGAATCCACCAGCTTGTACACCTTCGGATCGAGAGACACCACGGGAGCCTTGCCCTTGCACTCGGGAGCCAGAGACATCATGCCGTTTTCGTCGATCGCCACGGCGTCCGAACGCAGAAGCAACAGATCCGAACAGGTCTTCACCGGGAAAAAGCGTGAGCGCGGCACACATACCGCCCGGGCGCCGGGGAAACACTCGATCGCAGCACCCATCGCCACCTCGAGCTGGTACACTTCAGGGGTAGAGGCATCGCGCGGATTCAGCGTCTTCACATTGCGGATCACAGGCAGAGGAATCACCCCTCCACAATCTTCCAGAACCTTCTTCAGCACATCGAGCCTGATCCACAGCGTATTCGTATTGAAATACCTGTATTTGTCGATATTCTGAAACTCCTCCATATCCTCCACCGCACACTGCGCCACCTCGCGGAGAATCAGCCTTCCGTCTTCCGCACGCGTGGCAAGGTGGCCGCCCTTCTTGTCCGCCTCCGTACGCCGTGTCACCTCCATCACGAACGGAGCGCCACTCTCGGCGAACCAGCGCAGGAAACGCAGATCCAGCTGTGCACCGAGATTATCGGAATTGGAAACGAAAGCATACTTCACGCCTTCCGCCAGCAGGCGATCCAGCCAGCCGGAGCCAAGCAGGGCCGGATAAATATCCCCATGGCCGGGAGGGCACCATTCCAGATCGGGATTTTCGGGACAGGAAGCCGGCTCCAGCGTCGCTGTCAGCAGCTTCGGCACCCGGTTCTGCATCATCTCCACCTCATTCGGATCGTTGAAGCCTCCATCGGCATACTTGCCGAGATACGCCATCGTATCCTCGCTCGTCGAAAACGAATCCATCAACAGCAGGCGCACAGGCGCTCCCGATTTTTCGCGCAGGGATTGCACCTGCCTGACAATCAAATCAAGAAAGGTCAACCCCTTCTGAATCGGCAGCAGACTCTTCGCCTTCTGCAGCCCCATGCTCGTACCGAGTCCTCCGTTCAACTTGATGCACACGCATTGCGCAATCAGCTCGCGATCGGCCTCGGGAGTCGCTGCCGTCAAATCATCCCACTCGGCCACATCCCGGGCCGGAAGAATCGAGGACTCCCCGATCAGGCCGGACTCTCCGGATTCCACCGTCTGCACCGCATGACGGAACGCATCGATTGCCGCACGGGAAAGACCGACCAACTCCATCTTGTTTTCAATGGTATCAAAACCTGCCATAGCAGCAGAATTGTACCACATCCGGCCGGAATTTCAAACGGTAAAACGCGGCAGCCTCCGGCTTCCGGCAACGGCACCCCCACACCTCAGTTATCGGCGATACGCTCCGCACAAAGAGCACGATCCATCAACTCCTGCAAACCGCACAACGGATACTTACCTTCATACAGAATGCCGTAAATCACATCCACGATCGGCGTACGGGCATTCGCCTTGCGGGACATCTGGTAAATGGACAGCGTATTCGGCACCCCTTCGGCCACCATGCCGAGCGAAGCCACGGCCTCCTCGACGGATTTACCCTCGGCCACCAGGCGACCTACCTGCAAATTGCGGGAATGCTTCGAATAGCACGTCACAATCAAATCCCCCATGCCGGACAACCCCATGAACGTCTCCGCCTTACCGCCGTATGCAAGGCCGATGCGGGTCATCTCCGCCAGACCGCGCGTCACCATCGCCGCCTTGGCATTATCTCCGAGGCCGAGACCGTCGCAAATCCCGGCTCCGATGGCAAACACATTCTTGATCGAACCGCCCAGCTCCATCCCCACCAGATCGGAGGACGAATAAATGCGGAACGAAGGCGAAGCCAGCCTGCGCTGCACAGCAGCGGAAATCTCCTCTTCCTCGAAGCCCACCAGCGTGGCGGACGGCAGCCCCAGGCAAATATCCTCCGCATGGTTCGGCCCCGAAAGCACACCCACCGTATTCGGCAGGTACTCCCGGAGAATCTCGGACATCCTCAACAGCGAATCCTTCTCAATCCCCTTCGTACAGCTTAACACCACCGATTTCTCCGACAGCCCGGCATCGCGCAGCATCGCCGCCACCGAACGCATCGCCACGGAAGGCACCACCACCAGCACGAGATCGGCATCCAGCGTCTCGCGCAGATCGGCCGTCACCCTCACATTATCGGGCAGCAAATGGTCTGGACACGCGGCATGCATCCCCATGCGGGTCTCGGCCAGCGTACGAGCCTGCTCGACGGAACGCGTCCAGAGCACCACCTCGTCACCGGAAAAGGAAGCGGCCAAAGCCAGCACCGAACCCCAGGAACCGGCACCTATCACGGCTGTCTTGCGGAGAGTGATCATGAGCGTGAACTATCTTTCTTTCGAGTCAGGGATTTCGATTCCGTACCGTTCATCAGGCGCACGATATTGCTCCGGTGCTTCCAGATCACCAGAGCGGCCAGCAACACCAGCACCAGCACAATCAACGCGCTCGGCCTCATGGAAAAATCGGACATGTAATCAAGATCGTACAGCGCCGCCACGATCATCGCCACGGCTGCAATCATACTCGCCAGAGACACGTAATGCGTCAACAGCATCACCACGATCCATGCCAGCAAAGCTCCGCCGCCAATCATCCACGAAATGGCAAACAGCGCGCCGGCCGACGTCGCCACGCCCTTACCCCCTTTGAAATGCAGGAAACAGGTAAACGTATGCCCCAGCACCACCGCGAAAATGCACGAAATAAACCAGCACGCACTCGCATAATCCATCGCTTCCACGGAACCGCCCAGCATCTGCCGGAACAGGTACACGGGAATGAAACCTTTCAGAAAATCAAGGAAAAAGACGATCAGCCCCCACTTCTTCCCCAGCACGCGCCCCACATTCGTCGCACCGATATTCTTCGACCCGTGCTCCCGCAAATCAATTCCATGCCACTTCCCGACCAGATACCCGAAAGGAACCGCTCCTATCAGATAGGCTGCCAGAACAAACAGAATATTTTCCATCATGCCGGAAAACTTTATACTTTCGGAAGGCCAAGTGCAAGTGCAAAAAAACGGGCGTTCCGAACAGGAACACCCGATGCATCAACTCGAGAAAGAAAAGGAAACCCGATTACTCGGCTGCGGCTTCCGGAGCGGCTGCCTTCTTGGCAGGAGCTTTCTTCGCGGGCGCCTTCTTGGCAGCAGCGTCTTTCGGAGCGGCAGCCTTCTTGGCGGGTGCCTTCTTCTCGGCGGCCTCTTCGGCAGCTTCCTTGAGCACCTTCTTGGCCAAAGGCACAGGAACGGCAGTCTTGCTCAGCTTCGAGATTTCCTTCTTACGCTTGATGTAGTCGAGGCGACGACGACGCTTGGTGGTGGTACGGTGTTGTTGACCCATAGCAGGCTATAGTTTGCAAGAGACGCCCGGCGTCTCCAAGTTATCGGTAAAGAATAGATAGCCGTTCGGATGGGAAAAGGCAAGGACAAAATCGCGTTTCACGCTCCAACATGCAAAAATACCGCCGAAAACAAGGCTCCGCAACCTCTGCTCACCCATCCTCCGCATCCCCTTTCATCCCATCCGGAAGAAAAACAGGCCGGCCGCCCGGCTGCATGCTGGCTCACTTCCGGCTTGATTCCCTGCCGGAACCGCGCCACAATCGCATCCATGAGAATCATCGTTCTGGGAGCGGGTGCATTGGGCTGCTACTACGGCGCCAAACTGGCGGAAGCGGGAGAAGACGTCTCCTTCATCATGCGATCCGCCTACGAACCCGTGCGCAAGGAAGGCCTGCACATCGCCGGCAAATACGGCGACATCCATATCGACCATCCCCAAATCTACCGCACCCCGGAAGAAGCCGGCAAGGCAGACCTCGTCATCCTCACATGGAAAACCACGGCCAACGGCCAGCTCGCCGACGCCCTCCCGCCCCTCTTGCACGAAGGCACGAAAATCATCACCCTCCAGAACGGCATGGGCAATGCCGAAGCCCTCTCGCGCTACATTGCGCCTGAAAACATCTACATCGGCCTCTGCTTCATCTGCGCCATGATGCCCACGCCCGGCCGCATCGAACACCTCGAAGGGGGAGACATCCAGTTCGCCCCCTACATCCCCTCCGCCGCCGGACTGGCACAGGCAGAGGAATACGCCGCCCTCTTCGCCCGCGCAGGCATCAAAACAAGGGCATTCGAACAGGCGGAACAGATCCAGTGGTGCAAGCTCACCTGGAACATCCCCTTCAACGGCCTCTGCCTCGCTCTCGGCGGCATCAGCGTCGAACAGCTCTTCACCATGCCGGAACAGGTCGAACGCGCCGTCGCCATCATGAAGGAAGTCGTCCTCACCGCCGAAATGCGAGGCTACACACTCCCCGGCAACATCGTCGACTACCAGATGGAACGCACCGCCACCATGGGCGCCTTCATCCCCTCCAGCGCGGTGGACTACAACATGGGCCGCCCCGTCGAATACGAAGCCATCTGGGGCAGCACACTCGCCAAGGCCCGCGAAGTGAACGCGCCCGTCCCCCATTGGGAACAGCTCTGCGCCGACATCCGCGCACGCCTCGACCGATAACCGACCTCCACCAGCCTTGGCCCCTCCCCCATCCATCCCCCGGCAGCATCGGCTGGCGCGCGCAAGCGGGCGCATCCTGCTTATCGTCGCCTGCTTCACGGCATTCGGATGGCTCATGGCTCCCTGGACAGAAGCAGTACGGCAACGCGAAACCGACGACCGCCTCCTCACCCCGCTCCCTGCCAACAGCGCATCGGATGCCATGCCCCAGCAGCTCGCCTTCATCACCCTCGGAGGCCTCCGCACCCTCGGCGCCGCCATCCTGAAAATGGATGCCGCCGTCGACTGCATGGACCGCAAGGACTGGCCGATGGTCGCCAAACGCTTCGACCAGATCACCGCCCTCGCACCGCACATCGTCTACTACTGGATCGAAGGCGCCGACTACCTCTCCAACAACGCCGCCCCGGACGTACGGGAAACCCCCTCCCTCTCCGAATCCGAACGCATCCGCGCCTCCCGCATGTACTACCGGCAGGCTCTCGCCCTCCTCCGGAAAGGCATCGACAACAACCCCAAAAGCTGGGAACTCTACAACGCGCTCGGCCGCACCCTCAGCATCATCCGCAGAGGAGTCTCGCCGGACTTCGCAGCAGCGGCGGCAGCCTACGGCAAAGCCGCAGCCCTCGGCGGAGGAGACCTGCCCAAACGGCAGGAATTCTACTGCCTTGCCCGTGCAAAAGGCAAAGAACGCGAAGCGTGGAACCTCGGCAAACAACTCTTCCGAGATCCGGACAACCGCCTGCCCGTCCTCGTCTGCTGCCTCTTCGTCCTGCAAAACAAACTGCACTTGCCTAAAAGCGAACGCATCCCGTTCCGCGAACTCTTCCCGACGGATGCCCGTGCCAAAACATGGCTCACACGCTTCCTCCACAACGACCTCAGGCACTCCACCGACGGCATCCGGGAAGAACTCGAACGCCTCCGAGCCCTCCCGAAAAAACAGGAAAACAAGTGAGAGACGCATTCTGACCTTGCGGCAAAACCCTTCCTGTGGCATCCTAACCCCAACATCATGTCCCGCATCGCCATCATCAGCGACATCCATGCCAATCTGGAAGCCTTGCAGGCTGTGCTGGCCGACATCGAGGCCGAACGCTGCACCGGCATCGTCTGCCTCGGAGACGTCGTCGGCTACAATGCCAACCCGGCGGAATGCCTCGAAATCGTCCGCGGCCTCGCCTGCCCCATCGTCAAAGGCAACCACGACGAAGAAGTCGTCTCGCCGACCACCCTCCAGATGAACCCCGTCGCCAAGGCCGCCATGGACTGGACACGGAGCCAGCTCACCGAAGAACAGAAAGACTGGCTGCGCCGCCTGCAGCTCATGCGCCTTGTCCAGCCCTTCACCATCGTCCACTCCACGCTGGACCAGCCCAAACTCTGGCATTATATCGTCAACGCGGGAGACGCCACCTCGAACTTCAGCCGCCAATTCACGGACATCTGCTTCCACGGCCACACCCACGTACCGAAAGTCTTCTATCTGGACGGCAACCGGGCCGTACTCGACGAAGAAATCCAGGCGCAGCTCAACACCGGGAATGCCGAATTCAACCCCGTCCCCGGCCGGAAATACTTCATCAACTCCGGCTCCGTAGGCCAGCCCCGGGACGGCGACTGGCGCGCCTGCTACGCCATCTTCGACACCGATGAAGGCACCGTCTCCTTCCGCCGCGTCGAATACGACCTCCAGCTCGCCCAGAAAAAAATCATCGAAGCGGGCCTCCCCGAATACCTCGCCGAACGCCTCGGCCGCGGCGCCTGATCACTAGGCGCGACCATCATCCACAGAACAGACATGAACCCGGCAGCAGAAAGAATGATCCGACTGATCAGGAAATTCATCCCGGCGCTCGTCCTGTTCATCCTCGGCAGCCTCCTTGCCGCCTACCTCGTCCCCAAGGAATGGGCGCAAATGATCTGGGAAATCCCCGGCTCGCCGGATGCCTACCCCCTTGCCCAGAAAATGCGCCCGTACCTCCTCCTGGCCGGGTGCTACCTCCCTGCCTTCGGAGCCATCGTCTACGGCTTCATGGGCACCATGGACCGCTACATCTCCCGCTGCTTCATCTCCTCCTTCCTCCTCTGCACCGCCATCCTCACCCTCATCTGGCTGCTCGCGGACTTCACGGACAACATGGAGCGCTTCCGCAACAACTTCGACGACCCCCTCACCGGAGCCGGCATCTTCTACGGCACCCAGCTCCCCATGGTCCTCAACCTCATCCTGCCCTACACCCTCCTCATGGGCACCATGTGGGCACTCAGCAAACTCTCCGGCTCCTCGGAAATCACCGGCATGCTCCAGTCGGGCCGCTCCCTCATCCGCCTCTGCATCCCCATCTTCTTCTACTCCCTCCTCGTCGCCGCATTCTACGGCATCTGCACCTACCAGTGGGCGCCCGGAGCCTCCATGTACCGCCAGGTCATGATCCGCGGCAACAACACCAAAAACAAGAACCAGGACGAAAGCAAACAGCTCATCTACAAAAACGAAACCGACAACCGCATCTGGTGCATCGGCGATGCGCCCGACATCATGCACCCCGGCGACCCGCTCCGCAACGTCACCGTCGAACAATTCTCCACACCCGGCAAACTCGCCTACAAACTCTTTGCCGACGAAGCCGTATGGGACTCCAAGAAAAGCCTCTGGACCTTCCGCAACGCCATCTTCCGCCGCCACACCGACACCGACGACATCCCCGTCTTCGACCCCGAACCCGAACACAGCATCACCCGCGACTACCCGGAAAAACCCTTCCAGCTCATCACCCCCAAACAGCGCATCGACACCCTCGGCACCCCCGCCATCCTCGAATCGCTCGACTCCCACTCCAACAGCCGCGACGTCCGCTTCAACCTCCGTACCGAACTCCACACCCGCACGGCCAAAATCTTCACCTGCCTCATCCTCGTCGCCATCGCCATACCCAGCGCCATCACCTTCCAGCGGCGCACCCCCATGAAAGGCATCGGCATCGCCATCCTCCTCGCCGCCCTCCTCCTCGTCATCTACGAAGGCACCACCACCCTCGGCTCCTCGGGCTACCTCCCCGCCTGGCTTGCCGCCTGGCTGCCGAACATCGTCTACACCGGCATCGCCATACACCTCTACAGCACCCAGCTTGCCCACCGCTCCATCCTCGAATGCCTCCGCAGCAAGTGGGAAGCCCGCAAGCACTGACATGACGACCGACGCACTCCACGCCACCATCGCCGCTTCACCGCAAGCCATCATCTTCGACTTCGACGGCCTTCTCGTCGACACCGAATGGGCCATCTACCAATCCTGGGCCCGCGTCTACGAACGCGAAGGCCACACCCTCCCGCTCGACCTCTTCAACTCCTGCCTCGGCAGCGGCTACACCCACTGGAACCCCGGCGAACACCTCGAAAAACTCACCGGAAAAACCTACGACTGGCCAGCCATCGACGGCCTCCGGCAAACCGAAATCGTCCGCGACCTTGAGCATGAAGGCCTCCTCCCCGGAGCCCTCGAACTGCTCGACCACTGCGCCGCCTGCGGCATCCCGCTCGCCGTCGCCTCCTCCTCCTCGCGCCGCTGGGTCGGCGGCTGGCTGGAAAAACTCGGCATCATCCACCGCTTCCGCGGCATCTTCTGCCGCACGGACGGCTACGCCGTCAAACCCGCGCCGGACCTCTTTCTGGCCGCTCTGCAATGCCTCGGCACTCCGGCGAACCGAACACTCGTCCTCGAAGACTCGCGCAACGGCACCCTCGCCGCCCGGGAGGCCGGCATCCCCTGCATCGTCATCCCCAACCGCGTCACCCGCCACGCCGACCTCAGCCCCGCCACCGCCCGCACGGACAGCCTCCACAGCATCCACCACCGGCTTGCCGAACTCTCGTAAGCACGCACAACGGGACGCGGATACAAAGATTCCATCAAAAAAGGGCAGGAACCATCCTGCCCTTCTTCGTACAATGAATCGCCGGAAAGATCAGCCTTTGACCAGCTTCTCGAAATAATCCCATGTCAACTTGATCCCCTCTTCAAACACGACACGGGGTTCCCAGCCGAGCACTTCCTTCGCCCGCGAAATATCCGGGCGGCGCAGCTTGGGATCGTCGGACGGCAGCGGCTTGAACTCCATACCCACCTGCGCTCCGCTCATGCGGAGAATATGTTCGCCGAACTCGCGGATGGTCATTTCACGAGGATTGCCGATGTTGACAGGGTCGGCAAACGAGGAAAGCGAAAGGCGGCGAATACCGTCGATCAGATCGCTCACGTAGCAGAAAGAACGCGTCTGGCTGCCGTCTCCGAAAATAGTGAGCGGCTTGCCTTCCAGCACCTGCCCGATGAAAGCGGGTACCACGCGGCCGTCGTCCAGCCGCATGCGGGGGCCATAAGTATTGAAAATACGCACAATGCGCGTCTCAAGACCGTACTTGCGGCGGTAGGCCATCACGGCGGCTTCCATGTAACGTTTCGCCTCATCGTAGCAGGAACGCACGCCGACGGAATTCACATTGCCCCAGTATTCCTCCTTCTGGGGGTGTACAAGCGGATCGCCGTACACCTCGGATGTCGAGGCCACGAGAATCGTCGCGTCCTTGCGCAGAGCCAGATCAAGGCAATTGTGCGCACCGTAGGAGCCGACCTTCAGTGTCTCGATCGGAATCTGCACATAGTCGATCGGACTGGCGGGCGACGCCATGTTATACACGAAATCGACGCGGCCTTCGACATCCCACAGCTCGGAAATATCCTGCTCCATAAACGTGAAACGATCGTCGTTCGCCAAATGCGCGATATTGCGCTCATGCCCGGTCACGAAATTATCCACCCCGACCACGCGGCACCCGTCCGCCAGAAGTCTGTCCACCAAATGGGAACCGAGGAAACCTGCTGCCCCCGTCACCACGGCGACGGGCCTGTCTTGATCCGAGAGAGTACCGGCATTCATATCGCTAAAAATTCCGTGCGGCCGGCAAAACGCCCTGCAAGCTTGCCTTTTCGGCATTTTTGCTGTACAGTGGGCAAAGTCAGCAGCACAGCCACAGTTATGCATCATCTTTTCCCCGAAAGCAAGCCTTATCCTCCCTATGTCATCGGAGCCGTGACCGACTGGGACACATGGCTTGATCTGAGCGATCCGGCAGGCATGCCGCCCTGCAATGCCGTCGAACTCAGGGTAGATGCCCTGCCCGCCTCCATCGACTGCGATACCATCCTCAACCACTGGATATGGAAACCCGTCCTCGTCACCATACGGCGGCAGGAAGAGGGAGCCTTCCGTCCCATACCCGATGCGGAACGCATGGATGCCGCATGCCGTCTCATGAGCCGTGCTTCCGGCCTCGACTGGGAAATCGCCTGCATGCCGCAAGCCACCGAACTGTTGAAGGAAGCAAAAAACGCCTCCGTCACCATCGTCGCCTCCGCCCACTTCTTCGACCGCATGCCGGAGCTTGACACCTTCCGCAGACTCGAAGAACAGGCACGCAACCAGGGAGCGGACGTCGTCAAATTCGCCTTCCGCCTCCGCACCCTCGACGAAATGATGCGCGGCACCGAAATCCTCAGCCACGCCACCGGCCCCACGGCCATCATGGGCATGGGCCCTCTCGGCCCTACCTCCCGCCTGCTCTACGCCCAGCTCGGATCCGTGCTGGTATACGGGTACCTTGGCGACAACGAATCCGCGCCCGGCCAGTGGCCCGCCCACCTGTTCCAGAACGCCCTGCTCAACCTCGAAGCGTTCCGCACTCCCGAATAAACGGAGCCATCATCACCCATCCGTCCGCTCAAAAAAGCGGCGCACCAGCTCCACGCTGCGGCTCGTCCCGCCTGAATGGACACTCAAGGCATCATACGCCTGCCCGGTACGGGCCAGCGCTTCTTCAGGGCTGGAAAGAACCTCCTTCAGCGTAGCCGCCAAGGCATCGCCCGTACATTGCCAGATACCGCCTTCCGCATTCAGCAGAGCGACAAGATCTTCAAAATTGGACATTTCCATACCGCATACGAC
The DNA here is from genome assembly GCF_001683795.1 of Neoakkermansia glycaniphila. Lineage (GTDB taxonomy): Bacteria > Verrucomicrobiota > Verrucomicrobiia > Verrucomicrobiales > Akkermansiaceae > Akkermansia > Akkermansia glycaniphila. Next base: position 156,317 of record NZ_LIGX01000002.1, read on the forward strand.
AGGCACCCGGCAAACGATCGCCTCGGCAGGATTCTGCCCTCCGGTCGAAAGAAAACTTTTCCCGATCACGGCCACATCGGCCAGCGCCGTCCAATCGCGCAATTCTCCGGTCGTATCGGCGATATAGCACACATCTTGCCCAAGCACCTCAGGCATCTCGCCGGAACTGCGCAGAACGCACTGCCAGCCATCCTCCTCCATATCCTTCACCACGGCATGCCTGCGTTCGGCATGGCGAGGCACGATCAACGGAAAAGCTCCCGCCTCACGCACCGCCCGGGCAATCAGAACTTCTTCCCCCGCATGCGTACTGGCGGCCAACACCACCATGCGCCCGGAAGACAAACGCTCAAGAACAGCGCGGAAATCCGGCCGCAAATGCGGCTTCTCTCCCGTCAACACGTCGAACTTGATGCTTCCTGTCACCTCGATAATCGAAGGATCGACGCCTATACCCTCGAACCGCCCGGCATCCCGGCGATTCTGCACCCCCATGCCGGACAGCCATGAAAACAGGGTGCGCGTCACAGGACGGATTTTCGCATAACGGCGTTCCGAACGCGGGGACAGCCGCGCATTCAGCATCACCATCGGGATCTTCATACGCGCAGCCGCAGCGGCGAAATTAGGCCACAGCTCGGCCTCGATCAAGGCAATGCACTTCGGCCGGAAACGGCGCAGGCACCTCCCAGAAAGCCCCGGAAGATCGAGCGGAGAATACAGCACGCGCACGCCGGGCAATGCCGCCTGCCGTGCGATCTCGTGCCCGGTCGCCGTCGAAGTCGCCAGAACCACCGGCCCCTGCTCTTCCTTCAGCCACTCGCGGATCAACTTCAGCGCGATCATCACCTCGCCCACACTCACCGCATGCACATACAGACCGCCCTGCGGCTCCTCATGGCGAGAGCGCCGGTAAATGCCGAACCGCTCGGCAAGCCCCGTTCCCCAGCCGCCACGCCGCTTCATCTTCACCAGATAACCCGGCAAAGCCAGCACCAGAAACAGAGAAAAAAAACAATTGTAAACGAGCCTCAGCAACAAGCGGGACATGATTCAACCTTCCTGCACCGTATAAAACAAAATCGTATTCTTGCCGTAATGCCGCTGGTCTTCCAGCTTCCACCCCTCGAACTCGCAAGTACGCGCATCGCCCACGCCGTAGCCGAGCTGCGCTTCCGCCACAAACAGGCCTCCCGGCTCCAACAGCTCGCGCAATCTGCCTTTCATCAGCTCGGCGATCATATCGCGGTCGCCCACATATTTGCAATAGGGAGGATCGGCAAAAACGAGATCGTAGCGGGCGCGCTCACGCTTCACAAACTGGAGGCAATCGGCATTCACCACATGGCCTCCGGTCAGTTTCGCCTTCCGCATATTCTCCTCCACCATGCGGCAGGAATTCCGCGATGCATCCACAAAACGGGCGGATGCCGCTCCGCGGCTCAAGGCTTCAAGCCCCAAACCTCCCGAACCCGCAAACAGATCCAGCACGCGCGCTCCTTCCACCCGGGTACCCAGAATGGAAAACAAAGCCTCGCGCACGCGATCCGTCGTCGGCCTCACCTCGCCACGAGGCACCTGCAAGGGCACCCCACCTGCTATTCCGCTGATAATGCGCATAGGCTGAAACAAAAATGCGGAAATCCCGCAAGGAGACTTCCGCACTTTGTAAAACGGGCTTACCTGGCTTTCTTCGGCACAGGGAAACGGAGAGCGTAGTTCTGGCGGGCCAGCTCCGCACCTTCCGGAGTGGTTTCGACGAGGGAATAAATAACGTACACATTCTTGCCGTCGTCCGTCTTGCCGAACGTAATGGACTCCGTCGTCACCGACATGGCATCTTCATTCTTCAGCTTCCATTCCTGCCCCTTCCATGCACCGAACGTATAATCGCCGGTATAGGACACATCCTCGGCGCGCGTCATCTTGCCGTTATTCGATTCCCACTGGTCTTCCTTGGCATTGTACTTCAACGCACTGATGGAAAGAGGGCCCTGCTGCTGCGTCGCGGAAGCGATGCGCCATGTATTATTGCCGGCAGGTTCAAGACCGGCAACCACGGGTTCCATATCCACAACCTGCTTCTTCATCCAGGCTTCCTTGTACTTGGCGTACTCTTCCTTGGAAAGGCCGAAACGCGGATCCCACGGAATCGGATACCCCGGCTTGATCAGCTTGATCAACTCGGCACGTTCGGCATCGGCCATCTTGCTGCCGTTTTTATCGAAAATTTCATGATACTTTGCCACGCCGTCATCCAGCTTGACGCGCACGACATTGCCGCTGGACAATGAACCCACGGGAAGATATTCCTTGAGATCGACGGGTTTAGCCTGGGCGCACACGGTCGAAACCATGGCGGGCACAGCCAGAAGGGTAAGAACAGAAGTAATCGCTTTCATGTCAGTGAGGCTATTCTAGACAATAATAGAGGCTTGGCAAGACATAAAATCAGTGGTAATGTCATGCAATGAAGCATGCATATACCACCCTTTCACTGGCCGCCGCCGCGCTGCTGCTGAATTCATGCGGCTCAGTCACCCCCATGGATCGCATCGCCGAAAACCCGGCAGCCTATCAGGCCTTGACTCCTGCACAGCAAACGCTCGTCCGCGAAGGAAAAATCGAAGCGGGCATGCCACCGCAGGCCGTTTACATCGCATGGGGCAACCCGGCAGCGTCCCCCATCGAAGGATACAAGGACGGCAAAAACTACACCCGCTGGGTCTATTCCCAACTGGAACCCGTCTACACCACTCCGGCCTTCTGGGGAGGCCCGTACTGGGGGCCGGGCCCGTACGGCCATCGCCGCTACTACGGAGGATTTTATACCGGAACGGATGTAACCTACATCCCCCGCAACGTCGCCAACGTCCTCTTCGAAAACGGCAAAGTCGTCTCTTGGGAAACGGCCGTCCCCCGCTAACCGCCGCATGCACGCCTCTCTCCCGAGCATCATCGTCATCGCTGCAGCTGCCGGACTCGCCTCCTGCAGCCACCGCGCCACTACATCCCGGCAAGCCGCCGTACGCGCCGCCTACGACTCCTTCGACCTTCCTGCCCGGAAAGCCTCGAATCCCTCCAAAGTCACCGTCCGCATCAGCCTTGACAAACAGCTCATGTACATCGCTGAAGGCGACCGCCACCAGGACATCCTGCTGGCGGCTCCCGTCTGCGTCGGAGCGCCGGGTTCTCCGACTCCCCGGGGCACCTTTCGCGTGCGTGCCAAAGACAAAAACCACCGGGCCAACACCCACGGCTGGGCATGGAACCCCGCAACCGGAGCCTACCGCCGCTGCTACCGCGCCACCTGCCCCGAGGGCAGCCGCTTCACCCCCACTCCGATGCCGTACTGGATCGAATTCTGCTCCGCCTCCTACGGCATGCACACGGAATACGTCCATCCCCGGCCGAAATCGCACGGCTGCATCCGCATGCACAAAAACATCGCGCCGAAAGCATTCGCCCTCGTCCGCGTTGGCACACCCGTCATCATTGCCGGCAGCCAGCCGTGGGACGCCACGATCGGAACCGCTGTGCCGCGCCCCGTCGACCCGTCCTGCCTGCCCGATACGCCAGCCAAAGACTGCTCGCCCGCCATCTTCTCCGACCACAAACCGCTCGCCTGGCACGAGTAAAAACAGAAAAACTTCAACGAAAACGGAACTCGCAACCTCTAAACAACAGCCAGCCCTCGTCGGCTCTAGAGGAACAAACACCCTCCAAACCAACAAAACAACATGAAAAACAAATACTTGCTCATCACAACGGCTCTGACCGCCGCCTTGGGAATCACCGCATGCTCCCCGACCATGGGAAGCTTCAACACCGTCGGAGCCGACCAGGTCGGCGTCGTCTCGGAAGACTACCCGGCAACCATCGTCAGCGCCCAGAGCGTCACGCAGGAAACCAGCAACACCGCACGCAACCTCGGCACCCTCGCAGGCGCCGCCATCGGTGCAGGTGCAGGCAGCCTCCTCGGCAAAGGCAGCGGCAACGTCGTCTCCACCGTCGGCTTCGGCCTCGTCGGTGCAGCCCTCGGCCGCTACACGCCCACCGTCCTCGGCGGCGAAACCCAGTGCCAGCGCCTGACTGTGCGCGTGGACGGCTCGAAGAAGACCTACACCGTCACCCAGCCCGTCTATAAGGAAATCGGCGCACTCTCGCCCGGACAGCGCGGCACCCTCCGCCTCGCCAGCGGCAAGGGCAGCGTCTTCGTGCCGGACGGCTATTAATCCGCCACCTGGAACCAGCATCACGCACATGAGCGCTTTTGGACACACGCCGGACGGTCGCCCCGTATCCCTCTACACCCTCAGCTCCGACACCCTGACCGTGCAAATCACGGACTACGGAGCCCGCATACTCACCGTATGCGGCCATGGGAGGGACTTCATCTGCGGCCCCAAAACTCCGGAAGCGCTCATGGCCGACACCTGCTACTGCGGTGCGATTTGCGGCCGTGTCGCCAATCGCATCGCCAAAGGGCAGTTCTCGCTCGACGGCGTACGCCACCAGCTCGCCGTCAACAACGGCCCCAACCATCTCCACGGCGGCCTCGAAGGATTCAGCCACAAACTCTGGACCGTACAGGAAGCCGACGACGAAAAACTCATCCTCACCTACACCTCGCCCGATGGCGAGGAAAACTACCCCGGCCGCGTCGAAATCGTCGCCACCTACCGGCTGGACGGCTCTACCCTGAGCCTCACCATGGAGGCCTACACAGACACTCCGACCATCGTCAACCTCACCAACCACGCCTACTGGAACCTCGCGGGAGACGGCACCATCGACAACCACACCCTCGAAGTGCGGGCTACCGCCTACACCCCCGTAGACTCCACCAACATTCCTCTCGGCTCCGTCCTTCCGGTGGAAGGCACCCCCTTCGACCTCCGCCACCCCGCCCTCCTCGGAGAGCGCAACTCCGCCCAATACCCGGAAACGGCGCACGGCTTCGACCACAACTACGCCCTTGCTTCCGAAGACGCCATGCAGGTGGCCGCCGTCCTCATCTGTCCGGCAGTCCACCGCAAACTTGTCGTAGCCACCGATGCCCCCGGCATGCAGGTCTACACGGGAGAATACCTCCCTGCGCCCCGTGCGGGCATCGCCCTTGAGGCTCAAGGCTACCCGAATGCAGTCAACGTACCGCATTTCCCCTCCGTCATCCTCAGGCCGGGCAGCACCGCCAGACGCACCATCGCCTGGACCATCGCCTGAAGGCAGCACCCCCCCTCGCCATCCGAACCGCAACCGCCGTCCGACATCCGAACGGCTCCATTCTCCTTGATCTCATGAACCACTCATTCTCATCACCGGACACCATCATCGCATACGGCAAAAAAATCCGCAGAGCCGGCATCGGCTTCATGCGCATCGCCATCTTCATCATCTTTGCCTGGATAGGCACCCTGAAAGTCTGCCGGTACGAAGCGGACGGCATCGTACCCTTCGTCGCCAACAGCCCCCTGATGAGCTTCTTCTACAACAAGGAAGCCCCCGAATACAAACAGCACATGAACAAGGAAGGGGCCGTCGTACCGGAAAACATCGCATGGCACGAAAGCAACAACACCTACGGCTTCTCTTATGGACTCGGCACACTCATCGTCACCATCGGCACTCTCGTCCTGCTCGGCCTCTTCTTCCCGAAAATCGGCCTCATCGGCGATGCGCTCGTCATCATCATGAGCATGGGCACCCTATCCTTCCTCATCACCACACCCGAAACGTGGGTTCCGGACCTCGGAGGGCCGGACCACGGCTTCCCCTACCTTTCGGGAGCAGGACGGCTTGTCATCAAGGATATCGCCATCATGGCAGGCGGCTTCATCCTCCTCGGCACGGACCTTGTCTGCATCGCACGCCGCAAACTCGCCGCACAGCAACAGGCATAACCGCACGCCACCACCGTCCCTTCAAACCTCCGCAGGCATCCCTGCGGAGGTTTTTTAAAGTCCTGAATAAAAAAAATTGAAAAAAATGCATTCCGTTTCGGACGATGGCGCCGTACAAGCGTTAATAACAACAAAAGCGCACGTCGGGTCACCGAAACCGCTTTTCTGCCCGGCAAGTCGCAAGTCCCTACCCAACCCGAAACGACCACGGAAACAAAAACCCTCCTCCCGCCTGCTGTTGACGGAACACTACCGCCGCCAACCGCACCGGGAGAGGTTCTTTCCCCTTGCCCTCCCGCCACACATCGCATAAAATAAAACGCCATGAACGAAACCGGAACATGCATGCGCTCCTTCCTGCCGAGCACCGCCGTACTGGAACTCACCTACAAATGCAACCACGCGTGCCGCTTCTGCTCCTGCCCCTGGTATGGAGGCATGATCAAACCCGGCAAGGAAATGTCCGTGGACGAATGGAAACAATGCATCACGGAACTTTGCGAAGCCGGCATCACCTCCTTCGCCTTCACCGGCGGCGAAATGCTCCTCAAGGACGGATGGGAAGACATCGTCCACCACGCCGCCTCATTACAGGCCTACCACTATGAAGAAGAAGACGGCGCCATCGTCTGCAAACGCAAACGCCCCTCCCTCTTCCTCCTCAGCAACGGCAAAATCATGAGCGACCGCGTCCTCGACATCTGCAAAATGTACGATGCCAACCTCAGCATGAGCCTTCCCGGAATCACCACCTTCGAACAACACACCTGCGGAGGCACCACGCCCGAACACGTCCTCGACTGGTTCATCCGCGCCAAGGAAAAAGGCGTACGCACCACGGCAGGCATCACCGTCACCTCGGAAAACTACTTCGAACTCTACGAAACCGTCGCCGCCGCCCTGCTCGCCGGGGCCACCACCATCCTCATGAACCGCTTCCTGCCCGGCGGTCGAGGCCTCACCCACCGGGAACTCGATCTCACCACCGAACAAATCAGGGAATTCCCCTTCACCGTCGAAAAAGTACTGGCTCAGGCGGGCCGTTTCGGCTCCGTCGGCACCGAATTCCCCTATTGCCTCGCCCACGACTCCCGCAACCTCAAACACCTCTCCCTGAACACCACCTGCGGAGCGGCCAAAGGCTTCTTCGTCGTCGGCCCATCGGGCATGCTCCGCGTCTGCAACCACTCGCCCAGGGAACTTGTCCACTGGAAACAATGGAACACCCTCATGGAACACCCCTACTGGCGGCAATTCATCTTCAAGGACTACCTGCCCGATGCCTGCAAAGGCTGCACCTTCTCCGGCCAATGCGATGGAGGTTGCCGCGAAGCCGCCCACGTCTGCCACGGCTCGCCTACCGCCGCCGATCCGGCCCTGGCGGCATACACCGAACTACCGCTGCCTCGCATCCTCCCCAATTAAAAACTCGTACTCCTACTCCTCCCATCCCATGAACGGAAAACAAATCATCGCCCTCATCTCCGCATCGTTCGGCGCCGGAACCTTCGCACAGGCAGGTACCGCCGAACTCCAGCAAAAACTCGACGAACTCAAAAACAAACCCGAACCACGCAACCTGCAAGTCGGTGCCATGTGCTACGAAATGGTCACACCGGCCCAGCAGAACTACATTTGCCCTGACTGCGGACAAAGAACCGTCTACCCTGAAATAGACTATTCCAAACAAACAGTCCGGGAACGGAACGAACGCTGGAACATCCTCACCACGCTCAATCTTCTGCCTTCGTTCAACCGCACCCTGGCAACCATCAACCAGACCGCACAGAAAGACGGCTACAGCTTCACACTTGACACCAGCTCCTTCTGTTCCGAATGCGGCAAAGGAAAACCTAAAAAAATCCGCTTGATCGTCCGGCAACCGGATGGAACAACCGCTCCGGCACACCCGGTCGAACTGGACGACCTCCGCATCCTCGAAGCCTTCTTTGCCGGAAAAGACCGGTGGAAAGGCGATCAAGACATGGAACACGCCCTGCAACAATCCCTCCCCCGCATCCGCGAACTCCTCAACCTCCCGGAAACACCCCAGCCATGAACGGAAAACAAATCATCGCCCTGCTCACCGCCTCCTTCGGCGCCGGAACCTTCGCACAGGCAGGCATCCCCGAACTCCAGCAGAAACTCGACGAACTCAAAAACAAGCCGGAACCACGTGATCTAAATCCGGGAGCTATGTGCTACGCTCGCGTCATCGTATCCACATCTCCCGAGCATAAGTATATCTGCCCCGTATGCGGCAACCATACCGTCTATCCTGAAGCGGACGCTGCCAAACAGACACCAGCCCGATACAAGGAACTCACAGGTATCTACGGACAATTACAGCAACTCCAGCTATACACGAAACTATTGAACAAAATAGTACCTCAGGCCACTCCTCATGGTTACATCCTTTCTCTGGATACTACTCCATTCTGCGCCACATGCGGAAAAGACAAACCTAAAAAAATCATGTTGGCCGTCCGGAAACCGGATGGTACGACAACCCCGGCTCAATCTATCGATGAGGATGATCTGCTCATTCTGGATGCCTTCTTCGCCGGAAAAGACCGCTGGAAAGGAGATCAAGACATAGAACATCCGTTAAAACAATCCCTCCCCCGCATCCGCGAACTCCTCAACCTCCCGGAAACACCCCAGCCATGAACGGCAGACAAATCGTCGCCCTCGTCATCGGCACCCTCGCAGCGGGGTGCGCTTCCGGGCCTCCTCCCACCCACAGCCTTGAAGAACGGCTGAACGACCTGAAAAACGAACCTCAGCCATCCGAATCAGGCTGGTTCGACTTTCTTGAAACGGCCTGTTGCTATGCCCCGCCAGCCTCTCCGATTCGTTACGACATACAGGCCTGCACCTACCTTTGCCCCCAATGCGGGCGCAAAACACTGTATCGACCAACCCACTCGCTTACGCTGAATCAATACAACAGCATCGTCAATGCATCGCGCTGGAAGGAATGCCAACAACTCGTCGAACAGATGCAACCCGCAGCCAAAACATACGGCCTGCACCTCTCGCTCGACACGCGGGATCTATGCTCCTTCTGCTCGAAGAAAAATACAGGACTCATGGCAGCACAGAAAGGCATGAACAACCTGTACCTGATCGTCAGGAAGCAGGACGGCACCGTCACCTGCAATTCCTGCAACGGGGACGATCTGACCATTCTTCTCCAATTCCTGACCACGACCGACTGGAAACAACCCACACGGCAATACGGCATCCTTCGCAACCATGTACCCACCATCGAAAGGCTGCTGAACCTCCACTTCGACTGATACACTGTATTCATGAACGGCAAACACATCATGGCTCTCGTCATCGGCTCACTCGCCTCGGGATGCTCTTTCCCGCACGCCATCCCTACCGACTCCCTTCAAAACCGCCTCAACGACCTCGCCCGGGAAAAACCGACGCCGCCGCAAGACATCCGCCTTGCCATGTGCTACCAGATATCCGAACCGAAGGATGTGGAAGCCGCCACATTTCTTTGCCCGGATTGCGGCAGAAAAACGAGGCATCCCGGAGAACGCGCACCCGGCGACCGTGCCACGCAGGCCGAACGCGACCGCTTCCGCTATCAATCCCACATTCCATACCTCATCGAACTTTGGGAGGACACGCGAAAACCCATCGCAGACCTTGAACCCTTCGCCGCCCGCTACGGGCTGAAAGTATCGGTCGATTCCACCGACCTCTGTGCCCACTGCCGCCACACCGATCCCCGGCAGAACCGCTACCTCTACCTCGTCATCGAACAAGCGGACGGCAAAATCGTACGCACTCCGTTATCCTGCCATAACATCTCTCTTTTGAAACGATTCCTGCAATCCAAAGACTGGGCCGCGGACAGGGATTCGGAAAACAGCACCCTGCGGGACTACCTCGGCAAAATCGAAACCATCCTGGGCATCAAAGCCGCACCCTGATGCATCCGGCTACCCTCCCCGCAAAACGGACTTCACGTGCCCCCGCATCCGTGCTATCCTCCGCAGGCCACACATGCCTGCACTCCTCATCACTTCGCTCGTCTGGGCCATCTCCTTCGGCCTGATCGGCAACCACCTCACCGGCATACCGTCCGACTTCGTCTCCATGGTACGCATGGCGGGCGCACTCCTCGTCTTCCTCCCCTTCGTCCGCAAAATCCCTGCAGGCCACGCGCTCCTGCTGGCTGCAATCGGAGCCGTACAATTCGGAGCCATGTACCTTTGCTACACGGCGGCCTTCCACTACCTTCCCTCGTGGCAGGTTGCCGTCTTCACCGTCATGACTCCGATCTATATCGTCCTGATCGGGGGCATCATACACCGGCAGCTCACCCTGCGGCACATCGCCGCAGCCCTGCTTGCGGCAGGAGGGTGCGCAGCCATCCTGTGGAAAGGCTGGTCAGGTACCGACATCTCCGGCAAAGGATTCCTCCTCGTCCAGATCTCAAACATCTGCTTCGCCGCCGGGCAACTCGCCTATGCTGCATTGAAACGCAGCATCGTCACGCAGCACGAACGCTCCGTCTTCGCCTATGCCGGAGCCCTCCTCGTCACCTTGCCGACGGGCATCCCGTCCGGCAGCGGGTGCTGGCAAAGCATCACCGCCCTTCAATGGGGCGTACTCGCCTACCTCGGGGCGGTTGCTTCGGGCTTGTGCTTCTTCCTGTGGAACTACGGCGCACGCCGCGTCACCCCCGGCAGGCTCGCCGTCATGAACAACCTCAAGATACCTCTTGCGGCTCTCTCGTCCCTCCTGATTTTCGGAGAACACGCCAACCTGTCGATGCTCATCACCGGATGCCTTCTCATGAGTGCGGCCTTCCTCGCCACGCACCACACCCCGGCACGACAAGCGCAGGACAAGACAAATCCACGGTGAATTTGCCTCCCTCCCGCTGATTTCCTGCCCAATACTGAACAATCGGCAGTCACATCTCGGTCCCCATCTTTCCACGGCTCGCAGCCCTGTCGTTTTTACCTCAACACCCTCTGTCCGAAAGGGAATTCAACAACCGACCATATCTGGCCGAGCGAGTGAACGGCATGCCGGGCGAAGCTTTTGTTCCTTCGGACATCACGCCTGACTGTACAAACATTTCGGATGCAAGCTCTATGGCAAAAACGCATCCCAATAGAAAAGCAATCCCCCAGAGGCAGAACACATTCTCTTTTCTGGATTTGAAATAATCATTTGCTTTCTCAATAAATATTTTGTATCTTTCAATACGTTAACAAATTCAATGAACAAAACGGATAAAAAATTTGCTATTCTGATTGACGCGGATAATATTTCATCCAAAAAAATCAAGCCTGTCCTGGATGAGATTGCCAATTACGGAATCCCGACGATCAAACGAATCTACGGCGATTTTACGAATTCCAAATTAGCTGCATGGAAAGACACCTTATTGGAAAACTCAATTATACCGATCCAGCAATATGCCTATACAGCGGGAAAAAATGCCACAGATGCAGCCCTGATCATTGATGCCATGGATATCTTGCACAAAGAAGCTGTTGACGGTTTCTGCATCGTATCGAGCGACAGCGACTTTACGCGCCTGGCAAGCCGACTGCGAGAATCGGGAAAAGAAGTTCTCGGGTTCGGCGAGCAAAAGACACCTCAACCGTTTGTCAAATCGTGTGATAAATTTACATACGTTGAAATTCTCGGCTCTGAGGCACCGACCGAAGAAACACCACAACCGACACCCTCCAAAACGGTGAAAAACAGCACCAAGCCAGCCTCGGCAACAACCAAGGAAAAGCCGGCAGCAGATACGACACCACCCGGAATACGGTCGATAGATAAAAAGCTGAAAACGCTTGTGAGAAACGCAATTGATGCTGTTGCAGACGATACCGGATGGGTCTCCCTCGGCATGATAGGAAATTTGATTTCCAAGAAGATGCCGGATTTCGACTCCCGCAATTACGGGTATACGAAATTAAGTTCTTTGATGAAGGCTCTCGGCGATGTTGTAGAAACAAAAACACAACAAACTAAAGGACAGGATAGCAAACAAATATACATCCGAAACAAAAAATAAGTACAGACATTCGCTTGCGGCCAGCACCTTGGGAGAGAAGGCATCGCCACATAAAAAGATGCCCGTTCAGAAAGATGCTGATTCACTTTGTGAAGAACACCATGCAGCATCGAATGTATTCCGCTCCGCCTGCCATGTCACCAAACGGCCAAAACCACACAGGCATTCACCCTCGATGAGTTTCATCGTTCAATCATCATCCGACATATCTGATCTTTGACTTTCAACGATTCTTCAACTTCTCACGAAAAAACGCCGCCATCTCCCGCTTGCCCATGGCTTCCGCCCTCTCCCATGCATGGCCGATCACCGAAGGACTGCACTTCGGCAGCAAATACTCGATCACCTGCATGCCCCGCTTTTCTCCCAAAGCCGAATTGCCGACCGTATCCATCACCGCCTTGTCAACATCTTCAGGGGAAATTCCACGGCTTTGCCAATCATTGCCGATACGGCGCAACAAGTCGATATTGCCGGAACCGGCTGCCCGCGCAAAAACGGATGAACCGTCCGCAGCACGCCGTCCCCAATCAAAGCGGGCGCACATGGCGTCGACACACGATGCGCTCAAACAGGGCGAAAACTGCGAGGCATAGATATCCAGTGCCGTCATGCCGTTTTTATCCGCAAGGGACGGATCGGCTCCGGCCATCAGAAGCATCTCGGCAATTTCCGACAGGTTGCGCGAGACAGCCTTCATCAACGCCGTTTGCCCGTCCTCATCCTGCGCATTCACATCGGCCCCGGCATCCAGCAACATCCGGACGATGTTTGTGGCTGCATCCCGGGAACCAAGGTCAAGGCTCCTGAACCCGGCGGCATACATCAGAGGAGTCCTCTGAGCTGCATCCCTCGCATTCACATCGGCATGGAAGCTCAACAACAGCTTGATAATCTCCGGCCGTCCGGTATAGATAAAAGCATGCAAGGCCGTCGCTCCGTCGCTGCTCCGCCGGGTTGCAGTATCTACGCCGCGTTCCAGCAGCTCCCGCAGCACCTTCGGGTCATAGGGGCCGTCGCCCACCGGGCTCAGTATCCGGCCATCCAGCCGAAGAGCAGGAGGGATGGTACGCTCGCGGTCATGTTGCATGACTTTCATCATATTGCCCGCCGTATAAAAAACATAGGGATCAATGGGCAGTTCCACCAGCTTGAGCCATATTTCTTCCAGATTCACGGGATCGGGAGAGGCATTCAACAGCATCTTCAACACTTCGGAACGTCCCTGCCACACGGCCAGCGTTGCCAGAGAGTTACCCTTGCCGTCGCGCTTCCGCACTTCCGATCCCTGCTCAATCAGGAACCTCACCACATCATCGCCTCCGTACCGGACCGCCACTTCGAGCAACGACATACCGTTGGCCAACCGCGCATGGACACGCGATGATCTCAAACGATCATTACCGTGACCATAAATCACATACTCCCGAAGCGGTTGAAACTTCCCGTCGCGTACCGCGGCCATCAACACAAGAGGGTCGGCATCGCTTTCGATGACGACATTGGGCATTCCGCAACTTCCGCTCCAAGACTCGTCTGCCTGTTCAGCTTCCAGAGATTTCACTATCTCTTCAAACGACTCGGTTTGACCGGCATGTACACCAATAGCGGACATGCACAGCATCAGGGAGACATATATCATTTTTCGTTTCATCTTTACTGCTTTTTGTTGGGGTTGTCTGTGGAGGCATTCCGTACCGTCGTTTTGGCGTACTTTTCCTCGCATTCGCGAATCCACTTGGACAGGGTCGAAAATCCGCGAGCCTCCGCCATCATGGCAGCCGTTTTGCCCTCTGCATCCTTGGCTTCGGCATCGACTCCATACTGTATCAATAGTTCGGCATTCTCCATGGCGCCTCCGTCGCGCGACAACACCGCCAGCATCAGCAGCGTACGCCCTTTTTCATCCAAAACGCGCCCATTCCCTCCATGTTCCAGCATGCTGCGCACCAGCTCCGGCTTGCCCAGCCGCACGGATTCCCGCAATCCCGTCTGCATATCCTCCGCATCAAGCCCTTGCCGAATCAAGCCCAGAGCCAGATCGCACCACTGCCTGTCATCCAGATACCTCCGGTCGGAAAAGTTGCGCACAAGACTCGCAAACGCCTCTTTCCTCAAAGATTTATACTCCCTGCAACGATCCATGACCACTTTCTCCATACTCGCACACCCTGTGCGTTTTGCCACTTTAAGCACCTCGCCGAAGCTGTTTGCATCGCTTTCCGCGCACAGCATGCGCAGGGTTCTCTCATCCCATGTGCCCGGTTGCACCATGCAGGCCAGCAGGGCGGACTGTCCGTGCGCACCCTTGCGCATATCCGCTCCGGCATCGTACAGAGTCCATACGATTTCCGGCCTGCCCGCTACGATGGCCCTCATCAGAGGCGTACCATCCGCAGGCATGGCGTTCACATCGGCTCTGAAGCCCAGCAGGAGCTTGACGGCCTGCACATCGCCTACAGCGGCATAAATACCCAAAGCCGTATCACGCCCGCACACGGTATCGGGATCGATCCCTCTCTCCAGCAACGTGCGGAGGACCCCCATCACATCCCCTTCCACAACCGGCCAACACGGCGGGCCGGAAATCCATGGATTGGATTCCCGCCAATGCATACTACTTCGGAAGTGAGACATGTATTCCTCCATACGGGCACATACAAGAGGGATCCACATCTCCTCCAGATTCGGCGGTTCGGGATAGGCATTCAGCAGCATGTTCAACACCTTCGTACGCCCCTGCATCGCGGCCAATGTGCCCAGAGAGCGCCCCTTGGCATCGCGCTTTCTCACTTCGGCCCCCTGAGAAATCAGGTATTCCACCACATCGTCGCCTCCGTACTGTACCGCTACTTCGAGCAACGACATACCATTGGACAAGCGGCCATTCACTTTGCCGCCTTCCCGCAAATACTGCCTGAGCGGCTCCAAATTGCCGTCGGTCACCGCCGCCAGCTTCATGCGAGGATCATCGACCGCACGACCAAACGGGGCACATACTTTTCCGGAACGAAAGATCCCTCCGGGCGCAGGACAAGGCTGATCCTCCGCATGCAAATAACCGGAAATTCCGAATACGGAAACCGCCAACAAATAAAACGCAGGGTAGTTTTTCATTGCTTTATTTTATGATAGGAGAAACGAAAAACAAATCAAGTACAAAATAACCCGATTCACCTCTTTTCCGAGCGCTCTACTCCGGAACGGTTGAACTCCTGCAAACCGGAGAGGAACCTCCCCTTGCCGACATCATACAATGCCGTATGATCCGCATGTTTTTTCCCCGTAGCATCCGACAGCGTACCTTGCAGAATCACGGTCGAGGCATCAAGCCATCCGGCGGCCTGCATATCGACAAAACCGGCATCCGCATCCTTCCATCCGGCGTTTTCGGCAAAGGCCCTCACGAGAACATCATCCGGCATCGCCTCGGCGAATCTCTGCATCGTCGTCCTGCGAACGAACAGCTGCACGCATGCCCTGCTCCCCGGTTTGAATGTATTTACCGCCATGGCCAAGCCTTCGGGAGCCACCCGGAGGCTGCAATCTCCCTCGCCACGCAACAGAACGGCCCGCGACCCCGGTTCCGGATCTGCTCCTGTATCCTTCTGTAGCGTCGCCCGCACCTCGTAGCCCTCTCCTTGCCGAACCACATCCGCCACTTCATCATCGAACTGGCCGGAATCCGACCGCACGGGCCGCATCGGAGGCAATGTGCCATGCGATCTCTGCCACGCATCCCAATCGGCAGACAAGGTATCACGTTCCACATCATACAGAGCCGCCCATCCGTCCGACGACTCCTTTTGCCCGCTCTCATAGCCAAGGCTGCCCAGCAGGAGCGTGCGGCCATCCAGCCATGCCAACGCATAAACGTAGGAATGGTCAGGCTGCAGCTTCATACCGTTCTCCGCACGGAACATCTCCCAGAAGCGGGCCGAAAAATCGAATCCGGCATTTTCCGCTGCCGTCTCGTCGTCATCTGCCTTGCCGTTTACCGGGCGCAACCGCCCGTCGCCGTCGCGCACCAGCACCAGCGTGACGGTTTCATTGCTCAAAACGTACCACGTCACAGCTGCGTACTTGTGATCCGGAGACCATGACCACGCTACATTCCGGGAAAATGGGCCGACCATGCGGGAATGCCCGGGATCGCCCTTCGGCAACGTCTGAAAATAGTGCGAAACAAAACCGTCATCGTCGAACTCCTTAAGATGCACGGCACGGTACAGACCGTCCGGAGATTCGATCGTTTCTTCCTCCTCGACTCGTGGAGCGGCAAAGGATATGCTCGCGGAAGCCAACAGCCCCGACAATAAGAATGCATTCATGGTATTCATGCGATAATTGCGTTACGTTCGACCTCCGGCGCCTCTATCAACAAAACACGAAGAAATCGGAACCGTAACGACGGAAAGAAAATTATCGTCTTACCATAAAACAAATAGGGAAAAGGAACACATAACGTTCAACAAAAAGCACAAGATAGACCACCAAAAAAGGCATTGCATATTCGCCGGATATATGTCACGATGAAGGCGGAATGAAAAAGGATATTCATACCCATGAGCATCTGCTCAATGTAGGATTCGAGATGTTTCTGGAGGATGGCTCTCGCAACATCACCGTGCGTAAGCTGGCACAGAGGGCAAACGTCAACTCCGGAGTCTTCTCCTATCATTTCGGATCGAGGGAAAACTACCTGACCGAATTGCTTGAACGCTGGTACGCACCCATGTTCAACAATGTACAAATGACGATGGGCAGCAACCTTCCACCTCTGGAAGGCCTCCGCGCCATCATCCTCGAAGTACTCGACTATGTCGCCAAATACGGCAAGCTGATCGCCCACCTGTTTCTGGATGCAAAATCCGGTGAACAGGCCGCGCGCAAATTTGCCAACAACGTACCCTTGCGGCATCCTCGCGTGATTCTGCAGGCGATCAAACGCGCCCAGGATGCAGGCTGCATCATTCAGGAAGACCCCGTGCGCCTTCTGCTGTACCTCGTCAGCGTCACCGAAGCCCCGATGATCATGCAGCACATGATTCACGGAGCCACCGACCTGTCCCCAGCCATGATGCAAGACGTGAGGGTCATTCTCGACGACCCGACCAGCGCAGCCCAGCGGCTCGACTGGGCCTTGAAAGGCATTACTGTATGAATATGCCTCCCAAACGGAAAATCATTCTAGCCATCCTGCTCCTTGCTCTGGCCGGGGGAGCCTGCTGGTACTTCCTTCGGGACGATCCCTCGCACGAAGCCATCGAACTCAACGGCAACGTCGACATCCGCGAGGTCGACATCTCCTTCCGCGTACCCGGCAGGCTTCAGAACCTCTCCGTGGATGAGGGAGACCCAGTCAAAACCGGAGACACGCTTGGACGCATGGATCCCGCACCCTACGAACTGGCTTTGAAGCAGGCCGAAAGCAATGCAGACGCCCTCGAAGCCCAGCTCGCCAAAATGGAAACGGGCAACCGCCCGGAAGAAATAGCCGAAGCCGCCGCCCAGCTCGAAACGCAGAAAGCCCAGCTCGCCACCCAGCAGGCGCAATTGAAAACGGACAAAGCCACCCTCGCCGTCCAGCAGGCCGTACTTGCCAACGCCGAAATCAACTGGAAGCGCAACACCGAACTCGTCAAAAGCAACTCCCTCGCCCAGCGCGAACTCGACAACGCCGTCGAAGCCCGCGACAAAGCCCTTTCCACCATTCAGGCGCAGGAAGCGGCCATCGCCGCCCGAGAAGCGGCCATCCGCGGTTGCGAAACCACCATCAAGGCCTACGAAGCCAAATACACCCTGCTGAAAAAAGGCTTCCGCGATGAAGACATCGCCAACGCCCGCGCCCTTGCACGGCAGGCGCGAGCCGCCGCCGAAAAGGCGAAACTCGACCTCTCCGACACGCAGCTCGTCGCCCCGTCGGACGGTATCATCCTCACACGCACCGTCGAACCCGGCACCATGCTCAATGCGGGAGCAACCGTCCTCACGCTCTCGCTGAGGAAACCCGTCTGGGTACGCGCCTACATCGACGAACCGGACTTCCCTCGCGTGCATCCCGGCCAGAAAGTCACCGTCCGCACCGATACGGGGGAAGAATACGCAGGCACCGTCGGCTACATCTCTCCCAAGGCAGAATTCACGCCGAAAACGATCGAAAGCAGAAACCTGCGTACAGCGCTCGTCTACCGCCTCCGCATCATCGTGGACAATCCCGGCAAGGGACTCAACCAGGGCATGCCCGTCAGCATCATCATCCCGAAAGCCGGATAACCGCAGCCGGGGCGGCCCCCCTCCATCCCCATGGACATTATCGAAACGGCAGACCTGGGCTACGTTTTCCCGGATGAAGCGCACCCGGCCCTGTCGGGCGTCGGCCTCACGGTATCCCGTGGCGAAGTGCTGGGCCTCGTCGGCCCGGACGGCGCGGGGAAAACCACTCTGATCCGGCTCCTCGCCGGCCTCTTCAAACCCTCCTCCGGCACGGTCCGCATCCTCGGCAGGGATCCCGTGCAGGACCATGCCCTGCTCAGTTCGAAAATCGGTTACATGCCGCAGAAATTCGGCCTCTACGAAGATCTCACCATCCGCGAAAACCTCGCCCTCTACGCCGACCTGCACAACGTACAGCCCGATGATGCCGCCGCACAGACACGGGAACTCCTGCGCACCGCCGGGCTCGAAGCCTTCACCGAACGCCCCGCCGGAAAACTCTCCGGCGGCATGAAACAGAAACTCGGCCTTGCCTGCGCCATGCTCGGCAACCCCGAAATCCTGCTGCTCGACGAACCGGGCGTCGGCGTCGATCCCCTCTCCCGCCGCGAACTCTGGGCCCTCGCCCGCCGGATGCGTGCGCAGGGCATCGCCATCGTCTGGGCCACCTCCTACCTCGACGAAGCTGCACAGTGCGACCGCGTCTGCATGGTTCACGAAGGCCGCATCCACTACCTCGGCAAGCCCGGCGACCTGCTCGGAAAGCTCGAAGGGCGCACCGTCTCCCTGACACCGCCGGAACAGAGCCGCATCTCCACCCTGCGGCGGCTCCAGGCACGGGAAGACGTGCTGGACGGCGTCATCGAAGGCAGCCGCATCCGCCTGCTCCTCCGCACCCCGTTCACCCCCGGCGGATGGACGGAAGAATTCCCGGACATCGGACTCGTGCGACCCACCTTCGAAGAAGCATTCATCGACCTGCTGGGGGGCGTCAAAAACCATCCCGCCACGCCCGCCATGGACAGCCGCTTTGCGGGTCGCGCACCGGACAAACCCGTCGTCATCGCCGAAAACCTGACGAAAACATTCGGAGACTTCGTCGCGGACGACCACCTGAACTTCCACGTCATGCCCGGAGAAATCTTCGGCCTCATCGGCCCCAACGGCGCGGGCAAAACCACCGCATTCCGCATGATGTGCGGCCTGCTCCGCCCCACGAGCGGACGCGCCGAAATCCTCGGCATCGACCTCCGCAAAGACGCGCGGCGCGCACGCCAGCAGATCGGCTACATGGCGCAGAAATTTTCCTTGTACGGCACCCTCTCCGTCCGGCAGAACCTCGTCTTCTTCTCCGGCATCTACGGCCTCTCCGGCGCCCGGCAGCAGGAAAAAATCGAAGAAGCCGTCCATGCCTTCGCTCTGGAGGAATACATCAACCATGATGCCGGAACCCTCCCGCTCGGCATCAAGCAGCGGCTCTCCCTCGCCTGCGCCGTCATGCACGGCCCCGCCTTCCTCTTCCTCGACGAACCGACCTCCGGCGTCGATCCCATCGCACGACGCGAATTCTGGGAACGCATCAACGCCATGTCGGAACAGGGCATCACCATCATCGTCACCACGCACTTCATGGACGAAGCCCAGTACATGCACCGCATGTGCATCATCGACCGGGGCAAAATCATCGCCATGGGTTCCCCCGAAGCCCTGAAAGCCTCCGCCGCCACGGAACGGCACCCCGATCCCACCATGGAACAGGCCTTCATCTCCCTCATCGAGAAAGGAGGCGGCGCGTGACCCCGCCCCGCATCTCATGGAGAAGGCTCCGCGCCCTCATCGTCAAGGAAAGCCGCCAGATCATGCGGGACCCCAGCAGCATCCTCCTCGCCGTCGTCCTACCCCTCATGATGATCTTCCTGTACGGCTACGGGCTGAACCTCGACACCACCGTCACCCGCATCGGCGTACTCATCGAAGACAACGGGGCGGACGGCTACCGCCTGTACGAACGCTTCACCGGCTCCCCCTCCTTCAAACCCACCCTGCTCAAGGACAGGGACACCATGATGAACCGCCTCGAAACGGGAGACCTCCAGGCAGGCATCGTCATCCCGAACGACTACTCCGCCCGGCTCCGCAGCGGCAGGCCGCCGCAGGTACAGCTTCTGGCCGACGGAGCGGAACCGAACAGCGCCACCTTCGTCGCCGCCTACGTACAAGGAGCCTATGCGCTCGAATACCAATCCATGCTCGACGAAGCAGGAACCAAACCGCCTCCCATGATCGAAGCCGTACCCAGCTACTGGTACAACCCGGAATGCATCAGCCGCTACAACCTCATTCCCGGCTCCATCTCCGTCATCATGTCCATGGTCGGGGCCATCCTCACTTCCCTCATCGTCGCCCGCGAATGGGAACGCGGCACCATGGAAGCCCTCCTCGCCTCCTCCGTCACCCGTACCGAATTCCTCCTCTCCAAAACCATCCCCTACTTCGGCCTCGGCCTCGTCTCCATGACCGTCTGCACCCTCGTGGCCACCTCCATCATGGGCGTACCCATGCGCGGCTCGTGGTGGCTGCTCTACCTGCTCACAGCCCTCTTCCTCGGCAGCGCGCTCGGCATGGGGCTCTTCCTCTCCACCACCCTGCGCAACCAATTCAATGCAGCGCAGGCAGCCCTGCTCACCGCCCTACTGCCCAACATGCTCCTCTCCGGCTTCATCTTCGAAATCACCAGCATGCCCTGGGCCATCCGCACCGCCACTTACCTCCTGCCCGCCCGCTACTTCGTCAACGCACTGCAAACCCACTTCCAGGCGGGCAACATCGCCTACATACTCTGCATCAACATCATCTTCCTCCTCCTCGCCACCGTCTTCTGGATCGGACTCACTGCCCGGTACACGAAAAAACGACTCGACGACTGACCAAAATCATGTTCCGCCGCCTCGCCACACTCATCGTCAAGGAACTCCAAAACCTCTTCCGGCACCCGCAGAGCGCCCGGATGCTCATCGTACCCGTCATCATCCAGCTCATCATCTTCCCGCTCGTAGCCACCATGGAAGTGAAAAACTGCACCCTCGGAATCTACAACGAAGATGCAGGAACCACCGCCAACGAACTCGTCCAGCGGCTCGCCGCCTCGCCGTACATGCACCGCGTCGAAACCTACTACAACGACGATGACGTACGGAACGCCCTCGACCGGCAGGACGTCATGCTCGTCGTCAAAATCCCGCCGGACTTCTCCGCCCGGCTCGCCCGGGGAGAAACGGCCCGGCTGCAAGGACTCATCGACGGACGACGCTCCAACTCCGCCCAGATCGCCTTCGGCTACGTCAACACCATCATTCAGAACATGAATGCCGAACTGGTGCCGAACCTCCCCATCGCCACCGCCATCGTCACCCGCAGCCTGTACAACCCCTCCCTCGAATACCGCTGGTTCATCCTGCCCGGCCTCGTCGCCCTCATCTCCTCCATGTCCTGCCT
Organism: Neoakkermansia glycaniphila; assembly: GCF_001683795.1. Lineage (GTDB taxonomy): Bacteria > Verrucomicrobiota > Verrucomicrobiia > Verrucomicrobiales > Akkermansiaceae > Akkermansia > Akkermansia glycaniphila. The sequence continues at coordinate 177,995 of NZ_LIGX01000002.1, forward strand.
CATGATCACCACCCTCTCCCTCGCACGGGAAAAGGAAGAAGGCACCTACGAACAGCTCCTCGTCACCCCCCTCTCCATCTTCCAGATCATGATCGGCAAAACCGTACCCGCCATCATCGTTGCACTGGCGCAGGGCACCATCATCACCATCGGCGCGGTCTGGCTCTACGGCGTACCGTTCGACGGCTCGCTGGCCGTCATGTACGGAGCCATGCTCCTGTTCGCCCTCGCCATGAGCGGCATCGGCATCTTCATCTCCTCCCTCTGCAACACCCAGCAGCAGGCCTTCATCGGCACCTTCTGCTTCCTCGTGCCCGCCATCGTCATCTCCGGGCTCCTCTCCCCCGTGGCGAACATGCCCGCCTTCCTCCAGCACTGCACCCAGTGGAACCCGCTCACGCACATCATCCACATCGTCCAGGGAATCTTCCTGAAAGGCTACGGCCTCGAACAAATCGGCATGCAATTGCGCCAGCTTGCGCTCATCGCCTGCATCACCCTGAGCATCTCCTACCTCGTCATGAAAAAACAGAGCGGCACCTGAACGATCAACCTCCTCACATCCTCCGCCATGCCAATACGACACGCCACCGCAGCAGACCTTCCCGCCATCATGCACATCGTGCGCGAAACGATAGCCATCATGCACGAAAGCGGCAACGACCAGTGGGATCACACCTACCCCACCCCCGGCGACTTCCTGCAAGACATCGCCTCCGGCACACTCCATGTAGACGCCGCCGAAACCGGCTCCCTCAGAGGCTTTGCCTGCATCAATTCCTGCGAACCGGAAGAATATGCCCCTCTGCCATGGCAAACCGATCCCCCGTCCCTCGTCATCCACCGCATGGCCGTATCTCCGGCCTTCCGCCGCGAAGGTATCGGCAAAGCACTTCTCGACTTCGCCGAAACCAAAGCCTCGGAGGCAACCGCCCGCTCCCTCAAAACCGACACCCACACCGCCAACCCGTCGATGAACGCCCTGCTTCAGGCATGCGGCTACCGCCCCGTCGGCCGCATCCGGTTCAAAGGAAAAGCCAAACCTTTCATCTGCTACGAAAAGAACCTGTAACACACATCAATCACAAAAAACAAAGCATCAACATCGTATCACATAACAACACTCACAGCTTGCCATCCGGAGCATTGATGGTATAATAAGCAATCATGCTTCTCCACTTCTACAAAATGACGGGGGCGGGTAACGACTTCGTCATGGTCGACAACCGCGATCTCTCTCTCACGCCGCACCTTGATGCGGAAACCATTGAAGCGCTCTGCAACCGCCGCTTCGGCATCGGAGCAGACGGCCTGCTCGCCGTCGAACCCTCCCGGGGCCAGGGCGACTACCGCATGCGCTACTACAACGCCGACGGCAGCGAAGCCGACATGTGCGGCAACGGAGCCAGATGTTTCGCCGCATTCGCTTCCGCCCTGACGGACGGCGACCTCGGCGACATCAGCTTTGAAACCGCCGCAGGCCTCATACGCGCCCGCTTCGAAGACGACGGCAACATCACCATCAGCCTCACCACGCCGAAAGACCTGCAAATCAACGTCCTTCCGGCCGACGACACCGTACTGGCACCCGTCCACTTCATCAACACGGGCGTACCTCATGCCGTCGTCTTCCTCCCTTCCGTGGAAGATCTCGACATCGTGGAGGCAGGCTCCTACCTCCGGTACCACAAGGCATTCTCGCCCGCCGGCACCAATGCCAACTTCGCAGCCATCCTCAACCCGCAGCACCTCCAGATCCGAACCTACGAACGCGGCATCGAAGACGAAACGCTCGCCTGCGGCACCGGAATGACCGCCACCGCCCTGCTCCACGCAGCCCTGACCGATGCCCCTTCCCCCATCAAGCTCGACGTCGCCGGAGGCGACACGCTCTCCATCGGCTTCAAACGGGACGGACTCAACTTCACCGATGTGACCCTGACCGGCCCGGCGCTGTTCGTCTTCGAAGGCGACATCGAATTGACCGGAGAAATAGAGCTCGAACAACATTGAGCCATGAGTATCCAAACCTGCCCGGGGGACGGGACAATCTCCCTGCCCGCGGGGTGCCTCAGCCACTTCACCATGTCACCATCAGGAAGCCATAACCGCCATCGGCACATCATCCTCATCGGGCTCATGGGCTGCGGCAAAACGACCGTAGGCCGTGAACTGAGCAAACTGAGAGGCACCCCCTTTCTGGATACCGACTTCGTCATCGAAGAACAACTCGGCAGAAACATCGCAGACATATTCAGCGACGAAGGCGAAGACTACTTCCGCAAACTCGAGACCACCCTCCTGCGCTACCTCGTTCAGGAAAAAACGGATGCATCCTACATCATCTCCACGGGTGGAGGCATCGTCATCCGCCCGGAAAACCGCACCCTCCTGCGGCAGCTCGGATACAACGTCTGGCTCAATGTGGATGTACCCGTATTGATCCAGCGCACGGCACGGGCCAACAACCGGCCTCTCCTGCACAACGTCGACCCGGCGGAACGCCTCAAAACGCTCTTCGCCACGCGCCGCCCCATGTACGAAGAAACGGCGCACGACCAGTTCGACACCTCTGCTCTCGAACTTCACGAAGTGGCCCGCATGATCAATCAGGGCGCCGAACGGCACTTCTCGCGTCCCGACACGGGACGACCGGAAGAATAAAACCGGCACGTCACTGCCTCCAATCTATTTATTAGAACAATTCCAAAAATATCGGTGACAATCGACCGAAACAGCTTGACTCAGCATATCCTGATAGTATATGCTGAGTGCAGAAGAAAAAGCCCTCAAGGCGAATTTTCAATCCTGATTATATGAAACCAGTTACATTCAACTGCACAGTACTCCGCGACGGCCACCAGTCCTTGGCCGCGACCCGCATGTCCACCGAGCAGATGCTCCCCATTGCCCCCATTCTCGACGGCATGGGCTTCAGCGCGCTTGAAACCTGGGGCGGAGCCACCATCGACGCAGGCCTTCGCTTCCTTGGAGAACTTCCCTTCGACCGACTCGACGCCTTGAAGAAAGCAGCCCCCAAAACTCCGCACATGATGCTCCTGCGCGGCCAGAACATGGTGGGCTACACCAACTATGCCGACGACGTCGTCGAAGCATTCATCAAGTGCAGCGTCAAGCACGGCATGAACATCTTCCGCATCTTTGACTGCCTCAACGACCCGCGCAACATGGAAACCTCCATCCGCGCCGCCAAGGCCGCCGGGGCGCAGGCACACGGCACCATCTGCTACACCACCTCCCCCGTCCACAACGTCGAAAGCTTCGTCGAACTCGGCAAGCAAATCGCCGCCATGGGAGCCGATGCCATCGTCCTGAAAGACATGGCAGGCCTCATCCCGCCCAGCGAAACCTTCGCCATCGTCGACGGACTTCGCAAAGCCGTCGACATCCCCGTGTGGATCCACACCCACGACACCGCCGGACTCGGCGCCTCCACCCTCATCGCCGGCATTGATGCCGGAGCCGGAGCTGTGGACGTCTCCATCGCCCCCTTTGCCAACGGCACTGGCCAGCCGGACTGCCTCCGCATGCTCGCACTCCTCAAGGGCAACCCCCGCTGCCCCGAATACGACGCGGAAAAACTCGTTGAAGTGCAGGCCATGCTCCAGCCCATCTACGAAAGCCTCAGCAAATTCACCTCCCACAAAAATGAAGTGGTGGACTCCGACACGCTGCGCTACCAGGTACCCGGAGGCATGCTCTCGAACTTCCGCACCCAGCTTCAGGAACAGGGCATGAGCGACAAATTCGACGAAGTATTCGCCGAAATCCCCGTCGTCCGCAAAGCTCTCGGCTGGATCCCGCTCGTCACCCCGACCTCGCAGATCGTCGGCGTACAGGCCATGATGAACGTCAAATTCGGCCGTTGGAAGAATATCACCCCGCAGGCTGCCGACATCGCCCTCGGCTACTACGGCCACACCCCGGCTCCCGTCGACCCCGACGTGCAGAAACTCTGCGCCGAAAAAATGGGCAAGGAACCGATCACCTGCCGCCCGGCCGACCTCATCAAGCCCGGCATGGAAGACCTCCGCGCCAAACTCGCCGCCAAGGGACTCCCCACCGACGACGAAACATGTGTCATCTACGCCATGTTCCCGCAGCAGCTTGAAGACTACTACAACCCGAACAAGCCGAAACCCGAAGCGCCCACGGCCAAGCCCGCCCCCGCTCCGGCCTCCATCGCTTCCATTCCGGTCACCACCGCAGGATGCTCCGCCATCATCAACGGCAACAAGATGACGCTCAACATCGGCGGCCAGACGCACGAAATCGTCGTTCAGGAACTCTGATCGCCTTCGTCCATCCCTTCACGCAAAGCCCCTGCCCGGTTCGCCCGGCGCAGGGGCTTTACGCATCTTCCCCGCGGCAGGCACATCAAAAAAGCCGCTCCCTCTTCCGGAAGCGGCTCATGAAAAAAACATCTTCAGGCGTCAAGGCTTGGCGTCCGTATCCCAGGCCGTCATCCACTCCACCTTGTCCAGCTTGAACCCGCGGTCCAAAAGCATCTTGTGCATACCCGGCAGGTGAGATGCTCCGTAAAAAATAGCCACGCGGTTATTCCCCGGCTCCTTCATCACGGCATCGAACACCTCGAAACACTTCTCATTGCGCCCGGTAAGAATCACCGAATCCGTCATGGACTCCTTCTCCTCCTCGGAAGCCATCACCTTGATCAGCTCCGAACGCAGAAAACGCGTATCCTTCCTCAACAGGGCCGCCACGAAAAGCACCGGATCCGGCTCGTACGCAGGCTTCTCTTCATCGTCCGACATGAAATCCATCAGCATGAACTTCACGAACGACTCGCCCTTCTTCTCCATGGCCGACTTCAACTCCTTCAACGACATATCCGCGTGCACGAAAATGCCCGCACTCATGTAATCAATGGCTTCCGACTGCGTCGCCAAACCGAGCATTCCCGCAAGCGCATCGTAATAAGGCTCGAGCAACCCCATCAGAAAATACTTGCGGGCGCTCTCCTGCTGCCTGTTCATGATATCCTGCAGCTCCTTCATCTCCGGCAGGGAAAGCCCCTCGCCGTTCTCCACCTTCTGCATCAGGGCCGCACAGCGGGGAATATCCTCACCGCCCACCATCTCGAAAAAAACTTTGTCGTAATCGTAAAACAGCTCATTCAGATGATCGTAGTACTTCTTGTCCGCAAGATGAACCGCGCCGAGAAGCTCGACCTGCCTGCCATCCGGCCCCGTATAGAACGCATGCGGCATCTGGAGCAGCATCCTGCCCTCGCCGCGATCGACCACCTTCAGCCCCTTCTCGACATAGGCATCCGTATCGGCATCCTGTCCGGCATACAGGGACCCGCCGCACAACACGGCAAAAGCACCCAGCCCGAACAGCCATTTCTTCATCAAGGTAGATGTCAACATGGCACTATCGTGACACAACAACCGCAATCAAGGCAAACAAAAAGCCTGCCAGCCGCGCAAAAAACGGGGCAGCATCCTTACTTGGGCACCGTCTCCGTATCCCAGGCCACCAGCCATTCCACCTTGTCCAGCTTGAACCCGCGGTCCAGAAGCATCCGGTGCATACCCGGCAAATGGGCGGAACCGTAGAAAATACCGATATGCTTGTTCTCCTTGTCCTTATTCACCGAATCGAACACCTCGAAACACTTCTCGTTGCGTCCATCCAGAATCACCGACCATTTTTCTGCCTTGCCGCCTACCTCGGCCGAAGCCATCAGCTTAATCGCTTCCCCCTTCAAATAACGGTAATTTCCGCTCAACAAAGCTCCCGCCATACCCAGCAGATCGATATCCATACTGTCCCTCACCTTTTGACGATCGGACATCGACGTCACCTCGGACCATATCGATTGGCCGCGCTTCTCCAACTCCTGATCGAACTCCGCCGCCGTCATATCCGCATGCACAAACGTACTGTGCGCATAATAATCGATTCCGTCCTTCTGGGAAACCATGCCCAAGGCGCTCGCCATGGTCGCGTACATCGGCCCGAGCAGCTTCATGAGTACATTCTCGTCATCGCGCACTTTCTGTGCCTTGACGAGCATCTGCTCCATCTCCTTCTCCTCCTCGGCAGTCAGCATCCCGCCGCTCTTCAGTTTACGCTGCAATTCACCGATGCGGGGAATATCCTCGCCGCCCACCATCTCGAACAAAAGCTTGTCGCACTGCCCGAAAATCGCTTCCAAATCCTTGTAATACTGTTTCTCCCCCACATGCACCGCCCCGATCAGCTCGACCATCCTGCCATCCGGCCCCGTGTACACAGCACGCGGCGTCAGCAACTTGCGGCTCCCGTTGCCGAAATCCTGCACCAGAATCGACTTTTCGGGATAGACCTTTTCCTGTCCGGCATCGGCCGGAGCAGCAAACAACGCCCCGGCCATCATGCCGCTCAGGCAGCAAACAACTCCTAACTTCTTCCAAAAACCTGAAAATTTCATGTTGATGCATTATCGCACACCGTCGGCCCGCACGGCAACACCAAAACGCAGCAGCATGCCACCAACATTGCATTCAGGACACCGACACACGGAATTCGTACGGCTCCACGCGCCCCCTGTCGAGGCATCCCCATGTCCAGTAATACATCGCCTGCAAATCCGTCTGATCCAGATTGGCGAAAACGTGTGCCGCCTCCGCCCGATACCGGGGCACGGCAATCCGCCGCACGTGCATCTGCTCCACCAGCGCCAGAGCCTCCTCCCGTCCGGCGCGGAAAATCTCGTCCGCCCTCGGCAGCCTCTCCAGCAGCCCGTCCGGCAGCAGCCATTGGGAAATCCCGACACCGTACTGCGAAGCGCACAGGCGCAGCTCATCCTCTTCCTCCTGAGCCAGAGCCTCGCCCACCAGCACCAGCTCGCACTCCTGCGCCCACAACCCGGCGGACAAGGCGCGGAACAAAGCGCGGCGGTTACTCTCCTCGGCAAAAGACAGGCAAATGCTCCGGTACGAAAGCGGAGACTCTCCTGAATCCGCCCATGCCCGGCACACCTCCTCATTCATCACAAAGGCATCTTCCTCCCAATGCCCCTCGGACCATTGCACCGCCACGACATCGGGATGCAACCACGAAAAATCATCCTGCGAAGGGTACACGAACACGCCCAGCCCGGCCGTATCCAGCGACCTGACGACGAGGGCAAGCGCCTTGTGGTAACGATCGTACCCTTCCGCCTTGGAAGCCGCACCCGCCTCGAACAGAGGATGCAGGGAACGGGAATCGGCCTGTTGCTCCGCATCCTTGAAATAATACCCCTGTCCGTTCTCGACGCGCGCCAGACAGGAATCGGGATCCAGCACCATGAACGAAAAATGCGAACGGTAGGAACGGTCGGAATACTCGTCGCCCAGCACGGAGCGCACGAGGCGGATCAGCTCGGTGCCCTTGATGGCATGCTCGCTGTCCCGTGGAAGAAGGCCGGGCAGAATCTCCTGAAGTCGTGCGCGTAAACTCATCGTAGGCAGACATCATACAACAAACGGAAGGCGGCGTCAACCGCCGGAAGCGGCGAAACCGGCCTCTTCACCGGATATCCGTCCAAACCGGGCGGTGGTCGCTCGCCTTCCTCACAGAGGGAATATCCACCACGCCGGAACGGCTCCTGTCCCCCAGCCTCTCCTTCAACGCACGGTTCACGAAAATATGGTCGAACGTCTGGTACACATGTTCCGGCCTGTAATAAATCGTCCATGCCTCCCCGCGCGAATCCTTCGGATTCAGCCGCTCCATCGGGACGGACGACGAATTGCCCGAACCGAGCGTCCTCACGGCGGAATCGGCCGGACCGTCGTTGAAATCTCCGAACAGTACGACAGGCAGCCCCGGCTTGCTCCGCATCAGCCGGGCCAGATACAGGGCCACCGTCTCCGCCTCGCGCCTGCGAAGACTGGCGGCTGCCGCACGATCCTCCGACACCCGGGACTTCAAATGCACGCCCACAATGCGAAACAGGCGGCCGTCCTCCGGCTTCACCGTCACATCGAGAATCCCACGCAGCATCTGCCTCCGGTGATCCCCGTAAAGAGGATAATTCGCGCGGGAATCATCCGCCGCCAGAGGATGCGCGGACAACAAGGCCAAAGCCCTGTCCTCGCCGTCCCTCTCCAGCACCTTGGCATAAGGATAGGACATACCCCTCTTCTTCAACCGTGCAGACAAATCATTCAGCGCTTCCCTGCCCCCGACCTCCGCCAGGCCGATCACATCCGGCTTCACCGAAGCGATGCAATCCGCCACGGCATCCTTCGCCTCATCGGACTTCATCGAAACCGGGTACGAAGCGCGCCGCCTCTCGCCCGCTACGAAATAATTCTGCACATTATACATCATGAACCGCAGCGGCTTTCCGGCGGCAGGCACATCCACACGGCTGCCTTCCGGCCCCAAATCGTCCGAAGAATACTCGACGGCAGCCGGGGAAACCTTCGTATCCGAGGCATCGTTCGTACAATGCTCCCACAGCAGGGATGCAAGCCCCAGCAGAAGCAGCAAAAGAAGCTGGTCGGGCCGCAAGCGGCGGCGGCGGGAACGGCGGATGGCAGCACTCATGCGAACTCCGCCGAGCCTAGGGAAAGAGAGTCCGCGTGTCAACAATGAAGTTTGGGCTTGCCTTCCAAGGAGGAAAGTAATAGATAGGCGCATGGGACTTTTTCAAGATCAGACCGATTCGCTCTCCGAACTTCGCCGCCTTGCCGCTCTCGTCATGGACCCTGTCCGGCTGCATGAAATCGGAGCCTCCCAATGGCCCCTCGCCATGATCGCCTACGGCCTCACCACCTGCAACGACACGGACAAAGTTGAATACAGCCTCGGCATCTACCCCCACTTTGTCCGCTACACCCCAGCGCCGGAACGCCTCCGCTGCCTCTCCCAGCTCTCCCGCTTCATCGTCCAGCGCAAGGGCGACGGCTGGCGAGCCTTCCTCTGCTTCGCTCTGGCCGATCCCGATGCCTCCCTGCGGCGCCACGCCGCCTTCCTCATCGCCACCCTCGCCCCGCCTACTGCGGCGGAAAGATTCACCGGCATCGAAGAACTCTGCAACCTCCTTTCCATGCCCCTGCCGGAAACCGCCGAACCCCTTCCCTCACGCACGCCCCTGCTCGATTCTACCCTCAGCCTGAGCGACCTCCGCTTCCTGCCCGTCCTCCGCACCGTCATCAGCCAGGAAAACGAACAAACCCTCAGCACATGGCTTGCCGAGCTGGATGCCACGCCGAACGCCCTGAGCTGCGAATGGCTGCTCGACTGCCTTAAGGCCCATCCCGGCCTCCATGCGGACATCTGCGGCACACTCTGCCGCATCGCCCCCAAAGCCGAACAGATCGTCGACCTCATCCTCCCCGTACCCACCTGGCAATATGCTAAACCCGTTCCCCAGCCTCTGCACGGATGGACCCGCCCGGAATACTTCCAGCGCATGCTGCACCGCCTTGCCCCGCACATGGACGGCGACGAAATCGACCGCATCCGGAATGCCTGGAGCTGAAGAAAACCGTAAAAACACCCTGCTTTCCCTCATTTCGCATCTTTTTTGCAACATGGTGAAAAACAGGCATCATACAAGATATGGTACAGGTGCCGGCATAACCGCTGCCACATCCTTTGCCCCCTCCGTTTTCATTTCCGACTCTTTCGGAAAACCGAAAATTTTCGCCTTGCCTAATCATCAGGATTTCCGTAATATCCGACTCAAGGGAACCCCGACATGAAAGCTACGCGCACGCAAACAAAAGGAACACAAACAGCCCATGATGCACAGGTACTTGCCGACTTCATCCTGTTTTCCCAGCGTTCATGCATCCTCCGCCTTTCCGGCGAATTGAGCCAGGACAAAATCTCCTACCCCCAATTCTTCCTCCTCGCCTATCTCGCCAGTGAAGACTGCCTCTCCATGAGCAGCATCGCCAAGATGATGGGCCATTCCACCGCTGCATCCACCGGCATGGTGGACAAATTGCAGGAGCTCGGCCTCACCGCCCGCACGTCCGCCGTATCCGACCGCCGCAAAATCATGGTGCGCATCACCAAACAAGGCGCGGAACTCGTCGAACGCATGCGTGCCAACATCGCCCGCGATCTGGCCGACATCATGAGCAACGCCCCCGTCGACACGGAAGCGACCATTGCTCCCGCTGCCTCCGCCCTTTCCAGGAGCCAGCGCCATTTGACCCTTTCCTGAACACACACGCATATGAACACGCCTTCGTACCTTCGTGGTCTGAACGCATACCCCGAAAACTACGCCCAGTTCATCACCCGGATTCCCGGTATTGAAACGACGACGGACCGGGCGACAATGCTTTCACGCCTGCAACCCGAACATGACCGCATCCTCAGGGAAGACGGCATCAACCCCATCGACCTCCGACGCGCCCAGCAGGTGCATGGCAACAAAGTCGCCCTCGTCGGTGACATCGGCTGTTCCTACCCCGTCGAAGGCGTAGACGGCCTGCTCTGCTCCGGCGTCGCAGACTGCTGCCTCGGCATCTACGTGGCCGACTGCGCCGCAGTCTGGATCTACGACACCGTCACCGGCTCCCGCGCCCTGCTCCACTCCGGCAAGGTCGGCACGGAAAACAACATCGTCGCGTCCGCCATGCACGGCATGCGCAGCATGTTGAAAGTAAAGCCTGCCGACTGCATCGCCGTCATCTCCCCGTGCATCCGGCCGCCCCATTACGAAATGGACATCCCCGGCACCATCGCCTCGCAGCTTGAGGCATGCGGCATCCTCCCGGCCAACATCACGGATAGCGGGCTCGATACGGCTGCCGACCTCGAAACCTTCTACTCCTACCGCATGGAGCAAGGCAACACGGGCCGCATGCTTGCCCTGTTCGGCCGCCAATCCCGCTGAACCGGCCATGCCCGAAACCTCCACAGCCCTACTCAAACAGAAACTGAGGGGGGCTGTCCTCTCGCGGCTCAAAGCCCTACCGGACGAAACGCGCGCACACTATTCAGCCGACTTGCGAACCCGGCTCGCACCATTGCTGTCCGGCGACACCCCTTTGAACATCTGCCTCTTCGCACCGCTGGCACACGAGGTCGACCTCATGCCCCTGCTGAAGGATCATCCGCAGCACCGCTACCACTTCCCCCTGTGCCTGCCCGGGCGCAAACTCGCCTTCCACCTCGTCCGGAACCCGGTTGAAGACCTCGAGCCGGGCGTTCTCGGCATTCTCGCTCCGAAACCCGCTCTGCCGCTCCTCGCACCGGAGGCAGCCGACCTCATCATCGTGCCGGGAGTCGCCTTCACGAAAGACGGTAACCGCCTCGGCTATGGAGGCGGCTATTATGACCGCTATCTGCCTCTCTGCCGGCAGGCCCGGCTCGTCTCCACGGCCTTCCCCGAACAAATGCAGGACACCCTTCCGCACGACATCCACGACTGTACCATTCCCCTCATCCTCACGGCGGGCAAAAGGTAAAAAACGCAGGCCAAGGCATATCCATGCCTCGCACCTGCGCCTGATTCATCAAACTCTCACCGCCGGGCAGGTTTGCGCCCGAACACGTAAAGCAGCAGCAGGGAAAACGCCACGGCACACACCGAGGCCAATACCATCGACATCGTCGAACCGAACCATGAATCGAAACCCAATTCACGGAACCCTGCAATTCCCAGACAAATATTGAAAAGCAGGCAAACGGCCTTTACCAACACTTCTGAAAAATGTTATTGATTCAAGGCTTTGGTCAAAGCTTCGGAATCGTAAAAATTCTTCGTCTTCAATTCGGCCACCAGCTTGGCGTATTCGGCGGCCAGCTCATCCACGCGGGGAGTATAAACCTGTTCCACATGAACGTTTTCTTCTTCGGTCAGCTCCTTCGGCATCCCGTCCACGATCGCCTTCATTTCCTGCTTGCTCTTCACCAAAGATTCGGCAGCTGCATCGGCGGATGCCTTATCCTTGATATCCTCAAGGAGATCATTCACCCCCTGTTGCAGGGCAATCAGCTTCTTCATGGCGGCATCCGTCTTCGATTCTTCGGAAGCGGGCTGAACAACAGCGGCCGGAACAGAAGATTTGTCAGCGGAAGGTGTTGTTTCCTGGGCAGATGCAGCGCATGCAAACAACGCCAAACCTAAGGAAATAGGAAATATGGTTCGCATGCGCGCAGTGTACGGGGAAGCCCCCATACTGTCAACGTTTTTATGAAGAATAATCCTACTTTTTAGACGATCCTGCGGCATCATTTTGCCGAAACGGAAAATTCCCGGCAGTATCCCGTCTTCATGAGGCAAAACACACCTCGAAATGTGACAAAAACAGCGGATCATGACATCGCATGAAAGAAACCGCACCGAAGGCCAGTAAAGAGGAAGACATGTATTCCCGCCTCTCCCGCAGCATCCTCTGCCTGACGGCATTGACCGTCTCCCAGGCATTTGCCGACCCGTCCGGACCGGGTCGCACCGCGTCGTTCGACTACGGGTGGAAATTCTCGCGTTTCGGCACCATGCCGGACGGTTCCATCACCCCCGAACCCGGCGGAGCCGCAGGCAGTATCAGCGCCGACAGCTCGGAAAAGGCCAACCTGGCCGCCCACGCCATCGACGGAGACCCCGCCACGCGCTGGTGCGCCGCCGACGCCAGAGAAGGACACCACATCATTCTGGACATGGGAGCGGACGTCTCGCCGCAAACCGTCTCCATCGACTGGGAAAAGAAACTCGCCCACCGCTTTCTTCTCGAAGGCTCCGCCGACGGCAAGCAATGGACGGCCATCGCAGACAAACGGAACGGCAGCGGCAACGAAACCCGCGATACCGTCCCGGCAACAGGCAAACACCGATACTACAAACTCACCGTCTTCGGCACGGGCAACGGAAACTGGGCCAGCGTCCGCGAACTCATACTCGCCGATGCGGACGGCAAACGCATCGCCCCCCTCGTCCCGTCCGAAGAACAGGCCAAGGATCCCCGCTCGCCGCTCTTCAACGACGCGGCATGGCGTACCCTCGACCTCCCGCACGACTGGGGCATCGAAGGCCCCTTCCGCATGGACCTTCCCAATGAAACGGGCAAACTGCCGTGGGAAGGCATCGGCTGGTACCGCAAAACATGGAATGTACCCGCAGATGCACAGGGACGGCGCTTCTTCCTTGACTTCGACGGCGTCATGTCCAAACCTCAAGTCTACGTCAACGGCCAACTCGCCGGAGAATGGAAATACGGCTACACCTCCTTCCGCGTAGACATCACCCCCTTCCTCCGCTACGGGCAGCCGAACACCGTTGCCGTCCGCGTGGACAATCCGCCGGAATCCTCGCGCTGGTATCCCGGCGGCGGTATCTACCGCCACGTCTGGCTCACCGAAGCCGCCCCCGTCCACATCGGCCACTGGGGCATCTACCTGCGCACTCCTCAGGTATCCACGCAGCAGGCCACTGTCGACGTCGACACGACCGTGGCCAACACCACCGGAAAAACCGTCACCCCCGTCGTCGTACAGGAAATCCTGAAACCGATGCCGCGAGGCAACACATCCAGCCCCACGCAGGACAACATCCGGGATGCGACGGACGGCCTTCAGGTCGTCGCCCGGGCGGAATCCCAGGGGCAGCCGCTCGCCCCCGGCAAGGAAGGAATCGTCACCGGACGCCTGACTGTCGGCAACCCCACGCTTTGGGACACGGAAAACCCGCATCTCTACACCGTACGCACCACCGTCAAAATCGACGGCAAAACAGTCGACACCCGCTTGACACCCCTCGGCATACGCTCCATCGAATGGAGGCCCGACGGCTTTTACCTCAACGAACGGCGCGTCGAACTCAAGGGCGTCTGCCAGCACTCCGATCTCGGCCCGCTCGGCACCGCCGTCCACACCCGGGGACTGGAACGCCAGCTTGAAATCCTCAAGCAAATGGGAGCCAACTCCATCCGCATGACCCACAACCCGCCCGCACCGGAACTGCTCGACCTCTGCGACCGCCACGGCATCCTCGTCATCGACGAATTGTTCGACATGTGGCGCGAACTCAAAAAACCGAACGACTACCACCGGTATTTCAACGACTGGCACGAGCGCGACCTCATCCACCTCTGCCGCCGCGACCGCAACCACCCCTCCGTCATCCTGTGGAGCACTGGCAACGAAGTGCATGAACAGTACCATCGCAAACCGCAGCATCTCGAAACCTCCCGCCGCCTGACGGAACTCTTCCACCGGGAAGACCCCACGCGCAAAGTGGGCGTCGGATGCAGCATCCCCGAAGCAGGCTACAACGGCTTCGGCGACACCTTCGACGTGCTGGGCTACAACTACAAGCCATGGGAATACAAAAAATTCAGCCAAAAACGGCCCAACCAGCCTTTCTTCGGCAGTGAAACATCCTCCTGCGTCAGCTCGCGCGGCGAATACTTCTTCCCCGTCGACTGGGACAAATCCAAAGGCTTCTTCAACTTCCAGGTCAGCTCCTACGACCTCTACGCCCCGGGCTGGGCCAACCGCCCCGACATCGAATTCGCCGGGCAGGACGACTCCGCCAAAGTCGCGGGCGAATACGTCTGGACGGGCTTCGACTACCTCGGAGAACCCACTCCCTACAACCGCGACGCCACCAACGCCCTCAACTTCTCGTCGCCCACCGAACGCGAAGCCTACATGAAGAAACTTCAGGAACTCGGCCACCGCGCTCCCTCGCGCAGCTCCTATTTCGGCATCGTCGACCTCTGCGGATTCCCGAAAGACCGCTTCTTCCTCTATCAGGCGCGCTGGAAACACGAGCAGCCTGTCGCCCACATCCTGCCCCACTGGAATTGGGAAGAGCGCAAAGGCGAGCCCACCCCCGTCCACCTCTACACCAATGGGGATGAAGCCGAACTCTTCCTGAACGGCCAGTCCCTCGGCACCCGCAAAAAGGGCAAGGCGGACGACGACCGCTACCGCCTCGTGTGGAAAGACGTCAACTACCAGCCGGGAGAACTCAAAGCCGTCGTCAAAAAAGGAGGCAAACCCTGGGCAGAACAAACCGTCCGCACGACCGGAGAACCGCAGAAAATCGCCATGGAAGCAGACCGTTCCACCATCAGCGGCGACGGACGCGACCTCTCCTACCTCACCGTCACCATCCGGGACAAACGCGGCGACATCGTCCCGCGCTCCAAGAACGACCTGACCTTCCAAATCGACGGCCCGGCGGACATCGTCGGCATCTGCAACGGCGATGCCACCGATTTCACCACCATGTCCAACCCGGAGAAAAAGACAACCATGCACATCAAAGCATACAACGGCATGGCGCAGGTCATCCTCCGATCCAGGCGGAACGCCTCCGGGCAAGCCACCCTCACCGTCTCGTCGCCGGGACTGGAAGGAGCAAAAACAGACATCCGCATCACTCCGGACAACGAAGGGCGGCAAAACCGCTGACGCCACGCGGCAGCACTCATTTCCCGGCGGGCCGTAGGCAACTGCGGCCCCTTGTTGTCACCTCCGCACCACCCACGGCCAATGACAGACTGCATCATCGCCAACCCGCCGGGCGGAGCGTATCATTCACTCATGGCTATCGAGAAGTTTTACGAACACACTCCTTCCATCGATCCCACCGCATTCATCGCCGCCAGCGCCGACCTCATCGGCCGGGTTCGCATCGACAAGGACGCGAGCATCTGGTACAACACCACCCTGCGCGGCGACATCAACAGCATCACCGTCGGCGAAGGCTCCAATATTCAGGACAATTGTTGCGTCCATCTCGCGGACGACTATGGCTGCCATCTGGGTAAATATGTCACCGTCGGCCACAGCGTCACACTCCATGCCTGCACCGTCGAAGACAAATGCCTCATCGGCATGGGTGCCACCGTCCTGGACGGCGCCGTCATCGGCCTCGGCTCCATCGTCGGAGCCAATGCACTCGTCACCAAGGGCACCATCGTCCCCCCCCATTCCCTTGTCCTCGGCTCTCCGGCAAAAGTCGTCAAAACACTCGACGAAAGCGTCGAACAGGCCAATTACGACCACGCGTGCAAATACATACGCGTCGCCAAACTCTTCCGCGAACGCCCCGAGGTCTGAACCTCTCCATCCGGTCTTTCCCGACGGCCCGCCTGCAACAAGGCGGGCCTTTTATTTGGCGGCGTTCCGCGGCGGACGAATCGCGAGCAGATCGAAAAGCTCCGGACTCACGCGCTTGATGCCCATCCCCAGATAATGGATCAGCAAATAAATCGCCGGTACGGCGAAAAACCAGCACCATTTCGGGAACGACGCATCCTGCACATCGAACGGAAGCAAATACACCAGCAGGCTGATCACCAGCATGTGCAGCACATACACGAGGAACACCGTCTGCCCCAAGCTTGCCATCCACCGGGCAAACCGGGGAAAAAGCTGCTCGATCCACAAAGCCACAACGCACGTCGCGCCGATATAGCAGACGATCCCGAGATGGGACATATGCGGCAGAGTCTTCGCCTCATACCACAAAACCACTGCAAACAGCCCCACGATCCACCAGCTCTGCCTACGGAGAAAAGAGGCAATCGCCGTCAGGGGAATCGACGTCAGGCTGATGCCGAGTGCAAAAAAGGCGATCTCCCGGGGATGAATCACCTGATAGCCGTCGATCATGAAATGGTTGCAGGCCAAGCCCTGCCCGAAACACAGGCAGGCGATAATCAGCGGATACAGGCACCTCCTGCGTCCCAGAGCCGCCAGAAAACCGCAGGCCAGAGTCAGCAGGATCAAATCCCTCAAAAACCAGAACGGCCCCGGCGGCTGATCTCCGATACCGAACACGTGCATCAGCACATCCAGCCGCTCCTCCCAATCGCCATCCGCCAGAGGATCAAGCACCTGCCACATCCAGAACCTCGTCCACCCCAGGCAGATGATATAAAGGCCGATCAGCAGCACATAGGCGGCAATCATGCGCCATGCGCGCTTCAACTGGGGAAACCAGACGCCCGGCGGACAACTGCGGGCCATGAAATACCCGGCTACCACGAACAGCAGGCACATCCGGCCCGATCCTGTGAACCACATCCCCTGCTTGATCGACATCACTGTCGGCGCATGCGTCAGCATCGTCGCCAGCATCGTAATCACGCGGGCGATATCCACCCACGCCACGCGGGGCGAACGGCTTACCGTCGGCAATGCCTCCGGCGCCACGGCAAACGGCTGAACAACGGCACTCATGCAAAAGAGGGAATGGAAGCGGCGCACTCCGACCGGCGGGTACGAAAAACCTCCGGCTCCGAAGCACACACGACTGTTCCAGGCAAGGAAACCGACATGGTACGGAAGGAAACCGGAGGTCTTGAAAAACCGTAAAAACGGAACCGGGATTATTCGACGATCACCGCAACCTTGATACCCTTCATCTGAACATTCGTCTCAAAGGCATCAACGATATTGTCCAGGCTGAAACGATGGGAAATCAGATCGGTCAACGGCAAGCCGATACCATAGGCACGCTTCAGGAAGTCGAACGTAATCACGTAATCCTGCGGCGTGTAGAGCCACGAACCGACGGCCGTGATTTCCTTATTGCAAATATCGTAATGGTGGTTGATCACGCTCTGTCCGCCATCCATGAAGAAGCCCACTTCGCACAGGCCGCCGCCGCGCTTCACCAGCTTCCATGCATTGGCTCCGGCTGCGCCCACGCCCGTGCACTGGAACACGAAATCGGCCAAGTGTCCGTTGTTGGCTGCCTTCACAGCTTCGGCGATCGCTTCGATACCGTCGTACTTCGTGAAATTGATCCCCTTCATCGCACCCATGCTGCGGGCCATCTCAAGGCGGGAATCATTGCCGTCCAGAGCAATAATATTCTCAATACCCATCGTGCGCAGCGTGGCGATCTGCAGCAGGCCGATCGGGCCGCAACCTTGCACCAGCACCACGGAGCTGAAATTCAACAGGCCCGTCGTCTTCGCACGTTCGAGAGAATGCACCACCACGGCGGAAGGTTCCACCAGAATACGCTGGTCGAGCGTCAGATCGCTCACATTGAACACAGTCGAACCCGGGCGGATCACAATATATTCGCCGAAGAAACCGTTGAAATGCACATCGTCGTCGGGAATGAGGCCATACACGCCCACATTCTCGC
Source organism: Neoakkermansia glycaniphila (assembly GCF_001683795.1). Taxonomy (GTDB): domain Bacteria; phylum Verrucomicrobiota; class Verrucomicrobiia; order Verrucomicrobiales; family Akkermansiaceae; genus Akkermansia; species Akkermansia glycaniphila. Next base: position 196,092 of record NZ_LIGX01000002.1, read on the forward strand.
ACATATTCACGCGGCCCGGCATATTCTTGCAGGGATCGCACTTGCCGCAGGGAAGAATGCAGGTCACGATCTTGTCGCCTACCTTCAGCGGACGCCCGGCCGTATCTTCCGTCCAGTTCTTGCCGAGCTTCACGATCTCGCCCGTACCTTCGTGGCCGAGCACCACCGGAGCGAGGCCGAAGGGATCGCGGTTGTATTCATGGCCGTCCGTACCGCAAATACCGCAAGCTTCCACCTTGACCAGAATCTGGTCATCGGAAATTTCGGGAATGGAATACGAACGCATTTCGACGGACTTCGGACCAGTCAGCATGGCCACACGAGCAGTAGCAGGAATCATCGGATTAATATAAGTAGAAAATGAAATCGGACGGCGCCACCATGGCGCCGCGACCGGGCGTACTATACAAAGCCTAGCAAGGAACAGCAAGCACGAAACCGGGCCGCGACAGGAAAAAAAAGACGATTTGCGACATATTGCCATCCGTCCTGAATTCCATTGGACATCAACGGGCGAAAAACGGTTCCACCGATAAACCTTCCCTCTGAACTGAAAGAACATCCGCCCGCTTCCGTATATGTAACATATGTCCCGATTCTTCATGGCACCTCTACTTGCAGGCAGCCTGGCATTCCCTCTCGCGGGAACACCCCAGGCAGCCGAATCCTCTCCGGCACAAACCGCCCCCTCCTCCCAGAACGCGGCACGTACCGACACCCTGCAGAAAGACGGCGTCTCCGCCACATTTGCCCCCCAAACCGGACACATCACGAACCTTCAATTCGGCAAGCAGCGCATCGACATGTTCAACAATGCCTGGGGAGGCCCCTCCTTCCGCATCACCGATGCCCAAGGCCGCCAGACCGTCCCGGTCCTCGTCCGCCAGCCGGGGCATGCGCCCTCTTTTGCCGCTCAACAGGGCGACCTCAAAATGGGCATCTCCTACGGCGTCGAACAGGGAGCCCTTGCCGCCACCGTCACCGTCGCCAACAAGGGAAAAACGGCAGTGACGCCCGACAGCCTCGCCCTCACACTGGGCATCGACACATGCATGATCAGCCATCCGCAATGGAACACCAAACACTTTCCTACCTTCCTCCGCTGTGAAAAAACCCACTTCTGGGGCTACGCCATGTCGCCGGAAGGAAGCATCCTAGGCATCTTCTCCCCCGATGCCATCCCTGCATGGAGCCTGAACTACAACAACGGAGGCCATCGCATCAACGGCATCAACCTGAACCTGCTGGCGGGCGCTCCCCTGCCCGCCCGCTCCCCGCAAACCTCCAACGAACTCAAACCCGGCGAAGAACGCACATGGAAAATCTACCTCGTACCCATCCCCTCGCTGAAAGAAGTGCCCGCCTGTGCCTCCCGTTACACGGATGCCTCCTACCTCACAGCCGACCGCTACACCGTCGAACCCGGCGAGCAGATTCGCCTGCACCTTGCGGGTGCCGATCACTCCAAAGCCACGGTTCAGCACAAAGGACAAAACATCGCCCTGCCTGAAGCCAAAGACAGGGAAATCCTCTGGCAGGCACCGAAGGAGCCGGGATTCTACCGCATCGCCATCGAAAACGGCAAAGGCAAAACCTCCGAAACCGTCATCACCGTCCGCCAGCCGTGGTCATGGTACATGGACGGCTCCCGCGCATGGACCGTCAAAGCCAAGCAAAAGGCTGGCAGCCACGTCGAAGGCTGGTACGGCTTCTTCCCCTCCTTCAAATGGAGGCACCTGAATCCCGACAAGGAGCTGGACGCGCAGATCGACAAGGACTTCAACGAACTGTTCCCCACCATGTACGACTACGCGACCATGCAACCCACGGCTCCGGCCCTGCCCCACCGCATCCAGAACCACGCTTGCGCCGCCTCCCTCTTCATGGAACGCTACCGCATCACCGGAGACATTCAGGACCTTGAGCGGGCAGCCAAACTGTGCGACTTCATCCTAGCCACCCAGAAGCCGGATGGCGCCTACCGCTCCGGGCGCACCCACTACACCTGCGTAATCTACCCTGCCAAATCCATCATGGAAGTCATGATGGCGGAGCAGGAACTCGCCCGTACCTCTCCCGTCTGGAAAGAACGCTTCGAACGCCACCGCGACTCCGTCCGGAAAGCGGTCGATGAACTTGCCCTCCACCTTGACAACATCGAAACCGAAGGGGAAATGACCTTCGAAGACGGCATGATCTCCTGCTCCTACACCCAGCTTGCGGCATGGGCTCGCCATTTCGCCCAGCCCGAAGAACGGGCGAAATACATCGCAGCCGCCGAAAAACTCGTTGAAAAACACCGCTGCCTTTCTCAGCTCGTACAGCCGGACAGCCGCATGAACAACAGCTCCCTGCGCTTCTGGGAATCCCAGTACGACGTTCTGTGGTGCAAAAACATGATCGGATCCCCGCACGGCTGGACCGCATGGAGACTCTACGGACTCTTCGACCTCTACCGCCTCACAGGTAAAACAGACTACCTGCAACAAGCCATGAACGGACTGGGAGCCTGTGCGAACCTCCTGAACCCGGAAACGGGAGAACTCTCGTGGGCCTTCATGGTCGACCCCCGCATCCGCACGGATGTATTCAAGCCGAATCCGGAAAAACCCGGCAAAGGCATCCGCTCGGTCGAAGTCGTCGGTGAAACCTACATCCCCATGATCTCCCAATGGTGGAAAGCGCCTTATGCCACCCCCGTCTTCGGCTACAACTACCAGTACGGAGTCGACCATCAGGGAGGTTCCTGCGACAACGACGTACACGAAATATTCAAATGCCTTGCCGAACACGCCCTGCAAACGGCATGGCTGATTCTGGATGCACAGGGGAAACCCACCGTCTGGAACGGTAAAGTCCGCAAGGAAGGCAACACATGGATCGTCACGCCGTCGGAAAAATACGTCTCCGAAGTCCACGTCAACACGGCGGCATCCGCCGCCGTCAAGGTGGAATGGCAGCAAGGCAGCCCGAAAACGGAAAACGTCTCCAAGGGCATGACCTCGCTTCTCCGCCCCTGAACAGGCTGAAAATCACGCCGGAGCGGCGCATCATGTCCCGCTCCGGCAGCGCGAGGAAGACAGAACCTCCTCGATCCGGGCGAGAAGGAACGGCCATTCCTTGAAACCGTCGCTATCCATGAAATGGCCGCCATGCTCGCAGAGAATGAACTCAGCGTGCAGCTTGGCCGCCAGCTCCTCTGTCGCAGCAGCCGGAACCACAGGATCGTCCCCGGCGGCAATCACCACGGTTCTGCCGGACATCGCCGCCAAACGAGCGAAATCAATCTCCTGATTCGCAAAGGCATCCAGCTCGCGCAACCCTTCCACGGGGCGTGAAAACCCTGAAACGAGCACCATTCCGCCGAAACGACTCCCTACCTCCAGCCGATGCAATGCGCCCAGCAAGGAAATGCATCCGAGACTGTGCGCCACAAAAAACGTCTTGCAACCGGAATCCCGGACATGGGAAGCGATGCAATCCAGCCATGCATCCAGGCAAGGAGCGGCGGCATCAGGCAGCTGCAGCACATCGGCCGAAAAGCCGCGTCTCTCCAGCTCAGCCTTCAGCCACGGAAACCAGTTCCTCCCGGGAGCCGATCCATAGCCGTGAACGATCACGATATGCTTACCTTGCGACATACGGCGCATTCCGGTAGAATGGACGAATACTATACCCCCTTGCGGGCCGTGCCGGACTCGCTCTCCGCCTTTTTCAGCACGTAATAGGGTGCCAGAGGCCCCGTCACCCTCTTGCCGTCGGCATTCAGCATATGCAGGCCGTCCTTATCCAGCTCATAGAGCTCCTGGCCTTCTTCCGTATGAACAACCAGCGTTTTCCCATCATCGCTCCAGTCCAGCGTCCCTTCCTGAACCTCGGGCAGGCTTCCTTCCACACTGCGGAAAACATCGTTCAGATCGGTCAATTCTTCGTCCGCGACCGCTTCATCCTGCACCCCCAAATAGATCGTCACCTTCTTGCAGGTCATATCGGCATTCAGCGTCAGCTGCACAAGAATACCTTCGCAATCCGCCGCAGGCAGCGTCCCTTCATACACTCCGCACCATGCGGACATGGCCGGAACGGCAGCAACCGATTGCGAGACGGGTCTCCCGGCCTCATCGGCATGAACGGCAGGAAGAGCCGCTCCCATGGACAACAAAAACAAAATACATTTCATAAAACATTTATCCTTCCATCGTGAAACCGCTCCCGGCAAATCTTGCCGGCTTCGTTTCGCCCGGTATGGATAAGCCATACAGCGCGTGTACAATCACTTTCTTCCGCTCCCTTCCGCCACCTTGTGCAAAACGTAATATGCACCGATCTTCCCTTTCACGCGCTTGCCTTCGGCATCCAGCACATAGAGGGAGCCGCCATCCAGTTCGTACATCTCTTCCCGGTAGGGATCGTGAATCCTGAACCGTTTTCCTTTTTCGATCCATTCGATCTTCCCGTCCGTCACATAGGGCAGCGCCTCCTTCTCGATCAGAGTCGCCACCTTCTTGAACGAACCGTCGGCACCGAGAGTGAGAATCATCTGCACGCCGGGCCCATCGGCGGAAGGAATCACCCCCTTGTATTCACCGGCCCACGAAGTACCGGCATTTGGCTCCTCCACACTTGCAGAAACTGGAGCATCACTGGCTTGCCCGGCTATAGGCAGAAGAAAAATCGCCGATGCACATGCCAACATTCGAAGAGAAAATGCATACATAGTGATATATGCTGACATCCCGGCATCCCATTCCGTTCAAAATACATCGTATCCGACAGCAACAAAACGCGCCGGGCGGCCGTAGCCAAACCCGCACGCACATCGCCGGATCATTTGTACCGCTGGGGCAACTTGCCGCAAAGAGGGCACATCACCAGCCCGGCAAGAGAGCTGAACGTATCCCCGCAATTCAGGCACACATGGTACATATTCGGCAGCGCATGGGGAGTCCCCTGCTCCAGCTGGTGCAAGGCGGCCCGGTACAAATCGGCATGCCCTTTCTCCGACTCCAGAGACCAAGTAAACGAACGAATGGCCAGAGGAACATCCTCCGCCTGAGCATCGGCTATGAACGAAGGGTACATGCTCTCGAACTCGTACGTCTCACCGGCGATGGCCGCCCGCAAATTATCCGACGTTGTCCCCACATGAATATTGATATCCAGATCCTCGACCTTTCCGCCCAGCAGCTCCAGCACCTTCATATGATTCACCGCATGGACGCGTTCGGCTTTCGACGCGGCTTCGAACAGGCGTTGAATGGCCGGATACCCTTCATAGGAAGCCTTCGTTGCATAAGCGGCGTAAGCAGCCGATGCCGTACTTTCCCCCGCTACGGCATTCTTCAAATTCTCAAGCGTCATTTCCATTAGCGCAATATAGAATATGACATGCACCATGGCAAGCCCGTAATCGAACACGAATGAAAAAACGGAACGCTCCGCAGGCGCGGATTTACCTGCCCTCCAGCTTCTGGATGACATCGCGGGCCGCACCCGCCGGATCTTCATGAAGAAGGAGCCACGACACGATCACGACGCGGCGCGCACCATGCTCCAGCACCCTGTCCAACGAACCTCCGTTAATGCCGCCGATACAAAACACCGGATAATCCCCAAGAGCCTCACCCACTCGGCACACATCGTCCAGACCGATGGCCGGGCGACCGGGCTTCGTGCCCGTCGGAAACAACGGACCGAACCCGATATAATCCGCGCCTTCGGCATGGGCAGCCAAAGCCTGTTCGGGGCTATGCGTCGACCGCCCGACAAGCATCCCTTCACCGATCATCTTCCTCACCTCCTTCAGCGCACCGTCGTCCTGCCCCACATGCACGCCGTCCGCTCCGCATTCCATGGCTATTTCCGGGTAATCGTTCACGATGAAAAGGCACCCGGCCTCGCAGCACAAAGGCTGCAAGCGATACGCCAGCATCCTCACGTCTTCCTCCGGCATGCCCTTCGCCCGCAACTGCAAAATTCGCACACCGCCGCGAATCAAGGCCGCTGCAGCCTCCTCTGCGTGATCGGGAGATACATATCCCATATCCACAATACCGTACAACCTGCATCCGGCCAGAATCTCACGTCTATCCATGCGCAGAGCATACCGCGGCCTCCCGGCAAAAACAAGCAGATTCCCACCCGAGCTTCCTGCCCCGTCAACGGAAAACGGGAGACGCGCCGATACCGGATTCAAGGCAGCATGTCCACTCACAACGGCACACCTCGGAACAGCCGTTCCATCACCGCATCGGCAACACCGTTTCCGGAACGATGAAAGGCCCATGACATGGCGCATCAAATGCCTGTTAGAAATTAAATTTCAAACTTTTTCCATCAATCGCATCCACCTTCTTCCACATCTCGAAATCTTTTTTTGTCATACTTCTCCTTTCTTGAATTTTTTCCTCCTATATATCGCAAATATCATTGCAATCATAATTCAATATTTAAGAATCTTTTTAGATATTGCATTACATCAAACATTATTTCACATCGGTTTGTTATCACCCCTCGATATTGACAACGGATACACTTTTGCTAATGTTCAAAAGGGTTGTTTGAACACCCGTGCAATTCGAAAGAAATAAAACCATGAAAGTACATCTGCCGTATTCGTTACGCAAAGCATTGATATCATCTCTATTGTCAATGTCTCTCCTATCCGGGGCAGCCCAGGCGGGCATCTACACTTGGACAGGAGCAACGGATCAATGGCTGCATACGTCTTCCAACTGGAGTCCGACCGTCACAGACTGGGCGGGCACATGGTCGGGATCAAGCAACAATATACTGAAATTTTCGGGAACTTATGCATCGGCTACCAACAAAGCGGCAACCATCCAATTCAACACCATGTCACTGGGCAGCATTCTTGTGGACACGGGCGCCGCAGGCTTCTCCTTGATGCCGAATGCAAACAACAACCGTTCGATCTTCTTCCGGGCATCCAGCGCGGCAGATGCGGCTACCATCGGAGGAGTAGCCGGGCAATGCAACATCATTGCCAAGTCCGATTTCAATATCGGCAGCTCTGCAGCCCGCTATAATTACGGCGGCAGCAGTGCAGTATTTTATGCCGATGCCAATATGGACATCGCGGCCGGAAAAACGGTCAAACTCTATGCGTCCAACCGGATCTACGGAGATACGACGACGCGAACCATCAACATACGGGGAGGAGGCACCTTCTCCATCGATTCCACCTCCACCGTCAACACGAGCAACATCGCGTGGAACATCCGGGGCAATTCCACGCTCGACCTCGCACCCAGCGGCGCAGCAAAAGCTCAGACGGTACTTGGCACGGGCAACATTACACTGGACGGAGGATCCCTGAATCTCGGAACGGGGAGTATTTCCCTGTCCAACAATCTTATTGTCGGAGAAAACGGCGGCGATATTCTGGGCGCAACTTCAGTCACCTTGACATCCGCCAACCTGACATACACCTCCTCCGACCTGACGAACAGCACACTGACGTTCGGATCGTCGATCACCTCCGTCACGCTGGCCGCCAATCAGGTTATCAATCTGTCTTCGGGAGCAAACAACGGATTATACACGCTTATCTCGACAAACGGCATCCTGAATGGCGACGTCAGCACGTACACCGTCACCGGATTGGGACGACAGACATACCAATTGGTCAATACAGGATCTTCCCTGACGCTCAACATTGAAGGCGCAATCGCCAATCTCACATGGAACGGAACGTCCGGCAATGCCACGTGGAACCACGATACTTCCAACACCAACTGGCACAACGGCGGTAATGCCGATGCCTTCTACGATAGCGACATCGTCACCTTCGACGGCACGGCGGCTACACAGTCCGTCACCGTCTCCGGCACCCTCAACCCTGGAGACATCGCCATCACGGGTGGAAACTACACCTTTGCATCCGACGGAACAGGCAATATTGCAGGCGGTGCCACACTCTCCGTCAGCAATGCCACGGCCACCCTCAACATGGCCAACAGCTACACAGGAGGCACAGTGGTCAATAATGGAGGCATCCTGAATGCATCGGCAGCCAACTCGCTCGGAACCGGCACACTTACCGTCAACGGAGGCACGGCCAACATCGGCAATACGCAAACACTCGCAGGCACTACCATCAACAGCGGCGAAGTCGTGCTGAAATCCACCGGTGCGCAGGCCGGGCTCGGCACCATTGCGGGAAGTGCGGGCCAAGGCGCGCTGGTCATCGATTGGACAACCGGGAACGACAGCAGCTCCGCCGGTACGGCATCTGCATCATCCAATGTGGCGGCATACACGGGAGATGTAATTGTCCGCAGCGGACGCTTAGCCAGCACCTCAGCAATGGCAGCCTCGTCGATCACAATCACGCAAGGCGGACAGCTGTACATGGGCGGCGGCACATGGACCCAGAACATCTCCATATCGGGCTCAGGCTGGAACAGCTCCGATGTGGCCGCCTCGGGCGCGCTCCGTATCGATGGCGCAACGGTCAATAGCACCCTGACGCTTGCCGGAGACAGCACGCTGCGCGTCCACGCAGGAACAGGAACGATCAACGGCGCGATCGTCGGTACCGACACGCTGACCAAAGTCGGCGGCGGCACGCTGTACCTCAGCAATGCCAGCAGCGCATTCACCGGCACGCTGAACATCACGGAAGGCCAACTGACGCTGGCAGGCGCAGGCAGCGGCAAATCGGCGTTGAACAGCGGCGACATCATCATGGCGGCCAACACGAAACTGGCATTCCAGGGCAACAACGGAAGCTTCACCTCGAAGAGTGCCGGATTGATCACCCTCAAGTCGAACGTACAGGTATGGGCCATCAACCCGGCTGCCGGGGCGAATACCATCTCCAACGACTTCATTCTGGACACAGGTACAGGATATGCCAACATCGGAGGATTCACCCAAGGCAACAGCACGATCATCTACAGCACGATCTCGGGCAACGGCAACCTGTCCATCAAGGATGAAGGCACCGGCTCCGGAGGCGGCAACAGCTTCATGTTCAGAAACGGTTGGACGACCAACAGCTACACGGGCCAGACGCTCATTCGCCGCGACATCACGTTCGACACCAATGCCACGACCAACGGAAGAACGCTGACACCGTTCGGCGCTTACCAGGCGGACGGCAGCAGCGGCGTCGCCACGGTACAAAACGGAGCCACCCTGACTGTTTCGGGCAATTCGGGCACGGGAACGGCCAACACCGTCACCCTTGCCAACGGCTTTGTACTGAACGGAGGCAATCTGACGCTCAACAACCTTGGCAACGGCATCGTCTCCGGCTCGATCACGGCTTCCTCTGCAACGGTCATCGCCTCCAACAGTGAGCGACTGGCCCTGGCAGGTGGATTGAAAGGCACCGGCAACGTCACCTACAACAATGCCACGGCCAATTCGCGGCTCGTCCTCTCCGGAACGAACAACAACTATTCGGGAACACTCAGCATCGGCACCGCATCGGGGCTTGAAATTGCCGGAGGCACAACCGGATTATCCGGAATGACAATTTCCGCCGCGACCGGAAAAACCGTATACGTCGGCAACGACAACGGCAACCTCTCCTTGAACGCAACAATCACAGGGGCAGGCAGGCTCGTCAAAAGCGGTACGGGCAGCGCCCTGCTTTCGGGAACGAACAACTACACGGGCGGCACAACCGTGCAGGCCGGAACAATCGTGGCAGGCAGTTCCACCGCCTTCGGAACCGGCACAGTACGCCTGTCGGACGGAGTTATGGACTTCAACGGATACAACCTCGCCAACGGCATCGTCATCAGCAGCGGCACATCCGCCAACAAAATGCTCAGCGCGGAACACAATGCCACAGCCGGAGCGCTGGTGCTCGAAGCCGGTTCCAGCCTTGCTCTCGACGTCTCCCATGCCGGAGCGGACGGAATCAACTGGACATTGAACGGCCTGACATACGACACCACCGCCACCCTCATGCTCGACTTCGGGGCTGCGGGAATCGCCACCGGCATCACCTATGACCTCCTCTCGTGGACGGGAGCCAGCGAAAGCGATTACCAGGCCTTGATCGACTCCGGCATTCTGGGCTGGAACGCCGGAAACAAAACCTCCGCATGGACGGAACACTATGCGATCGGGACCGACGGCACCAACTCATGGCTGCAGGTCTCCTTCAATCAGAGCGTTATTCCCGAACCTGCTACAGCGGCAATGGGCATTCTCGGCATGGCTTCCCTGCTCCTTCGCAGGCGCCGCCGTGCATAAAACATATCTCCATCACTGAAGCATCGTCAAAAACGGAGTATCGCTTGATACTCCGTTTTTCTTTGACACCGCATCACATGACCGAACAACCATCAACACATCGCCATAACATCTAAAAAACAAACAATTACAATAAAACAACAAAAACAGATCAAGAAAAACGAACCGAAGCGGCACATGAAACAGCCATGCACCGGGCACGTCATGGCCCACTCCTGTTTCCCCCGCATCAATCTCCCGAATCGCCAGCTACTGGGCCTAGTACATATTTTTTGCTTTATTCGCACGCCCGCGAGGGTATAATCGCCAGAGAAGCCATGTGGACCACGCTGAAAGAATATACCGACATCCGCTACGAAGCGACCGACGACGGAGCCATCGCCAAAATCACAATCAACCGCCCGGAAGTACGCAACGCCTTTCGCCCCCAGACCGTCCATGAACTGCTCGACGCCTTCCACCTCGTCCATGAAGACCCCAAAATCGGAGTCATCATCCTCACGGGTGAAGGTCCCCTCGCCTTCTGCTCCGGCGGCGACCAGAAAGTCCGCGGGCATGCCGGCTACATCGGCGGAGACGGCGTACCGCGCCTGAACATCCTCGACGTCCAGAAAAAAATCCGCCAGATACCCAAACCCGTCATCGCCATGGTCGCCGGATACGCCATCGGCGGAGGCCATGTCCTGCACCTCGTCTGCGACCTCACCATCGCCGCAGACAACGCCAAATTCGGCCAGACCGGCCCCAAAGTCGGCTCCTTCGACGGCGGCCTCGGCTGCTCCTATATGGCCCGCATCATCGGGCAGAAAAAAGCCCGCGAAATCTGGTACCTCTGCCGCGTATACGATGCTCAACAGGCTCTCGACATGGGCCTCGTCAACACCGTCGTCCCGTTGGAACAGCTCGAAACGGAAACCCTCCAATGGTGCCGCGAAATCCTCCAGCACAGCCCGCTTGCCCTCCGCTGCCTCAAATCCGCACTCAATGCGGACTGCGACGGACAAATGGGCCTCCTCGACCTCGCCGGCAATGCCACCCTCCTCTACTACATGAGCGAAGAAGCCAAGGAAGGCCGTGACGCCTTCGTTGAAAAACGCAAGCCCGATTTCTCGAAATTCCCCCGCATCCCGTAACCGCCATCCAGCTCCGCCTTGGCATCCGAAAACAACAAACGCCGCCGCAAAGGCTCCAAACAACCCCCGGTAGAAATCTGGGGTTCGTTCTTCGACACCCCCGAAGAAGACGACAAACACGCGCACTACATCGACGAAGAACCGTACGGGCGCTTCAGCTGGAGACGCATCCTGCACCGCTTCAGCCTTTGGAAACTCATCTCCACTCTGGTTGCGCTCGGCATCCTCGCCTTCATCGGCTCCCTCGTCTTCCTGACCTGGGTACCGCAGGACCTCTCCGAAATCCAGGGCTACAAAGCCATCACTCTCCAAAACGGCAACACTCCCACGCCGGACATCCCCACCCTCCTCAAAAAAGCCATCTCCGGCAAAGAAGCCGTCACCTTCACCGAGGAAGACATCAACAGCTACCTCAGCACCAGCCTCAAGCCCCCCACCCAGAGCGGGCCGCCCCTCTCCCACCCACACGGCGTCGGCATCCGACTCTTCGACGACTACGCGGAAATCGTCATCAACCGCACCATCGGCAACACCTACAACCAAACCGTCTCCATGTACGTCACCGTCAAGGCGGGAGATGCGCACCACGTCCGCATCGAATACAACGGCGGAGAAAAAATCCTCGGCACCTTCCCGCGCGGCGGCCGCCTCGGAGTTCTCCCCCTGCCGGAAGGCTACACGCTCATCCTCCTCCAGCCCGCCATGGAAAGCCTGGCGAAAGCCTACGCAGACATCTTCGATCTCATCAAAAACAGCCGTTATACCCCCGTACTCGGCAAAGGAAAAATCACCCTGTATCCGCCTCCGGCACAAATCACCACACCATCACAGACAACATGAAACGCAAACACGTCGTCACCTCTCTTCTGGCTCTCGGAAGCCTTGTCGCGTTGACATCCTGCTTCGGGCAGCTCCTCAGCCAGGTCATCAAGGATGAATACCCGGGTACCACTGTCCGCGCCATACCCGACAACAACGGAAAACCCGCCAACAACGAATGGGTCACCGTCTCGGACAGGGAACTTCCTGCCCCCCAGGCAGTCAAACGCGGAACCCTCACCTACCATGCGGACGGCCTCCCCTATGCCTTCCCGACCAGCTACAAAGACATCGTCCTCTCGCCCTATCCCCCGAACAACCCCATCAACTTCTCGGGAATGAAGGCTCACGACAAGGCATGGGATCCCTACACCCGCAAACCGTTCCACATCCCCGCCGTCATGCAGTGGAACTAACATGCCGGCGCACTGGCTCATCCAGCCAAAGGAACACCCGTGTCCACATCCGAACCAACTGAACAGGCATCCGCTCCGAAAGCCTCCTTCCGGCACAGGCTTGCCCTGTGGGGATTCAAGCTCTTTCAGGGCCTCCTGAGAATCACACCCATGCCCCTGCTGTGCCGCATGGGCCGCGGCTTGGGGTACGCCGTCTGGTTCTTCATGCCGGGGCGTCGCCGCATCGTCGCACGCAACCTCCGCATCGTCATCGATCCCACCCTGCGCGGCAAGGAACTCGGCAAACTCGTGCGCGAAAACATCGTCCGCACCTGCATGAACTTCATCGGTGCGGCCAAAACGGCCGTCCTCACGGACAGAGAACTCAACCGCTACGTCAGCCTCATCCATCCCGAAATCTTTGAACAATCCGTCGTCTCGGGAGGCACGGGCATCGCCTGCATCCCGCACGCGGGCAACTGGGAAATCCTCGCCCGCATCCGGCCCCTCTTCCGGCAGACGGAACGCTTCGGCTCCATGTACCGCCGCATGAGCAACCCCCTGCTCGAACAGCTCGTCTACAAATCGCGCACCGCCTACGGATGCCAGATGTTCAGCAAGGAATCGGGACTCCGCTCCACCCTCAAATTCGCCCGTGAAGGCAGCCTCATCGGTGTCTTGAGCGACCAATTCACCCAGGAAGGCAGCTTCCTTCCCTACTTCGGCAAAATCACGGGCACCACCTACCTGCCCGCCCTCCTCTACAAACGCTGCCGGGGCACGCTCTACGCCATCTACACGCGCAACACATCCATCGGCCACTGGGAAGCCGTCATGGACACCGTCATCGACGTACCTGAAAACGCAGGCATACAGGAAATCACCCTCCGCATCAACGAAGTTCTCGCCGAATGCCAGAAAAACAGCATCCTCGACGGCTTCTGGATGCACGACCGCTGGAAAACCCTCCTCGCCTTCGCCCCGCCCCAAATCGACGACGTACGCGAACTCCTGCAAAACTATCCCCTGCAACCCTTCCGCATCCTCGTCTCCATGCCGGAAGCATTCGAAGAGGCCATCCTCGTCCTGCCACTTCTGCGCGGCCTGCTCGACTCGCGCCCGGATACCCAGATCAACGTCATTTGCCCCAGTGAACAGGCAGCCTACTGGCAAAGCCAGCCCGAAGCAGCCCACACATTCACCACGGACAACCCGGCAACCCCGCTCGCGCAGCAACTGGATGCAGACGACATCTACAACGAAGGCGTCTTCGACCTCGCCTTCCTGCTGGACAACTCACCGCGCACCCTCAAAGAACTTCGCCACATCCGCCCGATCACCCTCAGCGCCTTCGAAAACCATCCCTGCTCCGAAAAACACCGCTTCCGAGGCAAAGTCCCCGTCAAGCGCGGCGGCAAACCCGTCCACCGCGTCGAAGACTACATGGAATTCCTGGAACACCATGAAATCACGCGGCGCAAAGCCGAATACTTCGCACCCTCCCCCTCGGAACCGCTTGCCGCAAACGCCCCCAGCCTCTTCATCGCCCCCTTCTCCACCCTCGGCCCGGCCTCCGAATGGACGGACGACGCTTGGGCGGAACTCATCGGACAACTCTCTTCCACACCCTCCCTGCTCGCCCTGCCCCGCGACAGCGAACGCGCAACGCAGCTTGCCGAACACCTCGGCATACCGCTCACCCTCGCGGAACCGCACGAATACGGCGCCCACCTCAACAACTCATGCACCCTCATCGCGTGCGACGGCCTCATTCCCGGACTGGCGGCGCAAAAAGGCGCACGCTGCATCGTCCTCATGGGCACGCGACTTCCTGACCGCTACCGGCCTCTCGGCACGCAGCACGCCTACATCAACAGGCATACCCTGTGCCACCCCTGCTACCGCACCCACTGCGACCAGCCCACCCCCTGCATGCACCGGATCACCGTCCGGCAAGTCCTCGACAAACTCTAAACCATGCAAACAGCCGAAACCTCCAGCCTCCAGCACATCCGGCAGAGGCTCATGGCCGGAAGCATCGAACTGGCGCCACTCGCCGCCCTGCCGTTCGTGCAGTACCCATGGCCGATTCCCATCGCCTGCGCCATCCTACCCTTCATCCTCAGGCAGCTCGTCAAACCGCCAATCCTTCGCAAACGCCTCACGGAATCCATCAACCTCCTGCTCACCCTCCAGTTCCTCAACCTCATCGGGTACATCCTCGTCCCCATCCTCCTCACTCAGATATTCAACTTCCCCCAGGCCGCGCTCTTCGCCATGTGGGCAGCCATCCCCTTTACCCTCTTCATAGCGTACACCATTGCCGCATGTACGGCCTTGCGCTTCCTTCAAGCCCTCTCAGGCAAATCCCCCTGCAAATGGGGGGGATTCCACTGGCTTACCGACAACAATCGCTGAACTTCATCCAGTCAGGCGAACACCTCAGCGGAACAGCCGCCATCCCGCAGCATCGGCTCCAACCCGGCCAGGAACTCCTGCTGCGCCTGAGACTCTACACCGGAACCGGCGCGCCGCACACTGGCACGGGCCTCATCCCGGTCCACCCCCATCGCCATCAGCACCGCGACTGCCAACAGCCCCGTGCGACCCATACCGTTCGCACAATGCACCGCGACGGAACCGCCCCGCTTCAACCGGGCGACCATCCTGTGCGACAGCCGCGCAAAACTCCTCGCATCGGCAGGAGCGGCATAATCATTCAAAGGGAAATGCAAAGCCTCGTCCACGGGAACCCGCCCGGCTTTCCAATCCTCCGCATAGGCCGCACCACGCTCTTCCATCTCACTGATTCCGACCAGATTCACCAAAAAATCCACTCCGTGCTTCTGTAAACATCCGTACGCCTCTTTCGGAGAACCGTCCGCACGATGGTACCCGGGCATCCCCATCAAAAATAAAGTGCCGACACAACCGGAAGGCAGCCCCAGCGGCCTTAAAATCACCCAACTATCATCCGGCACAGGCAAAACATTCATGAAAACAATACCGATTTTCAGGAATCATTCTACAAAACAAAACACCGGAAAGCAACTCCCGGCTCTGTCAGCGCGGAGGCCTCCCTCCAGCACTCGATCAATTGCCGAATCCTTCGATCGAATCAAGCTCCACATGCTTGGCTCCTTGATCCTCCGCCCTTGACTCCACAACCTTGCTCTGCCCCGCCCGGAGATCGGAAATGGAACCCAGCGTCTTGCCGATGGGATTTCCCTGAGCATCCAGCAAAGCGTACGACACATAGACCGACCTGTAATCCCGGTTCGTATTATTCTGAATGCGTGCCACCACCGTCACAAAACCCGACCTGCGCTGCACCGACACCTTGCCCACCACGGAAAAATCCTCATGGGGCACAACCTTCTTCGGCACCTCCACCTTATTCACCCTGGGTTCGATCAAACGGCGCACCCCCTCCACGTCTCTTTCACTGCTAAAAGATCCGAGCTCCTCCTTATCGACAATCAAAAAACACTTCCACGGCAGCGTCGACTTCAATGAACCCCACCCGGAAAACTGATACACTCCATCCCTGCGCGCCAGCATCAACTCCTGCCAATCGGCTTCAGGCGACACCTCCTTCAGATGGAATTGCACCACCCCCGAAACATCCGACACCTGCTTCCACAGAAAATTGTTCGACAGCACCTTCTGTCCATTCTCCTCCACCGAAAGATACCCTACACCGAACATCCTCCCTCCGGACAACGAACCCAAAGCCATAAAATTAAGATGCAAATCGACAGGATTTTCAAACCCGGCAAACCGTTCCTCGGGACACTCGAAAACATAGAGCTTATCAACTTCGAACAGATTCTTACTGCCGCGAACCCATGCAAGCTCAACCTCTTTCTTCCGGTTCGACTCACCTGCCCCCTGCTTGAAATAATAATTGCGTTCCCGGGCCTCCTTCCAATCGCGCGGTTTCGACTCTTTCTTCAATGCAAACTGCGTCGGAAAATAGGCATTCATTCCTTGAATCACAAGATTCCGGCCAGGCCTGATCGTCGCCTTCCGCTTCGCCACCTTCGGCGAACCATCCGCTTCCAGACTCTTCAAACGCGTCGCAATCTCGTATTCTTCTCCTCCTGCATGCAAGTAATCGAAAGAAAGACGCGTACCCTCCGTCTCCAGCGTACCTTCCCCGTAAATATGTCCATCATCATCCTTACCCACAGCCAGGAATGTATAGGAATACTTCGTACCGTCCTTATCCGCCGAATACACAGCCATATCGCCTATCTGGTCGAACGGAGAAGCAGACGCGCACATCGATGCAAAAAAACACATCGCCAATTGGGTAATTTTGGGTAACATGCACCGAAATATAATCGGTTCTTCTATCAGATTCAAGAGAAAATATCAGACAAAAAACTCAAACCGCCATTTTCCGCAGCACGCTTCGAACAGATCGAAAAAAAATCCGGCACATGAAAAAAATACTCGACAAACGGCGATGAATCCTGTATTCTTCCCGCACCTTCAAGGTAACCACTCACGGCAGGGTAGCTCAGTGGTAGAGCAGAGGACTCATAAGCCTTTGGTCGGGTGTTCAAATCACCTCCCTGCTACCAGTTTTCAAGAAAAGCGGACTTTCAACAAGTCCGCTTTTCTGTTTTTCGACTGCCTCTCCCGCCATGAAACGTATCCTTATTCAATCCGCCTGTCTGTGTACCGCCGCAATAGCGGCATCCTGCGTCGTCAACACATCAGGAAAGCTTGATTCCATCGGTAAAACATACGAAGGATATTATTACGACGCCACCCGACCGACCACCTGCCTGTTCCGACAGAACGGGAAATATTACGTCAAAGCGCCAGTCGTCCGGTTCCCAGCCTCAACAAAAACATGGCAGCCCCGGCAAGCGGAAACCGATCCTCCCGAACAGCCCATGCATAGCCGCATCACCGGTATTCCCGCATGGGGATACCACGAAATATTCACGATGGATACCGGCAGCATCAACTTCTCGGAAGGCGACTTCCACCCCATCCTGCATGCATCGGGTTCATGGATTCCTGCCGCACAATTCGAACAGAATCCTTTCACCGTCATTGGAAAAGAAAACGGCATCCAGCACAGCCGGGAAGGAGACATCCTGAATCCGGACTCCATCCGAATCATGGACACGCACCGCTCGACGGGAAACATCCTACGCCTGCCGCTAGTACTGATCGCAGGCTGCGCGATCGACCTTCCGGGCAACATCCTTGTCTCACCCTTCATGTCGAACGACGATGAAGACGATGAAGATGAAGACGATTTTCTGGACGCGCTCATCGACGATGCTATCGACAAGCATTTAAAAAAGCATCGCAAGCACGGTAAAAGGCATTCGAAGCGCTGAAAACCATGCCGGCTGGCGGTCTTTCTCCTGTCGAGCGGGATGCCATCCAGATGCCCACGCGATCCTGCTATTCATGCGCACTCGTCTCTTATGGCATGGAGTGCCATGTTTTTATCTGAAAAACTTCCTTTTTTTCGGACGAAGAACATGTTCATGCGTTATTTCAGATAAGGACATCCCCTCTCCATGAACCGCTGCTATATCCATCACCTGCTCCGTACGGTTATCCGGTTGGCCTTCTTCGCATGGCCTGCCTGCTTCTGCCTCACCCTTGCATCCTGCTGGCTCAACACGTCGGGAAAACTCGACGCGCCGGGAAAATACATCGAAGCATATTACATCAACACAAGCCAGCCTGCCGCACAAATCTTCGAACAATCGGGCCGCTATTACATCAAGGCTCCTCGCCTGCGCCTCAGACCCGCACCGCGCATGTGGACATCCGTCTCCGAGCCATCCCACTACATCTGCATGGAAACAAAAGAGTGGGCATACCACGAAATATTCTCCTATAACAAAAAATCCCTGCCTCTGCCCGGCCAAGGCAACCTCCCCATCCCTGAACCGGATGCACCATGGATACCTTCCGGAGAATTCGAAAGCAGCCCGTTCACTGTTCTCGGCAACGCCCAATCTCCGACTGCACCGCAACCCGGCACACTCCTCAGCTCCTACGAACTCAAAGCGCCTTCCACACATAGGTCCGTCGGCAACATCCTCCGGCTGCCCATTGTAGGGCTATCGTTTTGCGCCATCGACCTTCCGGCCATGTTCGTCACAGCCATACCATACGGAATCTGCACCAATGACTGGCTGAACAATGATCCATTGCCGTCCCAAATGGGGCGAACGCAAAGCCACAACTGTTCCGATCCGGAGTGCAATTTCCACTCTCACGACAGCTTCGGCAATTGCGAATGATCAAGGCCCGGCCCCCGAATAAGCCCTTGCATGAGGGCAGAGAAAAGCATATAGTCTCCTATACCTTTTCTCACCGATGATTCTCGACAACCTCCGCAACGCCGCGCGCTACACCTCCCTGCACCCTTTATTGAAGCAGGCTTTCGACTACCTCGCATCCCTCGACCCGGCCACCCTTGAGCCGGGCAAACATATCCTTGCCGAAGACAGGCTGATCGTAGCCGTCAACGACAGCACGCTCAAACCTATCGGCAAAGCCCGATTGGAAATACACGACGAATTTCTGGACATTCACCTGACACTGTCCGCCACGGAGCGTTTCGCATGGAAAAGCCGGGATGACCTTCAAACCCCGTCCGAACCGTTCAACCGCGACAAGGATGCACAACATTACGACGATGCTCCGGAGACTTTCTTCGAAGCGGCGCCGGGCAGCTTCGTCATCTTCTTCCCGGAAGATGCGCATGCCGGATGCATCGGCGAAGGCTCCATCCGCAAAATCGTCGTCAAGGTCAGATGCAGCAACGAATGATGCCGAAATCCTGCATTTTTTGAAAGACAGGCAATCGCAGGAAGGTATAAATAAGGGCGCTTGGATAATATATCAGCCCTTTTGCCATCTCCACCTGTCATGACAATCAACCTTCGACATGCTGCCCTCTCCTGTGCCATTCTGGCCTGCATGGGCGGATCAACCCTTGCCCAACCGCCAGCCGGCACGGCCGCACCGCATGACACGGCGCCTCTGCCCGGCGCAAAGGAAACCGCCATGCGGCAATTGACGCATCGCCTGCTGGGCAACAGGGCGGACGATTTCGCCTTCGTCATCGACCCGTCCCTGCAAAACGAAGCCACGAGACGGATCGGCATTATCCGCACGCCCGAAGGTAAAATCCGCATTTCAGGGGCGGATACCATCAGCCTCGCTTCCGGCCTCAATCTGTACCTCAAACATTTCGCCCATGCCCACGTTTCATGGGCGCATGACCAGCTGCACCTGCCGAAAGAGCTGCCGGGGCCGGACAAAATCGCGTATTTCGACAGCCGCCAGCAGCATGCCACGGCTTTCAACTATTGCACATTCAACTACACGATGGCATGGTGGGACTGGCCGCGATGGGAACGTGAGCTGGACCTCCTCTGCCTCTACGGCGTCGATACTCCCCTAGCCATCATCGGCACGGAAGAAATATGGCTCCGCGTCCTCCAAAGATTCGGCTACACGCGTGACCAAGCCCGCACCTTCCCCACCGGACCAGCCTACACCGCATGGTGGCTGATGGGCAACTGCCAGGGCATCGGCGGCCCCGTCTCGGAAGCATACGTGCAATCGCGAGTCGAACTCCAGAAAAAGATACTGGCCCGCATGCACGAACTCGGCATGCGGGCCATCCTGCAAGGCTTCGTCGGCCTGGTGCCGCTCGACTTCGCAAACAAAAACCCGGGGGCACGGCTCCTGCCCCAAGGCAGCTGGTGCGGCGTACCCCGCCCGCCCGTCCTGCATCCGGACGATCCTCTTTTCGACCGCGTCGCCGAAGCATGGTACGAAGAGCAGGCCAAACTCTACGGCAACAATTCACGCTTTGCAGGGGATCTGTTCCATGAAGGCGGCAATGCCCGCGGCATCGACGTACCCCGCATGGCAGCCAAAGTCCAGGATCTCATGCGCCGCAGCCACCCTGATGCCGTCTGGATGCTACAAGGCTGGAGCGGCAATCCTTCCCCCGCCTTGCTGAAAGGGCTGGATCCGGAGCACGCCGAAGTTGTCGAACTCTGCGGGGAGTTTTTCCGCAACTGGGAGAAAAACAACGGATTTTCCGGAAAACCTTGGTACCTGTCCACCATCGTCCAATATGGCGGCAATGTCGGCCTGCATGGCCGCCTGCCCGCCATCTGGCACAATTTCCTCAAGGCGAACCGCTCGGGTACGCCCCCCATCGGCATCGGCCTTACATGGGAAAGTACGGGAGTCAACCCTGTCGTCGCGGATCTCGTGACCGATCTGCCATGGAACCGCCGCTCCGATTGCCTCGAAACATGGATCGGGCATTATGCCGACCGGCGCTACGGCGCCGCATCGGACGGCCTGCGGCAGGCATGGCTGCTGCTGCTGCGCTCCGCCTATGGAGAATTCCCCAACCACCGCAGGCCCACGGAATCCATCTTCTGCGCACGCCCCGGCACGGATGTGCGCAAAGTCTCTCCGTTCGCCGCGTCCGTGCAGCCGCCCTACAATGTGGACGATATCCGGAAAGCTCTGGAACTGCTGTACAGCGAGCGGGTGCGATGCGGCCACACTCCGGCCTACCGCCACGACCTTGTCGACGTAGCCCGGCAATTCCTCGCCGGCTTCGGACTGCAAGCCTACCGCACCATGATGCAGGCCGATGCACGCAAGGATCTTCAAACGTTCGACAAACAGGCGAACCTCTTCCTCTCTCTGCTGGATATGCAGGATCGCCTGCTCGCCAGCGAAAAGGATTTCATGCTGGGCCCGTGGCTTCAGGCCGCACGCGACATTGCGCCACAGGGAGAACATGACCGGTTCGAACAGCAGGCCCGGAATCTCGTCTCAGTCTGGTTTCCCGACGGGCAACCGTCCAGCCTGGCCGACTACGGATGGAGGGAATGGAGCGGACTTCTGTCGCATTACTGCAAGCCCCGCTGGCAGGAGTTCATCGCCTACCGCCGGGCCCTGCTGGAAGGCAAACAGGCCTCGCCTCCCGACTTTGCCGCCATGGAAAAGAACTGGGCACTCCAAACCACCGCCACGGACAGTTACCCGCTGGAACCGTCGGGCGACAGCATAGCCATCGTCGGAGACATTGTCAGAACATGGATTCCCTTATGGGAAAAAAGCGGTTACAGGCCTCCTGATACCACTCAGCCTGCTCCTGAAGAATCCGCAAACGAGGCGCGGTAACTTGCCCGCACCTAGCGACCGTCATTCGAAGCCGCCGCTTTCACTAGGCGGTGATCCATCGGCACGAAAGACAAATGCGCAAGAACCGTCAAAGCCGATTCATAACGCTTCCTGTTCTCATCAAACGTATTCCATGCGGCATCCAGATCATCCTTGAGCTCAAAACCGAGGGAAGCAAGATGCCTGCACACGGTATTGAAATCATCGCGCACCACATCCGCTACTCCATCATTCTGCGGCAGGCAATAACGGATGGGATTGGATTGCGCCACCCTCGTCATCGAATAAATGCCTTCCTGCAGGCATGACTTCGCCCCGTGCACATGTTGAGGCTGCAATGCCGATGCTGCGAAATTGGCGGCATCCAGCACGGCCTGTACGACGACCACCCACGATTGCCCCGTTCGAGTGGAAGGAGTGAACAGCAACACGGGCGAATCGCAGTGCGTATCGCCGATCATGCGGATATAGTCTTCCCACTGGAGCCAGATTGCGGACATGGAATTCTGCAGATCGAACCGCACGACCCATCGGTAGAACGACTCGCAATCGGGCGACTGGTTGGTTCGGGCATACAGGCAGGCGGCATGATCTTCCCGCTGCTGCACGGCGGACTGGTACCCCGGAATGAACGTAATCAGGAACACGACCACACCCAACCCGAAGCCGCCTTCGATGATGGAAATCACCTCTCCGCTCACCATGTGCGGCGTATAGAATCCCAAGGTACTCAAAGCCGAACCGCTCGCCAGACAACTGTTCGCCAGAGACGCTTCAGCACCGACACTCCAGTAAATCAGCGCGAACCCGAACAGCATGATGCCGAAATACGCCAGAATCATGCCGAACAGGAACAAGGGGCTGAACCAGTAAAGCCGCTTCTGCAGCGTCACATAACCTCTCCTGTCCGAGAGGAAAAGCCTGTACAGGCCGTAAATCGTCCGGGAGATCGTCCGGGAAATGAATTCCGACGACGGATAATTCATGAACGCCACCTTGGCTCCTGAACGCACCACGGCCAGAATCAACACGACTCCGAGCGAGAACAAAACAATTTTCCATGCAATTTCCATAAGCAGGCAGATTCCATAACAGAAGGCGAACAGGACGGTTGAATCACATTCCCATACGCTGCTTCTATTGTTTTCAACACCTGCCGGTCATCAAACGTTGAACACTTTCACTAACAAGATGATTGAGCCATGCCCTGTACACAACACCCCCGTTCATCGAAAGAACGCTGCCTCCCGGGAAAGAAAATGCCGCCGGACACATATCCCGCGGCATTCGTTGCGATGGTCAAGGCTTATGCACGGCTACGGTCTCCGTCCTGCCATTGACACGCACCCTGGCCGAACGAACCGAAGGAGATGTCAGGCGGTACCCGGTCACCCGTCCGTCCTTCCAGTCCACATCCACCGTGATATTGCCGCGAGCTTTCAGCCCTTTGACCGAACCGTCTTTCCATGCCGAAGGCAACGCCGGAAGAAGCTCCACCGTATCGGCATGGGATTGCACGAGCATCTCCGCCATACCGGCAGCAATGCCCAGATTGCCGTCGATCTGCATCGGCGGATGCGTAGCAAACATACTCTTCATGATATTGTGCCGCAAAAGCCCCTGCACCATGGCATAGGCACGGTCTCCCTCCCGCAGCCTCGCCCAGAGATTGGCCCTCCATGCCCATGTCCATGAACGGCGGGCATCTCCTGCCGTTCCCCGGTCGATCAGCGACAGCCTTGCGGCTTCCGCCCATTCGGGAGTCTTCTCTGCGGAAATCCAGCACCCCGGATACACGGCAAACAAGTGCGACGTATGCCGATGCCCGGGATTGCCTTCCCGGTCGATCATCCACTCCTGCAACCTGCCCTTTCCATTCACCACAGGCTTCGCCAGCAGATCGCGCTTCCGGCGCAGCTCCCTCGCCCAATCCCTGTCCTTCCCGAGAACATCCGCAGCCTGCGCCGTATTGGAAAAAAGCTCCCACACAATCTGCTGATCGTGAGCCACGCCGTCTTCACGACGCTCCGGCTGCTGCTCGGGGGACCAGCCGAGAGGAGCCACCAGAGTGCCTTTCGGCAAACGCTTCAACTGCTCCAGCATCTTTTCGCGCGGCACATCCTTGTACTCCGTTTGAAAATTGGCGCCTCCGGCATCCAGCTCCTTCAGGGAATCCTCCCAGAAATGGCAAATTTCCTTCATCAGCGGATAGGCCTCGCGAGCGAGGAACTCCCTGTCCTGCGTAAACAGGTAATGCTCCCACAGATGCAAGGCATACCATGCGGAAGCGGGCGTATTCCAGCTGAAACCCTGCCCGCCGAACGCGTTCTGGGCCGTCCGGGCCGTCCAGCCGCGCACAGGGCCGCCGCCGATAGCCTTGAAATGCTTGCGGGTAATCGGACCTGCCACCTTGGACGTCTCGCGGATGAATTCCATCAGAGGCTGGCTGCACTCCGAAAGATTGGTTGTCTCGGCTGGCCAGTAGCACATCTGGACATTGATATTATTATGGTAATCAGAATCCCACGGCGGAATCAGACTGTAATTCCACAAACCCTGCAAATTGGCGGGCAGACTGCCCGGCCGTGAAGAAGAAATCAGCAAATACCTGCCGAACTGGAACAGCGCGGCCTCCAACTCGGGATCCCGGGGAGAAACATTGCCGTCCACGGCCTTTCCGTAAACCGCCAGACGTTTGTCAAGAGGAAGCTGCCGCACCGAGGAATCGGAAACGCCGAGATCCAAAACCACGCGGCCATACAGAGACCTGTAATTGTCCACATGCCTCTTGCGGAGCTCATCAGCAGATTTTGCCAAAGCATCTTTCACCCGGCGTTCCACGAGACGCGACGGAGCTTCTCCGCGCCAGCCGCAATCGGCGTTCAAGGCATAATCCGTACCCAGAGACATCAGAAGGCGGTAAGACTTCGCACCCTTCAAAACCAGCCTGTTTCCCTCGGCAGCAATCGTACCGCCCTTGCAGGTCAAGGCATACACGCCTTCATAGCGGAGTCCGTTCTTCAGTGTACCCGCCTGCCGTATCCAGCCCGTGCCGTCCCGGTCGACAGACACGGAAAACCGGTCTTGCGGATGCAGAGACGCCACCTCGAAATCCGCCGAAATACCTCGTCCGGAACTGCCGGAAGCGCTTGCCTCCATCACCATCACCTGATCCGGGAACGAAGCGAAATACTCCCGCCTCACCTTCGCACCGCCCGCCTCGCAGGATACATACGCCACAGCCTCCTCTAAAGAAAGCCCCCGGCAATAATCCTTGACTTCCTCATGCCCACGATAAGACACCGTCAATGTACCGAAAGGCTGGTACGAACCGAAAGTCAGGGAATCCGGCCCCTTGTGCTTCGACTTGTCTCCGACATCGCTCTCGGAACTGCCCGACCAGAGGCTGATCTCGTTCAGCTCCAGACGATCCGTCTGCGCCCCGCCGTAAATCATCGCCCCCATGCGGCCGTTCCCGATCGGCAAAGTATCCGAAGCCCATGAACCGTCGCCGGTGCCTCCCTGCGGGCGCGACGCCTTCCACACGGCCTCGCGGTCGAACCGTATCACATCGGCGGACTCCGCCCCTTCAACGCACGGCAGGATGACGCCGCAAAAGCACCATCCCAGCACGGCGAGATCAAACCATCTCATGGATTTCAGAAAAAATGGTTGATTACTTCGGCATCCTCTTGCCGGTAATACCCTTGTAAACATGCTCCGCCATAATGGCATGCCCCTCACCGTTCGGATGCACCTTGTCCGGCACCTTGGCACCCTGCCCGATCATCGGCGTATAGAGATCGATCACCTCGCACTTATTTTTGCGGGCCACCTTCTTGATGGCAGGAATCACCTCGCCCTTGATCACCGTATCGCGGATACCGTAATTCTCGGGGAATGCGGGCACTGGAAGCAGGCAATAGATCTTCGCCTGCGGATTGCTCGCCCTCAGCTCCTTGATCATCTTCTCGTAATCCTTGGAGAACGCGGCAGAGTTCTTCCAGTTCTGAGGCTTGGAATCATTGGTACCGAGAGCGAGAAGAATAATATCGCCTTCAATCTGCCGGGCAATCGTGTAATTTCCCTTCTTCGAATACGGACTGTCTCCGGCCTCCTGCAGCGTCGTGGCGCTGATACCGAGATTGTACACATCGTACTTGTCGCCCAGAGCATTCTGCAAGCGGGTGGACCAGCGCTCGGCCGGAGTCGTACCCGCACCGAACGTAATACTGTCCCCAATGCACACGACCCTCTTTGGAGGAGTAGCGCCCACAGCCTTGAACGCGAAATCGACAATCGCCGCCGGATTCTGCAGGCTATGGGGATGATGGCCGACACCCGGCTTGTGAATCACATGGATGGAACCGCCCAACTGCTTATACTTCTTCTCGACTACCGCCGTATTCTCCGCCACGGGCACCACATCGTCAGCATCGCCGACCACCGCAAGAATCGGCACCTTCGCCTTGGCCAGAGGAGCCAGCGTATCCACAGGATTCTTCTTGTAGGCCATTGCCTGCTCGGGCGTCAGTCCGTATACTTTGCACAGCCTCTCCCAGTCGCCGGGCGACCCTTTCCCCTGCCCCTTGCCGCCGGGCCAGCTCTTGAAATCGCAAACGGGAGCATCCACATACAGCCCAGCCACCTTGCCGGGATTCAGGGAAGCCCAGTTGAATGCAAACAGCCCTCCGCGGCTCAATCCTTCCAGCACCGGCTTCGGATCAAGCTTGTACTCCTTCACCATATAATCATGGTAGGCATCCATCAGCTTCATCGCATCCGGACAGCCGTACATATTCTCCATATTGATATAGCCGACATGGAACCCGCGCTTTGCCAGCTCAATATCCGCCATCGGAAACGCATTGAAAAACTCCGTCCTCCAAATCCACGGATTGCCCGGAAGCGCCTTCGCAGGCACGATCACCAGAGCCGGACGGCCTGCCACCGTAAAATCGAGCCGCTTCATGCCATTCCATACAGACTCCTTGGCAGGAACGGCTGCCACACCGGCCTTTTGAACGGAAACAGCCGAAGGCTCATCCCCCCAGACGGGCAGGCACAATAACGAACAAACGAGAAAGGAATATTTCATGGTTATCCACCCATACGAACACATCACGAAAAATCTTTCAGTATTTCTCTCCGCACCGCTTTTTTCTCATTCTTGCAAGATCGGAGCATCACCAACCGTACAAAAGGCATGTCGCCCTCTCCGTCCACAATCGGTCAAAGACTACATGTCGTCGATGCACTTCGCGGCTTTGCCGTCGTCGCCATCATGCTCGTCCACTTTCTGGAGCATTTCATCTACGACTCCTACCCCGTCTCCACTCCTCTCATGGCCTCCGTCAACCAGGGCATGAAAGACGCCTTCTTCTTTCTGTTCGCCGGGAAATCGTACACCATCTTCGCCCTTCTCTTCGGATTCACCTATGCCATCCAGTATGGCAACCAGCTCCGCAAGGGAAAAGACTTCAGCTGCCGTTTCGCCTGGCGGCTTCTGATCCTGGCCCTCTTCGCCTGCCTGAACGCCGTCTTCTTTCCGGGAGGGGATGTCCTGCTCACCTTCGCCATTGCCGGATTGATCCTCATCCCCCTGCGCAAACTGGGCATAGGAACCCTCGCCATGGTGGCAGTCTTCTTCCTCCTCCAGCCCCTCGAACTCGCCTATGCCGCCATCCAGTTCTTCCATCCCGAATGGACTCCTCCCACCGTCCTTGCCGCAAACGCGTATCCTTCACTGAAACCCTGCATCGACAACGGCGACTTCTGGGGCATGGCATGGAACAACCTCACGACCGGACAATATTCCAGCTTCGCCTGGGGAATCGATGCCGGACGCCTGATGCAGGCTCCCGGACTCTTCATCACAGGCTTCATCCTCGGCAAAGGAGGATTCTTCCATACAGGCAGGCGCAACACCGTCTTCTGGACGCGCACCCTGCTCGCCTCTGCTGCGGGCTCCTTCGTCTTCTACATAGCCATGATCCAGCCCGAACTGGGCGCCCCCCTCAAAACGGCCTTTACCATGTGGCACAACGTCAGCTTCAGCGGCATATGGGTCGCAGGCTTCGTCCTGCTCTACCGGACGGCCTACTTCCGCCAGCTCACCGACAGCCTCCGATACTATGGCAAAATGAGCCTCACGAACTACATCACCCAATCCGTCATCGGATCT
Source organism: Neoakkermansia glycaniphila (assembly GCF_001683795.1). Lineage (GTDB taxonomy): Bacteria > Verrucomicrobiota > Verrucomicrobiia > Verrucomicrobiales > Akkermansiaceae > Akkermansia > Akkermansia glycaniphila. The sequence continues at coordinate 224,063 of NZ_LIGX01000002.1, forward strand.
CTGATCTTCTTCCCCTTTGCGCTGGGCCTCGCTCCGCACCTCGGATATGTGGCCAGTTTCGCCGTCGGAGTCGCCGCCATGCTCCTGCAGATACGCTTCTGCCGCTGGTGGCTTGGCCGCCACCGCTACGGCCCGCTCGAAGGAATCTGGCACCGCCTCACCTGGCTGCATGCACCAAACAAATAGCATGCAACGCCGCAACTCCACGCGCAACATGGCGCACATGCTCGCAGCTTGACTTGCCCGCACCCGCCATGTAAAATCCGTCGACCCATGTTTCAGGCCGCATATCTCCCCGAAAACTACTTCAGCCAGCACGACGTCGAAGACATCTTCGGCAACGGCGAAACATGTGAAATCGACCTCGGCTGCGGAGACGGCGGTTTCCTGCTGCAAATGGCCCGGCAATACCCGGACACCAAATTCCTCGGCATCGAACGCCTGCTCGGGCGCGTACGCTCCGTCTGCTCCAACGCGGAAACGGAACGCCTTGAAAACGTCCGCGTCCTCCGGCTCGAAAGCCGCTACTTCCTTGAATGGTTCATCCGGCCCGGCAGCATCTCGCGCCTGCATTACCTCTGCCCCGACCCGTGGCCCAAAACGCGCCACCACAAAAACCGCCTCGTACAGGACCACTTCCTGCCCGTCCTGCACCGTGCACTCGCGCCGCAAGGAGAATTCCTCTTCAAAACCGACCATGAAGAATACTACGAGTGGGTTCTTGAACACATGAACAACTCCCCCCTCTTCCGCAAACTCACCTGGGAGGAAAACGAATTCTACTACCCGAAAACCGACTTCCAGCTCCATTGGGAATCCATGGGCAAACACATCCACAGGGCCCGATTCGCCAAAACAGAACACACCGCACAAGCATGAGCTTCACCCTCCACAGCGTCGATCCCAGCGGAGCGCGGCTGGGCACCCTGCACCTGCCCCACGGCGACGTGCAAACCCCCATCTTCATGCCCGTCGGTACTCAGGGAACAGTCAAAACCCTCCACCCCGACGACCTCCACGCTCTCGGCGCCCAAATCATCCTCGGCAACACCTACCACCTCTCCCTCAGGCCGGGAGCCGAAACCGTACGCGACCTCGGCGGCCTCCACACCCTCTCCGGCTGGGACAAACCCATCCTCACGGACTCGGGCGGCTTTCAGGTCTGGTCCCTTGCCAAACTCCGCAAAATCACAGAAGAAGGAGTCCGCTTCCAAAACCACATCGACGGAGCCACCATGATGCTCACCCCCGAACGCTCCATGGAAATCCAGGCGCAGCTCGGCAGCGACATCGCCATGCTCTTCGACGAATGCCCACCCTACCCCTGCGACCGCCGCTACGCGGAAAAATCCCTCGGCTACACCCTCCGCTGGGCCCGGCGATGCAAACAATGGGTCGATGAAAACAACCCCGCATCGGGCAGCGGCAGGCAGAGCCACTTCGGCATTGTCCAGGGCTCCGTCTATGCCGACCTCCGCCGCCAGTGCGCGGAAGAACTCGCAGCCATGGACTTCGACGGCTACGCCATCGGCGGCGTCTCCGTCGGCGAACCGGAAGAGGAAATGCTCAAGGCCATCGAACACTCCGCTCCCTACCTCCCTGCAGACAAACCCCGCTACGCCATGGGACTCGGCACCCCCGTACAGCTCCTTGAAATGATCGAACGGGGAGTCGACATGTTCGACTGCGTCATGCCCACCCGCCTCGCCCGCCACGGCATCGCCATGACGCCCGACGGCCCCATCCACATCAAAAACAAAAAATGGGAAAAAGACATGCGCCCGCTCGATGTGGAAGGACACCCTCATGTCAACCGCTTCTCCCGGGCGGCCATACGCCACTTCTTCCGCTCCGGTGAAATACTCGCTTTAAGATTGCTTTCCTTTCAAAATCTGTCATTCTATCTCCGGCTCATGGCTCAAGCGCGAAGCGCCATCGCGGCCGGACAATTCGGCTCGTTCAAGCGTGCCTTCATTTCGCGCTACCAAGCAAACGACATATCATGAACGCAAACATCATCCTCGCCCAAATCGAAGGAGCTGCAACGACGGGAGAAGCTCCCGCAGCAGCAACTCCGGCCGCCCAGCCGGCCGCTCCCGCCAAAGATGCCAAGAGCGGCACCGTACAAACGACGGACAAACCGGCCGCACAGCCTGCGGAGGAAACCAATTTCCTCGGCAGCCCGCTCGTCATGTTCCTCATCATCGGCGTCCTCTTCTACTTCCTCCTCATCCGCCCGCAGCGTAAGCAGCAAAAGGAACAGCAGGCGCGCCTCAACGCCCTGAAAGTGGGCGACAGCGTCATCACCAACGCCGGCATCCACGGCGAAGTGCGCAAAATCGACGAACGCACCGTTGACGTACAAATCGCCAAAGACGTGACCATCACGCTCGAAAAAGCGGCCATCATCAACGTCAAATCGAAAGACTGACCCCCTTCACAAGGCAGCGGACAACACACGGTTCGCTGCCTTCTTTCTCCCCATTCCCTAACAGAACCATGCAAACCAAGTTCCGGCTCCGATCAACCCTTGCTGCATCGGTTCCCGCAACTTATTGCTTGATACTGGCCTCCTGCACCTTGAGGCCCGGAGATTATACCCCTGTCACCGACTCTACGGCATTCGGCCCGCACACCCTCCTGCACGACATATACTATTGCGGTTCCGATGCGCAAAACCACTACTTCGCCCGTGAAATGAAGCCATGGTGGGCTTCCCCCCACTACTTCAAAATCGACAAATCCCTCATCATCTACGAACGGGAAAAACCTTTCTCTCCCAAACGCGCCCAATGGGATAGCGTCCCTGCTCCTCCACGTTTCCTGAACGAAAAAACATCCGCCTGGCCTATACCTCGCCGCACCCCTTCTCCTGCCATCACCTCCTCGGCGACACCCTCCATTGAACGACTCTCTCCGCAAACCTGCATTTTCTTCACAACCAAACCCAAACAATGGGGTTATTACTTCATATGAGCATCCGTATTCTTCCGGCCATCATTCTATGCACACCGTTTCTTGCCTCCGCCGAGGCGGATAACGGCGCTCCGCCGCCTGCTCCTTCACCGGAAAATACATGCCGCCCGAACTGCACGCCGGTCCGGAAAAAACAGGCACAACGCATGGAACACATCGCCCTGTCTCTCTTCATGCGCCAACTGATTCTGGATAAATACGACACGGACGGCGACGGCATCCTGAACGACGACGAACGCAAAACCCTCCTCGCCGATGCCGACAAAGTACGAGACGAAGCACGCAGACGCTTCATCTCCCAGTTCGACCGGAACAAAGACGGCAAACTGGACGCACAGGAACAGGCTGAGCTGAAAAAAGCCCTCTCCCACCAGCACAAGCGGCATCAACGCCGTGGACAGCCGCACCCAGGCGGCCCGCCTCCCCCCCCGAACAGCTCCGGACGGAATGAACCTCCTCCGCCGCCCGCTCTCTATATACTGGCCCAAAAACTCCTGCTGGAAAAATTCGACGCCAACCGCAACGGAAAATTGGAACCGGAAGAATTCACAATCATCCGTCAGGAAGCGGACAAACTCTTACAGGCTCACCGTGCCACACTGCTGAAACGCTTCGATACCGACCAAAACGGATCTCTGGACAAAACGGAAACCGAAAACGCGCGCCGCACGCTGATACAGGAACGCGAACTCCATCGGGAAATCGACACCTCCGCCAAACAGCCGGACGAAATAGATCTCTTCCTTGATGCAAGGTACGACATGGACATCCTTCTCTCCCTCAACACCGCCGCAGCCCTCAAAAAACCCATCCGCCTGCAAGTGATCGACATTTCATTTCGCGGATGAGCCATTGTCAAACACAGTCATGAAGCCGGGACATCCCGGCTTCATGACCAGTCTTACTACTTCTTCGGAGCGAAGCGCGCGTCGAACACCAGCACCTCGAAGGGTTGCAGCGTCAACTTCACCTTCCCTTCTGCCGGCATGACAAGTTCGCGCACTCTTTGATCGGCATAGCCGGCATGCAGGCGCATCGCCTCCGGCATCCTGCCGACCGGTTCGAACACCGACACGGCATCCAGTTCGACCTCCTTCGGCTTATCGTCGGGATTGCGAAGCGCCAGAGTCGCACCTGCGGGACTCCATGCCGCATAACCGTACACATCGAGATGGTGGGGATTGCCGCCGACCCAGTGCACATCCGCCAGCACCTCGGCATTCTTCCTCGCCCAGCGCACGGCTTCCGCCACATCGTCCCATGCCTTGCCATTCATCATGGAAGCCGTCAAATACAGCTCCTGAAGATTCGCACCGGAACCGAACAGCATCCGCGCATCGTTCTTCAAATCGTTGCCCGCCTTGCTGACACGAGCCGCCTGATACTCCGTACCCAGCACGAGCCCGTGGTGCATCAGAGAACTGAGAGGATACAAAGGCGCACGTTGCACGATCAGGCTATAGCAATAGGCATCCCGGTAAGTAATTGATTGCTCCCGGTCATCGCCCTTGCCCTGCCAGCCCACATCCGCGCTGCCGTCGCGCCAGGTACAGTCTACATGGTTCAACCAGAACGGAGACGGCCACGTACCTACGGTCGTACTCAAAAACAACTTGGGATTGATTGCCCTCAACTCGTTGGCAATGGACAGCAGCGCCATGAAATGAGGACTCACGCCTTCCCCTGCCTTGTCCCACTTGAAGAAATTCACCCCGTCCTTCACCATCAAATCGGCGCACCTGTCGCGAAACCACTTATAATACTCCGGCTGCGCGAGATCGAACTTCCCGGCGGACGCAGGCAGCAGCCCCTTGGCCTTCGCATGATTGATGCGCTCCTGCGTACCCGTATAACCGCCGAGCGGAGAAATCCAGATACCGAAATTGGAACCGATACCCCGGATCGCCTCCGCCGTCTTGCGGAAACCGCTCGGGAACTTCCGTGCGCTTGGCTGCCAGAGATCGGCCTGCACATCATCCCAACCGTCATCGAGCACAAACGAATCCAGCTTGATTCCCCTCTTCTTCCCCAGCTCGTCCCCATACGCCTTGACCGTGGCCAAAAGCTTCTCCTCCGTCGGATTCAAACCGAAATCGTACCAGCAGTTATACTGGAGAAACTGTGTATAAGGCATCGCCCGCTCGCGCTCCAGATAAGCGAGAAACCCGCGGCGCAACTGACCCTTCGGATAAACGCCGAACACGGCCGAAAACTTCTGCTGCGCACCGGGCTGCATCGGCAAATTGCATGCAAAACCGATCGTTGCACCATCCTTACCTATTTCGGCTTTCGCCACGGGCAACTCGACCCCGGCAAAAATCCCGCTCTTCCCGACAAGAGGGCTTCCAGGCACCGTTCCCGACACGCTGAAGCCCTCCCCCTTCAGATCGACCAGCTGGATATTTTTGATATCCACAGGCTTCGTCGCCTTGATATCGAAAGTCTCTTTCACATACGAAGACCCATCCCTCAATTCCGCCCGCCAAGTCACCACAAGCCCGGCTGCCTCATTGTGGAACACCACCTGAAAAGCCTTCCCCGCAAAACCATCCGATGCCCGCGCGCTCTTGCCCTTCTCCGGCAGCAAGGCCACCTCCACGGGCGGCTTTTCCAGCACGAACGAAGACGCGGGCAAATTGAACCCGCCAGCCTCCGTCGACAACCGGAACAACTCGGACTGATTGCCGGACACGGAAGCAGGCTTCTCTTCCGAATTGGAAATGCCGAACCGCACAATCCGGTTACCTTGCACCTCCCACCGGGCGGAAAGCACCTGATTGCCGAGAACCAGCAACGACTTGCCGCCTCCCTCCTGAAGCACCTTCGCCTCAGCCTTTCCCGGTGCCATCGCGGCATCCGGATAAGACACGCTCGTTCCGTTCGCAAAAACGGTTCCCGCCGACATAATGGCGAGCAATGCCGCCGTACACATATTCGTTTTCATCATTCAAAAATCCCTTGAAAAGAATGGACACAAACCATTCATACCATTATACGCCCCCGCCACCTCTCATCTTTCACCCAATGAAAACAAAACAATACAAACATTTCCATATAACACGAACAGAATCGCTTACAAACGCGAATACATCTTGCATTTCCATACGTTTGCGATACAATACCCGCCGACGTATGAAGATCACACTGTCTACACTTGCCATCCTCACCTGCACCTGCGCCAGCCTCGCGACAACGGTACAGGCTGCAGATCAAAGCAAAAAGCCCACCGCTTCCAGCCAAGGCAAAACGTTGCCTCCCGCCCCGTTCGGCGCCGTCCCCACAGATGCGCAGGTCAATTGGCAGCGCATGGAATTCTACGCCTTCGTTCACTTCGGCCTCAACACATGGACTGGCCGCGAATGGGGATACGGCGACGAAAATCCGAAAATGTTCAATCCGACGGATTTCAACGCCGACAAAATCATCAAAACCTTCAAACAGGCCGGCATGAAAGGCATGATCTACACAGCCAAACATCATGACGGCTGGTGCAGCTGGCCCACCAAAACCACCGGGCACAACATCACCAAGAGCCCGTGGAAAAACGGCAAGGGAGATGTCGTTGGCGAATTTGCCAAAGCCTGCAAAGAAAACGGCCTCAAATTCGGCACCTACCTCTCCCCCTGGGACCGCAACAACGCCGAATATGGCCGCGACGGCTACCTGAAAACATACTACGGGCAAATTGCGGAACTGCTGACCAACTACGGCCCCGTCTTTGAAATCTGGTTCGACGGAGCCAACGGCGGCGACGGCTTCTACGGCGGCGCACGAGAACGCCGCCAAATCAAGGGAGACTATTACAACTTCGAGCAAATCGTCAAAAACATCCGCAAACTTCAGCCGAACTGCATCATCTGGGGTGCAGGACATTACGGCGACGCCCGTTGGGGCGGCTCCGAAAAAGGCCATGTCAACTACCCGCACTGGTCCACCCTCAGCTCCACCCAGCCGGGAGGCGGCGGCACGGGCAACCGCGGCGGCGACCGCTGGGTACCTGCCGAAGGCGACACCACCATCAACCATGCCGGCTGGTTCTGGCACGCCGGACAGGCCTCCCGCGTCAAATCTCCGGAACAACTCCTCAACGTCTGGTTCGACTGCGTAGGCCGCGGCGCCAACCTCATCCTGAACGTTGCCGCCGACCAAACGGGCAACCTCGACCCGGCGGACGTCAAGGCACTCCTCGCCTTCAAGGAACTGCGCGACAGGCTCTATGCCAATGATTTCGCCAAGGGAGCCAAGGCTACAGCCTCGGAAACGCGCGGCAACTCCGCCAAATACAGCCCTGCCAACATGGTCGACGACAACCTCGACACCTATTGGGCCGTAGAAGACGGCAACCTCACCCCCTCCGCCGAAATCCAGCTTGCCAAACCGGCCACCTTCGATGTCGTTCGCCTGCGCGAACAGATCCGCCTCGGCCAGCGCGTCGACTCCTTTGAAGTAGACGCATGGGAAAACGGAGCATGGAAAACCATCGTCAAGGACGGCAAAACCATCGGCAACCAGATCATGGTCCGCCTCCCGGAACCCGTCACCACAGACAAGCTCCGCCTCCGCATCACCGGCAGCCAGGCCACGCCCTGCATCTCCGAATTCTCGCTGCTGCGCAAACCGGTCATCATCCCGCAGCCGGAAATCACCCGCCAGGGCGACATGCTCACCATCCCGGAAAAACCCGGCTTCACCGTCAAATACACCACGGATGGCACCGCACCGACCGCCCAGTCACCCGCCTATACCCAGCCTGTGCCATTCGCGCAGGGAGGCCTCGTCAAAGCCTGCTATATCGACAAGGAAGGAAACATCGGCCCGGTCAAGGAAAACCGCTTCGGCATCCCGAAAACCGGATGGAAAATCGTCTCCTCCACGGCGGGCGACGCCACCAAGGCCATCGACGACAACCCGAAAACATTCTGGCACACCCACATGGCACAGGAACAGGCTCCGCCCCAATCCTTCACCGTAGACATGGGCAAGCCCCACGACCTCACCTCCTTCTCCTACCTGCCCCGCCAGGACGGAACATGCCACGGCATGACTGACCGGTACACCTTCGAAGTCAGCCAGGACGGTAAAACATGGAAAAAAGCCGCCGAAGGAGAATTCTCCAACCTGCGTGCCAACCCCATCGAACTGAACGTCAACTTCAGCAAGAAAGAACCGAACGTCCGCTACTTCCGCTTCACGGGCACCCGTGCCATTGAGAAAAACCACGTCTCGGCAGCGGAAATCTCCGTCTTCTGATACGCAGCGGCCGGACAACACGCCTCTCAAGGATGCAATCCCTTCGGATTGCATCCTTTTTATCGCCTTCCGGGCAGAAAACCCGATGACGCGCTGCCCTCTTGCTTTTCCATGGAAGGCATCCCATAGTACATTGGTTCCCATTCCTGAAACGTGAACATCTTCCACACACTCATCCAGACATTCCATCGATCCTCCGGTGATGGAACGGACAATGCAGCCTCAACTGCGCGCACCCTCGATAGCTCGCGCGGCCTCATGGGGGCCATCATGATCCTCAACCTCCTCTTTCTGGAAATACTCGCCTGCATCGGAGCCACCTCCGTAGCCGACGGAGTCCACCGCTCCCTGTGGATGTTCTTCGTCTACTGCTCGATGAGCCTCATCTACAAACTCGCAGCAGGCAACAAAATCTTCTCGAACAAAGTCTTCCTCGTCAGCAGCCTTGCCATTGCGCTGCATCTCGGCATCGTCGTCATGCTCGCCAACTACATGCGCAGCATGCCGGAATGGAACTACCTGATGATCCTGCTGGTACCGTACACGCTGGCGCCCATCATCGTCTCCGTCCTGCTGGGCAAAGCCATGGGCACCTTCACCGCCGTCTGCGTCACCCTCTACGGCCTCATCCTGATGCCCGACCCCTCGCCCGTCTCCCCGTTGAACTACATCTGCCTCAGCCTGCTGACGGGATTGATCGGCGTCGTCCTCACGGGCAACCTCCGCAAACGCGAGCAAATCCTCTCCACGGGTTTCATCGTCGGCATCGTCACCTTCGCCGCAGCCTTCTGCCTCGGAGCCCTCGGTAGCGGAGACGAATGGTTCCGCGCCCGCAACCTGGGATGGGACATCGGCAGCGCCATCGGCATGAGCTTCTTCGTCTCCGTCTTCATCGGCGGCATCCTTCCCCTGCTCGAACACATGTTCCACATCAGCACACCCATCACATGGCAGGAACAGGGGGACATGAACCTGCCTCTCCTCAAAGACCTCCAGCTGCACGCACCCGGCACCTTCCACCACAGCGTCATCGTATCCCTGCTCGCCGCCAATGCCGCCAAAGCCATCGGGGCCAACTCCATGCAATGCAGCGTTGCCGCACTTTACCACGACATCGGCAAAACGAAATACCCTCAGTACTTCGCCGAAAACATCCCCAGCTCCGCCGCCAGCCCGCACAGTGAACTGACGCCGGACATGAGCGCCAAACTCATCATCGGCCATGTCACCGAAGGCGTCGAACTCGCCAAAAAACACAACCTCGGCCCCAGCATCATCTCCATCATCAAGGAACACCACGGCCGCTCCCTCGCCTACTACTTCTATCGGCAGGCTCTCGACAAATTCGAAGCTGCCATGAAAGACTTCGAAGCCGGACTCATCGACACCAAACCCGCCCCCGTCGACGACGAACAATTCCGCTACCCCGGCCCCGGACCGCAAAGCCGCGAAGCCGGAATCGTCTCACTGGCGGACATTGTCGAAAGCGCCACCCGATCCCTGAAAAACCCCACAGCCGAAGAAATGGCGAACAAAGTGGACGAACTCATCCGGGAACGCCTGTTGAGCGGCCATCTGGAAGACAGCAACCTCACCCTCGGCGACATCCATAAAATCAGGGACTCCTTCCTCGAAACCCTCAAAACCATGGCGCACAACCGCCCCGAATATCCGAAGCACGAAACGGAACCCGCTCCGAAAAAGGCCACCGCCTGATCCGTCCATGATGCCGGAAATCGAAATCTACCTCAACACGGAAACGCCGTGGCCCACGGAACGAACCGTCGGCCACTACCGCAAACTGCTGGAACAGGCCCTGCCCTCCCTTCTCTCAGCCCCGCCCGGCCCCGAACACATCCTCTCCACCCTGCAACTCGTCGAAATCAGCATCGTGGACGATCCCACCATCGCCCGCATCCACGGCGAATATCTGAACGACCCGACCGCGACGGACGTCATTACCTTCCCGCATGGCGACGGCCTCGGTGAAATCATCGTCAGCGCCGATACGGCCGCCTCCTACGCCGCCGCCCACGGCGTCGACACCGCCCGTGAACTCTTCCGCTACATCGTCCACGGCCTCGTCCACCTGCACGGCTACCTCGACAACACGCCGGAACTCCGCGCCGACCTCTTCGCCATACAGGAACCCATCGTCGAATCCTACTATCTCGACGAACTGGAGCCGTAACGCAAACTTCCGGACAGGGATTGCCATCATCCTCCGGCAAGGCACAAAATACTTGTCAAGCCACGTCCTCCCTGCTATCATCCGTCAGCACATCGCCTTACGCTCCGTTAGCTCAGTTGGATAGAGCAACAGCCTTCTAAGCTGTGGGTCATTGGTTCGAATCCAATACGGGGCGCCACCTTCCCTGCCCCTCACCCTCACACCATGTCCGCTCATCCTCTCCTTGCGGAAATCGCCGACAAAATGCCTGCACCCGGCATGGTTCTTTGCGTATCCGCCATCATCACCCTTGTGTTCGCTGCCATGCTCTCCACCGAAATCAGGTGGAAACCGCTACTGGCCAGCATCTACTTCCTCATCCTGATATGCGGCCAATTCCTTCTGCTCAGTGACGACGACCTCGGAGCATGGTGGTGGAAAGAACTGGACTACGATTACCCCCTTTGCATCGCCTTATGCTGGTGGGGAATACCGGCTCTCGCCCTCCTCGCAGCAGCAGGCAAATGCCATATGGCACACCGGCGGAAGCCAGCACAAAAGGCCTGATCGTGCATGAACCTTTGCGTTCCCCACCTCGCCCACATCTGCCGTGCAGCCAAAAGCCCGGCACTTACTCCACCTGTAAAGCCCATGAAGGCAAATCACCCACAATCACCCGACCAAACAGGCAACATCTCGAAGCACAATAAAAAAGAACAGCATCCGTTATGGGCGCGTACAGCCTTCATTCTGCTTTCCGCAGGCACATGCTGCATCTTTCTTCCGCAATGTACCGGCATGGAATCTTCCGATCATCTCGAATCATCGGCACATTGGCACGGCATCGCGTTGCGCCTGATGGCCGCACTTCCCGTGATCGGAATTATTGTCAAAATCCTTCTTTGTCTCAAGGATCCGAACCATGGGCAACAGCAGGATTTGCCATACGCCTCAAACAAAACGAACAGATCAAACCGGCGAAACAATGGCCCTGCGCCACTCCTGACACCACAGGCTGAGAGTACCATCATCACTCTTGCCGAAAAATGGAAACAAAACACCCCTGAATCCGAACGCGAACTTCAATACAGACAAGCAAGGGATTATATGGTCAAAACCATTGCCAACAGAAAAAAACGACTGACTCTGTTTACATGCTTTCTTCGAAAACCTGCATGGAAAACCGACACAGCCGCCATCAACGAATTTGTCGATCAATTCCTATGCTTCACCACAATATGCCACCGAGTACAATCTTATAGGAAATTTGCATTCATCGATTCCATCCTGGAGCTGATATCTCGGGAAATGCGCATGAATCTCAGAAACGAATACAACAGGAAATACAGTCAAGAACGGAAAGAAGCCATCCGTTCCAAATGTCAATACTACCAGTTCTACTCGTTGGAGGGCATTTCAACCCTACTTCAGAACATTGCCACGATAGCGGATTGCATGGAGCCAACGGATACATGGATCAAAAGAATGGGGCTGGTCGAACACAGTGCGGCCTATTACGAACAAATGATCATCGACCGTTTATCGAAGGAAGAAGCAATCAGCCTGTATATCTCGAGATTATATATCGAATGCCAAAAACGTGAAATGAATCAGGACCACTGCCAACGATACCTGGACAACATTCAAAAAATGGTTCGGATTCAGCAGTGGCCGGATGATAACGAATTGCTCCTGAGGCTTCTCGGATTACGCAAGCCCACACTGGAAGATATAGATGACACGATAAGCATTATTATCTATAAAAACCATTACATCTCATCCAAATGCCGAGACTGTGCGGAACCGGCATGCGATCCGGAAAACATCAAGCAAACCTCCCCTGAATCCACGATGGCATAACAACCAACCTTCCGGCTTGGACGTACAACCGTTCCGAGCAGGGGCAACGCGCCTCCCGTTTTCCTCTCAAGGCATCACAGCCTGCGGTTCCTGCCATTCAGATTTCACTCCGCCACCGTTTCCGCCACGCCGACAGGCACTTCTTTCGGAGAGGCCGAGGCAGAAACGCCTTCCGGAGGGGTCGTCACGAACGCTTGCATCAGCTTCAACAGTGCATCGACGTCCCTCAAATCGGCCATCTCACGAGGAGAATGCATATACCTCACAGGGCATCCGATCATCGTCGCCCTCCCTCCCATCATCATCGCCGAAAGGAAATCCGACAGCCCCACCATCTTGAACGTATCCTTCTGCATGGGAATTCCCTTCACATTGGCCAAATTTTCCAGTGAACGGTTCATCTTCCTGTCGAAGCGGTATCTCGCATTCCCCGCTATTCTCCCCGGATACGCCTGCAAGACAGGCCCCTTCCCCATTGATATAGGCAATCCCTCGAATTGCTCGTCGGGATACTGCATCGAATCGACCGTGCAATCCAACGCGATCACCTGCTCCGGAGGATTCTTGAGGAAATAGGCAAATGAACCCAGCAGCCCCATTTCCTCCCGCACTGCCGAAAGCAGTACCACATTGTATTGAAGATCGTTCTTGTGCGCAGCGAGATAGGGGGCCAGTTCCGACAGAAGGAACACATGCAGCCTGTTATCCAGCCCATGGGCTACCAGCCTGCTCTCCGCGATAATCTCGGCCTGCGTCGCAGGCACACACAGAGTTCCCGGCACAATGCCCATTTGCTCCACCTGCGCCGCGTTGTTGGCGCCGACATCGAACTCGACGTTTACCCATTTCGCAAAATGGTCGCGCCCCTTGTTTCTCTCGTCCGGTTCGAGTATGGCCTTGGCATACCGCTGCCTCATTTGCAGACGCTCCATCCAGGACATGCGGTAGCAATCGCCGCTCGCATTCATTTCGGTCTCAATCAGCTCCAGTTGCCTGTCCACTGGAACGACGGCATCGGGTTTCATCCCTTCCCACCATCTGGGCCTGCACCCGGCAAAAGCAGGTACGGGCCCCTTCGAGCCGTGGAAAACATAAGGTACGGACGCGACGGCATCCGGATCCGGATGCCCCAGCAGCTTCACCTTGACAAACCCGCGGGGCGTCGTTTCCTTCACTTCCAGCCCCACCTCGTCGATATGCGATACAATGACCAGAGTCGGTGCATCCTCTTTGGGGCTCTCGAACTCGGCCCATGCATTGCCGACTTCGTCCTTGCCCACACGGTCGGCATGGGGAGACACCCTGTCCAGCCACATTTGCTGGGCCTTTTCTTCCTTCGTCGAAGGTGACGGAGTATTCAAAAACCGAGTCAGAAACTCCGTCGATTCCGGTGTGAAAATTCCGGGCGCATTATCAGCTGCGGACAAGCCCGCAGCCATCCATAGGGTCAGAACAGCGTATCGTATCATTGGGGTGGCCATCACTATCCCATACGGCAGCCCCAACGGCAAGCACGAATTCCCCCATATACTTCCGGATTGGGTAAAAACACCTTATCCTTCGCCGTTTCCCGATCTCAACAGCGGAGCGACACGCGTTTCCAGAATATCCATGACTCCCTCATGCTCCGCATAAGGACTCACGTATCCCCCTCTCTCCCTCAAAAAATCCTTAATCTCGGCATGGGCATTGCAGGGGCATGCACACAGGGCGCCGGGATGCAGGCGAAAGGCATCCAGATCATTATGCCCGTCTCCGAGAATGGCGATCCTCTCTTCCGGGATACCCCACGCTCCTGCGATATGCCGCAGGGAAGTTCCCTTGTTGTAGGAGGTATGGCAGAATCGCAGATACGGCCCTGCCCGCTGCACGGACAATTCCGGGCAATCCTTTAAAACACCGGCCACCAACGGAGAAAACAGATCGAGATCGGGCATATGCTCCACTTCGATGGAATACGGATCTTCGGCATCCCTGCTCCATCGGCTGGCGGGATGGCGGCGCCTGAGCTCAACAAAGAAATCCTCCAACCGCACATGGTGCAGCCGGAAAACCTCCTCATGCGCATGGCGGCAGGCCGTATTGCGCTCCATATCGGGCCGCAACACACCGTCCTCGTCAGCCCGGTACACATAACGTTCGCACGTCACGATGAAATCGGGCGAAAACGGAGCCACTCGGTTGAACTCTTCCAGCAGGTAATTCAAGGATCGCCCCGTGTTGATGCCCCATCGCACCCCGCAGCACGATCGCCAGCAACGCATCAGATCGAAAAAGCCGGCGCTGATCCCGGGCGAGGCATCACGGCTCCACAGGGTGCCGTCAAAATCAAACGAAAGCAGCCATTCGGCTTCGCCGGAATCGGTGAGAGCCGGCTGTGCAGGAAGATCGCGCGTCCACATGGCAGCTTAATCACCGACCTCCTCGGCAACGGGAGGATCATCCGGCACCTCGGCAGCCGTCGGCGGGTCGACGACAGGCTCCGCCACAGGCACGGCAACCGGAACAGGCTGCACAACGGGCGGCTTCGGTTGAACAGGTTGAACACTTGGACTGTTATTGCCCGTATTGCCGGAGGTTCCGCCCGATACAGGGCGCACGGCAGGCACATTCTGGGCACCGCGTCCGGAAACGGGCGTCGTTCCTCCTGCCGGAACGGCAGCTGTTTCTTTTTTCGACAGCAGCGGCACATACACCGCGGGAATCGCATTCGACTGCTTGAGACGGTTCAGCTGGCTCTGCACCGTGGACGACAGATTGTCGATACGCAGCACATCCACCTCCTTGCTCGACAGGCATTCCGGAGGAAGCTTTTCGCCTTTCTTGCGCAAATGGATTTCCACACGGCGGTTCGCCGCCTGTGCGGCATGGTCGCCCGAGGTCGAAACGATCGGAGAACGATCCCAGCAGGCGCGGATATACACGCGGTCGAGCGGAACGCCGTTCTGCTTCAGCCACAGGCGCACGGCATTTGCACGCATCAGGGAAAGAACAAAATTGTATTCGTTGGAACCGAAACTATCCGTATGCCCTTCAATCACGAAACGGGTTTCGGGATTCTTGTGAATCAAAGCAGCCAACTGGAGCATGCTGATGCGGGCTGCATTTCGCAACTCCGCCTTGTTATAGGCGAACAGCAGATCGGCACCCAAACGCGCAGGGCCGGCGGTTGCTCCGGGATTCGACAGCTTGATCAGCTCGCCCAGCGAGCGGGAACCTCCGGGCACATCGGCCGCATCGCTTCCCTTGTGCTTTTTGATCTCGTCGGCAATCAGCCTCGAAGGATCGAGATTGTCGGGAATATCCACCGCAGCCACCTTGATCGGATTGTTCGTCACGGGCGCAATTTCCGGCAGAGACGAAGGTTCGTCATCCGCTCCTTTGATCAGAGGCTTCAAGTCGATGTCAGACGGTTCGGGCATCGACATGCTATTCTCGGGAGACGGCGGTTCCGGCGTAGGAATATTCGTTTCGCCCGGAGCAATCGTCAACTCCTCAATCGGCATATCGATAATATCGATCTCCTGCGGCTCGATCGTCTCCACCTCCTTGGGCTCTTCCGGAGGCACTTCGGGCAAAGGCTTCTCCTTCACATCCTCAGGGTCTTCCCGGGAAATCATGATAATGCGATCCGGCGTCTCCTTCTTCGGCGGCAGCTCCGTCAGCCGGAACACGAAACCGTCCGGCCACCAGAACGTCAAAAACATGAATCCGCAGCAATGCAGCACCACGGCAGCGGCCACGGCTCCCAGCAGAACGGGCAGCATGTGGCGCGGCCTCAAAAGCTGGAAACCCTTGCGCCGCCTGTTGCGGGGGAAATTCCTGTCAATACCGTTCATGGCCTGCCCTCCGTCGTTTTCAATTCGGAAAATCCTGCCGTCACCTTGGGCAAATCCACCGTCGGCAACATCTTGGGCGGAACGAAACTCACATGTTCGCCGACCCATTTCACCAGCTTTTCGTTCAACTGGTCTTCACCTGAATAGAGCGCCACCTCGACGGTTTCCTCCTTCATCTGCCCGTTCTTGCCTTTCTCGAAACTCATTTTGATACGCCGCTCGGCAGCATCCGCCGCATCCTGCGATGTCTTCGCGCACCACACGGCTTTCTCATCCGAAGACAACTGGCTGTAAATGTAGAGGGAATCCTTCAATGGCGCGTAAAAATACCGCTCCGTACAAACGAGCAGCACCGGAACGTCGCGGGAAATGGAAGGTGCGGCATCCACCGGAGCCACATCGAAACTCGTATAATCGGCGGCCGCTGAAATACCCATATTCGTGAGCCAGAAAGCCGGAAAACACAACATACGGTTCATGCGCCCCTCCAAATCGGCCCACACGGCATCCTTGAGCGTCTTGTAGGCATCGATCGCCACCACGGAACGGATACGCGCATCCTTGGGCGCAGCCTGCAGGGCAAGCGAAGCGCCGAACCCTTCGCCCAAAATCATGGCAGGCTTATCCAGGCCGCCGCATACCTTGTCCAACGCATTCAGCAAAAGTGGCACATCATCACACTCGCGCAAACCGTGCGTACAGTATTCCCGAGCCTGATCCGCACCGCGCGGATTCCACAGCACACAGGTATATCCCGCCGCCGTCAACACCTCCGCCCAGGGCAAGGAAGCGACAATACCGTGATCCCAGTCCGTACAGACCAGCACATACCCGTTCCCCGGCTGCAAACCCTGCATCACCATACTGCCGTTCACCCGTTGCTGGCGGGAAGACAAATCGCCTTCCTGCACGGCGATGCAAGCCTCCACCTGCCTGCCGTCATACCCGGCGAAAGAAAACGGCCGGAGCTTCATCCCTGCTGCCGCCTTCGGCATCAGGGGTTCGTCCTTCAGTTTCTCATTGAGCGGACGCACGATCGGATCGGATGCATACGAAGCATACCAGCACATGCCTCCCACAATGCCCGCCGCAACAACGGCAATGGACACGAAGAACCAGCGAAGAATGGAACGTTTGGCAGCCATGGGGAAGTTTCCGCCCGGATAGGGCGGCGCACACAGTATATACGCAAAGAGAACGGAAACCAATAAGAATTTCTTGCAAGAACGTCTTGATTTTTCGAGGAACAGACGGCATACTTGTGTCATGCGGACGTGTCTCGGTATGTTTCTTCTGGCCCTCGTGGTCCTCTTCGCAGGGGGAACCATCGTGTACCAGACCTATACCAACTCCGGCATCAAGTTCGAACAAAAGGAACGCCACTCCGAATTCACCAACCCGAAGGGCAAACCGAAAAACAATGCCAGGCCCGCTGCCACACCTTCCGCACCGGCTGCGGCACCTGCTCCAGAGGCACCCATCGCTCCTGCGGTCGAAGAACCGCCCATTGCGGAACCCGTACCGGAATAACAGCCCCCATTACGCGCCATGCGCCCCATCATCGGATACACGCTCGGAGACCAGGCAGGCATCGGTCCTGAGGTCATCGGCAAAGCCTTGGCCTCCCCGGAACTGCCGCAGCATGCCGACTACATGCTCATCGGCGAATACATCCCCTGCACTCCCGGACAACCGACACAGGCCACCGCCGAGGCGGCATTCCGCCACCTTGAGCTGGCCGCCCGGGCTCTCAAGGAAGGCAGCATTGATGCTGTCGTCACAGGCCCCGTCTGCAAGGAAGGGCTGCACAGCGTCGGCTTCCGCTACCCGGGCCAGACCGAATTCTTCGCCGACCGCCTCGGCTGCACCGACTTCGCCATGTGCCTCTCCGGCGACACGCTCACCGTCGGCCTCGCCACCATCCACGTACCTCTGTCCGACGTACCGCGCCTGCTCTGCACGGACGAACTCGTCCGCATCGGTAAACTGCTGGCGGACTTCTGCCGCCGTATAGGCAAACCCGAACCGCGCATCGCCCTTGCGGGTCTGAACCCCCATGCCGGGGAAAACGGCGCATTCGGCGACGAAGAAACGCGCATCATCGCCCCTGCCGTCGCCCGGCTGCGCAGCGAATGCCCCGCTGCCCGGTTCAGCGGCCCGTGCGTACCCGACAGCGTGTACCGCGAAGCCGCCGCCGGCCATTACGATGCCATCCTCGCTCCGTACCACGACCAAGGATTGATCCCCCTGAAAATGCTGGACTTCGACACCGCCGCCAACATCACCTTGGGCCTGCCCCGCCTCCGCATCAGCCCCGACCACGGCACGGCCTTCGGTATCGCAGGCAAAAACATCGCCAGCCACGCCAGCACGCTCCGCGCATTTCAGCTTGCCGTCAAAAGCACGCTGCCCCACCTGTAATAAGACCAGCAAATGAAACTTGACGCAGTCATCCATCCCTGCTAGGAGTTTATGAATGTCCCTCTTACACTCATACGCCACCTGTTTCCCCTTCCTTCTGTGCGCGCTCTCTGCACCTGCTCTCGTCGCAGCAGCCGAACAGCAGCATGAAGAACTGAACTACGTCTTCCAATCCGGCTCGAACGGATACCATACGTTTCGCATCCCAGCCATCGTGCAGAGCACCAAGGGAACACTCATCGCCTTTGCCGAAGGCCGGGTCAACAGCAGCTCGGACTACGGGAACCTCGACATCGTCGCCCGGCGTTCCTCAGACAACGGCAAAACATGGAGCGACCTGATCCTCGTACAGGACGACGGCAACAACCAATGCGGCAACCCCGCCCCGGTCGTCGATCAAAGCACGGGGCGCATCTACCTGCTCTCCTGCGGATCGACCGGCAGTGAAGGCGCAGTCCTCAACGGGAAAACCACACGCGAAGTGTACTCCCAGTATTCCGACGACGACGGTCTCACGTGGAGCAAACGGGAAAACATCAGCCAGCAGGTCAAACAGCCGGATTGGCGCTGGTATGCCACCGGACCGTGTTCCGGCATCCAAATACAAGCGGGCAAATACAAGGGCAGGCTCGTCATTCCCGCCAACCACAGCGATGCAGGCAAAACCTACCGTGCCCACTGTTTCTACTCGGACGACCACGGCAGAACATGGAAACTAGGCGCCACCGCAGGCGACGGATCGAATGAAAGCCAAATCGCCGAAATCGCGCCGGGAAAACTCGTCCACAATATGCGCATGCAAACCCACAGCAAAGGCTGCCGCGGCGTACGATACAGCAACGACGGCGGAGCTACATGGACCGACCTCAAACACGAAACCAGCCTTCCCTGCCCCCGTTGCCAGGCATCCGTCATCAGAGACAATGCGCGGGCCAACACCCTTTATTTCTCCAACCCCTCCGCCCCCAAGGCCCGCAAGGAAATGTCCATACGCACCTCGACGGACGGAGGAAAAACATGGCCGTACAAAAAAATCGTCTTCGCCGGCAACACGGCCTACTCCAACCTGCTCGATCTCGACAAAAACAGCCTTGGCATACTCTTCGAAGCATGGCAACCGGACAAAAACGGCATCGTCTTCAGCATCATCAACAAAAAGGATTTGCGCGTACGGGACAAATAAACCAGTCCGCACATCTGCCATCGCGCCGCTTCTCTTGCCAACATGGCATTGGGTTCACAAAACCATCGTCTCTTCATCCGGGTAATGGTTTTGTACGGCACTCCCGCAGCAGGCCGGAACGAAAAACCGCTTCATCCGGCCTGCAGCGTGAACTATGGAAAAACCGGAAACTTACGCCGACAACATACGGGCGAAATCAAAAGCTTTCTGGCTCCTGTTCAGCCAGCCCTTCCCGAAAATGGGGAACTGCTTGCAGGAGCGGTAAAAAGCTTCGCGCTCCTTCCGCAAATGATCGAGAAACAATAAATCGCCGCCCCGGGCCAAACGGTCGGCCAACGCCTTCCGGCTCCCGGCGCCGACAACGCCGTCCACATCCACCGGAAAACCGTCGTTGCACAGGGCTCGCTGCAGAATACGTCCCGTATTCCTGCTTCCGCTATTGAAATAGTGGTCGCGTAGGAAAAACTCGATCCCCGGATGCTCTGCAGAACCGATCCATCCGACCACCGCCTTCGTATTATCCCACACGTACTGCAGACAGGCATCCCATGCCTCCACCTTTCGCCCCGCATCCAGCAAAGCCTTGATTGCGGCAAACACGGCAGGTTCGATACCGTCGCAAATACCGCAAATCTCGAATTTTCCGCCCGTATCGGCAGCGGGCAGCTTCCGCACGCACAGGGATTCAGCTCCGGTCGCACGGTCGTCTTCGAACAGCAAAATCATGGCCGACATCTTCTTTTCAGTCGCATTCATCATCTCTTTTCAATTGATTGGTCTATTTTTGCCGCCTCACACCTCTCCGAACGGAAAAGAACGGCGGATTTCCCCTATGCTGGCATTCCTTTTCCCTTGTCGCAACATCGCCGCCGAGGGCTAAATACAAAACAACACGCAAACGGAACACACACAGTAAATGTAACACATCCTGTCATGCATGGTCAACCATCATCTCCAACAAATACAAGGTAAAACAACCTACCTCTTGGTAACAAGTGCCAGCCAAACCGTTTTGGTGCCTCTAACCGGACTCGAACCGGTACGGCTTTGCGGCCGGCAGATTTTAAGTCTGCTGTGTCTACCATTCCACCACAGAGGCAAGCCAAAACTGGCTGCCGGAATGCCAACATTCCGGGTCGGGGCATCATAGGGAAAATACGGAATACCGTCAAGACTTATCCTACATCGTGCTTGACATTCTTTCCTTGCTGCTGCACACTCGCACACACCAAGAACCGGAGGTTCCATCTCCCTCATTTCATTCATTGCATATGAAAACGCGACTCATCACCTCGGCAGCGCTGGCATTATCCTTCTGCACTCTTGCTCCGTCCTGCGGCGAAAAAACATCGGATGCCTCTCCGGCACCCGCTACCGGTGACAAGCCCGCTCCTTCCGGCCCCGATGCCGCCACAGACAAGCCGGCTCCGCCCGCTGCCGACGTACCGTCGCCCGAAATCGTCCGGGCCAGCCTTCCCGAAGCATTGAAAGGCTGTACCCTTGCCGACATTACGGACATCCGCATCGTGCCGACGGGCACGGATGCAGCAGGTACGGCTGCCGATGTCACCGTCTTGCTCAAGCTTCACGACGATCTTTACACCCGCATGCCCGCACCCGCTGAGCTGGCCCGCCTGCGCAGTTCGGTCAACCCCATCGTACAGGAAGCACTGAAACCCGATGCATGCTTCCTCCTTCTCGCCGGAGAAGAGGAAGACAAAATCCCACAGGAAGCAAAAGCCGCCTACCAGCCTGAAGAACCCGTGAAAAGCCTGATTCAGGAAATTCTAGCCCTTGCTTCACCTACCGCTTACGCCAAAACGGCCTCCGCAGGCGACATTCTGGAATTGCGCGGCACCCTCAAGGCAAGCAAACAGGAAGACGGCGCCTGGACCGTCAGCGAAACCAGCATCGACCTCCAGCCGCTCAAGCAATTGGACGGCACCATCGTCAAGGATCTCGTACCGCAAAACATGCTCGCTTCGAACGAAGGAGAAGGAGAAGCCCTCGCAGGACAGCTCAAGGATAAAATCGCCAAACTTCAGGAAGCAACCACCGCACAGAACATTGCTCGCGAACAAAAAATTCTGGCACAGATAAGCCAGCAGAATGCCCTTCGCCAAGCCGAAGCCGAAGCTGCCGATAAACAGAAGGCGGAACGCGAAGCCGCCGAAAAGAAGGAAGCGGAAGCGAAGGCCGCCGCGCGCAAGGCCGAAATCGCCAAAGAACGCAAGCAATTCATCTCAGCTTTCGGTTCCGGTGAATCGTACGTCGGCGAATGGGCCTGCGGCACGCAAACCGGCAAACTCTCCCTCGTCGTCATGAGCTGCGACCCGTCGGAAAAATCCGCCCTCGTCGAAGCCACGCTTGCCGATCCCTACCTCGACGGAGCCATCATGGAACTCAAGGGCCGCGTCATCCTCGAACCCGAATCCGACGAACCCTACCGCATCCTGCTGAACATCACGGGCGGCAGCTTCGACCCCGATGCAGCCACGGCCAACATTTACCGCCGGACGGATGGCATCCTTCAACTCAACCTGCAGGACGACGGCGCCTTGAAAGGCATCATGTCATGCCCGGACTGGGATGAAAAAGACAAGAAAATCGTCAAAGTCTTCCTCCGTTCCGAAACGGCCATGCAAAAAGACAAGGCCGACAAAAAAAGCGGCAAGAAGAAATAAATTCTTCTTGCCTGCCTCTCCCGGCATTATGCCGGAAAGTACGCGGCTCCAGCCGTTGTTTCTTGTTCAGCGAACGATCATTTCCACCTTGCCATTGGATCGGGAACCACCGTTCCCGCGCACCCTGGCTCGAATCTCACAGCCGTTGTTGGCATTCGCCTCTGCGGGAATATCAAACGTGTACATCGATTTGAGCGACGGAGATCCGGCACAGCCTTCGTGCCTGTCCGCAGCGATCACCGCGCCGTCTCCTACAATCTCGACATCTTTGATGTCAAGGGCATGATCACCGGACGTATAGACGAAACGCACTCCTTTCATCCTCTTCAAATCTCCCGGAGCCAGCGGCCACGAAATTTCCTTCCAATCCGTGGATATTTCGGCCGGAGACCAGTTGCCGACCACTTCGCCCGCTGCCCCCTTGGTCAACGCATCCGGCAAGGGAACTGCTCGGTCGACCGCCGCCCTGCATGCCGCAACGACATCCTGCACCGGAGAGGCGGGACTGAGAGTCGTCGAATGCACCCATGCCTCTTCCCATGAGGGCAAATCGGGATTGCTCCCTTCAAGACGGCCTTCCACATACCTCTCGAAACGAGGCAAATAATAATCGCGAATCAGCCCGCTCCATACCTTGGCGGCGTAATCGTTCACCGGAGGCCCCCACAGCGTCACAATGCGCCGCGCATTCTCTTCGTATGCATCCTGTGCCACCTTGGTCGAACCGTGTGAACGTGCAAGCGCAATCCAGTTTTCAAGCCGCCATGTCGGATGCCGCTCCAGCAAGCTGTCGCACTCAAGGGCCAGACGGCGAAACTCCTTCATACAGCCTCGTGCGCGCACGGCATCCTGCTCGTCGAGCGCTTCCAGCGCAGCCTTCTTGGCCTGTGCCATTCTGGCTCCCAGATAATGGGCCGTGAGCTCAATGCAATCCTGACGAAACAGCGGAGAATCCTCCAACCCCTGCGTATGCACGAACCTGGAAATACCCTTCAGGAACTCTTCATTCAGAAGCGGAGCCCACCCTCCCCGGCTGCCCGGGGCCTGCTGCCAGTTGAAATACGGATGATCGCAAAGGCTGCCGTACACCGTCTTGCGAAAAGATTGCCATGAATCGCGAATCGAATCCGGATACGCCCCGTATCTCGCCCGGCAATAATCGGCTATCAGCGAATCGAGCGGCACAGGATGATCGCGCCATGCGGCATCGAGAAAAAGTTCCGTCACGATTCCATTGGTTTCGATCCCTTCTCCAGCCATCCCCATACCGAGCAGCTTTCCCCGATTGGCGGATTCCAGAGCCTTCACATGGCCATTCGCGTAATGCTCCAGATTGCCCGTCATCGCCCCCTTGCCGCCCATATTGGGTACCACACAGTAAATCCAGCCCTTCCCGCAGAACCCCTTGAATACATCCCAATTCATTCCATTCTTCCAGAAATCGGCATTGTAATCCGTCGCCAGATCAAGCAGCAGCATCCGGTCATCCGGCACCTTGCTCAGAAGAGCTTCCAGCGTTTCGTGGTTCCAGATATTGCGCTGGTAGCCGAACATCCAGCCCTGCATCACCCACACGGCCTCGGGATTCGCCTTGCTGAGAGAGGCATACACCTCCTCGCCGAGCTTCGCCAGAATCTCCTTGGCACGGGGATCGTCGGCCGCGACCGGAAGAGGCATCTCATTGAAGGAATCGGCACGGTGGAACGTATTACGCCCGAATTCCTTTTGCCATTCCGTCATGAAACGAGTGCCTATCTCTTGAAACAACGGTTGATCCGGCGACAGGAAATGTGTCCGCTTGGATGGCCCGAACCCCGCATTCCACACAGGCTGGGTCAAACTCCCGGCTACTTCGGGATGTACTCGCTTCATGCCCTTCGGCACGAACCCGGAAAAGGCCGGGCACACCGGATGCATGCCGAGTGACTTCATCCTCTCAAGAATCTTGTGTTGCAGGGCCACCTGATCCGCATGCCACGCATCGGACAATGCTCCGTCGTGATTCACGATATTTCCCATACGCTGCCAGGGGAGATGGGCAGGCCCTACATAAAACTCGTCGATCTCGGCCTGCGTCAGCCCCATCTGCCGCCAGACACGCGTCGCAATCGCTTCATTAGCCACCAGAGCAAGAGGCATATTGATGCCGTGCAACGCCATCCAGTCGATCTCCTTCTGCCACCGCTCCCATGTCCAATACGGCATGGAATAGCCATACGTCACCTCATTGAACATATAACGATACCGGAACGGAGAAAACACCTTGCGGGCAGAAACGGCCGGAAGCGATTCGGGCCAAACCATCCGGCTGTTCTCCCAATCCGTCATCCCCATACCGTTCGCCTTGACGAAATCGTAGAAACCCCGGCACAAAGCCACGCCGCTGCTACCCCTTACCGTCAACACGCCTCCTTCGGATTTCGTCTCGAAAACATCAAGCCCGCCCTCCTGCTCCATCGCTTCCAGCGCCAGCATCCGGGGCTTCTCGCGCAGAGCGGGTACCGCCCGCTCCATCACTGCACGCGCAGCATCCATCTCGGACTGAGGCATGCCCCACCCCGGCACAATACACAACAGCACCATAAAGCAATAACCGAATATCAACCCGCAACGACTGCCCCTCCTGCCTGCAACACAAAACTTGACCATATGGCAAATATACGGCCAATCGGATGCATTTATTTCACATCACAACAAAAGTCGACAACGAAAAAACTCCTAAGCCTTGACTGCAGAAAGAATCAGGAAGATCGGCCGGCGCAATTCATCCGCCATCCCCGGCACCTCCCGCACGGCCTTTTCATCCGGCTGAGGCTCGGCCAACCCCTTGAGGGCAAAACCACGAGCGAGCAGGCAGCCCACATACTCCTCCACCGTGCGATGGTACTTCGTCACACTTTCACCCAGAAAACAGGCTTCGCGCCTGCCCGGCGAAAAATACCGGTCCACGGGCCAGTGCAAACGCTCTCCGCCGTGACCGTATGCCCAGTCCTGACGACCGCTTGCCGTAAAAACGGGATGCTCCACCGAAAACACGAATGCCCCGCCGGAAGACAGGCATCGATACACACGTTCACACACAAAATCGAATGACTCCAGATAATGAAACGCCAACGAACTCACCACCACATCGAACGAATCCGGCACAAACTCGAAATCCTCGATTGCTTTGCATTCATACGCCATATTGTCAAACCCATTCCTCTCCCTCGCAACCTCCAGCATCCTCTCCGAAAGAGCGACTCCGACCACGGCGGCAGCTCCCTGCTCCGCCGCATACCGGCAATGCCAGCCGAACCCGCACCCCAGATCCAGGACGCGCTTCCCGCGGAAGTCCGGCAGCATCCTCCGCAAAACATGCCACTCTCCCGCTCCCTCCAACCCTTGGACGGAACGCGCCATGCGGCTATACTGCTCGAAAAACGCAGGTTGATCGTACTTATTCTCCTTCATGAGAAAAACTCTCCTCCATCATCCAAACACGGCAGCAGGAAGAACGCAAGGCGCAATTCCCGTATGACAAAACGGTACAAATTCGCTCACTCCTCATCCATCAGCCGCTCGCTCGGAGGCACGCGCACCCAGTCCATCCCGGCCGCCCTGGCGGCTTCGATCCCCGGATCGGCATCTTCGAACACAAGGCAACGGCCCGGCTCCACCCCCATGCGGCGGGCGGCCTCCTCGAAAATATCGGGAAAAGGCTTGCCGCGCTCCACCATCTCGGGAGTCACGATCAACTCGAACAAACCTTCAAGGCCGGCAGACTTCAAACTCGCCAGCGCGCCGGGCATCGCACTGCCCGTCGCAATCGCCATCGGCACACGCCCCTGCATCCGGCGGGCAAATTCCACCGTCTCCCGGATCGGCTCCAGACTCCCGCTCTCGATCAACTCCAGATACAGCGCCCGCTTGCGCGCCGCCACCGCATCCGCATCCATCTCCAGCCCATAGCAGGCATTCAGGGAAGCGACGATATCCTGAGCGGAGCATCCGCCGTGCGCCAGAAACTCCGGTTTGCGGAACACCTCTTCAGGAGCACCCTGCTCGGCCAAAGCCATGCGCCATGCCCTATAATGGGCGACCATGCTATCGACCAGCGTACCGTCCAAATCGAAAATATACCCCGCATACTCTTCATGCGGCACAGAAAAACCTTCACTCATCGCACTGTATCGTCACACGCCGAAATGCTCGGCAAACTTCTTCAAAGACTCTTCCAGGCCGAACAGAACCAGCATATCGTCCTGCTCGAACACCATATCCGGCTCAGGGAAATCGATCACCGGAGCATTGGGAGTCGCCAGCACATCGTCACCCGTCTCGGACAGCACGCCGCGCCGCACCGTCAGCAAATTCAGCTTGTACTTCGAACGCAAATCCACATCCTTCAACTGCTTCCCGATCCAGTCGGAAGGCAGATGCACTTCGGCCAGAGCATGGCTGCTATCGATCTTGCGGAAATGCAGCAGGGACATATTCATGAACCTGTCCGCCAGCTGCTGGGCGGCAATCTCCTCCGCCCGGATCTGCCCGTCCACGCCGAGAAGCTTCAAAATGCGCGCATGAATCGTATTCACCGAACGCGCATAAATATGCTTCACCCCCATCTCCTTCAGCAGCCCCGTAATCATGATACTGCGCTCGAACCCCTCGCCGATCGCCACGATCACCCGCAGATCATCTCCGGTCAGATCGAGCTGGCGCAACGTGCGGGGATCGGTCGCATCCCCCACAAGGGCATACGCCACACGATCCTTCAATTCCGTCACGACGGCTTCCTTCTCATCGAGAACGGTCACTTCATTCCCGGTATCGGCCAGCTTCAGGGCGAGGGCACGGCCGAACTGGCCCGCACCGATAATAACGTATTTCATGATAATGGTAAACGAGTTTCAGGATAACGGATAAGCTTCGTCTCGGGCGTACCGATAAACGCGAGCAAGAAAGAGAAAATGCCGACGCGGCCCACGATCATATTCAGAATGATCAGATACTTGCCCGCCGTACTCAGATCGGCTGTAATCCCGAGCGAAAAGCCGGACATCACATAGGCGCTGACCACCTCGAAAAACACCTTCAGCACCCCCTGGTCGGAAGCGGCGATCTTCGGCTCCACCAGCAGCAGAATCATCGTCATCAGGCACAGCCAGAAAATCAGCAGAATCATCGTCGCCACCGCACGCTCCACCGTCTTCCTCGCTATACGCCTCCGGTGAAACTCAACATCCTGCTGGCCGCACACCACACGCTTCACCTCCATGCACACCGTGGCGAACACCGTCGTAAACAAACCGCCTGCAGTCGAACCCGGATTCCCCCCGATAAACACCAAAAAAGCCAGAAACAGCGCATACACCACGCCGTACGTCCCGATATTGGAAATATTGAACCCCGCCGTACGCCCCACGGAATTATACACGCCTTCCCAAATCGAAGATCCCAGTGACTGCGCTGCATGCTGCGACGGCTCAAAATACCCGAGCAGCCCCAGAATCAGGCCGCCGCCCAACGCCACAATCAAAGTCATCCGCACCGCAAGCCACGTATGGGTGGACCAGTGCGGCGGAAGAAACTGATCCTTCAGCAGCCCCAGCCTGATACGCATACGCTTGATGAACTCGATATAAACCGCAAAACCGAAACACCCGGCAAACATGATCAGAATCATGATCCCCTGCCCGAACCGGTCATAGGCCACGCACCCCTGCGCCATATTATCCGGGAACAGGCTGATCCCCGCATTGCAGAACCCGGAAATCGAATGGAAAATCGCATACCACCACAAATGATCCTGCGGCACGCCCTCCAGCCCGCGCCACGCATACCACAACCCCACCGCGCCCAGCGCCTCCATCACAAACGTCAGAATCACCATCCCCTTGATCAGCGTCGCCGCCTTGGCCACACCCTGCTGATCCAGAATATTGCTGAACGTCACCCGGTCGCGCACGGACATCCCCTGCCCCACAATCAGCGACAGGAAATACGTGAACGTCATCACCCCGAACGCACCCACCTGAATCAGCACCAGCACCACCATCTTCCCCATGGGGGTCAGATTCGACATCACGCTGCCCGGCAACAGCCCCGTACCGCTCATCGCGCTCGTACTCACAAAAATGGAATCCACCAGCGACAGCGGCACATGAGACGCACCCGGCGTCAGCAAAAACAAAGCACCCACCAGAGCCAGCGCGATAATCGACACCAGGAACAACAGCGCCGGAGGCCACGCCGACCGCCCCTTGCCGAACTTCCCCGCAGCACGATCCAGATAATAACGGCGCGCCAGAAGATAGGAAAACCATCCAGCACAGAAATACAGCGTATTGCTGACACCCCGCTGCGCCGCATACGGAACATCCACAAACGGCATATACATATTGGCGGAGAAAAACAGCGTCGCCAGACTCAACCCGGCCTTCACCCAAAAATCACGCCCGACCGTCTTATGCAGAAACTTCAGCAACACCCCCTGGCTGATCACCAGCACAAAATACGCCACGGACAAACCGAACAGAATCTCGCGATAGGAATCCAGAAACAACAGCTGCTCCGAAGCACTCTCCACACGGTGCCAGCCGATCTCCCAGAAAACGACCAATGCCATCAGAAAGCCCGTAATAATTTCGGGTAACTCCAAGAGCGCCAACCGCTTTTTTGTACTGGATTCAGCCATGGGCACCCATATTCTACTCCTCCCTTCGGCAAATACAAGCATAATGATGGGAAGCCTCGCCATCTCCTCACTCGAGAAAACGCCCTCTGACACCTTCCCGTCTTGACCGAACGCCCGAATTAAGTTGAAATACGCCCATGTTGAACCTGTACGACACACAGTCCGGAGGGCTTAAGCCCGTGCAAGCAGTAGATGGCAAAACATTGCGGTTCTACTGTTGCGGACCGACCGTCTACGGACCGGCGCACATCGGCAACTTCCGCACCTTCGTCCTGCAGGACGTCTTCCGCCGCGTCGTCGAACTCGGAGGCCAAAACACCAAACACGTCCGCAACCTCACCGATGTCGACGACAAAACCATCCGCGACTCCCAAAAGGCCGGCATGACACTCGACGCCTTCACCGCCGGATGGACGCAGAAATTCCACAACGACTGCACCGCCCTCAACTGCCTTCCCCCCCACATCGAACCCTCAGCCGTCGCGCACATCCCCGAACAGATCGCCATGGTTCGAGCCCTCGTCGACAAAGGCCACGCCTACCCCTCCGACGACGGCTCCGTCTACTTCCGCATCGCCTCATACAGCGATTACGGCCAGCTCTCCCACCTCGACAAACGCGAACTCGAAATCGGCAAAACGGCCAACGAGCGGGCCAATGCCGACGAATACGAAAAAGACGCCGCTGCCGACTTCGTCCTGTGGAAAGCCCGCCGTCCCGAAGACGGAGCCAACTACTGGCAATCCCCGTGGGGCGAAGGCCGCCCCGGCTGGCACCTCGAATGCTCGTCCATGATCCACAAATACCTGGGCGACACCTTCGACCTCCACTCCGGCGGCGTCGACCTCGTCTTCCCCCACCACGAAAACGAAATCGCCCAATCCCGCTGCGCCTGCGGCGGCCACTTCGCGCGCCACTGGTTCCACATCACCCACCTCCTCGTCGACGGCGGCAAAATGTCGAAATCCCTCGGCAACATGTTCACCCTCGAAGACCTGCAGAACAAAGGCTACACCCCCGCAGCCCTCCGCTACGTCCTCGCGGGCGGCTACTACCGCCGCCCTCTGAACTTCACCCTCAACTCCATGGCCGATGCCACCTCCGCGCTGGAACGCCTCGCCCGTGCCGAAAAAACGCTTGCCACAGCAGCCGGCAGCCCCAAAGCCCCCTCCTACCGGGAACTTGCCAAAATGCAGCCTGCACTCGGCGCATTCCAGGCCGCATGGGACAGCCTCAACGACGACCTCAACACCCCCGAAGCCCTCGGCCACGTCTTCAGCGCCATCAAACGGCTCAAACCTGCCGAAATGGACAAAGATGCAGCCATGCAACAATGGCTCGCTCTCCGCTTCATCCTCGAAGCCTTCGGCATCATCCTGCCCGACCTCGACGCACAAATCGAAATCCCGGACGACATCCACGCCCTCGCCGAACGCCGCTGGCAAGCCCGCCAAAACAAAGACTGGGCCGCCTCCGACACCCTGCGCGACGAACTCGCCGCCCTCGGCTGGACCGTCAAAGACGGCAAGGACGGCTACCAGTTGACGAAAAACTGATTCGCCAGCCACTCCCCGGAACAGCTCAACGATCCCCTGCTTCGGCAGGGGATTTTCGTAGTCGGACACAAGAATCGGCCAGCGCTCCGGACTGTTTCCCCCACACCCGCGTCATGCCCTTGGAAAAGGCTTGCAGCCAAGCGGCTCAGGGGGTAGAAAAGTGCATGACGACACCACAGTCCGAACGCCGCGACTTTATCCGCGAGATGATTGCCAACGATCTCGCCTCCGGCAACTGCAAAACACCTGTCACGCGCTTCCCTCCGGAACCCAATGGCTATCTTCACATTGGGCACGCCAAGGCCATTTGCCTCAACTTCGGCCTTGCTCTCGAATACGCTTCCGTCGGCGCACGCTGCCACCTGCGGTTCGACGACACCAACCCCAGCAAGGAAGATCAGGAATATGTGGACAGCATTCAGTCGGACATCAAGTGGCTCGGCTTCGACTGGGGCAACAACCTCTACTTCGCCAGCAACATCTTCGACTTCTTCTACGACTGCGCCGTCCACCTCATCAACAACGGCCTGGCCTACGTCGATGAACAGGACGTAGAAACCATTCGCGCCCAGCGCGGCAACCTCGTCACGCCCGGCACGCACTCGCCCTACCGCGACCGCAGCATCGAAGAAAACATCGCCCGGTTCACCGCCATGAAAAACGGCGAAATCCCCGAAGGCAAAGCCGTCCTGCGCGCCAAAATCGACATGGCGTCCAGCAACATGAACATGCGCGACCCCATCCTCTACCGCATCGTCTTTGCCGAACACCACAACACGGGAGACAAATGGTGCATCTACCCGATGTACGACTTCGCCCACCCGCTGGAAGACGCCTACGAACACATCACCCACTCCCTCTGCACGCTCGAATTCGAAAACCACCGCCCCCTCTACGACTGGGTCATCGACAACTGCCCCGTGCCGAGCCGCCCCCGCCAGACGGAATTCTCCCGCCTCAACATCACCTACACCGTCATGAGCAAGCGCAAGCTGCTCCAGCTCGTACAGGAAAAACGCGTCTCCGGCTGGGATGATCCCCGCATGCCCACCATCTCCGGCATGCGCCGCCGAGGCTACCCCGCCGCCGCCATCCGCAACTTCTGCGAAACCGTCGGCATCACCAAATTCAACGGCATTACGGATGTAGCCCTGCTGGAACACAGCGTCCGGGGCGAACTCAATGCCACCGCACCACGCCGAATGGCCGTGCTTCGCCCCCTCAAACTCGTCCTCACCAACCTCCCGGCCAACCACAGCGAAACCGTCACCGTCGTCAACAACCCCGAAAAACCGGAAGAAGGCACGAGGGAACTCACCCTCACCCGCGAAGTATGGATCGAACAGGACGACTTCATGATCGACCCGCCCAAGAAATACTTCCGCCTCGGCGTAGGCCGCACCGTCCGCCTGCGCGGCGGTTACTGCGTCACCTGCACCGGATACTGCACGGATGAAGCGGGCAACGTCACCGAAGTACAGGCCGAAATCATCCCCGGCACCATCGGCAACAACCCGCCCGAAGGCATCAAATGCAAAACGGCCATTCACTGGGTTGCCGTACCGCATGCCGTCGATGCCGAAGTGCGCCTGTACGACCGCCTCTTCTCCTGTGAAAACCCGGATGCCCACGAAGAAGGCTTCCTTGCCGCACTGAACCCGGACTCTCTCGACATCATCGCCCACGCGAAAATCGAACCCGCACTGGCAGCTGCAGAACCCGAATTCGTCTGCCAGTTCGAACGCCTCGGCTACTTCGTCGCCGACCGCCGCGACCATGCACCGGAACACCCCGTTTACAACCGCGCCGTCGCCCTGAAAGACTCATGGGCCAAAGCCAAATAAGCAACATGAAACAAGTTCGCACACCCGAAACATTCGATATCGGCGGATTCGCACCGCAGACTCAGCAGCAGAACATGCTGCCCGCCGCCATACCCGGCGCAACCGCCCCTGCTCCCAGCATGAACTCCGTACCCGTAGCCGAAGGCGACGATCCCCTCGTCTTCAGCCCCCTCTCGGAAATCCTCGAAGAACTCAAGCAGGGCCGCATGATCCTCGTCACCGACGATCCCGGCCGCGAAAACGAAGCTGACCTCATCTGCGCCGGCGAATTCGCCACGCCGCAAATGATCAACTTCATGGCCACCCATGCCCGCGGCCTCATCTGCGTCCCCATGGCTCCGGAAAAAGTGGATGCCATGGGCCTGCCGCTCATGAGCAAGCGCAACACGGAAAAACTGCACACCGCCTTCACCGTATCCGTCGATGCCCGCGAAGGCACCACCACCGGCATCAGCGCCTTCGAACGCTCCATCACCACCATCAAGCTGGCCGAACCGGGAGCCACGGTGGACGACTTCGTCCAGCCGGGCCACGTCTTCCCGCTCCGCGCGGTCGAAGGCGGCGTCCTCAGGCGTGCCGGGCACACGGAAGCCACCGTCGACCTCATGAACATGGCGCACCTGCAACCCGTAGGCGTCTGCTGTGAAATCATGAAGGACGACGGCACCATGGCCCGCATCGGCGATCTCGGCGCCTTCCAGAGGGAACACGCCCTCAAGGCCTGCACCCTCGCCCAGCTCATCGAATACCGCCAGCACACAGAAGAACTCGTCGAAAAGGAAGAAACCATCAACCTCCCGACCGACTACGGAAACTTCATCTGCCACTCCTACCGCTCCAAGGTGGACGGAGCCGTTCACCTCGCACTCGTCCACGGCGACATCGACCCGACCAAACCCGTACTGGCCCGCGTCCACAGCGAATGCCTCACAGGAGACGTCTTCGCCTCCCGCCGCTGCGACTGCGGCAGCCAGCTCCACACCGCCATGAAACGCGTCTCGGAAGAAGGCGGCATCATCCTCTACCTGCGGCAGGAAGGCCGCGGCATCGGCCTCTCGGCCAAACTGCATGCCTACAAACTTCAGGAACAGGGACTCGACACCGTAGAAGCCAACATCCAGCTCGGCTTCCCCGCCGACCTGCGGGACTATGGAGTCGGCGCGCAAATCCTGCGCGACCTCGGCGTGCGCCACCTCCGGCTGATGACCAACAACCCGAAGAAAATCGTCGGCCTCTCGGGCCACGGCCTCGACATCGTCGAACAGGTTCCCATCAGCGTATGCCCCAATGAAAGCAATGCTTTCTACCTCGCCACCAAGCGGGACAAAATGGGGCACAAAATCTGATACCCGGTTCCACAGCCATTCAACATACAATCCCGGCGAGGCCTGTCCCGCCGGGATTTTTCATTCTCGCATTCGAAAACATATCACACATATCATACAAAAACCCGCCCACCGGAAGGCGGACGGGTTTTGTCGATTGAATGGCAACGTCCGATCAGAACTGGTAACGGTAACCGACCGCACCGCTCACGCCCGTAGCGCCGGAGCAGAACTCGGCATTCGCGTTCACGAATACGTCGCTGTTCATACCGGCCGGAATCGTCAACCCTGCACCGACTTCGATACGCGTGCTGCCGGGTTCCGCACCACGCACGCCGAACGCCTGAGACGGCGCGGCAAGCATGGCCACATCGGCTTCGCCGCGGCGGTCGCCCATATCCTGGAGCAACATGGCGCGGGCTTCGAAAATACCCTTGCGGTTGAAAATATTGTGGCCCACGTCCGCCAGATAGCGCGCACCGAGACCGATGGTCGCAAAGCTCACGTCCTGCTTGCCGACATGCAACCCGGCATCGCCCAGCCCCGTTTCGGAATAGGCATCCACGCTGGAACTCGTCCAGGACACATTCAACAGCGGCTGAAGCATCGGCAGCGTGCGGGATTCGACATCGAGCGGAATATCGTACGACAGTTCGTACATCGCACCGATAGCCGTACCGTTGGTCGTACCGCGGGATGTATAATAATCCGAACCGACGGAGAACGAGCGGTCAAGACTCATATTGGCACGGCTTCCGGTCAAGATGAAAGCATGCCCCCAACGCTTCACCTGAGCACGCAGGAAGAGATTCACGTAGAAGCTGTCCAGATCGCCCTTGGCGGATTCGGCCGCGCTGGACGAAAGATCGCCGGATTGCACCGAGAAAGCGGCGCCTGCCGTGATGCGTTCCGAAAAGTCGCAATCCACTCCAAGCGTACCACCCCAGCTATTGAGCGTATAACCGGCTTCGCGGCCGTCGGAATCCAGCTTGAGGTGGCTTCCGTCCGCATTGAACCACATATTGCAGTAGGGCAATTCGGAAGGCACGCAGCCTTCGCCTGCACCCATCGTCGTCATCCGGTTGCGAATGGCGAACATTTGCGTACTCAAAGCCTGCGTGTAAGCGGAGCTGAGTGCCGTCGTCGTGCTGCCTGCCAGAGCGGCAAGCGTCTGGGAAGCTGCGCTGAAGGACTGGCTCGTCAGATTGCCGTCCACGGAATCCATGATCTTCGCGAGAGCGGAATTCGGATCATTCTTCTGCGGGTCTTTGGCCTGCAAGGCGCGGTCAAGAAGCTTGCCACCCGTCGTACTCACCGAATCCAGCGTGGGATTGATGGCATGGTCCGCGTAGAAATCTCCCGTATTCCGGTCTGCCGTCAGCTCCAGAACTCCGGTCGAAGCATTATAGGACACGGCGATGGAATCCTTCTGGTAGAACTTGTACAGCATGGAATCGTACTCCACATCCACCTTGCCGGCGAGCGTAATGCTGCCCCCATCCACGGGCGCAGCAAGAACCTGTACGACATGCTCGGGGGTCTGGGAATAGAATTGTTCGCCGGACTTGGCAAAATGGAACTTGCCGCCTTCCACGCGCAGATTGCCGCCCGTCACGATGAACGGAGTGGCATCGGCCTGAGTCGGCATGGTAAAGTTCAAACGTGAATTCGCATCGATCACACCGCCGGACATCAAACCGAGAGCAGCCGTTTCCGAAGCCGCATCGGACATCGGCAAAATACCCATCGACTGCAACACGGGAGACACAGCCTTCTTGTCCAGAAGAGTCACCGTACCGCTCGTCGTCGTCAGGGAATTCATGAGCGTACCGTATGCCACGCTCAATTCACCGGAATTGACCGAAACATTGCCGCTGTACAGCTCGGCGCCGGAGAGTGACACCTTGCCTCCGCGCACGGCCAGGTCATTGGACACAGCCTTCGAATTCAGTTTCAATGCACCTTGTGTCGCGACGATTCCTCCCGTGCCGAAAGCCTTATCGTTCCCGGCAATCAGTGTGCCGCCGTTCATGGTCGTACCACCGGCATAGGAATTGGCGCCGTTCAAAGTCACCGCTCCATCCGAAACCTTGGTGAGGGCTCCGGCACCGGCGAGCTCGATATTCACCACACCTTGCGACATGTTGTAGCTGCCGGCAGTCAACACGCTGTGGTCGCCATCCGCGTTGATCGTACCTTCCTTCAGAGTCAGCGTAGAAGCCTGCATCGGTCCGGACACGGTCAAGGCCGCCGCTCCCTGATCGATCGTCACATCGCCCATGTATTGCGAGACACCGTAAAGTGTCGCCTCGCCGAGGATCGACATCTTGTTGGACAGGGTGTGGTCTCTCAGATCCAGAGCACCGGCTTCAATCGTGATATTGCCGGAACCGAGAGCCGATTCCGCCACAGCCACGAGCATGCCTCCCTTCAGAAGAGTACCACCCGTATACGTATTGTTGGTCTCAATCGTCAGCGTACCGACACCCGCCTTGGTCAACTGTCCGGAACCGGCAATATGCCCGGCGCCGTCCATCAGAATATCGTGATCGCAATCAACCAGTGTGGACAAGGGGGAGACTTCCTCACCCACCTCGATGTGGCGGTAAAGCCCGATATTCACATCCATGCCATTCTGATACGTCAGCACATCCATGCCGCCGTCATCGCCGATCGACCAAATGCGGTTACCCGTCTTCCACACCAGATCATCGGCCGATTCACCATTAGTGGAAACGGAAAGGATAATGCGGTTATTGGTGGAACTCACACCGAAATCGAACCCGATGACCGGATCGGGAAGCAGCAGGGACAAATCGCCCTGCAACTGTCCGTACGACATGAGCGAATAAAAACCGGGCATATAGGCGCCGCCTACATTGGAAAGAATCAGCTTGACCGTACCGTTCACAGCCAGCGTACCTGTCACATTCAACAGATCGCTCTTGCCGTCGGCTCCGGACAAATCGAACTTGAAATACCCGGAAGATGCATCCAGAGAAGCGACCGTCACGGAACCGAGCGTACCCGTACCGCCGATATCGAGAATACCGCCGTTCATCGTCAAAGCTCCCGTACCGAGGGCATTGGCATTCTTCACCACCAGGGTGCCCCCGTTGAGATCCGTGCCGCCCGTATACGAATTGGCCATATTCAGGGTCAGCGTACCAGCGCCCTGCTTTGTCAGCTTCATCGCGCCATTCAACGAACCGGAACCGATAAACGCATAATCCGAAGCGCTATCCACTTTCACCGACTTGGGGGAAAGCCTGCCCGTCAGGGTCACATCGCCCGCACCGTTGCCGGCAAACAGCACATCGCGCCCGTCCGTATAATAGCTGTTGTACGCCTTATTTTTGGCATCGGCCGTCCAGCCGGCCGCAGCTGTCGGCAGATCGCTTGTTTTATTCAGAGACCAAGCATTGGCACCACCCGACCAAACAAGCGTATTGGCCGAATATTCGGTATACATGCTTTCAAGGACGGGAGCCGTCCGCAGGAAAATAAACTCTTCGATACGCCCGATGGTACCGTCGTAATTGATCCAGTAATATCCGTTCTGGTTCTGGATGGTAAATTCGTGCATGCGCGCACGCGTCGGCTGCCCGCCTTGCGCGGGCTCGTCATCGCTGTCCGCGATGAACAGCTTGCCGAGTGTCCCGTCGTTATTGAGCTCGTAACCCCAGATCGTCATGGCATGACCACCCCAGTTGCCAGCCACGTCACCTATCTGCTGGACCCACACGACACCGATGGATGCCGGGCCGTACTTGGGCATATTCGTGGTCAGGCCGTTGACCATCTGCCTCTGGTTCAACTCCTGCATCGTCAAGAAAACCGAGCAGGAATCCGCATTGGCATAATATTTGGAAAAAAAGGAAGTCGAAACCGCCGTATTGGGCCTCATATTCGGGAATTGAGGCGTTGAACCACGCAACCACCACGCATACCCGAAGTAGCCGTTGCCGCCATCATCGACAAAGCTTTGCTTGAATGCCGTAAAAATATTGGAACGGCTCCAGTCGCCCGCCACCGCCGTACCGTGAATCAGCGGATCCTTGCCCTCGTAAAACACTCCGTACTTATCCTGCCAGAATTGAATCACATTACTGCACGATGCAGCCCAGCACAACTCATTATCCGGAAAATTCGGATCGCGATTCCACGTCTTGTTGATATCGTAAAAGCCGCTTGTCTGGGTCACGCCGTCCACAAAAACGGGAGTCGCGGAAAGAGGCAGTGCAACCAAAGCCAGCAGAGCGGCGCGAAGGCCGATGGGGAGATGGAGTTTCATATTATAAAATCGATCAATAGTAGGTTATCTATGCCATGTAAGCATTCTTGCATTCATGTCTATCTTATTTTGGGCAGGGTGACAAGCGAAAAACATAGTATCATACAAAAAATCATGATCTTTTACCGGAACGGTCACCGCCCCCCGGTTGAAAACCGTTATCCTAACCGGACTTTTTCTCTTGCGGTACATAAAAACGTATGCTACTTTTCAAGAGTTAATCTAAATTATGGACGACACGCTATTACTCTCACGTCTGCAATTCGCACTGAACATCAGCTTCCACATCCTGTTCCCGACCATCTCTCTGGGACTCGGCTGGCTGCTGGTATTCTTCAAAATGCGATACTCCCGCACGAAGGATGAAAAATGGATCAAACTCTACTTTTTCTGGGTCAAAATCTTCGCCCTCACCTTCGCTCTGGGCGTGGCGAGCGGCATCACGATGCCCTTCCAATTCAGCACCAACTGGCCCGGCTTCCTCGAAATGGCAGGCAACGTCGCGGGGCCAATCCTCGCCTATGAAGTCCTGCTCGCCTTCTTTCTGGAAGGCACCTTCTTGGGCATCGTCCTCTTTGCCTACAAAAAGGTTCCGGCATGGTTCCACACCCTCTCCACCTTCCTCGTCGCATTCGGCGCCACTCTTTCCGGCTTCATCATCCTGTCTCTCGTCAGCTGGATGATCACTCCGCAAGGCTTTGAAGTGCGGGACGGCATCGTCCACGTCACCTCCTGGTACGACGTCATCATGAGCCCGTCCATGATCTATCGCTTCCTGCACATGATGATCGCGGCCGGACTCACCTCCGCCTTCCTCCTCGCGGGCATATCGGCCTACCGCTGGCTGCGCAGCGACCGCGCCCCGGACGTCATGTCCGGCCTGCGCACCGGCATCTACACCGCGCTGGCATGCTCCCTCATGCAATGGGTCGTCGGCGACATGCACGGCTACAACACCTCCCAGCACCAGCCTCAGACCATGGCCGCCGCCGAAGCCATCTGGAAAACCGAAAAAGGAGCCCCCCTCCTCCTCTTCGCCATCCCGGATCCCGAAACGAAAAGCAACAAATTCGAAATCGGCATCCCGAAAATGTGCAGTCTCCTGATGACCCACCATCTCAACGGCGAAGTCAAAGGCCTCGACCAGTTCCCCGAACACCCCTCGGTCGCTCCCGTCTTCTTCTCCTTCCGCATCATGGTCTTCACCGGCCTCGCCATGCTCGTCGTCTCCATCGCCGGCACATGGGTCCTCAAACGAAGGAAAGACATCACCCCCTTCTGGGCCAAAGTCTTCGTCTGGATGACCTTCTCCGGCTGGGTCGGCACCCTCACCGGCTGGTACACCACGGAAATGGGCCGCCAGCCCTACATCATCCACGGAGTCCTGAAAACGGCCGATGCCGCCACCAAGACAGGTTCGGGCATGGTCGCCTCCACCTTCGCCTGCTACATCGCGGGCTACGTCATCCTGCTGGCCGCCTTCCTGTACGCCATCTATTATCTGGCTCGCAAGGCAGCTCAAACCAACACTATTCAACCTCTCGACTGATCCCGCCATGGACTCTCCCACATTCCTCATGATCGACACGGCCTTGCTGCCGGATGTCTTCGGCTTCCTGATCGCCCTCACCCTCCTCATCTACATCGTGCTGGACGGCTACGACCTCGGCGTAGGCATCCTCAGCATCGCCGCAGAAGAAAAGAAACGCGACCGCATGATCGACACGATCGCCCCCTTCTGGGACGCCAACGAAACATGGATCCTGCTCGCCCTCGGCATCATCATCGTCGCCTTCCCCGCCGCACAGGGCATCGTCTTCGGCGCGCTATACCTCCCCACGGCCATCATGCTCATCGCCCTCCTCTTCCGGGGAGCCGCCTTCGAATTCCGCGTCAAAGCCTCACCGAAACACAAACCCCTTTGGGACAAGGCACTCTTCGCAGGCTCGCTCATTGTTGCCCTCTCCCAGGGCTGGATGCTCGGACTCTTCGTCAGCGGCTTCGAATACACGGCCGCCGTCTGGCTCATGCCCCTGCTCGCTGTTGCCGCCTATGTACTCGTCGGAGCCTGCTGGCTCATCATGAAAACAACGGGCAGCCTGCGGCAGCAGGCCGTCTCGTGGGCCAAAACAGGCATACGCATCTCCGTCCTGCTAGCTGCCGTCATCGCCATTGCTTCTCCCCTCTTCCCGGCAGCATCCATATCCGCCGTCACCATTCTCAGCGGAATATCCGCCGTCCTGGCCTTCGCCGTCGTCATCACACTGGCCCGGCTCGGAAAAATGCCGGACAAAGGAATCTGGGTACCCTTCGCCCTCACCGTACTGATCTTCATCCTTGGCGTCGCTATCCTCTCCCTCAGTTGCTACCCCGACATCATCCGCGGCCACATGTCGCTGGTAGAAGGCGCGGCATCCACCGCCTCCCTCTCGGCCCTCCTGCTTGGAGTCGTCATCTCCCTCCCCCTCGTCATCGTGTACACCGTCATCGCCTACCGCATCTTCCACGGAGCGAACAATGAAATCCATTACGACGACTGACAGACCGCAGCACCATCATTCAAATAAAAAAACGCTGTCCAAACCGGACAGCGTTTTTTCATGAAACGAATGAACACCGATCAATCCGAATCCTTCTCCTGCTTCATGGCGGCCTGGGCCTTCATCTCCCAGAACATGGCCTTCTTCTCATCTCTTTCCACCCCGAAACCCTCCCGGTAACATTCGGCCAGACCGGACATACCCTGCGCATTGCCGCCTTCAGCGGCCAAAGTCATCCACCTGAAACTTTTGGCCTCATCTTTTGGCACAAAGGTACCATGGAAATATCCATACGCCAAGCACACCATCGCCTTCAGGTTGCCTTTTCGAGCCGCGCTTTCATACCATTCCAGTTCCTTGCCATCATCCTCATCCGCATAACTCATAGCCAACAGCACTTCTGCATCCGTATTTCCTTCCGCGGCCATCTTCTCCAGCAAACTTCTCAAAGTCTGAACATCGCCACCATACAGCGCCATGACGGACATGAAAATCGGTTCAATCTTCTCCCTGTCATGCATCTTCGACAACCCTTCCGTCAGAAGTTCGATACCTCTATTCCTTGCATCCGGATATTGGCTCGCAATTCCCACGAGTCCCGATATTAAAACAGCCATCATCCGTTCATCCTCCGACGGATCGTTTTGCAGCTCATGCACGATAGACCATCCCTGCTCCCTGACGGCATCATCTCGATCAAACAAAAGGCCGCACACAAAAAAAACCAAAGCGCCTTCATCTTGTTGAACGATAGGCTTCAACAGATCCATACCCTCTCGATACTCGGCCCTGTTGGCATTCGTCTCAATCAAATTTCTCTTATTGGTCTGTAGATCCAGATGAAGCCTGATGCCAAACTGTACATTCCCATTCTCCATGGAAACACCCCATGAATGCTCGTTAAAGACCAAGCACATGCCAAGCATGCCCTGAGCCGTTACATCACCTTGCAAAACAGCCTTTCTCAACCACTTGATTCCCTCTTCGCGACTTTTCTCCAAACCGCCGGAACCAGCCAGATACAAAATACCCATGCGCCGCTGGGACACCATATCCCCGGCTTCCGCTTTTTGGCGTATAAGGGAGGTATTGATTTCTGAATCGGAGGGCTGGGCGTCAGCTGCAACGACGGAACCGACAAGAACCGGTACTACTGCCATAAGGTAGGAACAATGCATGCTCATATCACGAATTAACATATCCGCTTTCACCTGTCTGTCAATCACAAACAAAGTCATCACCCCGCCTTGGAAACAACAGAAACCGATCGCGCCCCACCCCGTACCGGAGAGTTGCATACGTCTTTTCTCCTTGCCATGATTCGATGTTTTTCATATCATTAGAACGTATGAAGTCTTATTTTTACCTTTCCCTGCTGGCTGCCGCCGGTTTGGCGACGACGACACATGCCCAAGAAAGCTTCGAAGAGGCGAAACAAGGCAACTTCACCAAAACGGCCACCATGTACGGTGAATTGACGGCAGCCCCCGACAACGCCGCCATTCACGGCAAAGGCCGCTCGGGCAAACAAGGCCTCCACATCAAAGGAGGCGAAAACAAAACGGTCGAACTGGCCTTGGCCGAAATCCCGAAAGAAGACACCGGCATGGAACTTTGGGCCGAACGCTGGACGGGAGCCAACCCCTTCGCCTTCCGCATCGAGGCCATTGGTAAAAACGGCACCAAAACCATCGCCGAAAACAACAGCATCTCCGTCGGCGGCTACAAAACGAACATCAAAGCCACTATCCCTGCCGGCACGGAAAAACTGCGCTTCGTCTCCACCGCCGCCCCGAAGGGAGGAGTCCTGCTGGACGACCTGCTCCTCATCCCGAACACGCCGATGAAAGTCGGCATCGTCTCCTTCAAGCATCCCGGCATCTACCCCGTCATGCAGCGCAAGGAATACAACCCCGTCCTCGGCGTCAACATCCCGGCGTTGGGTGTCAAGGAAGCCAAACACCTCACGGGCGTCACCATCAACTTCAACGCCGACCCGAAAGACATCGAATCAGTCACCCTCTACTCCGGCACCTCCGATGCTACCCATATCGGCACCGCCGTCTTCACCCCCGCCAAACCCGACAAGGCAAGCGGGCCACTCACGTTCACGGGAGACATGCCGCTCAAATCCGGCAACAACTGGATATGGGTCTCCGTCAAACTCTCGAAAGAAGCCAACCTTGACCACACCCTCACGGCCTCGGCCGGAAGCGTCCTCATCGACGGTAAACCTGCTCCGCAAAACCGCATGGCCGTCCAGAGCACGCAAAACTTCGGCTATGAAGTCGCCCAGCCCGGAGACCTGAAATCCAAAGGCTACCGCATCCCCGGCATGATCCGCACCAAAGACGGCACCCTCATCGCCAGCTTCGATGCCCGCTACCGCCACCACGGCGACCTGGCCGCCGACATCGACGTAGCCGTCGCACGCTCTACCGACGGCGGCCAGACATGGACCGATCCCTACGTCGCCATGGACACCGGCAATGACCCCAAACACGGCTACGACGGCTGCGGCGACGCCTGCATCCTGCAGGATGCCAAAACGGGCCGCATCTGGCTCTCCGCCCTCTGGTACCACAAAAAAGGCAACTCATGGGGAGGCTCCGCTCCCGGCATGAAACCCGAAGAAACAGGACAATTCGTCATGGTACACAGCGATGACGACGGCAAAACATGGAGCAAGGAAATCACCAACATCACCCCCCAGATCAAGGATCCCGCATGGCGCCTCGTCCTGCCCGGCCCCGGCATGGGCATCACCATGAAAGACGGC
Source organism: Neoakkermansia glycaniphila (assembly GCF_001683795.1). Taxonomy (GTDB): domain Bacteria; phylum Verrucomicrobiota; class Verrucomicrobiia; order Verrucomicrobiales; family Akkermansiaceae; genus Akkermansia; species Akkermansia glycaniphila. The sequence goes on from NZ_LIGX01000002.1 coordinate 267,463, forward strand.
ACCCTCGTCTTCCCTGCCCAGTACCGAGGCAAAAACGATGAAACGGACAAAGGCAAACCATACTCCACCATCTGCTACTCCAAAGACAACGGCAAAACATGGACTTACGGCACCGGCATCAAAATCGACACCACCGAATGCCAGGTCTGCGAACTCGCGGACGGTTCACTCATGCTCAACTGCCGCGACAACCGCGGCGGCTCCCGCACCGTAGGCATCACCAAAGACCTCGGCAAAACGTGGACCATGCATGAAACCGACCGCAAGGCACTCATCGAACCCGTCTGCCAGGCCTCCCTCATCGCCGTGGACGACACCCCGGCCGGCCGCTGCCTCTTCTTCTCCAACCCCCACACCAAGGGAGGCCGCCACACCATGAGCATACAGGTATCGCAGGACGAAGGCAAAACATGGAGCAAAGCCTACACCTACGACAGCCGCCCCGGCTGCGGATACTCCTGCCTCGCCCCCATCGACAAGGAACATATCGGCATCCTGTATGAAACACCGCTTGGTATCAACTTCCTGCGCATCAAATACAGCGACCTCGGCCTCGGCGGCAAATAAACCCGCATCCGGCCGGGAATGCAACACCTCTTGCATTTCCGGCCCATAAAGGCAACAAGGCGCCAAAAATCGAACAAAACAGACAAACGCGTCATCTCACACTCAAAGGCAACGACTCGCCTCGTTCAATTCCCGAAACAAACCCACCCCCATGATCGCCTCAGCAACCACCACAACCCTCTGCCTGTTGTCGGTAGCCCTTCACCTGCCTGAGGCACAGGCTGTGGCTTTACCGAGCCGGCCGCGCATCCCATCGAGCCAGGCAGCTTCCCCATTGCCTCGCTATGTAACTGCCGACGACATCGGCAACCTCGGCACAGAAGCAAGCTGGCAAATCTACATGCCCGAAGCCGCCTATCGTGCCGACCGATGGAACGAACAGGAAGCACGAAGACTCGGCAGAAAAGACGACCTCGCCGCCTTACAGGCCATCAATGCCACCTACGCCCTCCTTCCAAACGACAGCCATAACGACGGAAGGAGCAAAAAAGGGTCCGAATTCGTCCATCGACGCAACGGCGCACCCCCTCTCACCGCCGAACAAACAGCCAAATTGAACGAATCCCTCCGCGCCTCCCGTGAGGCATCGCGGACCTTCACATCCGAAGAAATACGAACGCTCATGGGATATCCGGAACTTCCCGACGCCGAAGCCGCCGCATTGATTCGCCTCTGGAACGAACTCGAAACCGCACGCTGCACTCCAAACAACAGCGCCACACCCTCCACCCCATCCTCACCTCAATCATGAAAACCTCATCCATACTGCCCGCCATCCTGTTCGCCTTCGCGACCATGGCGCAGGCCGAAGATATGACGCTTGCCAATAAAGACACGCTCGTCAACATATCCATCCTTGAAAAAGGAAGCGACCACGTACGCATCCGCCACGACGGAGGCATCGCCAAAATCAAATACAACGAACTCACCCCCGAGTGGCAGAAAAAACTCGACCTCACGCCGGAACAAGTCACCCAGCGAATGGAATCGGCCAAGCAGGCCGCACAAGCCAAGGCAGACCGCATCCGCAACTCCTTCTCGGAAGCGGAACGCGCGCCCCGCTACCTGCGAGGCGCGGACATCATGACCATCTTCTCCGAACAGGGGGAAATCTCCACCCGCGAAGCCGAATACCTCGCCGCAGTCTGGAATGAAAAGGAAGCCCTCCGGCTTGCCCATGCCGAAGAAGCCGCCGCCTTCCGGGAAACCATCAAAAACCAGGCTCCGGCCGTCTCCGGCACGCGTGAAAAACGAGCCTCCGCGCTGGAACGCATCACCACCCTTCAGGGCGAAATCGCCACCCTGCAAGGCCAGTTGACGGCCTCGCAAGGCAGCATCGCCTCCCTCCAGCAGCAGAACAAAGACCTGCGCGAAGCATTCAAAAACATCCCGCGCGGCAGCAACACCACCATGGTCGTGGACGACGGCCCAACCATCGTCCCCTACCCCTACCCGCCTCAGCCCATCCAGATCGTCCAGCCCGTCGTCTATCCCCGCCCGAACAGGCCTAACCACACCTGCCCGACTCCTTCCCAGCCGACGCGTCCTAGCATCACTCCGCCGCCCAACCGACAGCCCATCTACAAACCTTCCACCCCGGCGCCATCCCAGCCGCGGACGACTCCCATCAAAATGGGACGTTGAAAACAGTCATGAGCGGCATCGCCCTGCTTCATTAAGCCCCATGCCCCTGCATGGGGCTTCAGCTTTCCGCAACCGCTCGCAATAAAACGACAACACATTCATTATCAACAAAAATAAAACAAGAAACACTCTCGGCACGGACTCTGAAAAAATCCCGGCTGAACAAGATTAGTGTTGACGGAGGGCGAACCAGCAGATAAACTCGGTGCGCTTTGTTCTGCCAGGTGGCACGGCAAAGACTTTAATATTCATCCCGAACTTTCAAAGTCACCTCCTATTATGGCTAAATATGCTATCAATGGTTTCGGTCGCATCGGACGCAACGTTCTGCGTTCCATGCCCAAAGAAGAACTCGTCAAAGTTGTTGCCATCAACGACCTGACCAATCCCGCCACTCTGGCCCACCTCCTGAAGTACGACTCCACTCAGGGCATCTATCCGCACGAAGTCTCCATCGACGGCGAATACCTCGTCATCGACGGTCACAAGATCCTCATCTGTGCCGAACGCAATCCTGCCGACCTGCCTTGGGCCAAGCTCGGCGTTGACGTCGTCCTCGAATCCACCGGCTTCTTCACCAAGCGCGAAGGCGCTTCCCTGCACCTCGACGCAGGCGCCAAGAAAGTTCTCATCTCCGCTCCGGCCACCAACCCGGACCTTACGTTCTGCATCGGCATCAACGACAACGAATACGACGCCGCCAAGCACAACATCGTCTCCAACGCCTCCTGCACGACGAACTGCCTCGCCCCGATGGTCAAGGTACTCGACGACACATTCGGCGTGGACAAGGGCATGATGAGCACCATCCACTCCTACACGAACGACCAGAAGATCCTCGACCTTCCGCACAGCGACCTTCGCCGCGCCCGTTCCGCCGCCATCAACATCATCCCGACCTCCACTGGCGCCGCCAAGGCCATCGGTGAAGTCATCCCCACCCTCAAGGGCAAGCTTCATGGCGGATCCTTCCGCGTGCCGACCCCCACGGGTTCCTTCACCGACTTCGTCGCCATCCTCAAGAAGGATGCCACCGTCGAAGAAATCAACGCAGCCATGAAGGCCGCCGCTGAAGGCCCGATGAAAGGCGTTCTCCGCTACACGGACGAAGAAATCGTCCTTCAGGACATCGTTTCCGACCCGCACTCCTGCATCTTCGACTCCAAGCTGACGCTCGTTCTCGGCGGCAACTTCGTCAAGGTCGGCGGCTGGTACGACAACGAATGGGGTTACTCCAACCGCGCTGCCCAGGCTCTCAAGAAGCTCGGCGACAGCCTGTAAAGATCCATCGGCATAGGGATTGATTCCCGCGAGTCGTCCTCATGCCGGACCTGTTTTCGGGGGAACCTTGCGTTCCCCCGACTTTTTATCCGAACAACAGACCAAAACACTCATCAATATGGCAAAACTCACCGTGCGCGACCTCGACGTCGCCGGCAAGCAAGTCCTCATGCGCGTGGACTTCAATGTACCCCTCAAGGATGGCGCCATCACCAACGATGCCCGCATCGCCGCCGCCCTCCCCACCATCAAATACCTCGTTGAACACGGCGCACGCCTCGTTCTTTGCTCCCACCTCGGCCGCCCGGCCAACGAACCCGATCCCGTGTTCTCCCTCGCTCCGGCAGCCGTACGCCTCGGCGAACTCCTCGGCAAGCCCGTCACCTTCGTCCCCGAAGCCATCGGCGACAAGGCCGATGCCGCTCGCGCCGCCATGAAGGACGGCGACGTCATCCTTCTGGAAAACGTCCGCTTCTACCCGGGTGAAAAGAAAAACAACCCGGAATTCGCCAAAGCTCTCCTCGGTGCCGCCACCATCTTCGTCAACGATGCATTCGGCTCCGCCCACCGCGCCCACTCCTCCACGGAAGGCGTCACCCACTTCGCTGAAAAGAGCGCCATGGGCTTCCTCATCGAACGCGAACTCGAATACCTCGAAGGCAAACTCGACAACCCGGAACACCCATTCGTCGTCATCATGGGCGGCGCCAAGGTCTCCGACAAAATCGAAGTCCTCTCCAAACTCATGGAAAAGGCCGACACCTTCCTCATCGGCGGCGCCATGGCCAACACCTTCCTTGCTGCTGAAGGCTACGACCTTGGAGCCTCCAAAATCGAAGGCGACAAACTCGACCTCGCCCGCCAGATCCTCGCGGAAGCCAAGGCCAAAAACGTCCAGTTCCTCCTTCCTGCCGACGTACGCGTCGCCATGAAATTCGAAGACGGAGCCGAAACCACCTGCACCGCCCCCTTCGCGGAAGGCGGCAAAGTGTGCGAAGGCGGCATGGCCATCGACATCGGCGACAAAGCCATTGCCGAATTCGCGGCCATCATCAAAAACGCCAAAACCGTCCTCTGGAACGGCCCGATGGGCGTCTTTGAAATGGACTGCTTCGCCAAGGGCACCAAGGAAATCGCGGAAGCCCTCGCGGATTCCTCCGCCATCTCCATCGTCGGTGGCGGCGACTCCGTCACAGCGGCCAAGAAATTCAAGGTGCAGGACAAACTCTCCTTCTGCTCGACGGGTGGCGGCGCCTCCCTCGAACTCCTCGAAGGCAAAATCCTCCCCGGCGTCGGAGCCCTGACCGACAAGTAAATCTTCGGAACTCATCCGAACCGACAGGAACCGCCCTCTCTCGAAGGCGGTTCCTTCTTTTTTGCAGACCTCTCTCTGCCGGAAAAGCACAGGAGGAACCTCCTCCACCCGCCTCAAAAAAAGCATGATTTGTATTGACATTTAAGCGAAATTATTGCACATTGCGCGTCCGCACCGGTCACGCAGACTGGCGCGAGACCAACTTGGCGGGTGACCTCGTGCGCACCGACGTCAAAAGAACGAAGACAAAACCGCATTTTAGCTCCATCAATCATATTATGGCTCAACATCACAAGCTGAACGCTACCAAGCGCAGCATCAAAGGTACCGGCAAACTCAACGCACTCCGCGCCCAGGGCATCCTTCCCTGCGTCGTTTACGGTGCAGGAGTCGAAACAATCGACATCCAGGTCAATGCCCGCGAATTCGCGGCCATGCTTGCCGGTGCCACCTCCGAACACATGCTCGTCGACCTCCAGATCGACGGAGCCGGCAAACTTTGCCTACTGAAGGACATCCAGCACAACTTCCTGACGGACAAGGCTATCCACGCCGACTTCCTCTCCGTCAATGACGACACCGTCATCACCTCCCTCGTTCCCGTCGTCCTTCAGGGTGAAGCTGCCGGCACCAAATTCGGCGGCCTTGTGGACCAGACCCTGCATGAACTCCCGATCAAGTGCAAGGTGAAGAACCTCCCGGAAGAAATCTCCGTGGACATCTCCGCCCTCAACATCGGCGACATCCTGCGCGTAGCCGCCATCACGCTTCCCGCCGGCATCGAAACCTCCATGGACGGAGAAGTCGGCATCGTGACCATCGAAGGCACCGTCGGCAGCGATACCGAAGCAGCGGAAGCCGCCGCTCCCGAAGCCTGATCCGCCTCCGGCAAACCTTATCGGCAACCGCATCCCCCACGGGGTGCGGTTGTTTTGTTTTAGAGCCCCCACTTTTCTATTCCATTCGCTTGCCCGTGTGATACAATAAGGAACCAAGCCTCGTACGGCCATGAAAATTCCGCTTTCCCTCTTCCTTTTCGTCTGCCTGCCCGTATCAGCCGACACGATCAAACTGATCGACGGCACAACCTACGAAGACTGCAAAATCCTTTTCAGGCAGGGCGAAGAAATCGTCCTTGAATACCCCGACCCGCAAACGCCTTCCATCAAACGGGAAACGCGTATCAAGGAATACGATGTATTGAAACATATCAAAAGCACGCCTGCCGACTACGAATTCAAAAAAATCATGCGTAAAGCAGCAAGGCTGGGCGAAATGACTCCGCAAGACCGAACGGAAACCCTGCAAGCCGTCATCGATTTTCTGGAAAAACATCCCGCTTATCCGCAAGCAGCCCAACTCGAAGAGCTGGCCGACTCATTGCGGGATGCTGCCCGCATACCGGAAGAAACCCCGGAAGGCGACGCCAAACAAACGACACCATTAACCGATGCAAAAAAACCTCAAACGGATTCCGCCTTGGACAAAGAACGGTTCGCTTACGATCGTGAAGCCAATCGCCTGTATAACGCCATGATGGAACACACCCGCGCCGAACGCAACGTCGAAGCCATGCAAATGTTCACTCTTCTGGAGCAGTTCAAGGGCTCTGCCGCCTATGTCAAGGCATATCCGGAAGCCGGCCGCCTGGCCGTAACGCTCCAAACCCAGTGGACACGGCAACGGGACGCCTTGCTCAAACAGCAACAAGAACGCAATCGGCAAATGGATCGCATGTCTCCTCAAAAACAGGAACAAGCCTCCAAATACCTTGCCAAATGGCGCAACGAACAACAGACCGTCAGCAACAACCTCGCCAACGAAGCCAAAAAGAAAAAATGGAACTGGTACACGCCTCCTGAAGACAACATGGCAGCCACAACAAGCGCTCTTCATCTGGCTGAAACCGTCAGTGAGCGCTTGGCCCGCCCCATTGAGCAAACCGGCAACCGACCGGGACAGCTGACTCCTCTCATCATCGATTTCTGGCAGCAGATCGACTCCGGCGACTTGTCGCAAGCCAAGGGAACCCTGAAAAAAATCGAAACAGCCGGCATGCCGCCATCCTATCTCGAACCTCTGAAAAACGCGCTCCTGCCACAGAAAGCCACCCCGGCAGCAACCAAAGAACTACCCTGAACGCATCGGCACCCGCGCACGCATAACCTTCATCAAACAAGGAAAGAATAACGGACAATACCGCTTCGCGCGGGCAACCTTACCCACGGACGCGCAAGACCGAATTCAAGCTTCACAACCGTTCCTCCATCAAGTATAATCCGTCCATGCGCATTGATGCAAAAACCCGCAAGACGGGAGAAACCGACATCTCCCTCGAAATCAACATCGACGGCAGCGGATGCGCTGCCATCAACACGGGCCATGCCTTCTACGACCACATGCTCCACCTCTTCACGCGCCATTCCCTCATGGACATGACCTTGAATGCGGACGGGGATCTCGATGTCGATGCGCACCACACCGTCGAAGACGTCGCCATCGTCCTCGGAGAAAGCCTCCGGTGCGCATTGGGCGACAAAAAAGGCATCAAACGCTACGGCACGGCCTACGTACCCATGGATGAAACGCTCGCCCGCGCCGTCATCGACCTGAGCAACAGGCCCTTCCTTGAATTCCGCGTTTCGAGGGACATGCCTGATGCGCCCAATTTCCCGCTCACCCTCTGTGAAGAATTCTGCCGCGCACTCGTCAACAACCTGCGCTGCAACCTCCACATTGAAGTCTTTTACGGTCGCGACGGCCACCACATTGCCGAAGCCATCTTCAAAAGCGTGGCACATGCCCTGCGCGAAGCCATGGAAATCGATCCGCGAGCCCAGGGAATCCTTCCATCGACCAAAGGCACCCTCTCATGAGTACCTCCCGACTCGGCATCATCGACTATGGAGCGGGCAACCTCCACAGCGTACGCAACACCTTCCGGGCAGCAGGGTACGAAAGCACCCTCGTCTCTCAACCGTCCCATCTGGAAGGCTTGACGCACCTCGTCCTTCCCGGAGTGGGAGAATTCGGAGATTGCGCCACCAAACTGCGCGCACAGGGACTGGAAGAACACGTACGCTCATGGATTGCGGAAGACAAACCCTTCCTCGGCATCTGCGTCGGCTACCAGATCCTCTTCGAAAGCGGCGACGAATCCCCCGTCGTACCGGGGCTCGGCATCCTGCGCGGCCATGTCCGCAAATTTCCCGAAGGAGACCTGAAAGTCCCGCACATGGGCTGGAACGGCATCTCCCTGCTCCACCCGGAAGACCCCGTCTGGCAAGGAATGGACGGCCATCCCCACTTCTACTTCGTCCACTCCTACTACCCTGTACCGGAGAATGACGAATGGACGGCAGCCACATGCTCCTACGGGGGCACCTTCGCCGCAGCCGTGCGCCGGGGCAACCTTGTCGCCACCCAGTTCCATCCGGAAAAAAGCCAGAAATTGGGCATCCGCTTCCTGTCGAATTTCCTGACGCTCCGCTGACCTCTCCCTTGATGAAAATCCTCGACCGCTACATCCTGCGCCAGCTCATCTTCGTCACCCTGCTCGGGGTGGTCGCATTGAGCGCGCTGCTGTTGCTCGGGGAACTCTTCAAACAACTGCGTCCCCTGCTCGTCGAAAGCGGCGCACCGCCCAGCATCGTACTGGAATTCATCTTCCAGGTCATCCCCTTCTCCCTCACCTTCTCCATTCCCTGGGGCTTTCTCACCGCTGTCCTGCTCGTTTACGGCAGGCTGGCAGCCGACAATGAACTGACCTCCATGCGCATGGCCGGCCTCAGCCTCTGGCGGCTGAGCATGCCCGCCATCGTCTTCGGCATCGCACTGTCCGCCCTGTGCTACTACGTCAACATCGAAATCGCCCCCAAAGGCAAGCAGGCCATGGCGGACATCGTCCGGCGGGCCGCCATGAACGACCCGAAAAGCCTGCTCCGCCCGGGGCAATCCATCACCAGCTTCAAAAACCAGCAAATCTTCATCGACGACGGCGATGAAGCCTCCCGCACCCTCTACGGCATCCACATCTACCAGCTCCCCAAAGACGGCCTAACCAAAATGGTCGTACATGCCCAGAAAGCCCTGGTTGACTTTGATGAAGACCATCGCATCCTGAAACTGCAAATGTACGACACATTCATCGAAGGACAGGACAAGGACGGCAAAGACTACTCCCCCTTCATCTCCGAAATGCCCTGGGAAATCCAGCTTCCTAATTCCGACACCAAAAAGCTCAAGCCCAACCTCTACACCAACTCCGAAATCAACGCCCTGCTCAACGACCCGGAACAATCCGCCAAATTGACCACTCGGCAAAGACTTGAATTCGAAACGGAATTCCCGAAACGAGCCTCCTTCTCGGTGGCCTGTATCGCTTTCGCCCTCATCGGCGTACCGCTCGCCGTCTCGGCGCGCAGGCGCGACACCTCCACCGGCTTCGCCATGGGCATCCTGATTGCCTCGCTCTACTTCGTCGCCCTCGTCTTCTCCGAACTCTCGCGCAAATACGCAGGCCCGGCACCATACTGGATCCTCTGGGCGCCCAACATCGCCTGCCTCATACTGGCTATCGAGCTGCACAGGCGCGCACGCTACCGGGGTTGAAGCCTTCTGCACCCTCTTCATTTCATCAGTCCCGAAGCAAATCCACCTAAGAGTGGCTCCGGCCAGACTGTACAAGACTCACAGCCATCTGCCCGCTTCGTATCAAGTCGCAGAGCCGGATCGACGCCACCCCGTCGCTCTACCGGATTCGACAAGAAACGGTCATCACATTCCAACCGATCCGATGGGACATTCCTGCCGGAAAACAAAACCGGCATCCGTTCATCCTCGCGGACGGAACGCATGCCGGTATATTCGAATCATCGATTATCCGCTTTATACGACCGGAGCCGCTCCGCTCACATCCTCCATGGCGGGCACAGGTTCCGCCGCCGGCATCGCAGCATCGGGCGCAGGCTGCGCAGCGGGCACCACAGCGGGCACCACAGCGGGTAAGGCAGGAGCAGGCTCAAGCACGCCATCGAACGACGAACGAGCCGGAAGCACAGACTTGCCGCCAGCTGCCGCCATCAACTGGGAAACCGTCACAAGGCGGAAACCGCGGGCCTGCAGACCGCGCACAATCTCCTCGATGGAATCGGCCGTCCGCTGGTGAATATCGTGTACCAGAATGATCGAACCGCAATTGGCTCCGTTGATCGCCGTATTGATCACATCCTGCGTAGAGGCACGCTTCTTGTTCCAGTCCAGCGTATCCACATCCCACAAAATGGCGGGAGTACCGTACTTGGAATAAATATACTGGTTCTGCTGCTTGCTCAGAGCGCCGTACGGCGGCCGCATCACCGCCGGAACCTGTCCGGAAGCATCGATGATTGCCTGCCGCGTACGCCCGATCTCGGAATCGATCTTCTCACGGCTGCATTTGGTCAGCTGCGGATGGGACCATGTATGAATACCTACTTCATGCCCTTCGGCCACAGCGCGGCGCACAATTCCGGGATTGCGCTTCACATTCTGCCCCAGCGCAAAAAACGTACCCTTCGCATTGTACTTGTTCAGCACATCCAGTATTCTGGGAGTCAACTGGGCATGGGGACCGTCATCGAACGTCAGGGCCACCAGCTTCTCGGCCACCGGCACGCGGGAAATGCGGATACCCATCCCGGCACGGGCTGAGGAAGGAGTCACAGAAGGGCGAGGGCGCACGGCAGCAATATGCTGTGCCGCGGAATCATCCTTCTTATTCTGTTGCTTTGGCATGGCCGGAACGACGGGCTTGACCGTCTCCGCCGGCACGGAAGTGAATTCCCCGTCTTCCGAAACTGCGGCCTTCTCTTTCGTCTGGCAGGCAACCTGCACGCACAACAGCAATGCGGCCATCAAACCGCGTCCGAATATCACTTTCATAAAAGGAAAAATGTTTGCAGGCACCACTATACCTGCCGGGAACGAATGTGCAACACTTTATCATCTCTCCGCGCACGATTTTTGAAAGATTCCAGTTTTCCCGGCACCCCGGAACAGGGATTCCGCCATCATCCGCCGCCACGCCAAACGGCCTCCCCATGCCAATATACCCATAAGAGCCTGACTGTGACTTTCATCTCATAAAACACGCTTTGCCCGGTATCAGGAACAATACCAAAAAAAACAAATGAACCGTTTTGTATTGTTGACGTACCTGCCCCGATGGTCTAGAATACGAAGCGGACGGTTTAGCGCCAGACTGGCAGCTTGATTGTACTCTGTTAACCTTACATCCTCTTGGCTGTGTACTCAAACGAACCATACCTTTTAGACCTGCTCGTAGAAGCGGGCGCTCTCCATCGCGAACAAATCGAACAATTTCGCCGGGAGCTTTCCCCGAGACAGAGCGTTATTGAATATATCATTCAAAACCAATATCTCACCGACGAGTACATCGCCCAGGTATGCGCCCACAGTTCCGGCATGGCCTATGCCCCGCTGGACGACTACATGCTGAATCAGGAAACTCTCGCCCTCGTCTCCCCTGAGGTAGCCCGCCGCTACAAAGTCATCCCGCTCGGCACGGACGATTTTACCATAACCTGCGCCATTGCCGACCCCTTTGCCTTCGAAACGCTCGACAGCCTTCCCCAGATCCTCGGCAAGGACATCACCTTCGCCGTCGCCACTCAGGATGCCATCAACCGCGCTCTCGAAAACTACTATCCTGCTAGCAGCCATACAGATCACGACTCCGCGCTGCAGGAAGACGGCGATGCGCCCATCATCCGCCTCGTTCAGCAAATGATCTCGGACGCCTACAAAATGCGCGCATCCGACATCCACATCGAGCCCATGGAAAACCGGCTGCGCATCCGCTTCCGCATCGACGGCAAACTCGTCGAAGTAGCAACGCATCCGAAGAAACTCCTCAGCGCCGTCATCGCCCGACTGAAAGTCATGAGCTCCACCATGAGCATCGCGGAAAAACGCCTCCCGCAGGACGGCCGCATCCAGCTCGACATCGGCGGCAAACAGATCGACCTCCGCGTCTCCTCCGTACCCAGCAACCACGGCGAAAGCATCGTCATGCGTATTCTGGACAAATCGGCCCTCGTACTCGGCCTTCCGCAGCTCGGCTTCTTCTCCGACGACGAAGCCACCTTCGACCGCCTCATCACTCTGCCGGACGGCATCATCCTCGTCACCGGCCCCACCGGTTCCGGTAAGACGACGACGCTCTACGCCTGCCTGAACCACATCAACCGCCCGGACAAGAAAATCATCACCGTGGAAGACCCGGTCGAATACGAACTTTCCGGCATCAACCAGGTCATGGTCAAGGCAGACATCGGCATGACCTTCTCCGCCGCACTCCGCTCCATGCTCCGCCAGGCGCCGAACATCATCATGATCGGGGAAATCCGCGACGCCGAAACGGCCAACATCGCCATCAACGCATCACTCACGGGCCACCTCGTCTTCTCCACCCTACACACCAACGACGCCCCCAGCGCCGTCGCACGTCTGGCAGACATCGGCGTCAAACGCTTCCTCATCGCCTCCTCCGTCCGCGCCGTCATGGCCCAGCGCCTCGTCCGCAAACTCTGCGCCAACTGCAAACGCCCCGGCGAACTCACGGAAAAACAGGCCCGCACCCTCAACATCGACATGTCCCGCCTCACCCCGGGGCAAATTCAAGTCCCCGTCGGCTGCGCCACCTGCCGGGGCAGCGGCACCAAGGGACGAATGGGCCTCTTCGAAATCTTCGAAATCGACGACGAAGTGCGCCACATGATCAACGAACAGATCACCACCCCGCAGCTCCGCAAACGAGCCCGCGAACTCGGCATGAGAACCCTGCGCGAAGACGGCGTACGCAAAGTGCTGGCAGGCCTCTGCTCGGCCGAAGAAGTCATGCACGTCACCATGGGAGACGCCAACTAAACACCAAGAACAGATTTTTCAGCATGGACACAAATCTCGCCCTCGAAGTATTCATCGGACGCGGAATGATCGACCATCCCCTCGCCCGGGATATTCAGGAAGAAATGGTCAACAGCGGCAAGGATTTGCCCGATGTACTGACCGACTTCGGCGTCCTCGGCGCCCCTGTCGACTTCTGGACCATCATCGCCCATGAACTTGGCGCGGAACTCATCTCTCTGGACGGGTTCGTCCCCGATCCGGCCGTCCTTCAGACGATCCCGCCGAACCTGGCCCGCATGCACGGGGCCCTTCCCGTCCGCCGAAGCGCGGATGGCCTGTACGTCTGCCTTGAAGACCCGCTGAACCCGCAAACCGTCGAAGACCTGCGCTTCGCCCTCGGGCTGGACATCCACCTCCTCGTTGCGCCCGACTATCAGGTGCAGGCCCGCCTGAACGAAAGCTACGGCGGCGAAGCGGCAGCCATGAGCGACCTCATGGCGGAACTGAGCGCCATCAGCCACAGCGAAGACTCCCTGAACGACGAAGTCAACTCCACGCCCATCATCCGCTTCGTTGACCTCGTCATCACGCAGGCCATCAAGGAACGTGCATCCGACATCCATTTCGAACCCTTCGAACACGAATTCAAAATCCGCTACCGCGTGGACGGCGCCCTGTACGAAATGCAGCCCCCGCCCGTCCATCTCGCCACCCCCGTCATCTCCCGCGTCAAGGTCATGGCGAACATGAACATCGCCGAACGCCGCGTACCGCAGGACGGACGCATCGTCAAACAGGTCGGCGACCACTCGGTGGACATGCGCGTATCTTCCCTGCCCACCCAGTACGGAGAATCCGTCGTACTCCGCGTGCTCGACCGCTCCTCCGTCAACCTCAACCTGAACAACCTCGGCCTCCCGACGCACATCCACGAGTACATCCTCGACACCGTCAACAAGCCGAACGGCATCTTCATCGTCACAGGCCCCACCGGCGCCGGTAAAACCACCACCCTCTACGCCGCACTCCGCGAAGTCAACACCATCGACTCCAAGGTACTCACTGCGGAAGACCCGGTGGAATACGACATCGACGGCATCGTCCAGATCCCCGTCAACGAAGCCATCGGCATGGACTTCCCCATGGTGCTGCGAGCCTTCCTCCGCCAGGACCCGGACCGCATCATGGTCGGGGAAATGCGTGACCAGGAAACCGCCCAGATCGCCATTCAGGCATCCCTCACGGGCCACTTGGTACTCTCCACCCTCCATACCAACGATGCCGCTGGCGCCGTCACCCGACTGGTGGACATGGGCTGCGAACCCTTCCTTGTGGCCGCCTCGCTCGAAGGCGTACTCGCCCAGCGCCTCGTCCGCACCATCTGCCCGGACTGCCGCGTACCCTACGAACCTTCCGCCACCGTCCTCTCCCAGCTCGGCATCTCCCCCTACGAACTCGGCAACAAAACATTCTACACGGGCTCGCGTTGCGACCGGTGCGGAGGCTCCGGCTACAAAGGCCGTAAAGGCCTCTACGAACTGCTCGACATCAACGATACCCTCAAGGATATGATCACGGACCGCGCTCCGACCGTCGTCCTGCGCCAGAAAGCCATCGAAATGGGGATGACCACCCTGCGCGAAGACGGCCTTCGCAACATCTACGAAGGCAACACCACCATCGAAGAAGTTCTCAAATACACCTGAAGCTCGACTCTCTCCCGAACCATCCGATCCCGCATATACTCCGAACAAACTCCATTCCACCATCCAGTTCTCATATGGCTAATTTCCAATACACCGCACTTAACCAGAATGGCGAAGCCCAAACGGGCGTCATCTCCGCGGCTTCCAAAATCGAAGCACTTGAATCCATCAAGGCGATGGGGCTCTATCCGACGGAAATCAGTGAAACCGGCAAGAGCGGCAAACCTTCGGCACCGAAGCCCAAGAAAACCGACGCCTCCGGCAAAAAGGTCAAGAGCAAAGGGCGCAAAGGCAAAGCCGGCGGCTCCGTCAAAGGCAAGGAACTGATGATCTTCACCCGGCAGCTCGCCACGCTGATCGATGCCGGGCTTCCCCTCCTGCAGGGTCTGAACGTCCTGTACAAACAGGAACCGAACCCCAACCTCCGCGCCACCATCGGCGCACTCTGCGAATCCGTCCAGAGCGGATCCACCTTCTCCGAAGCCCTCGCACAGCACCCGAAAATCTTCAACAAGCTGTTCGTCAACATGGTGAAGGCCGGGGAACTCGGCGGTGTGCTTGAAGTCGTTCTTACCCGCCTTGCGGAATATCAGGAAAAAGCGCAGAAACTCCGCAGCAAAATCGTATCCGCCATGGTGTATCCCTCCATCATCATGTTCATCGCGGTTGCCATCCTCATCTTCCTGATGCTCGTCATCGTACCGAAATTCAAGGAAATGTTCTCCACGAACGGACAGGAACTCCCGGCCATCTCCCAGTTCGTATTCAACCTCAGCGACTGGTTCTTCGAAATGCACTGGGGCATCCCGAACGCCGTCTTCCTCCTCCTCTTTGTCGTCATCTTCTACATCGCCTTCACGATGCTCCAGCGTACGCCCAAAGGCCTGCATGAAATCGACCGCATCAAGCTCAAGCTTCCGCTCGTCGGCCGAGTGCTGCGCCAAAGCTCCGTCGCCCGCTTCTCGCGCACGTTCGGCACACTTGTCACCTCCGGCGTCCCCATCCTCCAGGCGCTCACCATCACGCGCGAAACCGCCGGCAACTGCATCGTCGCCGATGCCGTAGGCCGCATTCACGACTCCGTCAAGGAAGGTGAATCCATCGTCACGCCCATGAACACCTGCCCCGTCTTCCCTCCCATGATGATCTCCATGGTCGACGTCGGTGAGGAAACGGGCCAGCTCCCGGACATGCTCCTCAAAGTGGCAGACGTTTACGACGAAGAAGTGGACAACGCCGTCAGCGCCCTGACCTCCATGCTGGAACCGATCATGATCGTCTTCCTCGCCGTGGTCGTCGGCGGCATCGTGTTCGCCATGTTCATGCCGCTCATGAACCTGATCTCCAACATGTAAACTCATGACGTACCATCGCCATATCCGGCTGCACCGGGGATTCACGCTCATCGAAATCCTCATCGTCATCGCCATCATCGCCATCCTGATGACCATCGGCATGTTCGCCTTCAACGCAATCAAGGAAAAGAAACGTGCGGAAACGGTCAAAGTCACTATCTCTGCGCTCTCGACCGCGCTGGACCAATACCGTTCCGACAACTCGTGCTACCCTGTCGGCGACGGCAGCGAAACCAGCTCCACCAAGCTGTACGAAGCCCTCTACCGTGATGAAGACGGCGACGGCCGGCCGGATATGAACCCCGAAGGCCAAGGTCGCCTGAAGCCGTATTGGGACAAACTCAAACCCGGATCTTCCGATCCGGAAAGCGTCAACGTCAAACGCCGCAATGGCCGCTACGTCATCCTTGACCCGTGGGGCACCCCCTACCGTTACCGCCTCGGCAGCGGCCAGAACGCCGTCGATGCGGACGGCAACCGCGGCAACGGCATCAACGCCGACTTCGACATCTGGTCTCTCGGACCCGACATGAAGGGCAACAACGGCCCCAACAAAACAGGCGACAACGAAGACAACATCTGCAACTGGTAACCAGGCTGCACGAAAATCCAATCCTTCCCTTCTTCCGCATGGAAGAAGGGATTTTTCGTATCCTGCGACAAAACAAACGCTTTCGCTTCCGAAAAAACCGGATGGCGGCCACACAGAACACGCCTTCGGCAAAACAGCCGCTCCCCCGTTCAGGGAAGCGGCTGTCGAAAAGAGAGGAAGCGGATATCAGACCAGCTTCAAGCGTGCAAGATCCTGCGTATCGATCAGTCCGACGGGTTTGCCGTCACCATCGAGCACGACCAGATCGTCGATCCGGCGATTGCGAAGAGTCCTTACGGCAGCAGCTGCCAGCTCGCCTTCTTTCACAAACACCGGAGTCGGCGTCATTAGAGGAGCGACCGGCTTGCCGCCAACCAATTCATCCGCCTGATAGGCGCGCGCAAAATCTCCATGAGTGAAAATCCCGGCAAGCGTCCCATCCTCCTTGACGAGGATACATGCCCCTGCCTTGGCGCGGCTCATGGCCAGCAGGCATTCGGATACTGTCGCCGTCACCGGCAGACAGGCAATATCCTTGCGCATGATATCGCAGACCTTCGTCAGCAAAGCACGCCCCAAAGAACCGCCCGGGTGGCGTTTGGCAAAATCTTCCTTGGTGAAATGCCGCGCTTCCAACAAAGCCATCGCCAGCGCATCGCCCATGACCAGCATGGCCGTACTACTTGATGTCGGAGCCAGATTCAGCGGGCAGGCTTCGCGCTCCACCCCGGTATCAAGCACGATATCGGCATGATTCGCCAGCGAGGAAGAGACATTCCCCGTCATTGCGATAATCTGCATATTGAAACGCTTCAGGAAAGGAAGCAGAGTCAGCAATTCCGATGTTTCCCCGGAGAACGACATGGCAATACACGCATCCCCGTCGCAAACAATCCCCAAATCGCCGTGAAGGGCATTCTGGGAATCGAGCAGCACGGTGGGCGCACCCGTCGAATTCAGGGTTGCGACAATTTTCTGACCGATATTGCCGGACTTGCCGACACCTACGACAATAATTTTGTGGCCGGAATCGAGCGCTGCCGACATAGACTCGACCGCCTGGACGAAATTGTCATCCAAGCGGTCGGTTACGCCTTTCAACGCTTCGATTTCGTCAACAAATACCTGACGACCTCGAACTAGATGATTGGACATGAGAAGGGATAAACGATTAGAAACGGCTGCGGCCCGTCATGCGGCCCGAACCGCTGGGAGGAGTCGTCCTCGTCGATTCTTCCACCACGCGAATGGCGGGTTGCACTACCGGTGCCAGAGCAGGAGCAGCTGCAGGGCGGGGAGCCGGAGCGGGAGCAGGCACGGCGGCTTCCTGTCTGGGAGTCGCCACGACCACTTCACGAGGCTGCGGAGCAGGTGCGGGAGCAGCGGGTTCCACATAGTCCCAGGGAGGGGTAACTTCCACGGTCGTTTCTTCAAAGGCGACCACTTCCTCCTGAGGTTGCACGACGCGCACAGGTTCGCTGCGGGTCGTATAATAGCCGGGCACATACTTCTCACCGCGCACGGGAGGAATCACGACGGGTTCCTGTTCGCCACGGCTGGTCAGTACGATATTGCCCGTGTACATACGCTGCACGGTAGCATCCATCTTGTTGCCGGCAGCTTCTTCGGAGGGAGCGACAAAACAATCGGGAAGCTTCACTTCCTTGGGCAGATCGGCAGGCGCGGCTTCGGCATTGGCGGCGAGAGCTTCCGCCTTGGCCGTCAGCGTCGTAATGCGCGACTCCACATAATCGGACCTGAAATCGGGATGTTCATCCTTCAATTTCACCATGGCATCCTTGGCGGCATTGGTCGCTTGCGTCGCGGCATACAGGAAGCCTTTCTGTTCAAGCTTATTGGCCCGCTTCATCAGTTTCTCGGCCTTTTGAAGGCTGTCTTCTGGAGCTGCCAGCAGGCAACCGGCCATCATCGGAAGTAAGTAGAGTGCGCGTATAGTCATAAAACTGTATCGGGTTTACCCCTCTCGCGTAAGAATACCAAATACCATGCGGGGTGAAAAGCAAAAAATGATCATACTTCGGGAAAAATGGTGGCAGGTCTCCGCCTGCCTTGAACCCATCGTTTGCCGGGTACTCCGGCTGCCTCCCATCCGCTCCGGGCGGAGCATTCCCGGCCCTTTTGAAACCAGCAGCTTCCGGACCTTTCTTTCCCGCCTTTCGCGAACCGGCGCTTCCTTGCACGCAACCCGGTTTGAAACGGGTACGCGGCGCACTGCCGCAGGAGCCCCCGGCATCGGCCGTTTCCTGCTTGACAACAGGGTGTTTTCCGGTAGAATCCGCACATGTCCAAAAGGGGATATCTATTAGGCATCGCCATGAGCGTGGGAGTTCTTGCCGGTTACACCGTCTACCCGTCCGTCATCGGGGGCAGACCGGTTTCCACCAAACACACGCATTCGACGCAGAAGAAAAAAGCCGCATCCCCCATTGCGGAGCCGGATACCGCCGGGCTGAAGGACACACCTGCCCCCGTAGCCCCTCCGCAGCCCGCCCCCTCCATCGCACCTCCGGTGGTACAGCCAGCTCCGTCTCCCGCGCAGCCGGAGCCTGAACCCGCACCCACTCCGGATACGCCGCAAGAGCCGGAACCGGCCCCTGCCCCGGAACCCGCACCGGCCACGCCGGACGAACCTGCGCCCGTAGCCGAAGAACCCGAACCGGAACCGGCCGCCGATGAACCCTCGGCTCCCGACATTCCCGATCTCGCATCCGCCACGCGAACCCCTGCCCAGCTCAAACAGCTGCAGCAATATCTGAAACATCTGGCATCCATGAAGGAGGCCCCGTTCATCGGCAAGGAATTCACAGGTACGGCATGGAGCAAGGCGGACTCCATCCAGCGCAAACTCGCTTCCCGTATCGCAAAAAACCTCGAAGGCCGCACCGACAAGGATGTCATGGCATTCCTTTCCAAGCCCCAAAACAGGCTCGACCTTGCCCAATGGCAGTTGATCCAGCATGCAGGAGCCGACAAGATTTCAACCCTCGCCTCCACGCCGGACGGCCACAGCTTCCTGACCGCCTTCGCCAACAATCTCGAATGGCTTGAAGGATTCCTCTTCTCGGGGCCCGTCGGCAATGCCGACAAGGCGCTGGCCATCCTCGTCGACATCGTCAAGGACTCGCCGGACACCGTCTCCGATCCCATGCTCCGCAAAATAGCCGCCGCCACGGCAGCCGAATTCGCGCGATCGGGCTGGGAACACGACAAAGCCGTCGCCCGCAACAAATTCTACGCGACCAGCTGGAAGGAAGGCAAACTCAACCGCGAATTCGACAACCTCGACTACTGGGACATGCGCATCGTCTGCGGTTGCAAGGGGAACAACGGCTTCGGCAACGTCGAATCGCTCACCTGGCAGCGCGACAACGTCCGCCTTCCCGCCGAACAATACACAGGAGCCTGCTGGCAGGCTCCGTACCGCCTCAACAACATCAGCGGCGACAGCATCCACGGTTCCGACTACTACCGCCCCTATGACCGGTACTTCTCCGGCAACCAGGCGCAAATGACGAAAGACGTCGGCGGCGTCTGCGGCGGCCTGTCCCACTACGGAGCATTCGCAGCCTGCGCCAACGGCATCCCCGCCCTGCCCATGGGCGAACCGGGCCACTGCGCCTACACGGTGCGAGTCAACGGCAAATGGACGCCTGCCTATTCGCTCTCATGGCAGCGCGGCGCACACTGGTGCTTCTGGGACGAACACACATGGGCATTCCTCGAACTCACGCAGGCCCTGTACTCCGACCAGTTCCGCACCCGCATCTCCGACCAGGTATCCGCCATCGCGCGCTTCCTTGCCGCAACCAACAAGCAGAACACGGCCGTCGGCCTGTACGAACTGGCAACGGACATCCAGCCGCTCAACTTCCCCGTCTGGCGCGAATACTGCAACCTCGTCAAAACCAAGGCACCCAACGACGCCAGGAAATGGACGCAAATCAACGACGCCGTGTGCAAGGCCTTTGCTCCCGTCTTCCCGGACGTATGTGCCCAGACATTGATGAAACACGTCTATCCCCAGTTGTTCCAATGCGTCAAATCCCCTACGGATCGCCTGAAAATCTTCCATGCCAGCCTGAAGCAATTCGACAACATGGGTTCCTGCCGCTGGGACGTCGAAAACTTCCTGAACAAACAGATCGAACAGGTACGCGACAAAAACAAGCCCAATGAAAAACTCCTGATGGACTACCTCAAGGTCGTCATGGGCAACATGATGAACAAACCCGCTTTCGCTTCCATCGCCCTCGCGTGGGGACAGGGGCAGGTCGCTCAGGAAAAGCCGGCCTTCCAGCAGGCCTTCACCAAGATGACTCTGCAGGCCATGGGCGCTTCCCGTATGGACAAGGATGCCAAGGACAAACTGCTTGCGGCTGCCCTCATCGGCGCGGAAAACAGCAAAGACCTGACCACCTTCCAGACCGTCGGCAAAATGCTCAAGCACAAATACAAGGACTCCCTGCCGAAAATCGACCCGTTCCCCGGCAAACTCCTTTCCTCCGGCGGCCTCGTGCGCATGAGCTCCGTCTCCTCCCAATACGGCGACGCATCCATGCACTGGGGGCTCCTCGAACCCTGCGGCGGACACTTCCATACCAACAAGGATGAAGACGCCTGGGCGGAAGTCGAACTGCCGCGTGTCGGCCAGCTCTCCGGCGTCGTCGTCATCTGCACGGGCGACAACCTCTGGAGGCTCAACAACATGAAAGTGCAGGTCTCCGAAGACCGCACCAACTGGACGGATGTTCACCAGTTCGGCAATGCATCCCGCATCCTGCGCGCCGACCTCGCCGACTCCAAGCCGAGAGCCCGCTTCGTCCGCATCCTGCGCCCGGGCGGCCCTGAATTCTTCCACCTCAACGGCATCCAGGTCTACGGCAAACCCGCATCCTGAACCCAACCGGCACCACACAACATGAAGACACTGTACACACTGGCCCTTGCCGCGCTCCTCTCCTCCGCCCCTCTGATGGCGGTTCAGCAGGCCGCCACCTACGAAGACGCCGCCAAAAAAGCCAAGGACGACGGCATCCTGATCTACATGTACGGCGCAGGATGGGACAAAATCGGCGAAAAAATGCTGACAACCCTCTGGAAAAGCAGGGAAATCGACAAAATCGCGGGACAAGCCATCATGCTCACGCTTCCGGTTTACCAGAACCCCACCGAAGCGGAAAAGAAAACCACCGCCAAAATTCTGGGCAATTACAAATTGCCGAACGGCATCGCCTCCTATCCCTGCATCCTGATGCTGGACCGGAACGGGCGGCCATACGCCACCATTCAGGGCAACGCCCTCACCGAATCGCCCTCACAGGCAGTCCAAACCATCCGGAGCAACATGGACAAGCTGGAACAGCGCACCAAGCTCGTCCAGCAGGCGGAAAAAGCGCAAGGACTCGAAAAGGCGAAACTGCTCGGCAAAACCTGCGATTTGGGCATTGCAACGCCTGACAAACTGCTCGACATGATCAAGCAGGCCGATCCGGACGATAAAAGCGGATATGTCCGCCGCCTCCAGTTCAGCCCCTGGGCTCTTGGCGACCAGATCAAGGAACTCGATGCCGACGAAGCCGTCTCGCGCGTCCGCCGCATGGCTGACGATCCGGCCTACACGCCTCATCAGAAGCAGGAAATGTATGCCGTACTGACCGGAAAACTGCGCCGCAACTCTCCGGCATACGACATGAAAAAACTCCGCACCCTCTTCGAGGAAATGCGCGACTTCGACCCGGAATCCATGTACGGCGTCGCAGCAGCCAGCTCCATCGACGCATGGTGCACCACCTTCTCTCTGGCGCGTGGCTGGAGCCCCCGCATCTTCGATGACGGCGGCCCTGTAGAACTGGAAGGCTCGCATCCCGTCAAGGACAAGGGCACCTACATCATCACCTTCAACTACCAGAGAGGCATGCACGCTCTCGGCGTCAAATCCGTAGCCGTGTACGACGGGAACACCCTCGTCGCACAGGACAAGCACACCGCCAGCGCAGGACGCAATGCCAAAGACAACACCTACACGCTGAAAGTTCCCAAACCGCTGAAAAACCCGAGAATCGTCTGTGAATTCGAACAAAACGGCGGCAAGGACACCTACGGCTCCCTCTCCATCAAAAAACAATAATCTTCTCTTTCGCGCCCGGTTCATCCTGCGGACCGGGCGCCTCCTTGCTCCATGCATCCCCTCCAGCTCGACGTCCACACGCACACGATCGCCAGCGGCCACGCCTACGGCACCATCACGGAAATGGCTCGTGCCGCCGCCGACAAAGGCCTCTCCCTGCTCGGCATCACCGAACACGCCTCCGGCATCCCCGGCACCTGTGCCGACCTCTACTTCGCCAACCTCCCCGTCGTCCCTCGGCGCATGTTCGGCATTGACCTCCTGCTCGGAGCCGAAATCAACATTCTCGATTATGCCGGAACCCTGAGCATGGCACCGAAACTGATCGACACCCTCGATCTCCGCATTGCCGGCATCCATGAACAGTGCTACACCTTCGGCACCATCGAGGAGAATACCCATGCCGTCCTTCAGGCCATCCGCAACCCGGCCATCGACATCATCAGCCATCCGGACGACGGCAACTGCCCGCTGGATTATGACATCCTCGTCCTCGAAGCCAAACGGCACCACACCCTCCTCGAAATCAACAACAACGCCCTGCGTCATCCCGAAACGCGCAAAAACGTCGTCAAAAACGCCCTCTCCATCCTTGAAAAAAGTAAGCTGCACGGCGCACCCGTCCTCCTCAGCAGCGACGCCCATTACATGACGGACATCGCCAATATCGACCACATCACGCCCCTCCTGGCGCGCACCGATTTCCCTGACGAACTCGTCATCAACTACTCGGCCGAACGATTCTCGGCATGGCTGAAGGAAAACCGCGCACGCGGCAAGCGGGCGTAACTCACTCGCCCTGCTGCCCCTTCAGCATCTTCATCACGGCATCCGCCGCCTTTGCTGCTGCGCCGCCGTGCCCCAGCAGATCCGTTGCCGCACGCATGCTGCGCACCACATCCTCGCGCTGTTTCTCGTCCATCAGCCTCTCCAGCTCGGCGATGCAGTTCTCCACGGAAAAATCGTTCTGCACCAGCTCGCGCACCACTTCCTTGCCGGAAAGAATATTCACCATCCCGATATGGGGAATGCGCACCAGCAGCTTCGCCGCCAGATACGTACCCCACGCCACCTTGTACACCAATGCGTAGGGAAGCTCGTGCAGAGCCGCTTCAAGCGTCGCCGTACCGGAAGCCACCAGCGCGGCATTCGCCCGATCCATCAACCCGTGGTAATTCTCCGTCCGGATATGCAGCACATTGGCCGGAAGACCGAACTCGTGCGCCATCCGGCGCATCAGATCGGCCAGCTTCGTATTCGATGCAGCCGTCTCGAACACCCAGTCGGGATGCCTGTGGCGCAGCAAATCCACCACCTGAATGAAAACGGGAAAATGCCTCTCGATCTCGCGCACACGGCTCCCCGGAAACAGGCCGACCAGCTTCGGCTCCCGCACATCCGTCTGCCGCTCCGCCAGAATATCGTCCACCAGCGGATGGCCCACAAACTCCGTCCACAGCCCCGCCCCCTCGAACAAAGGCTTCTCAAAGGGGAAAATGCACATCATGATATCCAGAATCTTCGCCATCTTCGGAATGCGCCCCTTGTGCCAAGCCCACACCTGCGGGGAAATGAAATAACCGATCCGCACATCCACACCATCGCGGCGCAAACGCTCGGCCATACGCAGATTGAACCCCGGATAATCCACCAGAATCACACCATCCGGCTGCTCGCGCTTGATGCGGTCCAGCACATCGAGAAACTTCTGGCGAAACCATCCGTACTTCTTCAGCACTTCCACCACGCCGATCACCGCCGCTTCCTCCACCCAATCCTCGATTTCCGGCGAAACGGCCTGCATCAGCGGACCTCCCAACCCCATGATTTCCATGGACGGATCCTGCCTGAGCAACTCCTGCATCAGCAGCGCGCCGTGCTTGTCTCCGCTCGTCTCTCCGGCAATGATGAACAACTTCATGTCGTACGTCAATGTAGCTGAATGCATTGAATTTTACAAGAAAAGACTTCACAGCACAGCAAAACTGTGCATAATCCCCCGCATACGAACATGATGCACGAACTGATCAATATCTGGATGGGATGGGTGACCGACTGGGGATATGCCGGCGTCATCCTCCTCATGGCCATGGAAAGCTCCATCTTCCCCGTCCCCAGTGAACTGGTCATGCCCCCGGCCGCCATCATTGCCGCCGGACCCAATGCCCCCATGAGCTTCTGGGGCGTCGTCATCGCAGGCACCGTCGGCTCCTACGTCGGCTCCGCCATCACCTACCTCGTCGCCCGCTATGCAGGCATCCCCTTCATCAACCGCTGGGGCAAATACTTCTTCATGCCTCCGGCCAAAGTCGCCAAGGCCACCGTCTTCATGGAGCGGTACGCCGTCGGTGGCGTCTTCTTCGCCCGCCTGCTCCCGGTCATCCGGCACCTCATCTCCATCCCGGCGGGCATCGTCCGCATGAACTTCTGGATATTCAGCCTCGTCACCACGCTGGGCGCCTTCATCTGGTGCACCGTTCTCACCTGGTACGGCCACCGCATCGGCTCGGAGCATCCGGACATTCTCAAAGACCCGGACAAACTGAAAGAAGCCGTAAAAGCCGAATCGCTCGGCCTCGTCATCTGCGTCGTCGTCCTGGCCGCCCTGTACGTCCTGATGATCAAAATGACCTCCCGCAAAAAGAAGGAACAGGACATTCAACACTGATCGTTTTTCTTCGATAAACGCTTCCCTATTCGCAAACAAAACGCCTGTCTTGTACAAGACAGGCGTTTTTTCATTGGAGCCGGGGCACCCGTGAGTTTACTTCGGCAGCTTGATCAACTCTCCAGCCGACAGTTCCCTGCCCTTGAGGGACGGATTCAACTTCAGAATCTCTTCTGCCCGCGCCGGATCATCCAATTCCTTCCGGGCAATGGATTCGAGCGTATCGCCCTTCTTCACCTGATAATCCCGCAGGGAAGGAGCGGACGGATCCTGACCGTAAGCCACCTTACCTACATTCACCACCTGATCCTTCTCTTCAAGGCGGAAAAACAGCGTCTGCCGCTTTTCTTCCGGCCTTCCGTAGTCCGTATACACTTCCGCATATAGCGTCACCGGAGCCAGCATCTTCTGCGACCTGCTGCCGTAATAATGCGTCTCGATCTTGTAGTCCCCATCCTTCGCCTTGCGGATCAGGAACTCTTCGGGGCCGTAGCCCTGCGTCACGTCGCGGGAAAGCATGCCGCCCGTCTGCGTCCGGTTATGGCTGTAGAAACACTTCTCCTTGAACGGGTCGGTCACCCACAAATCCATATCCGAAGCGGCCGTATCCCAGTTGATGACAACGCGCAGATCCGTATCTACCGGCTTGATGAACGCGGGATCCAAACCATCCACATTCACCGGCTTGCCTTCGGCCTTCGCCTTGGCGATCAGGCGGTTCATCTCCATCAGGGCAATCTGCTCCACCCCGGCGAAACGCTCCTGCATCGGATTCGTCAGAATCTTCCGCAACATATCGACCGCGGCCTGATACTCGCCCTTCTCCGCCAGCACCAGCGCCAGATCGCGGTAGGACTGCGGTTCTTCACGGAACATCTCGGCCACTTTCCGGAACACGAACTCCGCCTGATCCAGATCGCCCAGATACCGGAGCTTGTAACCCAGCGTCCTCAGCAGGGAACGATTCTCCAACTCCATCTCCACAAGATTGGAGAGCACCTGCAAAGCCGTCGCCTTATCGCCCTTCGAGGCAAAGAAATCGGCACAATCCAGATAATACCCCGGAGCCGCCCCGTACTCCGCCTTGAGCTTCATATACGTATCGTAAGGCTTTTCCGATACCTTCAATGCCTCCATATACGGATCCTTCGAATCCCACGGCTTCACCTGAATCACGGGCTGCGGTGACTGTGTCTCACGGCCTCCTCCCGACCGTCCGCCTGCCGACCCCAGCATAGCACCGCCTGCCGGCCGC
The DNA here is from genome assembly GCF_001683795.1 of Neoakkermansia glycaniphila. Classification (GTDB taxonomy): domain Bacteria; phylum Verrucomicrobiota; class Verrucomicrobiia; order Verrucomicrobiales; family Akkermansiaceae; genus Akkermansia; species Akkermansia glycaniphila. The sequence goes on from NZ_LIGX01000002.1 coordinate 293,905, forward strand.
ATACCGCCAGTCACAACAACCGCCGCATCGGCATCTTCAGCGGCAACCATTCCTGTGCCAAAACCGACACCAAAGGCCTCACCTACCCCGGCAGGAGGAGCCTCTGCCCCAACGGGAGCAGCAGCAGCAGCGGGCATCACGCTCACGGCCTCCGATCGACGCTCAGCCCTCAGGACACGAACATCCCCCGAATCAAAGGGGGATGCTTCGCCCGCTTCATCGTCCATCCCATCCACTGCACGCTGATTCAAAACCATCTTCGTATCGGCATTCTTGGCTGGTTTCCTCTTCGAAAAATCGGTTTCAAGCCACGCTACCTTCTCCTTCCAGCCGTCCAAAGATCGCCGCATCTGCCCCACCCTTTGCGATTCCTCACTCAGCTCCTTCGCCTTGGCATTCATCGCCACATGCTCGTCGTACAATTGCCTTTCCTTCGGTGCGGAGGCCGGAGGCCTCACCCCGTGGCGGATATACTGGTCGAGCGACTCCAGCACCAGCAAAGACGTACCGGGCGTCACGATACCGTATTCCTCGCCGAGAGCCTTCAGCCGCTCGGCCCGCACCGGGGTTTCCGGCTCGCGCATCATCTCGTTCAGCCTGTTCTGGGCATGGAAAGACCGCAACAGCGTTCCTTCCTGCGCGTTGCCCGTAGAAACAGGCATCGTGACAAACATACCATGCGTCTCATTATTCTTTCCTTCCGACAGGCTCACCAGTATCAAACCAATCTCATGATCACCTTCAGGAATGTTGCCAGTCACCAGCAGCGCATCTCCGGCCTTGACCGTTCTGCCGCTGCATACGGAATCCTCCCACGGCTCACCGTCCAACACCACACTTATCACTTTCAATACAGGCTCTTCCAGATTCTTCATCGCCTGCTCCGCCGTATGATTCGTCAGAGTCAGCACGCGGGCATTCATACGCTCCATGGCATGAAAATCCGAAGCGGACGTTACGGCAAGAGCCACCACAGGAGCCGCGCTGTCACTCATTTCCCCCTTGCTGAAATTGGCAATACCATCGCTCACGACAAAACACAGTCCCGCATCCGCCGTCGAAGGTACCGCAGCCTGTACATCCGCCGTTGCTCCGTCATAAGTAATCTCCTCCAACGCTTTCAAAAGAGCATCGGCATCCTTGAACACCTTGGGATCGCCGATCCTGTCGCGCACAATCGTCAGACGAACTTCCTCAATGGGCCGTTCTGCCGATGCAGCCTGGCCCGGCCTGTTCATGTACGTATCCAAATATTTTTTCAAAAAGGCAATCGCCTTCGCCGTATCCGCCTTCGCCATCGATCCTGAGGCATCCCATACGATCGACAGCCTGCCCGGTGCCTTATGGCTGCCAGCACCCGCAGCATCCACAGGTAGAACAACCGTGGCATAATACTTGCCGTCATGCTTCTCGACAAAAGATTCACTCTTGGGCTTACCCCCAAGCTGAATCGGCGTCATCGTAAAATTGCCGTTACCCGTCTCTACGGTGGGACCGAACTTGGGAAGTGGCGCAGGAATCGATATCTTCAAATCCTCCGTCAGCGCAATATCCTTCAACTCCTTCTCGGCCACAAACATTCCCTGCACCTTGTCAAACGAAAGATTCTCCACGGGAGACCGGTTGATCTGCGGCTTCTCGTCGTTGAGCACCTCGACGCGCAACTTGAAGGAATCCATCCTGTTGCCGAAATTCAGAGGCAGCTGGTACAGCACAGAACCGTCCTCATTCATCGGCACCATCGTCGTATAACGAAGACGAACCGTACGCGTACCGTTTGCCGGAATGGGATGCACGCGCGTCTTGAACTGGTTGCCTCCCGACCATTCCACCAGCCCCGGATCAATACCCCTGCGCTGCTCCTCTTCGAACACCACACGAGCCTTCTCCTTCGTCACAGGTACGCCGTCCACCATCGCACCGTTGACATCCAGTGCATACCCCTGCATCACAGCCCCCTGCGGCAAAGGGTAATACAGTTCTCCCTCCAGCACCCGGTTATTCGGATTATGGAACGTCATCGTCACGATCGTCTCGCAAAGCGGCCCCATCACGCGGGATTGCACTTCCGCCTTGCTGATGACCACAGACTGATCCTTCTCCCCCTTTTGAATAATCATCCGGGGAAAAACGGGCTGTGTCTGCACATCCGGCAGCACGCGGCTGGCGGTTACGGGATCGGCGGCCTGAGTCTGGGCCCACGCAGGAGCCGCCATCAAACCGAGCGCAATAAGTTGGGGTACTATTTTCATGATATGTATGGATCGCCTTCGGATCGATTCATTTGTAGCATAACCACAGGGAAATCGTCCAGCAAATTTTATGCAACAAAAGCATCACAAACGGATTCGGCAGAAAATTATTCCATCAGATAAAAGCAGAAACGAAACAGGAACACATACATACGCCACCCTCGGATTTCGAGCCGAGAACACTCATCTTTTTCCTCAATCCGCAACGGCCGGAAACACATTCGACAGGCCCAGCAACAGCAGCCCGCCCACCACGGCCACCCCCACCGTAAAAGCAAGACTACCCGTCAACGCGATCCCGCTCCCCCACCTGCCGAACGCATCCGGAGCATCCTCTCTTCCGAAACTCCTCCGCACCAGCGAAGAAGCGAAATTGCCGAAATACGCCAACAGAACGATAGCCAGCAGAACGGCAATCAGGAAAAACGGCTTGTGCAGAATCGGGAACCGCAAGCAGTACGCCAGAATGAACCCTGCATCCGCCGTCAGAATCATCGCTCCCATAAATCCCTCCCATGTCGTCGCAGGATGCTGCACCGGAGCCATGCGTGCCGACTCGAACAAACGCCCGCCGAACAACACACCGCAACCGTGCGCAAACAGATCCGCCAGCTTCGTCACCACCATCAGCCAGACCAGAATCGAAAAAGCCTCCCTCGGCAGCGTACCGCCCGCCGCATCCATCCCCACCAGGCAAAACAGTGCGAACGCCAGCATCCAGCAGGGAAACACAAACGAAAGCACCGTCAGGCCGATATTGCGCACCGCGCGCTCGAACCCGTCCGCGCGGAATGCCTCCCACGTCAACGCAAGCACCATCAGCATCACCAGATAAAAACAGGCAAACACCCCGGCAGCCGCCACCGCATACAAATCCCCCAAATGGGCCGACCAACCGTTGGAAAGCACCAGCACCCTGTCGCGGGCCTCCACGGCAATCGCTGCCAGAAGCCAGGGATAGGCCAGCCCGGCGCACAAGGCCAGCTTCCCCTGCGTATAGCCATCCTTCTCCCGCAGCAGGCGGTGCCAGTCGAGCGTACCCATATTGCACAGCCCGCACACGAGCCCCGCATAGCCCCAGGCTGCATCCACCCACCAGACCACGGCCAGCAGGGCAAACAGCAAAAAAGTACCGGGAAAACTGGATAACACGAGTTTGGAAGAAGCAGTCATGGGAGTCGAGGGAAATCAACTCCCTTTCTATCACGAATCCATCATCGGGAACAAGCACGACTTGTGTAACAGAAGTGTAACAACATCCTACCCGGCCGCCGAATTCCCAGCCAAACAGCCGAACACGCCTCTTTCTATCCATTCGGGAGACACTGCATTTTTGCGCTGGAAATTCGGAGGTAACTCCGCTATCATGCCTCCTGTTATGGCTACGCCTCCGTTTCACTATCAGGATCCTTTCCCCCTCGGCGAGGATAAAACACAGTACCGCCTCATCACCAAAGACTACGTGAGCATCGGCGAATTCGAAGGAAAACCGATCCTCAAAGTTGCGCCCGAAGGCCTCCGCCTCCTCGCCGCCGAAGCCTTCCACGACATCGCCTTCTACCTCCGCCCCGAACACCTCAAAATGGTTGCGGGCATCCTGAGCGATCCCGAAGCCAGCGAAAACGACAAAAGCGTAGCACTCACCCTCCTCCGCAATGCCGAAGTGGCCTCCCTGGGCATCCTCCCCTTCTGCCAGGACACCGGCACCGCCAACATCGTCGGCAAAAAAGGCCAGCAGGTCTGGACCGGATGCAACGACTGCGAAGAACTCTCCCACGGCGTGTACGACGCCTACACGCAGAACAACCTGCGCTACTCCCAGACGGTCGCCCTCGACATGTACAAGGAAAAGAACACGGGAACCAACCTTCCGGCGCAGATCGATATCGCCGCCGTCGAAGGCATGAAATACAGCTTCCTCTTCGTCGCCAAAGGCGGCGGCTCGGCCAACAAAACCTACCTCTATCAGGAAACAAAAGCCCTGCTGAACCCGGCCACGCTCAAGAAATTCCTCGTCGAAAAAATGAGCACCCTCGGCACCGCTGCATGCCCGCCCTACCACGTCGCCTTCGTCGTCGGCGGCACCTCGGCGGAAATATGCCTGAAAACCGTCAAACTCGCCTCCACCAAATACTACGACACCCTCCCCACCGAAGGCAACGAACACGGACAGGCCTTCCGCGACCTCGCCCTTGAAAAGGAACTGCATGAAGAAGCCTGCAAACTCGGCCTCGGCGCCCAGTTCGGCGGCAAATGGTATGCGCTCGACATCCGTGTCGTCCGCCTCCCGCGCCACGGCGCATCCTGCCCCGTCGGCATGGGCGTCTCCTGCTCCGCCGACCGCAATGCCAAGGCGAAAATCACCCCCGAAGGCATCTTCATCGAGCAGCTTGAGCGCAACCCCGGCCAGTACATCCCGGAAGCACTCCGCACCGTCCAGCCCACCGCCGTCAGCATCGACCTCAACCGCCCGATGGACGAAATCCGCGCGGAACTCTCCAAATACCCCGTCACCACCCGCCTCAGCCTCAACGGCACCATCATCGTCGGCCGCGACATCGCCCACGCCAAACTCAAGGAACGCCTCGACAACGGCGAAGGGCTGCCCCAGTACATCAAAGACCACCCCGTCTACTATGCAGGCCCGGCCAAAACACCGGAAGGCTACCCCTCCGGCTCCTTCGGCCCCACCACTGCAGGCCGCATGGACTCCTACGTCGACCTCTTCCAGGAAAACGGCGGCTCCCTCATCATGATCGCCAAGGGCAACCGCGCCCAGTGCGTCACCGATGCCTGCAAAAAACACGGCGGCTTCTACCTCGGCTCCATCGGCGGCCCCGCCGCCATCCTGGCGAAAGACAACATCAAAAAAGTCGAACTCCTCGAATACCCCGAACTCGGCATGGAAGCCGTCTGGAAAATCGAAGTGCAAGACTTCCCCGCCTTCATCCTCGTCGATGACAAAGGCAACGACTTCTTCGCCCAAATCCGCGCCAACTGGGCCTGCCCCGCCTGCGCGCACTAAACCTCAGAACACCGGAGCGGGAACACAGAATAACGCAGATAGAAAAGACTGACTCAGAAATTTCTTCTGCATATCCTGCACATTCCCCGCTCTGGTTAAACCCATCGTCATCCGGCCCGATGTACACCCGTGACAGCGATCCCTTGACATACGACGTCATCGGCGCAGCCATGGCCGTACATCGGGAACTCGGATGCGGCTTTCTGGAATCCACCTATCAGGAAGCACTGGAATGGGAACTGCACACCCAAGGCATACCTTATGAACGGGAAGCCAAACTGAACATCCATTACAAAGGCCACCTACTGCCGTCTTCCTACCGTGCAGACTTCGTCTGCCACGGCACTCTCCTTCTGGAATTGAAAGCCCTCACCCACCTCTCAGGCACGGAAGACGCACAAATCCTCAACTACCTCAAAATCACCAAACTGACCAAAGCCCTCCTCTTCAACTTCGGCACCCCTCAACTATATTACAAACGCTACATCATGCCACCCTCTGCGGACATCTGAGAAACTCTGCGCATATCTGCGATCCTTCCCCCTCATTTCCATGACACCCAAGCTCAAAACCTTCCTCGAACGCCTCTTCAGCACCGTCATCCTCCTCACCCTCGTCGGCGGAGTCCTCTGGTGGAACAGCGTCTGGGGCTATGCCATCCTCATCTGCCTCCTGTGCAACCTCACCACCATCGAATGGTACGCCATGCTCAAGGAGAAAAAAGACTACGCCCAGCGCTGGCTCGTCCTCGCAGCCGGACTCCCCTACCCATGGCTCCTCTTCCTGCTCGGCCACTTCAGCATCAAAGAAACATGGTGCCTGTACTGCGACACTCCTCACGTTCGCAGCATCGACACCACTCAGGCCGTTACCGCCTTCTCTGCATTCGCCTTCTTCGCCGTCGCACTCGTGGCCGTCGTCTCCTTCGTCTGGGAAATGCGCCGCCCCATTGAAGCCGACCGCGCCCTGCGAAGCGTCGGCACCACCCTGCTGGCTTTCATCTACCCCGTATGGATGTTCAGCTTTGCCCTTGCCTTCCTGATCGCGGAAGCCCATGGTGCACACCTCGCCGACAGCGCTGTCGGCATGCTGCTCTGGATCATCCTCGTCACCAAACTCACAGACATCTGCGCCTACGTCAGCGGCGTCCTCATCGGCGGCAAAATCTTCGGCGACCGCAAAATGATCCCTCACATCAGCCCGAAAAAAACGTGGGAAGGCTTCATCGGCTCACTGCTCCTCACCACCGCCGCGGGCTTCGGGCTGGCAACCGTCCTCATGCCTGCCGCACTGCATTACCCGTGGATACTGGCTTCCATCATCATCATCATCGCCCTCCTTGCCGTCATCGGAGACCTCGCAGGCTCCCTCATCAAGCGCAGCCTCGCCGTCAAAGACTCCGGCTCACTCTTGCCGGGAATCGGCGGCATCTTCGACCTCATCGACAGCCCCGCCTTCACCGTCAGCATGATCGTAGGCGGAGGAATCAGCCTGGGAGCATTCTGCGCCAACGTACTCCATCTCTTCTAACCCGGTTCGTCCATGCCCCCGGCTACCCTGCACTCCTGCGTCCGGACCCTCCTTCTTATCATCGCCGCCTGCGCCGCAGCCATATACAACCGACCCGCCTGCTACGCCGTCCTGATCTGCCTCCTGTGCAACCTGTCCATTCTGGAATGGGCAGCATCCCTCAAGAAAAACGGCATAACCTGCCATCGCAACCTCCTCCTTGCGGCAGGCCTCGCCTATCCATGGCTCATGGCGGGCGCAATCCTCGGCATGTACAGCCAATATACCCGGCAAACACCAATCCTGCAATTCGGCGGCAAAGGGGACCCATCCTTCCTCCTGTTTCCCGACTCGTCCGAACAGCTCCACATCCTCACCTCCTTCTTCACCCTTTCGGCAATCTATCTGGCATGCTTCATCGCAACCTCCGTCCTGTGGGAAATGGCATCACCCGGAAACCAAAATAAAAACCTCTCCGCCATCAGCGGCACCGTCCTGCCCTTCCTCTTCCCCGCCTGGTTCTTCTCATGGGCTCTATCTGCCCTCATCCCGACCGGAAACACGCCGAGCCACATCCTGCCGCCCGTCATTCTCCTCCTCCTTGCCTGCGGCCTCTTTGAACTGCTGGCTGCAATCTTCAACAAATGGCTGGGAGGAAAAATCTTCAAACGCAACCCTCTAAGCAGACACATTGCCCCCGAACGCACATGGGAAGGCTTGCTGGGCGCGACTGCTACCCTCTCCATCGCCGCCGCCACTGCCCTGCTGTACCACTGGCCCGACGCATGGTTCAATGCCTCTTCTCTCGACTGGACGGAACACCTCCTCACCATCATCAAATTCATTCTGATTTTCGTCATTTCCATTCCCGCCCTCATCTTCGGCATGGGACTCCTCGCCCACTTCGGAGCCTTGACCGCGATCTACCTTCGCCAAACCTTGGGCATCGAACAAACAGAAAACCGGCATATCTCAACCCTCCTCGGCAGCCTCGGCCTGCCGCTTGCTGCCTCGTCCGCACTTCTGGCGGCCATTGCCTTGCTGAACAACCTCCCAACCTGAATTTCAACCATGGAACAAGTAACAGCTCGACGCAGCGCCGTCGCCTCCATGGTAGCCTGCATCGGATGGACAATCCAATCGACCAGACCGAACACCGCCAGAGTACGGCCACAGCGCCTGTTACACTCCTGTGATACAATTCATCATGGCGTCATCGACGCGATTTGTGCTACAAAAGACTGGAACTCGCCTTTTCACGCATGAACGCCACCCCCAAAACACCGTTTCCTTCCTCCGGACGGCATGCAGCCGCCAAAGCCGCATTCACCTTCCTCGTGCTACTCTCCGCCGGATGGATCGTCCTTGATAGCAACTCCCTGCCCGTGTACATCGTATGCTTCTGCATCCTGTGCAACATGGCAACCCTTGAATGGAGCCTGCTCCTCGAAGAAAAGAAAAAACTTTGCCACCGGTGGCTCATCCTGCTTCTGGGACTTCCCTACCCATGGCTGCTCGGATTCGATGGAGTCAGAATATTCACCGTCTCCGTCCTCGGGTGCGCCTACCGCTCCGGAGGACAACACGAATACCCTGACCCATGGAATGTAGCCATCGCCTTCATCGGCTTCATCGCCATGGCCGCCCTGCTCTGGGAAATGACACGATCCTCCGAACCGGAAAAAAGCCTCGCTTCCGTCTCCACCGACCTGCTCGTCTCCATCGTCCCGGTCTGGTTCTTTTCATGGGGAATCATCGCCATCCTGAACGAAAGCATAAACCTCCAAACCCTCGTTTTCGACGCATGGCCGCCTGCTGTTAAAATCATTCTCATCGCCCTCTCCTTCAACGCTGCCTCATGGCTCATCAATCGCAGCGCCAGCGGCTTCCTTCCCCGCGGCCACACATCGTCATCCCCCAGCCCGATCCGAAAACCATGGCACACCTTGATGGGTTCATGGCTCCTCGTCTCTGCCATCTGGATCATCATCACCGTGGTGCAAACACCTCTCTTCTCGCTCGACTACGAACACACGCCTCCTCCCCGGATTGAAATCCTGCGTGCCTTGCTCCCGCAATCCCTGACCATCCTGGCCACCGTACTGGCCGTCGCCTGCATGACTGCCTGCGGCAATCGGGTCTGCATTACACTCAAACGCAGCATCGGACTCACGCGCCACCGATCTCTGCTTCCCGGCCTCCCGGGCTTCGTCCCCCTGCTGTGCGGGCCGGACTTCGCCATCGCCGGATGGCAGCTCCTGAACACCGCCGAACGCCTCTTCCACTACATCTTCACCTGATCCCGACATCGACATGCTCCCCATCGACGACATACGCCCCGACTTCCTCTCCGCCGCCAGCAGCCCCGGTGCCCGCATCCTGTTGAGCGCTCCCACCGGCTCCGGCAAATCCACGCGCATCCCCGGCATGATGCTCGAAGCCGGATGGGGAGAACGCGGCACCGTCCTCGTCGTCCAGCCGCGCCGCCTCGCCGCGCGCCTCCTCGCCGGGTACGTCGCCCGGCAATACCCCTGCCCCCTTGGGCAGGAAGTCGGCTACGCCGTCCGCTTCGACAGCCGCCAATCCTCCAAAACACGCATCCTCTTCGTCACCGACGGCATCCTCGAACGCCGCCTCACGGACGACCCCGAACTTCGCGGCATCAGCGCCGTCATCTTCGACGAAATCCACGAACGCCGACTCTCCGGAGACCTCTGCCTCGCCCGCGTCCTCGACCTCACCCGCACCGTCCGCCCCGACCTCGGCCTCGTCGTCATGTCCGCCACGCTCGACATCGACCAGCTCCACGCCTACCTCGGCCCGGAAACCGCCATCCTCCGTGCCCATGGGAAAATGTACCCCGTCGAAACCGAATACATGCCGCCCCGCCCCGTGCGCGACTCCCGGGGCATCATGGCCCCGCCACCCGTCTGGCAGCAATGCGCGGACGCCCTCCGCTCCCTCATCCGCCACGAAAACTGCGGAGACATCCTCATCTTCCTCCCCGGCGCCTACGAAATCCGCAGAACAGCAGAACTCCTCGAACACGCCTCGTGGCTCAAAGACCGCGACATCTACCCCCTGCACGGCCAACTCTCCCCCGAAGCCCAGAACAAAGCCGTCGAATGCGGCACAAGGCCGCGCGTCATCATCTCCACCAACATCGCCGAAACCTCCCTCACCATCGAAGGAGTCCGCAGCGTCATCGACTCCGGCACCGCCCGCGAAGCCTGCTGGGACCCTCGCCGGGGCATCTCCACCCTCCACATCGTCCCCATCTCGCAGGCTCAGGCCGAGCAGCGCAAAGGCCGCGCAGGACGCCTCTCCCCCGGCTACTGCATCCGCCTCTGGAGCGAGGCGGATCACGCCCGCCGCGCCCCCTTCCCCTCCCCGGAAGTCCACCGCGCGGACATCAGCGCCGCCTACCTCAACCTCCTCGCCTGGGGGCAGAAAGGCCGCGAAGGCATGGAAACATTCCATTGGCTCGACGCCCCCTCCGCCGAAGAAAGCGAACGCGCCTGGCAACTCCTCGAAGACCTCGGAGCCGTCACCCCCGAAGGCACACTCTCCTCCATCGGCAGGCGCATGCTCGCCTACCCCCTCGCCCCCGTCCTCGCCCGCCTCATGATCGCCGGGGAAGACGAAAATTGCCAGCCGGAAATGGCTGCCATCGCCGCCCTCATCCAGGGAGAAAACATCCTCCTCGGCGGAGAACCCCACGACAGCCTCAAAGAACCGGACGACTACACCGACTTTCAGGCCGAATGGCGGGCAGTCGAAAAAGCCCGCGCCCTCTCCTTCGACCCCTCCGCCTGCAACAAATGGGGCATCATGGCCCGGGCCGCACGGGAAATCGACCGCGCGTGGGAACAACTTCTCAGGGGGCGCGAAGGCACCCCGCCGCCCGCTCCGGACTTCCACCGCGCCCGCCAAGGCATCACCCGCGCGCTCGTCGAAAGCTTTGCCGACCGCATCGCCGCCCGCAACGGCATCGCCGCCAACACCGCCCGCCTCACCCGCAAACGCAGCGGAAAAATCGCCTCCGGCAGCGTCGCTCTCAAAGGGCAGCTCTTCGTCGCCGCCGAAGTCGCCGAAATCGGCGGCCGAGGAGTCGAAACGAAAATAGGCCGCTGCACCCTCATCACCATCGACGACCTCAAAACCGCCACCGGCAGCCTCATCGAAGAAACCGCAGCAGCCTACGACAAACAGCGCAAACGAGTCTTCCGCCACCTCCTCACCCGCTATCGCGACCTCATCCTCGAAGACCGCGAAAAAGGCGATGCCGACCCCGAACAGGCCGCCCCCCTCCTCACCGAACAAGTCGTCGCCGGCACCCTCTCTCTCGACCACTGGGACGGCCACGTCGAACAATGGATACGCCGTCTCAACGGACTCCGCCAATGGATGCCCGAACTCGAACTCCCCTCCTTCGACACCGAAGACCGCCTCGTCGCCATCGCCATGATCTGCGAAGGAGCTATCGGCTACAAAGACATCAAGGAACGGCAGGTCATGCCCGTCCTCCGCGAATGGCTCTCCCCGTGGCAGCGCGAAGCCCTCGACCGCTACGCCCCCACCTCCCTCCAGCTCTCCAACGGCCAAAACGTCAAACTCCGGTACCGGGAAGACTCCACCCCCGTCTTCGGACTCAAAGCCCAGCTCCTCTTCGGCGTCCGGGAAACACCCGTCATCGCGCAGGGCAAAATCAAAGTCCTCGCCGAAATCCTCGCCCCAAACCAGCGCCCCTGGCAAATCACCGACAACCTCGCCGGATTCTGGAAAACGGGCTACCCCCAAATGAAAAAAGACCTCGCCGGACGATACCCCCGGCAAAAATGGCCGGACGACGTCTGAAACGCCTACCTCTCCGCCGGCAAACGCCTGCCTGTCCACTGATCCTGCAGCTTCTCCCACGGATCGGCCCCGCGCGCCGGGAAAACCGTCGCCACATGCAAAAAAGGCAGCAACACCGCTGGCACCAGCACGCACCAGACTCGCACCTTCCCATGATAGGCTCGATACATCGCAGCAGCAGCCGGCCACACGACAAACACCACCGCTACGCCCATCGACGTAACAAGCCGCCACACCAGACGATTCCATACCCAGTGGGGCACGGAGCCATCCCGCAATGAATACTCCATCCTCAGCTCATACCATCCCACAGCAACACACCCTATCAAAAACGCAACCAGCCCGGCCAGCAGCAGCCGCCACCAATTCATTTGCGCAGGTGGCTCCTCGTACTCCAAATCCAGCCACGTCGGTTCCGGCATCTTGAGCAGCAAATACAGAATCAGAGGCAACACGAACACCTCAATCAAACCGAGCAGAATAAGAACAAACATCGCACAAAAAACTTTCAAACGTGCCACACACAGGCATCCTGTTACGTCAGGGAGCAATCTGCCTGCCATTCACCAACGGCTCCTCACATCGTGCCGGAGCAGGCAAATCCCAAATTCCCCAGTAAGGCAGCAGCGACACCCCGATCAGAATGGCCGCCAACCATCGGCACCGCCACAATCTGCCGCCATACACCACACCCAGCGGAGCCACCGCCAGAACGGAAGACAGTGCCATCAAGCAAAGCAACTCGTTCCACCTGATACAGTAATAATACGACTCACGGCAAACCTCATCCTTATATAAGCAGCACACCATCCCACTGCCGAACAAAACCATCACGGAAGCCAAAACAACCCGCCACCGCGCAACCTTCCGCGCGCTGACCGCCACACGCCCGTCCTCGTCATAGTCAGGCATCAACAACCCGCTGACCACAAAAGGACCGAGCGGCATGCCGATCAAAAAGGCTATAAAAAAACATTCCTGAAACCATTCAGCCATCGTTCACCTCCAATCAAAAGCACACAAAACTACAACATACGGAGCTGATACTACGATCGCAAGGCATAGCCACTCCCGAACATCCACCCTATACCCCTTGCCACGCGCTACCACAAGCGGACCAATCCCCACCAGTACAGACACCGCCATACAGACCAGCAAACCTCCCCACAAATATGCATCGGAAAACGCACACCGCGGCATCGCAAGAGCGAACCCGAACGAAGCATAAACACCCAGCAGGAAAAAACCGCACATCCCCACAAACAAGGACGCCAGCGCTAGCCTCGCCTCCGCACCGGAACCATGCTTTTCGGCATACGCCGTTTCACCTTTCTCCTTATCGGTAATAATCAACCGAAAAACTAAAAAGGGGGTCATCAGCAGAAACAGCACAAAAAACAATACTTCCATAGGGTCAAAGGAGCAGTCACAAAAATTGTAGCAAAAAACCGCCAGCCGTCAATCCCGACATGCCCCGGCCTGCACATTGATGTCAAAAAGGCATCCTTGCCTTCATCAGCAGAAAACCTCTATCGCAAACACGGCGGGAGGAAACAAAGCCGCCGTGACAATAACCACCCACACCCGCAAAGGCACTGCATACCCCATCAACTTCACCACCAGAACAGGAACAACACCCATCGCCAAAGCCAGCAGAAACAGCCCCGGCATCTTCCATGCCAAATCCGCCCCCTTCCCCTCCGTCACTACCACCCGACTCCATTCATCATTGGAAAGCAAACCGTCCCCCCAGCTCAACCACTTAAACACAACAACGGCAAACCTGCAGCCACCCCACACCAGCAATGCAGCCGGGCATAACCTCCACCATGAAGGACCGGACTTCGAGCAACCATCACTCTTGGCAGCCCGTCCCGGCTCGCCTGAAGCCAACAGCCATCCCAGCACAACGGGAGCCGCCAAGGGACACAATCCCAAAGCAAACCAAAACAAAACGCTCAATATCTCTCCCAGCATCACATCAAACCTTTCATCACTTCCATCCCCACATACGCGACATACGGCACTATGGCCGCAACGGGAAGCCCGATCCACACCCATGGAGCCATCCTGAACCCCATGCAACGCGCCGCCAACACGGGAGCAACCGCCATCAGCACCGACACTGCACCATAAAACAGCAACCCTCCGATGAAATACCATTCGATCGAACAAAGGCCGCCCCGCTCCGCCATCCCGGACTCTGCATCTGCAAATAAAATAATCAAGGAAAGCACAAGATAGGCACGCAGCATGAAAAAACCGGCGACGCCTGCCAAAACGATCGACAGCCAAAGCCGCACCAATGCCCCAACACTCTCCTCCTGCATGCGCAGCCGTACATTCTTCTCTTTGTTGAACGTAATCAACACAAAAACGAGCACGGGAGTCGCGAACAGAAAAAACACACAGAAAAACAGATCCACAGGAAAAAGAAGGGACGGCATCATAGGGGAAAAGGGTGAGGAGGGGAAACGGAAGTGTAGCATAAAACGGCCCGCCGTCAATCCCGGTTTCGCCCCTCCCTATCCTTCGGAATACAGGAAATACCGCATGCAAAAACGGGCAATTCCATCACCTCGACAGCCTGCAGAACGCAGAAACACCGTCCGGGATCAGGATCATCCATCGGAAAGAGTCTTCCGCTCCGCTTCTTCGGCCATAGTCTGGAGCTTTGCCCAAGGCGGACGCAGTGTAGCAACCTGAACAAACGGAAACAAAGCGGCCACGCTTAAAATCACCCACACCCTCAAGGGTAACACCAGCTTCCTGTCCAAAACAAACAACGCAGGAATCAAAGCCATGCACAGAGACAAAGCCATAGCAGCCAGCAACTCGGCAACCTTCACATCATACTCGTATTCATCTGCATAATAGGGTACGCCCTGCGGATAATCCATATGCCCCACATACTCGGCCATCGACTCCTTATACAGCAGCACGACCAAAGAACTGCCCAGAAACACCAGAACGGCCGATAAAACAAGCCTCCACCATGCAGTAGCCTTCACCGATCCCTCTCCTCCTTCTCCATGGGCACATGCCTTCCTGTCCGCCAGCAAAAAAAACAGCAAAAACGGAGCACCGACAACCATGCCTACCAACACGTAACCATCCCACGGCACATGAAACCACCACACAAGCAGGCAGCACAACACGGCAATCAAACATACACGTAAACACGCTCTCATCTGTAGCACATCATAACAAAAAGGCAAATCCCGTCAATACCGATCCCCCGTTTTGACCATACAATGTCATACAGCGCGCCGACCGCCCGTCACCGGAGGGAATGGAGAGATCCCTGTGCATATCCATACACATCCGTATAATCGCCTATAGCCCATTCAACAGGCTACATGCAAAAGCCCATGGTATTTCTCCGTATGTCTCGAAATATCGTTTGCAAGCAGGAAAACGCACGGTAAGATTACTGCTCGCATTCGGGAGCAAACCCGAAATCTTCGAACGCCATGTCCGACCAAGAACCACCACAGCCGTCCAATCGTCCGCCTTCGCAGCCCAACAAGCCTGCCACCCCCACTCCCAACTGGGGTGTCTGGGTACTGATCCTCCTCATCGTCGGCGTTCTGGCTTATGCCTTTATCGGCCCCAACTCCATGGGCTTCGGCTCCAAAAAACTGACACTGGCCGAATTCACCTCCCTCTACCGGGACGGTCGCATCGTTCAGGACAACAAAAAATTCCCTCTTGAAGTCGTCCTTTCGGACAGCTCTCTGGACGGCACCATCTACGCCAACCGCTACATCGACAAGGTCAAACCGACAAAAATCACGGAACACACCTTCTACATGCCCTTCTCGACGGAAGACAACATCAAGGGCCTGATGAACGACCTCGGCATCACCGACATCGCGGACGACACCCTTGAAGAAGCGCCGACCGCCCTCGCCAGAATCGAAGCCAAACACCAGCGCATCGACCTTGCCACCTTCAAACGCCTTGCTCAGGAAGGCAGGCTGCAGCCCATCGAACACAACGGCATCAAAACCCCGGCGCCCCAAATCTTCTACAACGGCAACCAGGGCGTCGTCGTCGGCACCTACATCACGAGAACATGGCCCGCACTCGACAGCCAGCCCAACATGCTCGAAAAAGTGGAAGTCCCCTTCTCGCGAGAAATGGAACGCGACAAAGTCATGGAACTCCTCGGCAACGTTGCCGTGCGGACGGACTCCAGCACATGGCGCACCATCCTCGTCAACCTTCTGCCCATCCTTCTCGTCCTGCTCATCCTCTTCTTCATCTTCCGCTCGCAGACCGGAGGCAGCGGCCCCCGCAGCGCGATGAACTTCGGCAAAAGCCGCGCCCGCCTGAACTCGCCGGGCAGCAACAAAATCACCTTCAAGGATGTCGCAGGCGTCAGCGAAGCCAAGGAAGAAGTCTGGGAAATCGTCGAATTCCTCCGCAACCCCGCCAAATTCCGCAACCTTGGCGGCGTCATCCCGAAAGGCATCCTCATGGTAGGACCTCCCGGCACCGGTAAAACCCTCCTCGCCCGCGCTATCGCCGGCGAAGCGGACGTACCCTTCTACACCATCAGCGGTTCCGACTTCGTGGAAATGTTCGTCGGCGTCGGAGCCAGCCGCGTGCGCGACATGTTCAGCGAAGCGAAAAAACACTCTCCCTGCCTCATCTTCATCGACGAAATCGACGCCGTAGGCCGCCACCGCGGACACGGCCTCGGAGGCGGACACGACGAACGCGAACAAACGCTGAACGCCCTCCTCGTCGAAATGGACGGCTTCTCCGCCACGGAAAACGTCATCGTCATCGCCGCCACCAACCGCGCGGACGTACTCGACCCCGCCCTGCTCCGCCCCGGCCGCTTCGACCGCCAGGTCACCGTCAGCCTGCCCGACGTACAGGGCCGCGAACAAATCCTCCGCGTCCACGCCCGCAAGGTCAAAATGGCCGAAAACGTCGACCTCAAACCCATCGCCCGCGCCACCGTCGGCTTCTCCGGAGCGGAACTCGCCAACCTCATCAACGAAGCCGCTCTCCTCGCCGCCCGCAAGGACATGCCCGCCATCACCAACGACGAACTGGAAGAAGCGCGCGAAAAAGTCCGCTGGGGCCGCGAACGCCGCAGCCTTGCCATCAGCGACAAGGAAAAACGCATGACTGCCGTACATGAAGCGGGCCACGCCATCTGCATCCTCAAAACCGAAGCCAGCGACCCGCTGCACAAAGTCACCATCATCCCGCGCGGCCCTGCACTCGGCGTCACCATGAGCCTCCCCGGCGAAGACCAGTTCAGCTGGCACCGCAGCGAAATGCTCGACCGCATCGTCATCTGCATGGGTGGCCGTTGCGCCGAAGAAATCGTCTACGGCGATGTCTCCAGCGGAGCCTCCGGCGACATCCACACCGCCACCGACATCGCCCGCCGCATGGTCTGCGAATTCGGCATGAGCTCGCGCCTCGGCCCCGTCGAATACGGCTCCAGCCACGGTGAAGTCTTCCTCGCCCGTGACATCAGCCAGAACACGAAAAACTACTCCGAACACACCGCGCAAATCATCGACGAAGAAATCCAGCGCATCGTTCAGGGCGGCTACGACCGTTCCATCCAGATCCTCAGGGACAACCGCGACAAGCTCGACCTCATCACGGACGCCCTCGTCACCTACGAAACCCTTTCCGGCGACCAGGTGCGTGAACTCCTCGAAAACGGCACCATGAGCTCCCCGCCGGACAAAACCTCCCCGCCGCCCGTCCCCTCGGACGACGACGAGGAAACCGACCTGCAAACGCCGGACGACGAACCGCCTCCCTATAAAAACGACGACGAAGACCAGAACGGCGACGAAGTAGCGCCGCAATCTCCCTCCAAACTGTAAGAAACATCCACACAACGACATGTCTCCCGATTCCAAAGAATTGGCACTTGCCTGCGCACAGGCCGCCTCCGACATCAAAGCTGAAAACGTCAGCATCTACGACCTGCGAGGCACATCCTCCATCACCGACTTCGCCGTCATCTGCACCGCATCCTCCGTCCCCCACCTGCGCGCCGTCCTGCGTGATGTGGACAAAGACGTCGACGAAAAATACGGCATCTCGCCCGTCTACGCTGAGCGCACCCCGAATGCCCTCTGGTCCGTCCTCGACTACATCGACGTCATGGTACACGTCATGTCCGAAGAAGTCCGCGAATTCTACCAGATGGAACAGCTCTGGAAAGACGCCACCCGGCTCGAATGGACCGCGCAACCCTGACGCCTCCATGAGCAAAGCGTCCATCGCCATCACCCGACTCATCCGCGGCGGAGCATTGGTCTCCGCCGTCGGCATCTTGAGCCTGCTCACCTCCTGCTCGAAGGATGGCGATGACTCCGGCGCAGCTCCGCCCAAAAAAGTATTCTCCGGCATCAGCGGCCACTGGGATCAAAGCCAGATCCCCATCTCCATGCAATGCGGCGCATGCCACCCGGACCAGTTCCGCAGCTGGGCGGAATCCGACCACGCATGGGCCTTCCGCAGCCTCAACCCGAAATGGGATGCGGAAGCCTTCCACGGTCACAAACTCAAGGCCCACGGCACCACCCTCTCCTTCCAGACGGACGACAAACAACAGCGCTCCATCCTCGACATACCCACCGGAAAAGCCTGGACAGCCAAATGGGCCGTCGGCCGCACGCCCCTCGTCCAATACATAGTCCCCGCAGAAGATAAAGGCTACCACACCCCCAGCGCGGCATGGGACATCCTCAAGCATGAATGGTTCGACATGTTCGGCAACGACAGCCGCCAGCCCGGCGACTGGGGTCACTGGACCGGGCGCGGCATGAACTGGAACTCCCAGTGCGCATGGTGCCACATGAGCGGATTCCAGAAAAACTACAACCTCAACAAACACACCTACCACTCCGACTGGAAAGAACCCGGCGTCTCCTGCATCCAGTGCCACGGCCCCCTTCTCAAGCATCCCGAAAAAGGCACCGGATGCATGATCTCCACCAAAACCAAACCGGATGCCAAACAAATCCGCGACAACTGCGCCACCTGCCACGCACGCCGCCACGAATTCGACCATGACTTCGCCATCGGCGACAAATTCGACGACCACTTCCTCCTCATCCTGCCCACCCAACCCGGCGTCTTCTGGCCCAACGGCATGCAGCGCGATGAAGACTACTGCGAAACCGGGCTTCGCCTCAGCCGCATGGGCAAAGCCGGAGTCACCTGCATCGACTGCCACGACCCTCATTCCGGCACCCTCAAACTCCCGCAGGAAGACAACTCCCTCTGCCTCCGCTGCCACGGCAACGGCACCAAAGTCAACGGCATCGCAGCCCCCGTCATCGACATCGCCAAGCACACTCCCTGCCCGCAAGGCAGCAAGGGAGCACGATGCGTCGAATGCCACATGCCTGAAAGCAACTACATGGCGCGCGACCCGCGGCGTGACCACTCCTTCAACAGCCCCGACCCTCAAATGAGCGTCGAACTCGGCATCCCCAACGCCTGCACCATGTGCCACCGCAACAAAACCGACTTGCAGGCAGCGGAAGACGTACGGAAATACTACGGCGACAAACCCAAAATGGCAGCCTACCGTGACCGCACCCGCGCCGTCCAAATGGCCTACGACAACAAACCCGGCGCACGCGAAGCCCTTCTCAAAGCACTTGCCAAAGAAGAAAACGGCGCATGGAAAGCCACCCTGCTCGACCTCCTTGCCACCTATCCGGCCGATGAAGCAATCATCCGTGCCGCCAAAGACGCCGCCAGCGAAGAAGAACCCCTCGCCCGCGTAGCCGCCGCACGCATACTCGGCTCCGCAGGAAATGCCGCAGCAGAACCGTTGCTTCACGACCCCATCCGCGCCGTACGCATACAGGCAGCCTGGGAACTTCGCGACAAACTCGACCGCAACACCACCGCCTTCAAGGAACTCGAAGCCGCGGCGAAACATCAGGCGGACCAACCCGTAGGAGCCATGAAACTCGCCGAACTCGCGAGACTTCAGGGCAACTACGACATTGCCGACTCATGGTACCGCAAAGCCTGCGAATGGGATGCCACCTCCGCCGCCGTTCACCGGGACTATGCCATCTTCCTCTCCACCTGCGGGCGCACAAAAGACGCGCTCAAATACATGCAGAAAGCAACCTCTCTTGATCAGGACGATGCCTCCCTCTGGTACCTCCTCGGGCTGGGATTCGTCGAAACGGAGCAAAACCAAAACGCCCTCCTCGCCTTCTCGCAGGCCATCACCCTCGACTCGGCCTACACACGGGCCCGCTACAACCGCGCCCTGCTCCACAACCAGATGGGGCAATGGCAGGAAGCCCTCAAGGATCTCGATGCATGCCTGCAGGCCGAACCGACGCAACCCGACTTCCTGTATGTACAGGCCACCATCTACCTCGAACACGGAGACAGGCGGAAAGCTGCGGCAAAAGCCCGCGAAGCCCTGCGCACCTCTCCGCAATATGACCGGGCACGCCAAATGCTGCAATACCTTGGCGAGCGCCCCTGAACATCCGCGGAGGCACCTTGATCTGCCAGCAAATCGCCGCCTGCGCCACAGTTTTGACTTCACGAGCTCATGGCGAAGATTCCCGCCAAATAAAACGCTGCACCTGCACACCGTCGCCAGACTACAGCAGGCAGCCTTCATGAACCTGCCTCCTCTTTTGATTCTTCATGGCGCAACGGCATCTCTGCAAAAGCGAACAAAAATCGAACCGACATCATCGGCAACACAGATTTTATCAGGCATGACACGTAAAATAACGTCTTTTCCCCTTTCATATCTTGCTAACGAAAATGCATTTGCTATCATAAAAGAACAACAATGAAAGCAATCACCATTATCTCGATCTGTTGTGCCTGCGCTTCGGCTTTCGCCTTCGCCCAGGATACGCCCGCCGCTGCCACCACCCCTGCTGCCGCAACAGCGCCGGCTGCCGGTGCATCCAAGCTCGGCGCCGAACTCAAGCCCGGCCTCGGTCTGACCGACGGCAAATGGGGGGAAAAAACGCCGAACACCAAGGCCGAATACTACATCGCGTACTACAGCGCCAGCTGGTGCCCGCCCTGCCGCAACCTGGCTCCTCACAGTGTCGAAGGCTACAACAAGCATATCGCCGGACAAGACAAAGTCGAACTGATCTCCATCAGCTTCGACCAAACGCCGCAAGCTGCCAAAGCATGGGCCGAAAAGGAAAAAATGCCGTGGGTCATCTACCCGCGTGACAAAGCTCCCGAATTTGCCATGAAACATGCTCCGAACGGCATCCCGACCATGAAGCTGATCGGACCCGACGGCAAGGTTATCGCCGAAGGCCGCGACATCGCCCAGCTCATGTCCAAGGTACCCGCCAAATAAGCGGAAATCGACTCACATCAACAATGCAACAGAAAGCCGCCTCATAAGAGGCGGCTTTCTCTTTTATCTTCTGCCCGACTATGAAAAATGGTAGCCATAGGCCGCCATCGAAACATTGACCGGGTCACACCTCAACAATCCCGAGCCTTCAGAAGCTTTCCGGTAATGAAATGATCCACGGAAAGTTTCCCGGCTCCTGTCAGGAACAAGGCCACATACGCCACCAGATAAACTACTCCCAGTTCATAGGAGGCATTCCATGACGTGCTGGGATCGAATACGAACACGATCACCGAAAAATTGATAATCAGAACCAAAGCAGCCAGGCGTGTCAGGAAGCCCGCAATCAGCAGAATCGAACAGAACAATTCGGCGGACATGGCGAGGAACAGGGACAGAGTCGAACCGATGCCCAAAGGATCAAGCCAGGCACCTCCCTTCCCTTCCAAAAGCATCTCCAACTTTTCCCACCCGTGCACCGACATCAGCACACCGATACCGACACGCAAGACAAGCAAGCCGAGTTGAGTTGTATCAGGCCACGGGACACTGAGCAGCTTACATGCACCGCACGATTTTTCTGAAGCATTCTTATCCATATAACGCATAGATGCCGCGTGATGGAAAAGCGTTCAAAGAAATATCCGAAGAAGAAGAAAACGCTCTTTTCCAGCACATTTCTCCACATGCAATCTAACAAAAAATCCAACTTTTTTTACAACTCCCGGCCAAACACGCCGGACGATCTGCCACTCAGCTCCAAGGCACGTCGGCGCGCGGCGGGAAGCACGTCGCGCGATAGCTCGGCATAATGCAAATGATCTCGGAAATACTCCACGGCACTGCGGGAAACGGCAAAAATATGACTGAAGCCCAAATCCTTTGCCTTCTTCTCGACGAACTGGCACAAAGCGCGTCCGTAACCGTGCCCCGCATAATCGTACTTGATATACAGGCAACCCAGCTCCGCACAATCGTCGTCGGGATAAGGATAAAGCGCTACGCAACCGACAATGCTGCCATCCAGCGTAAACACGGAATAAGCATCCAATCGCGCCAGAATATCCTCGTACGTGCGGTCCACCAGCTTGGCATCTACCACCGAACGGGCGATCATCGAAAGAAGCTCGGGAATATCCTCCTCTTCCAGAGGGCGAATCTCGCGGTAGGAGTCGGTATGCACCATCGTGCCGACCCCTTCTTCAGAAAACAGCTCATCCACCAGCACACCGCGGCGGCGGCCGTCCAGCAGATGCACGCGGGCAATACCCCGGCGGCATACCTCGGCAGCCATCTCCAGCACATACGCGTGCGTCACGTCCGCTGCCTGGGAAACCTCCCTCTCCAGAATCGAGAAAATGGGCTTGCCCCCGCGCATGGGAATATTCCCATCCATCAGCGCGATATACTTCACCGCCTTCAAATCGACGGCAAGCTGTACGGACAACTCGTCGAAATTGCCGCATGCGCCCGACGAAACGACGGGCACCTGATTACGCCCCAGAATCTCCCGCACGCGCTCTACCGCACACGCTCCCGCACTCAGAGAAGCCTGCACGCAGGCGGAACGCATCTCGCAGCGGCGCGAGCGGTCGTACAGGCTGGCGGCACGGTCGTCCTCCGCAATCAGCACCAGCTTCACACCAATCTCCTGCAAAGCATCGAGATCAAGCAGAGCATCGACCAGCTCTTCGGAATCCACCAAACTCTCCGCCACATGGACAACGAACAGCGTGCCGCGGAAATACGGCACGTATTCGAGTACGGAACGGACATCAAGAACGCCCATCTTGGTCGATTCAGGCGTTAGCGTGTGAAGGGAGAGCTGTCGCCCATGCTGCCGGAATCCATGGATCCCAGCGTTTCGGACGGTTCCGCTTCCTCTCCTTCCACATCCTTCTCATCGACGGATACCGGAGCTTCGGAGCCCGGTTCACGCTTGATGTTGACGGAAATCTTGCGCTTGGGAAGAGTCATCGGCTTTTCCGTGCCGAACGAAGGAACCGCATCGGACACGGCGGAAATCGACTCGCTCATGTAAACCGACTCGTCCTCTGCGTGCTCAGCCACAGGAAGGGCATCCTGCTGCTCCTGCATCCCGCGCAGATTCGCCATCTGGTTGCGCAGGGCGGCGAGCAGATCGCCGCCGCCGAAGAGGCCGTTCAGACCGCTCAACGATCCTTCGAGATTGTCGTTTTCATCGTTGCCTTGCGGCAAGGAAGCGAGGAAATCTTCAAAGGCGTCGAGATTCGTCGTGCTGCGGAAGAGATTGTTGAGCGTCTCGTTCTCGATGCTCGTAATCAGATTCTCGAACATCGTGTAGGCTTCCGCCTTGTATTCCACGAGAGGATCCTTCTGGCCCTGGGCGCGCAGGCGCACACCTTCTCGGAGAGCGTCCATATTCGTCAGATGCTCCTGCCAGTGCTTGTCGATCGCCTGCAGAAGAATCTGGCGTTCCATATGGTCGAGATGTTCGGCACGTTCATGCTCCACCTTCAGCTCGTAGGTTTCCTTCACCTTGCCCACGATCATCGCGGCGGCTTCATCCACGCTCTTGTTCAGGAAATCCGTTTCTTCGGCAGACCAGCCGAGCGGGAACGTCGAATTGCACCACTGCAGCAATTCGTCTTCCGACGTGCGACCTTCTTCATCCGGAGTCAGATGTTCAAGGCACTTGCGCGATACGACTTCGTCAAGAATCTCGTAAATCAGCTCGCGGGGTTCTTCGTACGTCAGCGCATTATTGCGGTTGCCGTACACGATCTCGCGTTGCTTGTTCATCACGTCATCGTAATCGAGAACATGCTTGCGCCACATGTAGTTGCGCTGTTCGACACGCTTCTGCGCACCTTCGATGATCTTGTTCATCAGCGAGTTTTCGACGGCTTCGCCGTCCTTCATGCCGAAGCGGTCCATCATCTTCGTCATGCGCTCGGCACCGCCGAAATTGCGCATCAAATCGTCTTCGAACGAAAGGAAGAACTGCGAAGCGCCCGGGTCGCCCTGGCGGGAGCAGCGGCCGCGCAACTGGCGATCGATGCGTCGGGATTCGTAGCGTTCCGTACCCAGCACGAACAGGCCGCCCAGCTCGGCAACACCCTCGCCAAGCTTGATGTCCGTACCGCGGCCCGCCATATTGGTGGACACGGTGACGGCGCCCTTCTGACCCGCGAGAGCGATAATATCGGCTTCGCGCTGGTGGTTCTTGGCATTCAGCACTTCATGCGGAATCTTGGCACGCTTGAGCATGCGGGAAAGAGTTTCCGAAGCATCCACACTCGCCGTACCGATCAGCATCGGCTGGCCTTTCGTGTGCAGCTCCTGAATCTTATTGATCACCGCATTGAACTTTTCACGGCGCGTCTTGAAAATCAAATCATTGGCATCCTTACGAATGCAGGGGCGGTTCGTCGGAATGGGCAGCACGTCCAGCTTGTAAATATCGTGGAACTCGGCGGCTTCCGTTTCGGCGGTGCCCGTCATGCCCGCCAAGTGTTTGTACAGGCGGAAATAGTTCTGAATCGTGATCGTGGCATACGTCATGTTTTCGCGCTCCACTTCTACGCCTTCCTTGGCTTCCACGGCCTGATGCAGGCCATCGCTCCAGCGGCGGCCGGGCATTTCGCGGCCCGTGTTCTGGTCGATGATGATGACCTTGCCTTCGCGGACGACATATTCCACATCCTTTTCGTAAATCGTGTAGGCCTTCAGCAGCTGCGAAGTCGTGTGCAGGCGCACGCCCGTCTCATCGAGGCGCTGCATCAGATCACGCTTGCGGGCTTCCTTCTCGGCTGTCGTCATGCGCGGATTTTCATCCATGTTCGCCAACTCCGTACCGAGATCGGGCAGCACGAATGCTTCCGGATTGCCGGGAGAAATCACTTCGCGCCCCTTCTCCATCAGGTCGGCATCGTGCGTCTTCTCATCCACCGTGAAGTACAACTCTTCCTTCAGCTGGTAGAGCTCGCGCTTGCGCGTATCCTGATACAGATACGTCTCGAACTTTTCGAGCATGCGGCGGTATTCCGGTTCTTCCATCGCACGCATGAACTGGCGGTTGCGGGGCGCACCCTGCTTCACCTTGAAGAAATAGCGGCCGGCTTCTTCAAGGCGGCCTTCCTTGGCCGCCTCCATACCATTCGCCATCAACTCATTGCAGAGAAGAGCCTGCTCCTTCACCACGCGTTCGATCAGCGGGCAAAGAGTATCGTACTGCTGCTCGCGGTCGAGCACGGCGGGGCCGGAAATGATAAGCGGTGTGCGGGCTTCATCCACGAGAATGGAGTCCACTTCGTCGATAATCGCGAAATAGTGGCCGCGCTGCACCTGCTCCTTGCGGCTGCTCGCCATCCCGTTGTCGCGCAGGTAGTCGAAACCGAATTCGGCATTCGTACCGTAGGTGATGTCGCAGTTGTACTGCTCGCGGCGCAGATCGGAAGGCATCATGCTCTGGATGCAGCCCACCGTCAGGCCGAGATACTGGAAAAGCGCACCCATCCACATCGAGTCGCGCTTGGCAAGATAATCGTTCACCGTCACCACGTGGACGCCGAGGCCCGTCATGGCATTCAGCACAACGGGCAAAGTCGCCACAAGCGTCTTGCCTTCACCCGTCGCCATTTCGGCAATATAGCCGCGATGCAGAGCGATGCCGCCGAGAAGCTGCACATTGAAATGCACCATATCCCACTTCATCTTCGTGCCGCAAACATCAATCTCCGAGCCTTTCATCGCGCGCGCTCCGGCCTTCACGGCAGCAAACACTTCGGGAAGAATATCTTCCAGATACTTGGCACGAATCTTGTCGAAACGGGGTTCAATCTCGGCGAAGGCAACCTTGCCTTCTTCAATGGATTCGGGAGTCGGCGCAATCGTCGGAAGCTTCGGAAACACGTCGTCCAGCGAACGGAACCGCTTGTTCAGCACTTCCGCCCATTCGGCCAACTCTTCGGGAGACGCCATCGAAATCACGCTGCGCGGAGGCAGCACAAGCGGCGTAAAACGATGCAGATAAGCCTGCCACTGGCGAGTCTTCTGCACCAGAAACTCCTGCTTCACGGGGCCCCAGGATTCTTCAAGAGCTACGATACGCTCCACAATAGGCCTCAATCTGCGCACTTCACGCTGGTTCTTTGAGCCGACAATCTTGGTAAGAATCCACTTAAGCATAATATTGGTAGAAAACTGTAAACCTCCGGCATGCCTGATGCGCGTGCAGGAGGTGCAAAATCATATAGAACTTGCGGTTACAACGCAAGCCTACGTTTCATCTTTCGCCTATTCATGACGCAATCCCTGCATGATACGGCCCTCCGCACCGCACTTCGGACAAACGGCTTCCACCGTAAAACAGAAGCCGGGCGGCAACACGCACCCGCATCCCCGCCCGGCACCCGAAAACAAACCATTCTCAGACCTCTTTCGACTCCGCATCCTCGAGAGCTTCGGGAGTCACCCCATAAAACCGCCATAGGAAATCGGCGTTGCGCTCGCTCCAAAGAGCTTCCGCCACAGAATCCGACACATCGATCGACATCTTTTCGTGGAAACACGTAAACGGCCCCACCATCCCGATATCCCCGCCGGACGTCACATAATTCACACACCCGCACCAGCTCATGCATCGCTCGCGCACAGGACACACGAAACATACCGGATTCCTGTTGCCGCGCTCTGCAATCAGGCGCAGGCGGCGATCCGTATCGTACCCCGACCACACATTGCCGAAGCGAATATCCTCCGCATCGTCATTGCCCACGAGACGGGCGCAGGGATAAAAATTCCCGGCGGCGGACACGGCCACCTCCTTCTCGCCCATACTGCACTTGTCGCAGGTTTGGTAGCCGCCCTGCACATGGGTCTTGATCTTGCCGTCGATCACATTCACATGGATCGGCCTGCCCTCGCGGAACCTCTGCACATAAAAATCCGCCATCTCCCGGTACTGTTCGCTCAGAAGCTCCAGAGCCTCCTCCGTCCAATCGGCGGAAAAATTGGGATTCAGCGCAATATTCACGCGAGTCGCATCGGCCAGCCAGCGCACGGAATCCGCCAGATGCCGCACATTCGCGGGATCCACCACGCACACGATCTCCGCCCGGCTCTCATGCCCCTCCAGCAGCGGAAGAGCCTTGATGCAATCGGCATGCGACCCCTTGCCCCCGGCATACTTGCGCCATGTATCGTGCATCGCCTCGTTGCCGTCGAGAGACAACCCGAGATAATAGCCGTTCTCCAGCAACCATGAACACTTCTCCGCATCCAGCAGCGTCATATTCGTCGTCACCGTATGGCGCACGCGCACGCCCAACCGGTCGGCCTGCTCGTGAACATAGGCATGGCAACGCTTCAACAGCTCCCATTCCAGCAGCGGCTCGCCGCCGAAAAAGCCAAGCACCATCGAAGGAGCCTCGGTCAAGCCGAGCTCCACCTCCGAAAGACTCTCCTTCAGGCTGAAATCAATGGCGGCCTTCGCCACCTCCCATTCCATCGTCTTCCGGTGCTTGCGGCCCGCATAGCAATACCCGCACCGCAAATTGCAGTCATGCGTCAAACAAAGCGTCAAATCCATAATCGTGTCATCAGTTCAAATCTTAAAAACAGCCTCCATGCCATCCGGCGCATTCGCACCGGACACATGGCAGGGCAGGCTTCGGTCCGGCATTTGCCGGAGCCGGAAGCCGTCATTTTTGCTCAACCCTAATCACCCCTCCGGTAGGAGAGACCGATCCCAAATCCGGCTGCTGGCAGGAAGCGAGAACGCAGGATGTTGCAACGAGGGCGGCTACTTTGACCAAAACGGGATAACCGCATTTGGCAGGTTCTTTGGGTGGTTGTACTTTCATCATCTATAATAATTGGTAGAAATTGAATATTGAACAAAATCGTCACTTCTTGTCCTTGGTCACAAGAACGGTTGTCGGCTCAAGAGGAACCTGTCCGATTTCGGTAATCTGTTGCTGCTGGCACGCGCCCACGGCACAGGAAACCGCCACGAGAGCGGCCACTTTGGCCAACGCGGGATAACTGCGTTTGGCTGTCTCTTTGTATGCTTGTACTTTCATATGGATAGGAAAAAAGATGTATGATGACTGCCGACAAACTACTTCTTGTCTTTGCCGAGAATAATCTGATGCGGCATGGGAACACCCGGAGTCCCTCCCGGCACAGCCGGTTTCACCGTTGTGTCCGCATTTGCGGCAGGCTGGCATGCGCTCACGGCGCAGGAAACCGCCACGAGAGCGGCCACTTTGGCCAACGCGGGATAACCGCGTTTGGCTGTATCTTTGTATGCTTGTACTTTCATATGGATAGGAAAAAAGATGTATGATGACTGCCGACAAACTACTTCTTGTCTTTGCCGAGAATAATCTGATGCGGCATGGGAACACCCGGAGTCCCTCCCGGCACAGCCGGTTTCACCGTTGTGTCCGCATTTGCGGCAGGCTGGCATGCGCTCACGGCGCAGGA
>NZ_LIGX01000002.1:322636-356207 GCF_001683795.1 Neoakkermansia glycaniphila
TCTTTGTATGCTTGTACTTTCATATGGATAGGAAAAAAGATGTATGATGACTGCCGACAAACTACTTCTTGTCTTTGCCGAGAATAATCTGATGCGGCATGGGAACACCCGGAGTCCCTCCCGGCACAGCCGGTTTCACCGTTGTGTCCGCATTTGCGGCAGGCTGGCATGCGCTCACGGCGCAGGACACAGCCACAAGGGCGGCCACTTTGGCCAAAGCAGGATAACTGCGTTTGGCTGTATCTTTGTATGCTTGTACTTTCATATGGATAGAAAAAAGATGTATAATGATTGCCGACAACCTACTTCTTGTCTTTGCCCAGAATAACCTGATGCGGCATGGGAACACCCGGAGTCCTGATTTGCTGCTGTTGCTGGCACGCGCCCACGGCGCAGGACACAGCCACAAGAACGGCCACCCTGGCCATGGTCGGGTATGTTTTTCGAATCGTCGTTTGGTATGGTTGGACTTTCATGATCGGAAACTGTATGTATGGATCAAAACGCGAAGGGATGTACAGGAAGCTTCGCACGATCAATCACCCTGCACAGGAGTTTGCGGCTCTACACGCGCTCTGCCTGTCATGGCAGGTTTCCCCTTGGCCGGTGCGATATTCGGACGGTCGGACGCATGCGCGCGGGCTGAGCCTTTCGCATCCTGCGACGCCTGAGCAACCGCGATTTTCTCCGGACAAAAAGGTGCTTCTCCAAGAAACCTCACAGGCTGCTGCTGGCACGCGCCCATGGCGCAGGATACCGCCACAAGGGCGGCCACTTTGGCCAAAGCGGGATAAGCTCGTTTGGCTGTATTATTGTATGGTTGTACTTTCATATGAATAAAAAAGATCATGTATGGTGACTGATCAAAACCTACTTCTTATCCTTTACGATCAGAACAGGAGGAGGAGAAAAAGGAGGTGCGCCACCAATCTGCTGGACTTGCTGGCAGGAAGCGACCGTACCCGCTATCACGGCAACGGCAGCAACCTTCGCCAACGAGGGGTACATTTTTTCAGAAGCCTTTTGAGGCGGTTGGACTTTCATCTTTGTCGAATCTGTGAATGTGGTCAGCCGTGCGACATTACTTCCCGCCTTTCACGGGAATACTCTTCTGGGAAATCGGCGGCAGCCCCGGAGGCCCCTGATATTGCTCCTGCTGTGGTTGCGGCTGCTGTTGGCACGCACTCATGGCACAGGAGACTGCGACGAGAGCGGCTATTTTAGACAAAGCCGGGTAAAAAGGAGTACCCGGGGATGGAGGTTTGACTTTCATATTCGTTGTGAGGGATAGGAATGGATTCATGAATCCGCTTTTTTGCCGGATTGTTCGGCTGCGCCCTTTTCAGGCTGCGGCAACCAATACCGGATATGGTCACCCCTGTCTTTTTGATATTGCTGCAACAACTGAATCACCAGCTTCATCGACTCCACTTGCCGGGCGCATTCCTGCTTCCGTTGTTCATCGATAAAATCTGTTTCGGACTCAATGTCCTTGATTTGTCTTCCCAGAATACGAACCGCGCGCTCGATCGCCTGCTTGTCCTGACGGTACTCCTCAAGATCGGAAGGCGTAATGTGAGATTTCCCACGAGTACGCAGCATTCCCCCGGCAGTCTCTACCGAACTTGAAACCCCTTTCCGGGAGAGATTGCCGTCCAGAACCTTCCGGGCCGTTTCGATCAACTGCCTGTTTTCTTCAGCGCACCTTTGCTGCTCTGCCGAATCGTGTTTTCCGGAAGCCGGTGCTGACTGGCCGGGCACGGGAGGCGTCGCAGTATTCTGAGCCTGTGCAATGCTGCCGAGCAAACATGCGGCAAGCGCAAAACCTGCTGCCGTGGCCCGGGACGGATATTCCGGCTTGCTGCCGGCATGGATGGGATGTTCTACTTTCATAGGGGATTGATTGTTTGTATGGATGTTTAATGGAACCGGAAAAAATATCGCGAATGATGCACGAACCGGAATACAGATTCATTTCAAGGGAGATTGCGTTCACACAGTCGGGTATTCATCATTCGGGCAGAGGAGGGGAACGCATCTATCATAATCAGGGCGGCGATGGAGTGTCAACATCTGTCGGCGGCATTGGAGAGCGATTGTTGAAGAAAAATAAAAAAACACGGTTACTTGCTTCCTGAAAGACAAATCAGTCGATATCCCCATACTCGAAAGACAATTCCCGCAAGAACTCCCGCTGCTCCTGCGCATGTTTCCGTTGCATCTTCTGCCGTTGAACGACCTGCTCCAGAATCAACTGCCGCACATCCTCCAAAGCTTCATCCGGATCAACCCCGGAACCGTCCATCAACCGCGAATAAGCCTCTTCCCGAGCTACCGACTGCGAATAAAGCAAATCAGACCGCTCACTCTCGTGCAACTCCACGAGAGAATCCGCCATCTTCAACAAAGCCTGATACCGATGCCACAGCCGATCGCGCCTGGCAAGATACCGTTGCACGATCCAATCCAAGGCACGCATCTTCTCCTCCGGCACAGGCTTTCCTTGCAGCAGCTCTGCTCCGAGAAGCTTGTCTTCCTCCTGCCTCTGGCGATCATACATCATGAAACTCGCCATCCGGTAAGTGTCACGGAGCTTCGCAGTGAATTCCCAAGACGATCCCGGCATCACCGCATCATTCGCCCAAAGATTCGGAAGCATGGCTTTCACTTGTTCTTTTGTACAGAGAGGCACATCCGCCACCTTCGGCGGCCATTCATCCGGGCAATAGTCCACGCCCGTGAGCGACTTATTCCGTGAGAAATTTTGCCGGCGAGCTTCTCCATGGTCAACGCCAACATCGGTAACACCTCTTTCCCCTGAAGAAACACCTTCCACCTTGCCCCATTTCTTTCGCAACTCCCGCCTCTCCCGCACATGCGACAGCATCATCCCGCCTGCCGCCGCCAGTTTCTCCTTCGGCATATCTTCATCGGTATAGGCATGTTTTCCGAGTAGCAGATATGATTCACGCAGTTGCCGATGATGCAGGTAAAACTCGTCGGCACGCCGCTGATAGGCCAACCCGGAACCGGAGAGGACCCTCCCGGGTTGACGTAACGGCAACGCCAGCACACCATCCGGGCCGACCTGTTCCATGCAGAACCGGGCACGCGACCGACCGTATTTCCGAACCATCTCCTGCACCTGCTGCTGCACAGCTTCCGGAATCGGGCTACCTCGGTCGGCATACTCACCCAATAAGGTCTCCTCCTCCGCTTGTTGCTGGAGGAACAACTCTTCTTCCGAACCATATACCCACTCTTCCGTCAACTGATCACGGGAGGGAAGCGGCGGAAACGGATCTTCGGCAACAGCTACACACGGCATGGAGCCCAACATGCAAGCTGCTGCCACAACGGCGAACCGGAAGAGTGAAGAGCAGGCAGTATCTTTTCGATCATCAGTTTGTCGCATTTTCATCAAGGTAGAAATCATTCGTCGTGCATACCGGATAGCAGGTGCGGGGAGGCAACGGAATCCGACGCGGCATCCGGCAACCCGGCTTTAGCAGCAAGCTGCGCACGCAGAGCCTGGCGCTCCCGAATATGCTTCAAAATCAATCCTTGCAGATCGATAAGCATTGCCTGCGGCATCGGCGAAGCATCGCCGAAATGGTAACCCAGAGCGAGCCTGTGCTCGGCAATCTGCCTGTTGTACAGCTTCCGTTCTTCCGACCGCATACCGGCCGCAGCCTCGGCCTCCGGTCTCGGCATCCTGCCGGAAGCCCGTATATCGGCAAGCTTCCGCTCATCCGGCCATCCGTATTGGCTCAATATCCGCACATAATCATCGGCGTATTTCGAAACAATCCCTTGCAACTCCTGCAAAACGGCAGGCGGTACGCTTGACGAACCGTTGGCATAGCGTTCCAACAGGGCATGCTCCTCATCCAGCATCTTCTTCTCCATGCCTCGCACATCCTCTTCCAGCAGGCGGTAGTAAAGAGTCCTTCCATCCCTGTTACGCACCTGAAGCGACAGAAAATCGCTCCACGCCTGCAACCTCTCGCGGGGCATAGGCTCATCGGCACACGCATAGGCGCCGAGAAGTTCATACGCCGACATGCGGCTGTCCTTCAGCAGCATCTCATTGAGCCCCTTCATGTAGGAAACGACAGGACGATGGATCGGCGGCACGCCCAGCGTCGAGGTGCGCAACCCGAACCGCTCGCTGCCGAATGGCGGCACGCGCCACAACTTCGCACGCAGCTTCGCATATTCTGCGGTACTCTCCTGCAACTGTTGCATCACAGGTTCCGGCACGGTGCTGCCACCCCCGGCATACGGCGCGAGCAGCGCAGCTCCCTCCTCCATCTGGCGGACGAACAAGGCGAGATCTTTCACCTCAAGCTCGTAGATGGCATCGTGGTTCACCCACACACTTTCAGGTGGAGCAGCAATCCACCACGCCACGCCGCCTGTCGCCAGCAGCAGCCCCGCCACCACCGCGAGCCGGGTACGCGAAGGATAGGAAGGGCGCTTTTTGTTTTCCGGCGGCTGGATATTCATGGGTAATGGAGCATCGTGAATGAGAACGAGGCAGGTATCTAAAGCTTGATTTACTCTCCCGGCGAAGCCGATTTCGTTGACTTTGCCTCACTTCCGGAAGGCGCATATTTCGCCCTCAGTTCCTGCCTTTCGGATATTTGCTTCAAAAGAAGATCTTTCAGAGCTACCAGCTTTTCCTTCGGCATCGCTTCGTCCGTATAGGCGTACTTGCCGAGCAGTCTATAGAGCTGATCTCTCTGCTCTTGATTTTGGTAAAACGTCCCGGAAATCAGAGCATAATTATCTCCCGGTTCCAGAGCAAGCGCGCCCAGCGTTCTGACACCAGGATTCAGAATTTCTCCCTGTTTGGCAATCCGGTCACCCCAGATGGCCGCACGCTCACGGGCGTATTTCCGCACCATAGCCTGCAACTGGTTCTGCACGGCTTCCGGTACGGGAGTCTTGCCGTCGGCATAAGGCGCCAGCAAGGCTTCCTCTTCGACCTGCTGCCGCTCGTACAAGTCTTCGTCCGCAAACCTGGAATTTATCGGCGGCGCATACCGGGTTTCCGTTGCAGGCACGGAAGGTGCGGGAGTTTCCGCAGATTGCGCCTGCGGTACGGCTCCCCACAGGCAGACGGCGGCCAGAGCGGCAACCCCGGCGCGCGTCGGATAAGCAGGGCGGTTCTTGTTTTCAGGATGTTGTATATTCATGATTGATTCAAGGAACGTTAATTGTTCAGTCGATGTATCAAAATCTGTACAGTCTCAGTTCTGTGGATGGATTCAATGACCGGAGCATCTCCATTTGTTCTGCTTGATGCTTCTTTTGCATTTCCGCCCGCTGCCTGATTTGCCGGAAGACAAGCTCCTTGACTCCCTGAAGCGATTCGTCCGTCACAGCGGTACCGTCGAGCCCCAAATAAACAGGCGCACCGATCTTTCCATATTCGCCATAAATCTCATGCTCCTGCATTTTCCGCAGCTCATCCGCCTCTTGCTTCTGCCGCTGCAGCAGAGCATCCTTTTTCTCTCCGAGTTCGACGTATCGGTTTCTCAATTCTTCCCGTTGAGCAGCATATTTCAGCACCAATTCCCTCAACTGCTGCATCGTACCGTCTGGCACGGGCGGAGCTCCGTTCCCGACATAAGCGCCCAGCAAGGCTTGTTCCTCAGCCTGCTGTTGCAAATACAAAGAAGACCGGGCTTCGTCGTAGGCATTTTGTAATTGTTGCGTCATCTGCTGATCCGACAAAGGCTCCACATGAGCTGCTCTTATTCTCCGTACTTCCACACAATCCGGCTGCTCAGGCGATGCCGTCCGTGATTCCTGGACAATGAGCCCCTTCACGACTGGCTGCTTATTGATTGATACCGGGTCCAAGACGCCAGCATGCTTCAACGGCAACGCCTTTCTCTCACGAACATGCGAAAGCATCGCAGCGGCCACCTGCGCCAGTTTTTCCTGCGGCATATCTTCATCGGTATAGGCATACCTGCCAAGAACATCATAGGAGCGCATATGCTGTCCCTGAATCAGATAAAATTCTTCGATGATCTGCCGACGCCTCGATTCGGGTTCGACGGCGATCCTTCCAAGACTCTTCGGATTGCTCGGCACCAAAGCTTCGCCATGAATTTTCCCTTGCCATATTCCGGCACGCTCTCTGGCGTACTGCCTTACCAGATCCTGCACCTGCTGCAATACGGCGGCGGGAAGAGGTTCGTTCCGGTCGGCGTACGCGCCCAACAAGGCGTCTTCTGCTGCCCGTTGCCGGGCGTACAAGGCTTCATCCTGCCATAGGTGTTCCAAGGAAGAACCGGGCGAGGACTCGTCCACAACAGCCGGCGACGGCGGGGTTCCAGCGGCGTAGGCCTGAGGCATGGATCCCAGCATGCAGGCGGCTGCCATGGCGGCGATTCCGGCGATCGATGGATACGCCGGACCTTTATTGTTATCGGGTGGTTGTATATGCATGGCCGTGTTGGAATGAGTGTGTCATGGATGTGGTAGAACCGTTCGTATACGGGAATTCACGCTCGCCGCCATACATGCGCGGCAAAGCGACGGTTTGTTGACGTTCGGGCGGGGTCGTTGCACGGCGTTTTTGCCAGACCATGTTCCGTTCCCTGACCCGCCGCAAGAACAAGGCCTTCAACTCTGCATCAGACATGTTTATCCGATTTGAAATACTATAAACAAAGAACAAATCGGAGAGTTCTGACGCCATACTCTTCCTGAAATCCTTGTAGGGATTGATGAAGTGAAATCCGGCGGACGAAACAATGCACCATCCCCTGTCAAGTTCACCTTGCTTCCTGCCAATTTTGCTCTTCGCATCGGCATACCGCCCGATCATCTCCTTCAAACGGGCAACGACAGCATCAGGTATGGCTTGCCCGCTTTCCGCATACGCCGCCAACAGTTCATCTTCCTCGGCATACATCCGATTGTAGAGTTCTTCTTCCTCATACTTCAACAGCATCAAGCAAACCGCCTGCGGAACGGCTCGCCAGAGCGACACTTTCTCTAGCGATTCATTCTCTCCCTCTAGCTCCAAAACATACAACTGCTCGCCGATCGTCTTTTTCCACTCGTGCCATACCGACCTGAATCCATCGTCTGGCACCGTAACAATAACACCTGCCGAAGCCGGAAGCGCCAGCCACGGCAGAACCCAGCCCGCCAATGCCAGAACCGCTGCCGCCCGCAGGCGGCGCATCTTCAGTCCATGTTGCAGTTGTTCACAAACCCAGCTCATCGCCGACTGTCCGGTTATTGATTTCCGTTTCTGTGCGGCTGAGGAATATCCTCAAGGTTGGCAGGCATCCGCAGCACGACACCCTTGTACACCGGTGGCCTCTCTTTCGGTTCGACCTTCACTTGCCCGGCCTTAAGCACCGGGGGGACATCTTTCGGTTCGATTTTCGTTTGCCCTTCCGCTCGAACGCGTTCGCCCTCGCCTGTTCCATCCTTCTTTGGAGCCTCGATCCGCGATCTTCCGGGTACTGGCACCGGCTTAGGTTCCGCACGCATTTCACCGAGCGTTATTCGAGGCCGGGTATCCTGATCACCGGAGCTTTCATCCCGGCTTGGCGCAGGCGTGCCGACGACGACACCCGGAGGACGTTGCACCGTCGTACCGGAAGTTTCAGAGGGCTTGGCCGGGACTTCGTTCGCGTACGATGGAGAAAGGGGTACCAGCAGGCACGCCACAGCCATGGATGCAACACCGGCATGCGATGGATACGCCGGACGGGATTTCAATGAGGGATGTTCTACGTTCATCGGGAGGGGGAGGGTGGATATTTTTCGCGTATAATTTCTTTTGATGCAGTATAAATCTTCCGTCGAGCTTCCGTCAAGGAAATTCAGGCGTTTTTCATCAATTTTATTTTTATCTTAAAATTTGAATATTAACGAATTACAACACAAAAACAAAACGCCGACAAACAAATAACATACAAACAAATGATATTCATTCATTTATCGAAAAAATAAAGCAGAATAATATTCCAACATTTTCATTACATTCCACTGCATCCAAAAGACGCAACCGACTGCATCGAGACGCGCAGGAAATCATGCACAGCCCGGCTTGCACCCTGCGTAAGAGCAGAATTCGAGCAGGTTGCCATCGGGATCACGCACGTAGAACGAGCGCATGCTTCCCCGCACGCCTGTTCTGTCCACGATTCCCAGTTCGACCGCAACACCGCGCCCGGACACTTCCTCCATCCATTCATCCAAATCCCCGCCGATCTCAAAACACAGATCCGCACTGCCGGACTGAATGCGCGCGGCGTGCGGCTCAAGTTCCCTGCCCCGCACGTGGACATTGATTTTGAAATCCCCCGCATGCAATTCGTAGCGCGCACCTGCCGCCCTTGCCTCGAACCCCAGCAGCTCATAAAACGCGAGGCAGGCAACGGGATCGGGCGTCGTGATGACGAGGTGGTCCAGTTTTCGGATAGGCACGGCGGATTTCTTCAGGTTGAAACCGGAGCGGCGCAACGGGCAGGAACACTCGGCTGCGCATGCATACTCCGGACATGAAGAGTACACCCCGCGTGCCCGGCAGGTCAATCGCAATCCGTGCAATCGCATACGGATGCCGCACGGCGCGCCTCTTCCGGAAATCGCCGAAAAGGCAGCACATCCCCCGGCGATTCGTACTAGACTTCCTTGCCGAAACCTGTTACACTGCGCCGTCATCCGTTATGAAAGAGCAAGTCGTCGGTCTGATTCCCGCCCGCTGGGGTTCCTCGCGTTTTCCCGGCAAACCCCTTCACCTGATTGCGGGCAAGCCCCTTGTCCAGCATGTCTGGGAACGGGTTTCCTCCTGCACGCGTCTGGACTCCGTCGCCATCGCCACGGATGACGAGCGCATTCGCCGAGTAGCGGAGGCTTTCGGCGCACGCGTCATCATGACCCGCGACGACCATCCCAGCGGCAGTGACCGCCTCGCCGAAGCCGTGCAATCCTTCCCCGAAGCCACGCATGTGGTCAATATCCAGGGCGACGAACCCCTCATCGACCCTGCTCTTGTGGACGAGCTGGCCTCCGTGCTGCTGAACGATGCCGGCATCGCCATGGCCACCGCCGCCTGCCCGCTCGACAGCGACGCGGATTTTCACGACCCGAACATCGTCAAGGTCGTCTGCACGCTCGGCGGAGAAGCCCTGTACTTCTCCCGCTCGCCGATCCCCTTCCCCCGCAACGCTCCCGTTCTGAAACCTCTCCGCCATATCGGCCTGTACGCCTACAGGAGGGAATTTCTGGAAAACTACGTCCGCTGGGAACCCACCCCTCTCGAAACCGCCGAATCCCTGGAACAGCTCCGCGCACTTGAGCACGGAGCGCGTATCAAGGTCGTTCCCACCGATCATCTTGCACCCGGCGTCGACACGCCGGAGCAGGCTGCCATGATTGAGCAGCTCCTTCAACATTAAACCAACACACACCAAACTCACATCATGAAATACATCTTCGTCACCGGAGGGGTCGTCTCCTCTCTCGGCAAAGGTCTGGCAGCCGCATCTCTCGGCACACTTCTGGAACGATGCGGCCTCCGCGTCACCCTCCAGAAGTTCGACCCCTACCTGAACGTGGACCCCGGGACGATGAGCCCCTACCAGCACGGCGAAGTCTATGTGCTCAACGACGGTGCGGAAACCGACCTCGACCTCGGCCACTACGAACGCTTCGTCGACTGCAAACTTTCCCGCCTCAACAACCTGACATCCGGGCAGGTCTTCTCCAACGTGCTGTTCAAGGAACGCCGCGGCGACTACCTCGGCAAAACCGTCCAGTACATCCCGCACGTCACGGATGAAATCAAGGGCCGCCTGCACGAAGTCACCAGCACATCGGATGTCGACGTCATCATCACCGAAATCGGCGGCACTGTGGGCGATATGGAAGGCCACATCTTCCTCGAAGCCCTGCGCCAGTTCGCCCTCGAAGTAGGCCGTGAAAACGTCTGCTTCATCCACGTCACCCTCCTGCCCTATATCAAGGCCGCCGGAGAAACGAAAACGAAGCCCACCCAGCAATCCGTCGCCAAGCTGCGCGAAATCGGCATCCAGCCGGACATCATCGTCTGCCGCACGGAATACGACATGAGCGACGACGAACGCCGCAAGATCGCCATGTTCTGCAACGTGGAAGCCAAAAACGTGATCGCCTTCCGCGACGTGAAGAACACCATCTACGAATGCCCGCTCGACCTCAGCCAGGACAAAATCGACCGCATCGTCTGCAAAATCCTCCACCTCGACGTACCGGCTCCCGACCTCACCGACTGGCAGAACTACGTCGGCCGCGTCGTCCATCCCACGCACTCCGTGCGCATCGCCGTCGTCGGCAAATACATCGCCCTGCAGGACGCCTACAAATCCATCTACGAATCCTTCACCCATGCAGGAGCGGCGCACGACTGCCGCGTGGAAATCCTCCGCATCGATGCGGAAGCGCTCGAAGATCCCAAGGCAAGCCTCGACGATATCTTCCAGAATGTGGACGGCATCCTGATCCCCGGCGGATTCGGCAACCGCGGCATCGAAGGCAAAATCAAGGCAGCCGAATACGCCCGCACCCACAACATCCCCTTCTTCGGCATCTGCCTCGGCATGCAAATCGCCGTCATCGAATTCGCACGCCACGTCCTCGGCAAGAAAAAGGCGCATTCCACCGAATTCGACGAAAAAACGAGCTGCCCCGTCATCTGCCTTCAGGAGGAACAGAAAGACCTCACCACCAAAGGCGGCAACATGCGACTCGGAGCCTATGTCGCGAACATCACACCGGATACGCTGTGCAGCAGGCTCTACGGCCAGCTCACCATCAGCGAACGCCACCGCCACCGCTTCGAATTCAATCCCGAATACAGGGCGGAAATGGAAAAGGCCGGACTCGTCGTCAGCGCCGTCTCTTCCGAGCAGGGCCTCGTCGAAGTCGTCGAACTGCCGGGCCATCCCTTCTACATCGCCTGCCAGTACCACCCCGAATTCCAGTCCCGCCCCACGCATCCGCACCCGCTCTTCGCCGGATTCGTCGCGGCAGCCATCCAGCACAAGCAAGGGTAATCCCACCCCATGGATCCCGCTTCCCTTCAGGCGTGGTGCACGGACGGCTTCGTCATCCTGTGCTATTTCGCGGCTATCTTCGCCATCGGCCTCTACATGGGCCGCAAGCAGGATAGCCTCGAATCCTATGCCTTGGGGAACAGATCCCTTCCCTGGTGGGCCATCCTCGCCTCCATCCTCGCCTCGGAAATCAGCGCCGCCACCTTCTTCGGCACGCCCGAGGCGGGCTTCAAGACGCTGAACTTCACCTACGCCCAGCTCTGCATCGGCACCATTCTGGGCAGAATCGTCGTCGGCAGGCTCTTCCTCAAACCGTACTACAAATACAACGTCGTCTCCATCTACGAATACCTGCAGAAGCGCTTCGGCCTGCACACGCGGAGATGGGCCTCCATGACCTTCCTCATCAGCCGCGTCCTCGCCAGCGGCACGCGCCTCTATGTAGCGGGCATCCTGCTGGTCATCGCCTGCAAAACCATTGCGGGCGCCGCCACCCTCTCGAAAGAAGACGAAATCCTCCTCTACATCGGCGCACTCTCCGTCCTCACCATCGCCACCACCATCTACACCGCGCTCGGAGGCCTCAAGGCCGTCGTCTGGACGGATGTGCTGCAAGCCTCCATCCTCATCATCGCGATGCTGACCACCATCGGCATCCTCTTCTTCCATACAGGTTGGGACACCATCTGCGCCACCGTCGCCGCACCGCGGCCGGACGGCATCACCACCGAACCCTGGGCCGTCTTCAGCACCGGCTTCGTGGACGGAGGACTCGGCGAAAACATCAAACACATCTTCGCCAGCGACTACACCCTCTGGGCCGCCTTCCTTGGGGCCACCTTCATCACCATGGCCACCCACGGCACCGACCAGGACATGGTACAGCGCATGCTCGCCGCCAAAAATGCGAAAACGGGCAGCAAGGCCGTCATCCTCTCCGGTATCGCAGACCTCCCCATCGTTGCCATCTTCCTCTTCACGGGCATCCTCCTCTACGTCTATTACCAAAGCAACGGCATCACCTGGAATCCCAACCAGACGCAGAACGTCTTCCCACAATTCATCATCGACCATCTGCCCGCAGGCGTACGAGGCCTTCTCATCGCCGCCCTCTTCGCCACTGCAATGGGCTCCCTCTCCACCGCACTGAACGCCCTCGCCACCACCGCCACGAAAGACTGGTACCAAAGCATCTTCAACCCGAAGGCTACCGAACGCCAGCTCCTCAAGGCCGTGCGCTGGATGACCGTCCTCTTCGCCCTCCTCCTCATCATCGTCGGCTCCGTCACAGCGTGGTACACCGTCCAATACGGCGTCAAGGGCATCCTGCACATCGTCCTCGGCATCTTCGGCTACACGTACGGCTCCCTGCTCGGCGTCTTCCTGCTCGGTATGCTCACCGAACGCCGCGGGTGCGACCTCGGCAACTGCATCGCCATGCTCTACGGCTTCCTCACCATCGCAGCGCTCACGAACCTCATCCCGATGAACGACTGGTTCGGCCTCACGATGCCCGACATCGCCTTCCCGTGGCGCGTCACCATCGGCACCCTCGCCACCTTCCTCGTCGGCCTCTGCTTCCGCACCCCATCCAGGCAACCATCCGAAAACACACATGAAACTTCCTGAACTCCGGCAAGAAATCGACAAACTCGACCGTCAGATCGTCGCCCTTCTTCACGAACGGGCCTCCCTCGTCCATCAGGTCGGACTCATCAAGCAGGACAGCCAATCCCCCATCTTCGTACCCGAGCGGGAAGCCGACCTCTACCGGAAAATCGCCGACCTCAACGGCGGAAAACTCCCGGAAGGCTCTCTCCGCGCCATCTACCGCGAAATCATCTCCTGCTCCTTCTCGCTGGAAGGCGGATTCAAAGTCGCCTACCTCGGCCCCGCAGGCACATGGAGCCATCAGGCCTCCCTCAAGCAATTCGGCAGCAGCGTCGAACTCATGCCCATGCACGGCTTTGCCGCCGTCTTCGACGCCGTCGAACGCCACGAAGCCGACTACGGAGTCATCCCCATCGAAAACAGCACCGGGGGCTCCGTCACCGACGCGATGGACCTCTTCATCGGCACCACGCTGAACATCTGCGCCCAGATCCAGCTCCGCATCTGCAACTGCCTCTTGGGCAACATCCGCCTGGAAGAAATCAAAACCCTCTACTCGCATCCGCAGGTACTCCTCCAGTGCCGCCAGTGGATCCGCAACAACTTCCCGATGGCCGACCTCGTCGAAACATCCTCCACCACCGCAGCCGCCCAAATCGCCGTCGAAAAGGCATCCGAAGGAGCCGCCGCGCTCGGAGGAGCCCTCGCCGCCGAATTGTTCGGCCTGCAAATCCTCGAAAGCAACATACAGGACAAGGCCTCGAACACCACGCGCTTCGCCATCATCGGCCACCAGAAAACCCAGCCCACGGGTAACGACCGCACCTCTCTCTGCTTCACCGTGCGCCACACGGCCGGCAGCCTCGTCAGCGTCCTTGAAAAATTCAAGCAATACGGCATCAGCCTCCTCCGCATTGAATCGCGCCCATCAAAAATAATCGACTGGGAATACGTCTTCTACGTCGATGCAGCCGGACATGCAGAACAGGAACCGCTGAAAACCTGCCTCGACGAAGTGGCCGACCACTGCTCCATTCTCAAAGTCTTCGGGAGCTATCCCGAAGCAACCTCTCTATGTTGACCCAGCCATGAAAAAAAGCACCATTCTCCTCTGTCGCTTCCTTCAACTCTTCGGCTATTCCTTCCAGCACCTGTACCTGCAGGCCATCAACCAAAACACGCGGCTTGCCCGCTCTCTGGCGACCACCCTCGGTGAACAGGCTTGGAAAGATGCAGCCAATTGTCCGGAATTTGCCGACGATGTCGAAATCATCGGCCATCTGAACAGCCGCAGCCGCGAACTGACGAACATCCTGGCAGAACTTCAAAACGACAAACAAGCCGCCCAAACGCAGGCCAGAAACAACCGCCCCCTGCCCTCGGTTGCCGCCAAACAAATGCCCGACCTCTCCGCCGGAGCCATCTCGCAGCAGCGCACACGACTGCGCACGCTCATCCGCGAACTGCAGGAACGCCGTAAAAACCTTGCTGGCGTCATGACGCCGGATCATGCCGTCTTCTCGAAGCTCGACAAGCAGGAAGAAGAATACATGCTCGAACTGGATCGTCTGGAAAACAAACCCAATGCCCCGGCATCCCAGCAAACGAACGACCAGCCCGAGATATCCGATGAAATCCGGACGGACCGCACAGCCGCACAACTGAAGGATATCATCATGCGCATCAACAATGCCAATGTCGAACTGAAAAAAGTGAAGCAAACGCTCGTCTCCTCCTATCTGCATCTGGGCAAAGCCATCTGCGCCGCATGGCAGACCGACAAAAACATTCGCCGCCAGCTTTCCCGGCATAAACAAACCATGGCGCTGATCCTCGGAGTCGAGAAATCCATCAAAAAATACGAACGTCTGGCCCAGTCCAAAACCAAAGCAAGGGAAAACACCCTTCCTTTCTGATTTCTCCCGGCCATCTTATGGAACATCACGAGTCGAAACACGAAAAAACAAAGGCGGCCCTGTCTTCCGTCCTGTGGTCTGCTTTGCTGACAGGGCTCAAATTTGCCGTC
The DNA here is from genome assembly GCF_001683795.1 of Neoakkermansia glycaniphila. GTDB lineage: Bacteria > Verrucomicrobiota > Verrucomicrobiia > Verrucomicrobiales > Akkermansiaceae > Akkermansia > Akkermansia glycaniphila. The sequence goes on from NZ_LIGX01000002.1 coordinate 337,349, forward strand.
GGCATCACCACGGGCAGCCTCGGCCTCATCTCCGAAGCCCTCCACAGCGGCCTCGACTTCATCGCCGCCGCCGTCACCCTGTATGCCGTTCGCGTCGCATCCCGTCCCGCCGACGACGACCACCCCTACGGCCACGGCAAAGTCGAAAACCTCTCCGCCCTCGGAGAAACCCTTCTGCTCATCATCACAGCCATCTGGGTCATTCAGGAAGCCATCTCAAGACTCGTCACCGGAGACATCGAAATCAACCCCACCATCTGGGCCTTCGCCGTCATCATCATCTCCCTCGTGGTGGATATCAACCGCTCCGCCATGCTCTACCGCGTCGCACGCAAACACAACAGCCAGGCTCTCGAAGCCGATGCCGCCCACTTCTCCACGGACATATGGTCCTCCGCAGCCGTACTCCTCGGCCTCATCTGCGTCTCGTGCGCCCAATTCGTACCGGAAGGCTCCTTCTGGCATTCGGCCCTCCTCCGGGCGGACATCATCGCGGCCCTCGCCGTAGCCTTCCTCATCCTCCACGTCAGCTACGACCTCGGCAAGCGGGCCATCAATGCCCTGATGGACGGGGGCACCTCCACCAAAACGGCCGAAATCCGCGAAAGGCTCCGGGAACGCATGCCCACCTACCCCGTCACCCGCCTCCGCGTGCGCGAATCCGGCAACAAAACGTATGTCGAAATGGAAATCTGCGCGCCCAAAGACCTGCATGTCGACACCGCCCACGACATCTCGAACGCCATCGAGAACATCGTCACGGACATGTACCCCGAAGCCGAAGTCCTCGTCCACGTCGAACCCGGGGATGGGGACTGCCCTCTCTCCCGCGAACTCATGGTACGCCACATCGCCCTGAGCCACCGCTTCAGCGTCCACGGCTACGCGCTGGCCTGCACCCCGGAACAGGGAGACGTCCTCTTCCTCGACGTCGAACTGCCGCCCGAGCTCAAACTCTCCCAGACACTCGTCGCCGTCCGCGCCTTTGAAACGGACGTCCGCAACAGGCTCGGCATCGCCCGCATCGTCTCGCACATCGAGCCGGACTCCCGGGACTTCCGCACACGCACCCCGCTCGACCTTCCCTCCGAAGCCGTCATCAGAGAAACCGTCTCGGAAATCTTCCGCCTCCACCCGGAAGCCGAATTCCGCACATGGGAAATCCTCACCTCGCAGGATGCTCCCATCCTCCTCATCACAGCCGGAATCAGCGAAGCACAGAATGTCCACGACAGCCATGTCCTCCTCAAACGGATGGAGGACGAACTCAAACGCGAAATGCCAGCCTTCGGCAAAATCTCCATCGCCCTCGCCAACGGATAGAACTCTCCCTGTCCGGCCCGGGCACCGACTTACGCCTTCACCATGAACGGAACCACCTGCTTCATCCTCGCCGCGCTCATCCTTCTCGCGGGCTACCTGTTTTACGGCCGCCTCGTCGAGCGCATCCTCAATCCCCGCCACGACCACCCGCTCCCCTGCGAAACCAAGGCGGACGGCGTGGACTACGTCGCCCTTCCGCGCTGGAAAATCTTTCTCATCCAGCTCCTCAATATCGCCGGGCTCGGCCCCGTCTTCGGAGCACTCTCCGGCGCACTCTTCGGCCCCGCCGCACTCCTCTGGATCGTCATCGGCTGCATCATCGGCGGAGCCACGCACGACTTCCTCGCCGCCATGATGTCCGCCCACCACGAAGGGGAAAACCTGCCCGAAACCGTCGGCCGCTACCTCGGCCACAAAATGGGCCACATCCTGCGCCTCCTGTGCGTCGCCCTCTGCACCCTCGTCGGCGTCGTCTTCACCCTCGGCCCCGCAGGCATGCTCGCCTCCCTGCCCGACTCCCTCTCCCTGCTCCATTGGTCGATCATCATCTTCGGCTACTACTTCCTCGCCACCATCCTGCCCATCCAGACCATCATCGGCCGCATTTACCCCTTCTTTGGCGCGCTATTCATCTTCATGGCGCTCAGCGTCATCGTCATGCTCTTCGTCAACGGATACGACATCCTGCCAAACACGGACTTCTTCACAGGCACCCACCCCCACGACACCCCCGTCTGGCCCGCCCTCTTCGTCACCATCGCCTGCGGCGCCATCAGCGGCTTCCATGCCACCCAGTCCCCCCTCATGGTGCGCTGCCTCCCCCGCGTCCGAGACGGCCGCCCCCTCTTCTACGGAGCAATGATCGCCGAAGGCTTCGTCGCCCTCATCTGGGCCACCGTCGGACTCTCCTTCTACCAGGGGCCGGAAGCCCTCGCCGCCTCCATGTACGACGGCACCCCGTCCTCCACCGTCACGCAGGTATGCACCACCCTCCTCGGCCCCACCGGAGCCGTCATCGCCCTGCTCGGCGTCGTCGTCCTGCCCATCACCTCCGGCGACACGGCCCTGCGCTGCTCCCGCCTCATGCTGGCGGACATGCTCAAACTCCCGCAAAAACCGATCCGCAACCGCCTCATCCTCGCCCTACCCCTCTTCGCCATCGCCATCTCCCTCACGCAGGTCGACTTCCAGATCGTCTGGCGCTACTTCGGCTGGTTCAACCAGGCCATCGCCGCCATCACGCTCTGGACCATCTCCGTCTTCCTCCGCAAACGCGGTTCATGGCACTGGATCACCACCGTACCCGCCATGTTCATGACGGCCATGTGCATCACCTACCTCCTGTGCAGCAAGGAAAGCTTCGGATTGGACATGATGAGCTCCACTGCAGCGGGCATCATCGCCTCCATGCTTCTTGCCGCCCTCTTCATGATGCACATCCCGGACGAAACCGACGAATAGGCCGTTCCGAATTCCCGGTTACCCCGGCAATCAGCAGCCTGTATCCGAACCGTTCTACCCCCTCCGTCGCAGGAGGAACGGCCAATATGACACAACCACACATCCGCCCCCAAGTATTTCTTTCCTTGCACTTGATTTCCCGGCGGCATCCTGATAACTTCTTGGCACGATGAAGAGCCTGAAAATCCTGCTGTTGACCCTCGGCCTCACCATGGGACAGGCACTGTGCCAGACGGAAGATCCGGAATACCTCAATCCCGACCGTTTCCTCCCGTCTCCGGTTGCCCAGCCCAAGCCCGCCCCCCGGCCGGGAGTCCCCGCACTCCCGACTTCCCCTTCGGCTCCTCCCATCGCCGCTGAAGTGGACGAACCCGGCCAGCAACCGGCCCATACCGCCGCCCCCATCGCCGAAGCCGTACCCGTCGAACTCGTCGAGCAGGATCAAACACGCGTCGCCGTCCTCTGTTACCACAACTTCAGCCAGACCAAACCCGTCACGGACATGCGCATCCGCACCTCCGTCTTCCGCCAGCAAATGGAGCAGATACGGAACTCCGGCATCACCGTCATCTCCATGGACGACTTCCTCGACTGGAAAACGGGCAGCAAAAAACTCCCGGCAGAATGTATCCTCATCACCATCGACGACGGCTGGAAGGGCACCTACACGGATGCCTATCCCATCCTCCGTGAAATGGGTTTTCCCTTCACCATCTTCATCTACACCGACTTCATCACCGGATACGGCGACGCCATGTCGCACGACATGATCCGCGAAATGATGGCCCACGGCGCCACCGTAGGCAGCCACTCCTCCAAGCACCTGTACCCGCGCGTCTGGAAAAAACTCACCCAGGGCACCCCGGCGTATGCCGAACTCGTCCAGCAGGAACTCGGCAACTCGGCCAACACGCTCCGCACCCTCTTCCAGACCCCCGTACTCACCTACTGCTACCCTGGCGGCTACAACACTCCGGAAATGGTCGAGAAAGCCCCCTCCTTCAACTACAAGGCGGCCTTCACCGTCGTCGGCAAGAAAACGACGCACGACAGTGAAAACTACCTCATTCCCCGCTATGTCATCGAAGGCGGCAAACCTTACACCTTCCAGCGGGCGCTGAATTTCAGACAGACAGGAGGGAACGACGCCCCCGGCTCCGCCACAGGAAGCGCCAACCTGCCGCCGCCTCCCTTCCCCGTCGTCCCGGCGGCCAACCAGGTCTCCACCGTCAACATCCCCATCATCTCCGCCGACCTCTCCAGCATACCGGGACTTTTGCCCCAGCTCTCCAACTTCGACATGAAAGTCAGCGGATTCGGCCGCGTTCCCTTCGAATTCGACGCCCAGAAAAAACTCCTCTTCTGGAAACCTGACCGCCGCATCTACAACTCCGACATCACCGTCCAAATCCAATGGAAAACGGCAGGAGGAAACCTGCCTCACACTGCCCGGTGGAGCTTCAAAATCTCCCCGGAAATTCCCCTCAACTGATCCACTCGCACCGCCAAACCGTCATGAACAGTTCTACCATCTCCCTCCTTCTCCCGGCAGCCCTCGTCTGCTGTACCACGGCAAATGCTCTCCCTTCCTCACTGAAACCCGAACCGCACCAACGCGACCCCTACAATTGGCAGGCTCGCCACGAATCCATTGTGGAACGGCACAAAACCGTCAAACCGGAATACGTCGTCATCGGAGACAGCATCACCCACCGCTGGGGAGGCGACCCGGTCGATACCGACCGCAAAATGGGCCGCCCGGGCGCAGCGTATTGGGATGACCTCTTCCAAAGCCACACCGCCACCAACATGGGCTTCGGCTTCGATTATGTGGACAATGCCTATTACCGGGTGCAACATGGAGAACTCGACGGCACCTCGCCCCGCGTCATCGTCCTGCTCATCGGCACCAACAACCTCGGCCACCGTAAAGACACCGCCGAACAATGCGCGGCCAATGTCAAAGCTTTCGTCCAGCTCCTCCGGACAAAATGCCCTTCCAGCAAAATCCTCATCCTCGGCATCCTTCCCCGGAAAGAAGAACAACTGGCTCCCGTCATCAGCAAAACCAATGCGCTGGTCTCCAAGCTCCAGAACCGCAAAAACATCTTCTTCCGGGATATTTCCCCGGCCTTCACGGCTCCGGGCAGCACCCTCGCCAGCCCGGCCCTGTTCAGCGACACCGTCCACCCCAATGCAGCCGGATATGCCAAACTGACGGAACAGCTCAAACCCATCCTGAAACAAATCGACCCGCAATACTGATCTCTCCGGCCATGACGCCTCACATCCTGAATGCAAAAGAAATCGAGGACATCCTCCGGCAGCACGGCCTCGTCCTGCCGGAAACCATGCACCCCGAACCCCACCAGCGCGACCAGTACAACTGGGCAGCACGCCACGCTTCCATCAAGGAACGCCATCGCACGGTAAAACCGGAATACGTCATCCTTGGAGACAGCATCACACACTGCTGGGGAGGAGAACCCGCCGATGCGGACCGCAAAATGCCCCGCCACGGCATCGACTCCTGGAACAGCCTGTTCGAAGGCCACACCGCCACCAACATGGGTTTCGGTTACGACTACGTAGACAATGCCTTCTACCGCATCCTCGACGGAGAATTGTCCGGCACATCGCCACGCGTCATCATCGTCCTCATCGGAACCAACGACATCGACACCCTCGCGCTTGCTCCGGAAACGTGTGCAGCCCACACCTCCGCCCTGCTGCAGCTCCTGCGCGCCACACAGCCGGAAAGCAAAATCCTCCTGCTCGGCATCATGCCCCGCACGGAACCCCACCTTGCCCCTGTCATCAGGCAAACGAACGAAGCCTATTCCCGGCTGGCGGACGGGCAGCACATCCACTTTGCCGACTGCGGTGCCTGCTTCCTCGAAGGCGACAGCCTGTTGGCCGACACGCGCTACGTCCTTGACGAAGCCCATCCCTCCACTGCCGGTTACGAAGCCATGGCGGCGACCATTCGTCCGCATCTCAAACGCATCGATCCGCTGTATTGACCGGAAAACCGCCGGATTCACCTCTCCACCCATAAAAAAGCATCTTCCTCTTCGGAAGATGCTTTTTTCTGTCAATCGTCGCGTAAAACGTGCTACCTCTTCTTCGCCGGCACCTTCACGAGCTGCGCTTTCAATCCCTGCACGGACTTCACCTTGGCGCTGGCGAGGGGGCGTGACGGATCGGCCTGATCCTGCGGAGCGCCGCACTGTACCGTCAAAGCCTCTCCGGGGAAAACAACCGTCGCATTTCCGAACACGAACGAACCTTCCCTTTTCCCTTGCGCCTGCTCAAACACCAGTGCATGACCATCCAGCAGAAGACCGTTCGACCCTTCATTGCGGATCGTCACCGTATTGTCAGGGGCGACCGTCACGGAGGCTTTCGGCTGGGACACCTTCAGCACGGGCACAAGGCGGGCGTACGTCAACTCGGCCAGCCTCCTTGCACCCGCCGCCATCGGATGCAAGCCGTCCTTGTACCATTCCGGGTGCGTGGACATCGCCGTATAGGCATCCATCGTCAGCGTCTTCTTGTCGCGGGAAATCTTGTCCAGCAGCTTCTCGGCCGTCGGACGGTTCTTGGCGGAACCGTTATCCTGATTGGAATACTTGTGCTCGGGCTGGTACACATTGCCCGGGAACGTCTTCTGCCCCGGCTGCCCGCGGAAATCCGGCCCCAGCCTGTTCCAGATCACCACCGGCACACTCTGCCTGCCGCCCCTCCATGCATCGATCAGCTCCTTATACCCTTTCTCGTACAAAACCGGATCCCACCATGCTCCCGTATCGTTGATCCCCAGATTGCAAACGTACACATCCCCCTTGAACGCGATGGCCGCCTGATGCTCCTTCGTATCGCCGTACCAGCGTCCTCTCTGCTTCTGGCTCGGATAATCGCCGCACGTTTTCCCGGAATTGCCGAAATTGCGCACCTCGTATTCCGGGCCCATCAGATCGCCGAGATACTTGGGATAATTGGACTGGTCGCGCTGGGCGATACCGAGACCGAACGTAATACTGTCGCCCACACAGGCGACTTTCGTTTTCTCTGCCAATGCGGAAGAACCCAGCAGCGACACGGCTGCCATCAAAACGGAAAAGGAACGGAATGACATGGTAAAAAATAAATTGATCGCCGAATACTTTACCAGATACGAACAATGAAACAAGTTCAAACAGCCGATCGGCAATTTTCAGCCTTCCGGGCCACATCACGAACGTTCGGCATGGGGCAGGCTCCGGCCGCACGCAGCTTTCTCGCAGCAGACCGCCGCCGCATCCGAAAACGGAACCGGCACGAAACCAGTCGTTTTCGCAGATAAATATTTGACATCGACTAACCGTTATGATAATGACATACCAAGTATGTCACATTTTGCATCACGATTTCTGCATTATTCCATCGTCATTTTTTGCACGAGCGCCATATCCCATGCCGCCGAAACCGGCGATCTCCCGCACCTGAAAGCCCATTGGAATTTCGATGAAGCACGGGATTGGCACAATATGCCTTACCCATTCACGCAGCCGCTCTCCGAAACACGCGACTCCGTCGGAAAAAACAACCTGTCCATCAACGACAAACTCGACCCCGTCAAGGCATGGGCATCCGGCAGGCAGTTTTCGGCCGTACGTTTCGATGCTCCCGGCCAGTTTCTGAAAGCGGCGCAACCGCTGAACACCTTGAAAAAAACAGCAGCCCTCTCCTTCTGGCTCAAAACCGACCCTGCAAATTCCGCCGCCAACGGAACGATTATCGGAGACTCGAAGGGCATGGAATGGGGCACCATCATGCCGGACGGCAAACTGGCGGTTCGCCAGCAAGGCAAAACGATCGCCTCCACATCGCAAAACGTCAATGACAACCAATGGCACCACATCGTCATCCAAAGGCAGGCGGATACTGGGCAAGTCTCCATCTACATGGACGGAACCCTCAGCGGACAGGGTACCGGAACATCCGGCACGCTGCCCGGAGAATATGCGGGATTCGGCTCCGCACAGGGGGGCCAACAATACATCGGCCTTCTGGATCAAATACACCTTTTCGACAAAACGGTTTCCCCGGAAACCATCCTTCAACTGAAAAACAACCACGCACCGAAAGCCTTCCCTCAGGAAACGCTTATCACGCGCGGCAAACCATCGCAGACCGGCAGCATCCTCCACCTGTACACATTCGACCCCGATCAGGACGCGCTGACCGTCGCCCGGCATGGGCAGGGGCAATACGGCACCGTTCGCTCGAAGGGAGACGGAACCTTCACCTACACATCCGGCAAAGGATTCACGGGGCGCGACCGCTTCCCCGTCACCGTCACCGACGGCCACGGCGGCTACTCCACCACATTCATGGAGGTACGTGATGAAACGACGATGCCCAAAACGCCCGTCACCAAATTCACCGGGTACCGTGAACTGCCATCTATCGGCAACGGAAAGGGAAAAACGGGAAACCGCATTCCCGCCGCCATCGACTGGGATGGAAACGGCATCTTGGACCTGCTCGTTTGCGGCAACAACCGCATCTGGGCTTATAAAAATGCAGGCAAAAAAAGCGCCGAACCCTTCTCCGAACCGATTCTCGTACAGGATACAGACGGAAAGGACATCGAAGCGGCCTCCATCGCCACCCTGAAAGCCTCCGGCAGCAAACACCCCCTTCTGATCGTCAGAGACAAAACAGGCCTCCTCCACACCTACGAATTGGTACTTCCGTCCAAGGCCTCTCCCCGCTTCCGGAAAACGGGAACCATACAGGGTTCCGACGGCAAGGACTTCAAATGCCCGTCGAACGCCATGGCCTTCGGCGACTACGATAACAACGGCAGCCCCGACCTGCTGGCCGGAGACGGCGGCAGCGGCATCTACCTGTACCGGAACACGGGTAAAAAAGGCGAGATGCAACTGAACACGGAACGCGAACACGTCATCCACGGCTCCTATAATCTGGGTCCGTATTTCGCCGATCTGAACGGCGACGGCAAAACGGACCTGCTCCACGGCGTCAACTGGGGCAGCATCCACTACTGGATCAACGGCGGAGGCTCCAGCATCATCGACGAAGCCAAAAAAGGCGACATCCAACTCACCGATGCAAACAACGAAATGCCCAAAAAAGGCAACAAAACCGTCCTGCGAGCCATGAACGGCACCTTGGGAGCCTTGGCCGACTTCAACGGCGACGGCATCATCGACCTGGTTCTCGGCAGTTACAACGACGGCATGCTCGCGCTGGCATACGGTGTCGACCCGAACGAAGCCGGACGCAACCTCGCCAAAATCGAGCAAATCTACAACGGGCACGAAACCGACCTCGGCAAATATCTGGAAGCGGATGGGCAGAAAATGCTCAACCGGTACAAAACGTTGAACCGCGAATGGATCACATGGGCCACATCCCTCCCCACCGTCGCCCAGCGTGAACAAGCATACCGGCAACTCAAAAAACACATCGCCAAATACCCCTTCCTCAAACGAAGCCAACTCGATGCATGGGTCAAGCGCAAAGACGGAAAAATCACCGAATTCGGCCCCATGCACCATGTGCCCGGCATCGTCGTCATGAACTGGGTCACACTCCATAACCTCAAGCCTGACAGCATGGCCCACAGAATCGACGTGGCCGACACCCTCGGACTGAAAGGACTGGACAGGGAACAGTATCTGAAATCGGGCGTCGCTGTGGCGGACAACTCCAAATGCTCGGACGGCCAGATGATGGCCATTCGGGACTTCATGCACTACCACCCCCGCATCCTCTTCCCGGACGATCACATCTCCATCGACCAGAACATGGGAGACGGCCGTGAAGCCATGTCCTACGTCTTCAAATCCAACAAAAACACCTTCGGATGCGATGTCGGAGGCCCTGCATGCGAAAGCGCGCGCGACCTCGTACAGGCTGCCGAAAAACATCTGGGCAAGGATTCCGCCAAGGGAGACTACTTCACCTTCGTCATGGGCCATGAAGTCTGCCATTCCCTCGACGCCTACGTCTATGGCCGCACCAACAAAAACCTTGCCGACCGCTGGAACGGCATGCTCGTCTATGCAGCCAACAACGGAGGCGCCGTCGACCTCATCGTCCCTCGGGAAGACGGATTGTTCGACCTTGGAAAAACACAAGAGCAATTCAAGCAAAAAGGCCTCTGGGACGGCCAATCGCCATGGAACGAAGCCTGGAAGAAATATTGGAACTCCTGCCCCTACAAAGACCTCGCCTTCATGCGAGGCAACATCGGATGGTTCCTTGAAGCCAAACAGGAAACGCTCGCCACGCAGGCCAACCACCACTGGGCCGGATCGGAAGCCCGCCTCGTCGGAGCCATCGACCGGTACAACCGAGGCTACAAGGCCAACATCAACGAAGTCGTCTTCTTCCTTGACCTCCTTTCCGCGGGCCTCAATGAAATCCCCATGTACAACATCACGGCGACCAAATCGCCTAACCGCGCCCAATTCGATGTGGAAAAGGCATGGCTGGAACGCAACGACGACGGCTTCATCACCAAAATCACCATCGGCCCCCGCGTATATGAATTCGAACTCGACTCCAAAGGCAAAGTCATTGCCATCAAAAACCATCCCTTCATCAACGAAATGAAATAAGGCACAGGGCCGGGCATGCAGAGAAAACCCGGCCCTCACGCCATCATCGCCAGCAGCGGATCAAAACGGGGCTTCCCAACAATGGGAAGCCCCGCAATGCATCAACGATCAGACATCTTCCGGCCGAACCATGGCCGCTCCGCCACCGTACATACCTGCACCACGGCACATGATGCCGCATGGCCGCCTATCAAAAGGCCACGCGGATACATACCCTGTGCAAAAACCTGCTGCAGCAAAACACCGGAACGTCTCGCCGCACTCAATTGCCCGTACCTGCCCCGGGCACACTCCCGGAAGGAGGCAGCATGCCTCCGGGGCGCATCCCGGTACCGGCCGGAGATGATCTGCGCTTGGGCCGGGAAGAACCGGGCACGCGGTCATCGTCCATGATGATACGAACGGGGCGCAACGGCTTCGGGGCATCCGAAATCACCTTCCTGATCTCCGCCGTAGCGGCCAGATCGGCAGCCGTCTTCCCCTCGTCGTTCTGCTCGGTACCGTCCGCTCCCTTGGCCAGCAGCATCTTGACGATCTCCATCCGGCCCAGCCGGGCCGCCTCCATCAGAGGCGTATACCCCGTCGCATCGCGAAGATTCACATCCGTCACCAGCTTCAGAACGACCGGCACGATCTCGGGATTGCCTCCCGACACCGCATCCATCAGCACAGAACATCCGTAGGATGTGGCAGCATCGGCCTTCGCCCCCTTATCCAGCAAAATGGAAAAAATCTCGTCGTCGCCACGCCGGGCGGCCACCATCAGAGGAGTCTGCCCATCCGGCCCGGCATCGTTCACGCGAACGGAGGAATCCAGCAACAGGCGGAGAATCTCCCTGTTGCCGCGCTGCACCGCATCCATCAGCACGGATGAACCGTTCGAATCCCACGTATTCACATCCGCCCCCTTGAAAATCAGAGTCTCTGCAATCTCGCGGTCTCCTCGCCTCACGGCATACGCCAGTGCAGACAACCCATTGGCATCGCAACCGTTGGCGCTCATACCGGACTTCAGCAGGAAATCCACCAACTTGGGTTGCCCGTCCATCACGGCAATCATCAGCACCGTCTCCGTATTCTTCTTCTGGTTCGAATCCCAGTCCGCCTCAAGCAGCTTATTCAACAGACGCTTATCCTTCTTGGAAATCGCCTGCCAAACGGAATCATAGGATGGATACAACTTCCGAAAATCGGGCTTAGCAGAGGCGTTTTGCCCCTTGTCCGTCGGCGGATCGAACGAAATACGCTTCGTCTTCGCCTGCTTGGTCACGGAAGAAATAATCGCGCCGCCCAGCGAACGGTCCGCCTTCTTGGCGCGTGATTTGAGCCAGCGCTCGCGCCCCTTCACCGCCTTGTCCAGCTCGGCCAGCGTACCCATTCTCTCTTCGTAGCGTGTCCGGATAAACTTCCGTATCTCGTCTTCCGACTTCCCGGCAAGCTCCAGCGGCACGCAAGCCTCTCCGCCGATCGCATCGAAGGAAAACTCCTCGCGTCCCGGCGCGAACCGCGTCACCAGATCAAGGGAATTCCTGTCGTTGCCCGCCAGAAGAATCTTCGTCAGCAAACGCTCGATCTTCACCCCCGTATCCGTCATCCCCGGATTGGCAATCTCGTCCGCCACCTTCGCCTTGAGAAAACGCTGAGCGGAAGGAGATCCGAAAGGAATGAAATCGGCATAGGCATCCTCACTCTTCTTCAGTATATCCGCATCCATCGGCGACCCTGCTTCGGAAGTGGTCGCGCTCTGGTCGATACTGACGAACGAACCACCGCCCAGCGAGGCAGCCTTCTTCCAAAGCTCTTCCTCTCCGGGCCGGGTACCCAGCCCGGCGCAGTGAATCGTATTGACCAGAATGCCGCACCTCTTCGCATGTGCGATGGCATCCTTGTAGGCCACGGGCTTGGTCGCCGTAGCCTGATCGAAAGCCTCGTTTCCTGCAATGAAAATCATCTTCAAGCTGCGGGGATCTTCCGTATTCCATGCCAGCTCGGAAACGGCCTTCTCGATCACCGTACCGCAATACTCGCTGCTGCCGCTGCATTGCAACTTGTACAATTTATCCGAAATATCATCGAAATTATCCGTAAACGGAGAAATGCAAATGATCTGGTCCTCACCGCCCCGCATATCGCCGTATGCGTAGAGAGCAACCGACACGCGCGAAGGCTTCCCTTCCTGAAACGAATGCGACAGCCTGTTGATCACCTTCCAGAGCTGTGTGCGGGCCTGCTCGATCAAACCGTCCATACTGCCGGAAACATCCAGCAGAATGGCAAGCTGGATATTTCCCTTGGGGGCGAACACCTCCCTCTTGTCCGAAGTCTTCGCCTTGCCATCGGGTACCGTCTCGCCGCGCAAACCTCCGTTCGCCGGAGATGGCGGGCCGATCGGCCTGTCTCCTGCAAACTGGGCAAAACAACTGCCGGCGCCGAAGCACACACCGACCACGCCGGACATCAATAATGGCATCGATAAACTCATTCTATACGGTCTTTCTTGATCAATTAACAATAACCATCGAGAGACAAACGGCTACATTTTAATGTACTATTATCATACGCTCCGGAGGAAAGCAATAAAATTCCAACCTTCCACCGAAAAAACAATTGATCGTCAATCGCTCGTCTTCCACCGGAATCTTGTCCGTTTTCCGATAAAAAAGGAGGCGGTCATCAGACCGCCTCCGCAACATGTAACCGGACGAAGCCAAGCTATTTCTTCAAAGCGTTCCCCTCGTACACGAACACCTCGAAAGGCTGAAGCGTGAACGTCACGGGCTTGTCAATATCCACGGAAACGCCCGAAAAACCGGCCATCTTCCGCTGGTCTCCGTACGAATCCTTGAATGTGATCTTGCCCTTCACCTTGGCGGGAATATCGAGGGCATCGCGCATCGTAATCGTCAGGCTCTTCTCCTTGGCGGAGGAATTGCGCAAGGCAAGCGTCGCCTTGGATGGATTCCAGGCCGCCCAGCCGTACACGGAGCCTTCCTTCTTATCCTTGTCCCACGGATTGCCGCCGACCCAATGCACATCGTCCAGCACATCGGCATTCCGGCGAATCCACTTGATCCCCTCGGCCAGATCGTCCCACAGCACGCCGTTATTGGCATTCATCAGATCGCGGTCCACATACAGCTCCTGCAGCGACGTGCCGCAGGCAAAGGCGCAGCGCATCTCCTTCTTCACATTCTCGGGATCGCGGGGCATGCAGGCGGGAGGGCCGAACTTTGTCACCATCAGACCGTGCGTCATCATCGAATTGATCGGCATCAGCGGGGAACCCTGCACGAACACCTCATGCACGAGGCGGTCGCGGTAGGTAATCCACTGGTCGCGCTTATCTCCTTCCCCCATATCGCCCCAGTCGTTCTCCTGCCGCCACACGGAATCCGCATAGCGGAACCAGAACGGAGAAGCCCACGTACCTACCGTACAGTTGATATACAAATCGCCGCGCTGCTTCCGCAAGGCAGTCACCACACGGAGAATGCCTTCGGCATCCTCTTCATTGCCCGGCCCCCTGGAATGGAAATTCGTGCTGATGCCGTCGAACTTGAAGTATCGCATATCGTAATCCTTCACCATCTGGCTACAACGGCCGACGAACGCATCGAAATACTCCTTGTTGGAAAGCTGGAAATTGCCGATCTGGTTATTCGGATGATTCTTATTCCAATGCGCCAGACGCTTGCCCTTTGACGCACCGTAACCGCCCACGGGACCCAGCCACGCGCCGATGCCCGCTCCCTGCTTGCGAGCCAGCTTGTTCGTCTCGCTGAAACCCTTCGGGAACATCTTGTGGAAATCCCACAGACTGTTGAACTCGTCCCAGCCGTCATCCCACACGAAAGCATCGATCCCGGTACCGCGCTTCTTGAACATCTGCTCATTCCAATCCTTCACCACCTCCACGCACTGCGCTTCCGTCATCCTCTTCGCGGGGTCGGAATCATTATTACGGTTGATATTCAGCTCATACCACGAATTGTAATGAATGAAAGGACGATAGGGCATCACACGCTCGCGCTCGATATAGGCAAGCAAGGACCGCCTTTGCTGCCCCGGCTCGAACAGGCCGAGAACGGACGACACATCCCAGACATCGCCCGGCTGCAGCATCGTCTTGCGGCTCCAGAACCCTTGAACCATCGCGGAATCCTGCACCTTGGCCGTTGCCTGCTCCGTCTTCACGGGCAAAGAAAACGCAACCTCACCTTTACTCGTCACAGGCTCGTTCTTCGCATCCGCCCAGTAGCGCAACGTATATTTGCCGGAAGACGGCACCTTCAGCGCATAGACATTGTTGACATTCCTGTCTCCGGTAGAACCTGCATGCAAATCTTCCGACACCACCGCGCCGGATGCATTCACGAGCTGCACGCCGACCACATTCAGCTTATTGTTGCCACCCTTGTACTGGAACGTCACCGAACAATCGCCCTGCCCGTCGATGGCCACAGGCCCTTCGGATACCAGCAGGCCGTCCCCGTACTTCTTCAACGCTTCGGGCGCATGATCCCCATCCGACCATGAACGGGCCGTCCAGGCCGCCGCATTCCATGCCTCGCCGCCCGTCGTCTTCGTACCCACCGTATTGATGCCCATCGGCGTCTCCAACGCCGTAAAGGCCACATCGTTCACGATCAAAGCTCCACGGGCATTCCCGGAAACCGCAGGCATCCCGTTGCTCCCGACCGCAAGATTGTACTGCATACCGACGATCCCCTTCATGGCGATCGGCTTCGTACTCTTGAGCTGCAGCTCTTGCCGCAGATAATGCGAACCGTCGCGCAACACCGCCCGCCAGGCAATCTGCAACGAACCGTCGAGAGCCGTAAAATGCGCCTCCAGCGCCTTGCCCGCCGAACGTGAAGCCAGATTGAACGCCTTCGGCTGTGCCTTCAGCTCCACCATCTTGACGGATGCGCACGTCAGGTCGGACGCCTTGATACTCTTGCCGTCGGCCGTCTGAATCACGAACAGCTCGCCGCCCGGAGCCGCCACCGCGCCCTTCGGGGACACAAGACCGCCGAACGACAGCTTGCCGTCCTTCAACATATACTTGGCCGTCAGCAGACTATTGGAAAGGGACATCGTCTCACCTTCCCTGGAAACCTTGGCAGCACCCGGCGCTTCACCGGGGAAAACAACGGCAGCAGACACCATCGACACACAGCCGAGCATGGCCGCCATAACCAGAACACGTTTCAAAAACTTCATAAGAAAAATACGACTCTGTGAATAAAACCATATATACCAGCCCATCTCAAGCATAAAACATGTACTTTCAACAGATCATTGCCCGGCATGCCGGGCAGTCCGCAGAGCCTGCGGCCATTTTCCTCTTGACGCACCCCCGGCATGTGGTATCTTGACGGAAGCACGGAATGCTCTGCCGTCCATTCGTTTGTTCGCACATACAATAGCCATCCCCTATCGCACACCATGAAAAAAACAGCCATCACCGCCATCGGACTCGCCTTTCTGGCAGGTTGTTCCTCCGACCAGAAACAGCCCGGCGGCAACACGGCCGGCAATGAGCAACTGACCCGGCAGGAAGCCAACTTCCGAAAAACGAATGCCTACATGGACAAACTGAAAAAAGCGATTGCCGACTGTCAAAGCATCTACCTCGAAACCGGCAAAGGCAACAAAGAATGGCTCACGCAGGAAGACACGCAGAAAATCCGCGACATCCTCATTCAGGCACAGCCCGACTACAATCAGGAAGGAGACATCCAGCAACCGACCGGAGAAACATCTTCCGCAACGCCAGCCCCGGCCGACACCGTCAACCTGCACCTCGCCAACAGCTACGGCAACTCCGTCTTCCGGCTCCCTCTCCGCCCCGCATTCGGAGGCAGCAACCTCCTCGTCCCCGTTGCCCCCATCCGCTTCACCAGCGCCTCGCTGGAAAGCTCCATGAGCGGCATCCTCTCTCCCGTACGCCAGCGGCTCCTCTCAAGCATCCCCGAACCGCCACCCATCATCACCCCGCCGATTGAGCAGGGCATCCAGCAACCCACGCCGCCCGAACCCGGCAAACTGCCCGTCGCCGTCCCTGTGCCGGGCAGCCCGCTGGAAGTATACAGCCCGTACGATCCTTCCAAAACAATCCGCATCCTCAACAAGAAAACGGGGCAACGGCAGCCCAGCGGCAAAAAACTGTACGACCCTTACTCTCCGGGAGGAAAAGGCATCTTCATCGTCCCGTAACGCCCCTCTCCGTTCACGGCAACTCCAAGCCCTTCAACGCGGCAAACGGCACCATCACGTCGCCGGGGTCAAGCATCGCATTGATCAGCGTCACGAACTCGTAACGCGGCAAATCGCGCACATGCACCGGACACTCGCGCAGCAGCCCTTCATCCAGCAGAAAAGCCCGCTTCGTTCCAGCCAACAGAAAGGTTGACGGCGTCACCCAGTCTCCGGGGCGGCCGAACGCCAGATTCGCATACGAAGCATCCGTCACCCAGCCCTCGCGGGTCAGCACCGCCTCATCCGCATCCGCCGCCACAGCCCGTGCCGCCAGCAGCGCGCGCCTATCCTCGAACTTCCGGTCATACCTCAAAGCCGGGCACTCCACCAGCCGCAGAGACCGCACCACCCTCGGCGCATAGGCATCGCACGCCACAGCGCCCGGCCCCCCGTCGGAAGCATACGACACGCGCAACTTGAACACCCCCTTCTCCGGCAAGCGCATCCCCCGCACCGCCTGCGCCAGATCGAACGCGCACCCCGCATCCAGAGAACGGTTCACGCGGGCCTGATGGTACTCAAGCAGGCACGGCCTCCCGTCCTGCACCCGGATGGATTCAAAAAGCAAACGGCACATAAACTTTATCGATCAACTCGCGATACTCCTCCTCCGCATCGCTCAACACCGTAATCCCTCCCCCGCTGCGGTACACCAGCCCCTCGACGGACGCCTCCACAAACCGGATCGCCACCGCACTATCCAGCGACTCCCCATCGAAAAAACCGAACACCCCCGTATAAAAACCGCGCTCATACGGCTCCGCCTCGCGGATCGCCCGCACCGTCCACTCCTTCGGCGCGCCGGACACGCTCCCGGCAGGCAGCAGCCGGAAAAGCACATCCCCCAGCCGCCCCTGCCACCCCTCCGGCAAACAGCCGCACACCTCGGAACTCGTCTGCAAAATCGCCCCCCGGCTCGTCTCCACCTCCTCCACATACCGGAAACGCGGCACATGCACCCCCTCGCACACCATCGCCAAATCATTCCGCAGCAAATCCACAATCGTCGCATGCTCCCGCCTCTCCTTCTCATCCTCCAACAGGCGGCGCTCCGCATCCGGCACATCCGCACGAATCGTCCCCTTCATCGGAAACGACCGCATCACCCCGCCCCGCACCGTCACAAAAGCCTCAGGCGAAAAACAGGCGAACTCGCCATCCACCAGCAGCTTATACGGCGAAACAGCCCTCGCTGCAAAATCCCTCAGAGAAAGATTCGTCTCCAGCCGAGACGGAAAACACAAATTCAGCAAATACGAATCCCCCCGCATCAAATGCGACTGAACACACGCAAAAGCGCGGCAGTACGCCTCGAAATCCGGCGGCTCGGCGCGGAACTCCACCGGCTCCGGCAGCGGCACGGCATCCGGCATGCGAGACTCCAGCGGCACCTGAAAAAACACCCCCTCCGGCACCGCGTCCGCAGGCACCACCCAGCCGGAACCGGCATCGAACGGAACGGCGAACAAAAACGGCCTGCCCTCCCCGCCCCAGCGGTTCATCAGATCGATACATTCGTTTCGTGTGTACAAGTGCATGCCCTTCGTGGTAAACTCGCGCATCCTCATGGCCGCCGTTCGCAACATCCTGCTCGTGGACAACCAGGACTCGTTCACCTACAACCTCGTTGAACTCGTCCGGGAACTGGGCGGCTACCATACCACAATCCTCCCGGCAACGGAAGTGCAAACCGCGCACCTCCTCACCGCAGAAGCCGTCATCCTCTCCCCCGGCCCCGGCATGCCGCACGAACACCCCGCCTGCTTCCGCCTCCTCGACACCCTGCCGCCCTCTACCCGCCTCCTCGGCGTCTGCCTCGGCCACCAAATACTCGGTCTGCACCACGGAGCCACGCTCGAACACCTCCCCGCCCCACGCCACGGCATGCAGGGAGAAGCACTCTCCGACGACGCCTCCCTCCTCTTCCACGGCCTCCCCTCCACCTTCCCCGTCGGCCTCTACCACTCGTGGCAGCTTTGCAGCGATCCCATCCCGGGCACCCTCGCCGTCACGGCACGCGACCGGGAAGGCCGCATCCTCGCCATCAGCCACAGGCAGCTCCCCCGCCACGGCATCCAGTTCCACCCGGAATCCATCCTCACGCCTCATGGAGCCGCGATCATGCGCAACTTCCTCGAAACGCCCCTCTGAGGCTGTCTCTTATACACATCTCCGAGCCC
>NZ_LIGX01000023.1 GCF_001683795.1 Neoakkermansia glycaniphila
GCCCGGAACAACCGGCCAGCCCCCCACCCTCAACCTCGCCGACCGTACACCCGACACACGGGAACAATGGGGTATGAGCATCGACCTCAACATCTGCACCGGCTGCAACGCATGCCTCATCGCCTGCCGCGCGGAAAACAACATCCCCCTCGTCGGCAAGCAAGAACTCATCAAAGGCCGCGACCTCCAGTGGATCCGCATTGATCGCTACCTCCGCCACCGCCCCGGCGCCAGCTCCCCCACCCTCCAAAGCGTCCCCGTCGCCTGCCAGCAGTGCGAAGCCGCCCCCTGCGAATCCGTCTGCCCTGTCAATGCCACCGTCCACACCGACGACGGACTCAACGCCATGGTCTACCCCCGCTGCTGGGGCACCCGCTACTGCTCAGCCAACTGCCCGTACAAAGCACGCAAATTCAACTTCTTCGACTACGCCAAAGCCTCCGAGGCAGACACCAAATACCAGCGCAATCCCAACGTCACCGTCCGCTCGCGCGGCGTCATGGAAAAATGCAGCTACTGTGTCCAGCGCATCGTCCAAGCCAAAGCCCGCCACCGCTCCGGCCTCATGCAGGGAACCGGCGAACGCCCCTCCACCGAACTGGAACTCACCGAAGACATGCTCCGCCTCCCGCACGGAGCCGTACAAACAGCCTGCCAGCAAGCCTGCCCCCAGCAGGCCATCACCTTCGGCAACCTCCTCAAACTCGCCAAACCCTCGGCCACCTACAACGCCCAATCATCCCCCCGCGCCTCACGCCTGCTGGATAACCTCGGCACCCGCCCCCGCACCGCCTACCTCTCCCGGTACAGTCCGCCTCCGAATCGGGACTGACCTGCAGTCCCTGCTTCCCGGCCACAGGCCGACATCAACTGGCAGCCTCTTCCGCAGCCAAATCCAGAGCCTGCTCGTACCAGACCGACCATATCCCAGCCAAACCCAGCACGGTATGGAACAGATTCCCGTGTTCCGCCGCCCCTCCCTGCCTCCGCGTCAAATTCTCCCACAACCGGGGATTCTTCTCCCGGTACGCCGAAGAACACCAGACCAGCAACGGCACCTGCCGCTGCTCCATCATCGACAGAGGCCCTCCATGCAGAAAACGGCCACCCTCTCCGAAAGACTCTCCATGATCGGAACAATACACCAGCACCACATTCCTCTCCCGCGAAAACTCCATCAGCGAATCCAGAAAATAATCCAGATACAGAATCGAATTATCGTAGGCATTCACCAGATCGGGCTTCTGCATACTCAAATCCCGGTCATGCTCATCGGGAAGAAAAACGGAAAACCCTTCACGCGGATACTTATTGGAATAATGGTAATGGGAACCCTTCGTCTGCAACACGATCAGCCTGTTCCCGTCGCCCTCAGCCAACACATCCTTCACACGCGACAAAATCCCATCCGCCAGAAACGAATCCGAAAAATACCGATCCTCGCAATCTTCAGTCAAAAGCATCATCGGCGGCGTCGCCTCCCGGCGCATATTGTAAAAAAACGCCGTCTGAAAACCATGCTTGCGGAACAGCGACACAAAAGAACCCACCGTCGGCACCCTCCGATCATTCGCCGCATTGGTCATCATCCCCACCACGCTCTTCTCCGTCGAAGTATCAAACGAAAGCACATTCGGAAAAACAGCCAGCTCACCCCGCTGCCTCCTTGCCGCCAAAAGCGGGGTCGTCCTGCGCTCGTAGCCGCACACCTGCAAATGATCTGCCCGCACCGACTCCCCCACGATGAAAATCACCGTCACCGGGCCTCCCCGCTGCACAAGGGAAGACGCCCCCTCCGCCGCCTTCGGCAGCTTCTTCAATGTAGCCAGCTCCCCACCTTTGCGAATCGTCTTCTGAGCATCCAAGACGGCAATCACAAAAGAATCATACGGCGGGCAAATATAAATATAGGCAAACTCCACCATGCAGACCCATCCAGCCAGAAAAGCCGTCTCAGCCGCCGGAATCCACCTCCATGCGATTATTCGGCATCGAACGATCAAAAAACGGCCGAGCAGATAAATCCCGGCATTCGCCAACACGCTCCCCGCGAGCCACATCGCATTCCCGAACGTCATATACGAGCGTGCCTCCTCCCAATCCGTCCCGAGAAAAATACCGACATAGGAAGAAGGGTCGGAAATGCCCAGACAATAATACATATACATCCGCAGCGTCTGGTACAGCATGAACGGCACCCAAAACAGCATACCCCAAAACCTTGCCCGGATGAACAAATCCAGAGCAACGGCAAAAAACAAGGTGGCCACAGCGCCATTCCAACTCCACAGCGATGCCCAATGCGCCCCAAGCGACCGATCGACCGAGGAGAAATCATCCGCCCCGAACGAAACCGTATACGTAGCATAATACAGGACAACTGCCACCATCAACACATACAGCCAGTATGCCCATTGCGGCAACCGTTCTCTACGCACCAGCATCTTCCACCACTTCGTCATCGGCATCTCGCGTCCATTTCATCTCCATTCGGCCACATACTTTCATCTCTGTGCGGCATCAAGAGAAATCGCGAAATCATAATAACCTACCTATGCGATGTCAACGGCATATTTATAGACATCGCCCCGAACATCTCTTATTGCCACCCTCCCCACAAAACGGCATATGTCTCATCAAACAAAAAAACGGATCGCATCGCGATCCGTTTTGCAAAACACATGGAAGCCTCCGGCTTCATGCAGCCCTGCGACGGCGCCATGCCATGCAGGCCAGCCCGAGCAGGCTCAACGTTGCCGTAGCAGGTTCCGGCACAGCCGCCATTTCCGCCATCAAAGAACCGACTTCGGTTTGGGAAAGAGCCTTGTCATGAACATACAGCTGTTGCACAGCCGCCTGCAGGCGGGAATTGTCCGTACGATCTCCACCGACATTCAGCTGCGTAATGCTGGTTCCGCCGAATTTCAGCCCTGTATTGGTGAAATAGGTGCTGCTATTGCCCACATAAAGGCGTGTTCCATCGGTAGTTCCTTCATAGCGCCCTGTCACCAGAGAGAGAGACAACGATCCCGTCGCAGGCACCGTATAGCCCAATGTTGCGTAATTGGTAATCGAGCCGCTGCTGTTCGGCTGCCAAAGCATGCAAAGGCTACCGGTACTCGTAATACCCAGTCCCCATTGTAAACCTGCTGCATTGCTGGCCGAGAAAATGGTCGAAAACCCCGTGGTGGGGCGTACCAGTTTCGACGTATCCAGCATCAGAGAAACCGACATGGCAACACGCGTATTGCCGCTGCCGTATGGCATGCTGGACAAAGCCGCGCCGGAAAAATGGGCGGCCGATGTTCCGCGTGTGCGGAGCATACCGTACCAAATCTCATTGCCCGTGCCCAATGTGCCCGTAATGGAGGATTTTTGGGTACCCACATCTGCAGACAAACCGTCGGCAAATTGCGTATAGCCGAAAACACTCTGATCCATCAAAACCCCGGCATAAACGGATGAACCTAAAGCGACCAATGCGCATAAAATAGAAATTGTTTTCTTCATATCAATTAGAGAGAAAGTTGAATTGGACACGTGTACCCTAGCGGATAATGAATCCTTATTGCTTGATCGTTGAATATATTTGGCGTAACAATATGGATGTTTGATGATTGCTTTTTCCCATGAAAAACATCATTCCGGCGCTTGGAGCAAATAGTGTATCGTATTATTCTCTAAAACGTTCTTTTATCTGTTGTTTGAGCATTTCATGTTGACATCGGATTCATTATCCGCCCAACATAAACCATCATCTTCTTCCTTTCATACTCAATCATTTCATTTCGAATCTCCAAAATAACAAAAATGAAATGCAAGAAAAATCAACGGAGCCAATTCGGCCCAACATCCCGGCAGGCAACAGGGCGAACCGTCAAACGGTTCGCCCTGCGGCACAAAACACTGTGGCAGCACCCTCAAGCCGCACGGCGACGGCGCAAGGCCATACAGGCAAGCCCAAGCAAACTCAATGTCGCTGTTGCCGGTTCCGGCACAAGCTCCATTTCCGCCATCAACGCGCCGATTTCCGCCTTGGAAAGAGACGTATTGTGTACATAAAGCTGCTGAACAGCCAAAGCCAAAGTATTGTTACCGGCATTGTTCGCCCCGATACTCAGCGAATTGGCGCTCGTATTGGATTTCAGGCCGCCGGCATCAAAGAACACATCCGTTCCCCCGATATAAATACGGGCGCCTTCCGTGCCATCGGCCACACCATTGATGCGTCCCGTCACCATGGAAAGCATCAGCGAACCATTCGTCGGAAGCGTATAATCAATATCCGACCCCCAGGCATTGCCACCCCACATCCAGCACAGCTTGCCGGATGACCGCACGCCAAGCCCCCATTGCGTCGCACCGCCCGTCGAAAAAATCGTTGCAATGCTGCCCGACGCAGTCGGCAACACCATCTTGGAGGTATCGACCATCATGGTTACCGTCATCATCATGCGGTTTCCGGTCGCATGGTTCTGGGTCATCGTCAATCCGGAAAACACAGCCCCGCCGGCACCATAAGTGCGAAGCATCTCGTACCACACCAGATTACCCGCACCCTTCGAACCTGTCACCTGTTCCTTGCTTGAACCGACATCGGCCTGCAAGGCATCCGAGAATTTCGTATAGCCGAACAGGCTTTGATCCATCACCGTCCCTGCCGAAACAGAAGTCGTGATGCCGGCCAAAGCACATAAAATGGAGATAGTTTTTTTCATATGAAGTAAGAATGATAAGTAAAATTGTTCTTGAAATCTAATCTAGCGGATTTGGAATCCTGTGTCAACAGAAAAACACACGAAAGTTTCAATCAGTAAACGATTTAACAATGTATCCTGATACAAGAATCGCATTTTCCGGGAATAATATTCTATCGAATCCATCCCATCAAATGCGTTGACTCTTTATTATTTAACATAAATAGAAAACTCATGTCAAGAACATAGGATTCCAAATCCGCAAGATCTGAAAATCACCATATAAAACTGAAAGCAAACAAATAAACACACTAACAACAAAATACTTATTTGGCAAAAAAACACGCGCCGGAACATGCCGGCGCGTGTGGCAAATCAAATCGTATAACCTTTATTATTCCGGGGTCGCTTCAAGTACGACCACCTCGTAGGGTTGCAGCGTCAGGCTCACGGGTTTGCCCGCTTCGATCCTGTCCACCGGAAGCTTGTCGCCCTTCGGGGAAGACAGCTTGTAGCGCAAGGGAGCGCCGACAGGCAGTTCGAAGACAGAGGCGGCTTCGAAACTCCACGTCTGAGGCACGGAAGACGGATTGCGCAGCGTCAGAATCCCCTTTTCGGGAGACCATGCGGCCCAGCCGTACACATCGAGCTTCGCCGGATCTCCTCCGACCCAATGGGTATCGACCAGGGTTCCTTCATTATTCCGCGCCCACTTGGCAGCCGCGGCCAGCGTATCCCATTCCGGCTGGGTCAGCAGCGACGGAGTAATGTACATCTCCTGCATCTGCGTGCCGGAACCGAAGCCCGACCAGATTTCATTCGTCAGGTCGTTGCCTTCCACCTTCTGGAGATTGCGGGCGCGCTTCGTATAGATCACGCCGTGCGTCATCAGCGAGTTGATCGGGAACAAGGGAGAAACAGCTACGTTATTCGCATAAATCTGCCCATCGCGGAACGTCATCCACTGGTTGCGGTCGCTGCCTTCGCCAATGAACTCGTGGTCCCAGCCGCCGCGCCAGATGGAATCGGCAATACCGAACCAGAAGGGCGAAGCCCAGGTACCCGTCGTCAGATTCACATACAAATCGGGTCGTTCCTTGCGAAGACCGTCGATCAGATTGATAATCGCCTCGAAATCGCTGGCAAACTTGCTGCCCGGAATCAGACGCTCCACGCCGGAAGTGCCGTCGAGCTTGAAATGGTTGATACCGTTTTCACGGATCATGTGCAGGCACATATCGCGGAAATGGTCATAATACTTCGGCCCGGCAAGAGCAAAGCCGCTCTCGTTCGTCTCGAACTTGCCGTTGGCGGCAGCCAAACGGTTTTCCTTCGGTTTGCCGTAGCCGCCCCACGGGGAGAACCATACGCCCGGAGCCGCACCGTACGATTCGGCGAGCTTGCGAATATCGCGGAATTCGTTCGGCAGCCCCTTATGGAACTTCCAGAGAGTCTGCGTATCGTCCCATCCGTCGTCGAACAGGAAGGAATCCAGCACCACGCCGCGCTTGCGCACCAGCTCCTCGCCGAACGTCTGCACCACGTTCATCGCCGCCTTCTCATCGTAGGGATCGAAATAGCCGATATCGTACCAGCTGTTGTAATTCAGGAAAGCGCCATACGGCCTCGCACGCTCTTCATTGAGATAGGCGAGCTGGAACGTGCGGCGAAGCTGGGAAGGATTCGACACGCCGAGCACGGAAGAAACCGTCGTTGCGGCACGGTTGGGAAGATCCGTCTTGTGCTTGATCTTCGCCGTCACCCGGCCCTTGTCCGCCTCATTCACGGAAAGAGGATGTTCCACCCCGGCAAACAGGCGGCGACCTGCGGCCACTACGGGAGCTCCCTTCACGGAACCGACCACCTCCGCTTCGGGAGCGGCGAAATCAAGCACCGTAATCTCGCGGGCAGGCAGGGAACCCTGCTCGGGCAGAATCGTCAGCCCAATACGCACATAAGGATGGCCTTCGCGCACTTCGGCCCACCACGTCAGTTGCAGGCCGCTATCCGTCTTCGCGAAAGGAAGAGTCAGGCGGGAGCCGTTCGCACGTTCCACCAGGCGGCGCGCCTTCGGATCGCCGGGAATATCCGTCTTCGTCAGCTTCCCTGCCGCCAGATCGGAAGCACGCAACACATGAGTCGATTCCTTGACGACCTCCTTGCTCAGGAACTCGTCCGGCTCGGAATCGGCAATCACAAGAGAAAAGAAATCGGGGCCGAGGTCGTATGTACGTCCGTTCAGCTTATCCGTGAAAATCATATTGGCCAGCTTGCGGCCTGCGGTCTGCACGCGCAGTTCCACGAGATCGTTGGCCAGCACGCCATCGGCCTGCTGGCTGGACACATTCGCGCCAGAAGCAGGAGCATTGGCTGCGTCAGGAGTGGAAGCGGCACAAAGCACGCCCGTACCCATCATGCCGAGAGACAACAATCCGGTCAGAATCTTTGATGAAGTCATGTGTCTATCATACCATCAAATCATGGAGAAACGCAAGCCCCGGACGAGGCATGCACCACTCTCCTTCTCTCGCGAAAACACTCCCGAACAAGCCGCATTGAAGCGCTTCCGGCCTCCCGCCCCTCAACCCGGATACCAGTATGACGAAAAAAGAGAACACGTGCTCCCGGAAGAAAACTTCCGAATCCCGCCACCGCCGGCAGCCGACTTCTGAAAACGGTTCATGAAAAGGACTTGCCAAAAGTCCTGCTGAACGTGTACACTGCGGCAAGCGGCACACAGTCCGCACATCCTTCACCGCATCCCACCATCATCCTCTTCACACCATGGCCGAATACATCGAAATCATCAAAGGCGCCCCCAGCGACGACATGATGAAAAAAATCCTCACCCAGTGGTACGGCGTCTCCAAACCCAAATGGAAACCCTGGCTCGACGCCATCGTCCTCATCTTCTTCACGGCGGCATCCATCCTCCTCATGTACACCGGGCAAACCACCTACGCGTGGATCGCCATCGCGGGCTTCGTCATGAGCTGCATCGCCCTCTTCGGCTACATCCCCTACCTCGTCAACATGGCGCTGAAAGTCAGCAAACTCTCTCCGTCCTACAACAAACGGAAAACGTACCGCTTCTACCCGGACAAATTCCAGTTCGGCTACGAAGGCAGCGAAATAGTCGAAGGCCCGTTGAACGCCTTCACCTCCGTCCATCTCACACCGGATGCCCTGCTCTTCCTCGGAGGCAAACGCCTCGCCCTGTGGGTCGTCAAAAGCGACCTCACTCCCGAAGAACTGGCCACCCTCCTCGCCTACCTCGAAAACAACGGCGTCCCTGTCAAATAAACGCCGCCCGCATCACGTACCGACACCTCACAGCTTCGGTTTCGGGGCAAACTCCGCCTTGAGATACCGGATAATCGCTTCGGCATCCTCATCCTTCGTCACGCCCGGCGGCAGCATCAGGGAATCCCACTCGCGGCCCTTCACCTTGATCTTCCCTTCGAGACCGTTGCGGATAACATCGCGCAACCGGGCATCGTCCTCCACCAGCCACTCCGAACCCTCCAGCGGAGGATAATTCACCGCATCGCCCGCACCGTTCCGTCCGTGGCACACGGCGCATTTGGAAAGATACAGCCTCTTCCCCTTCGCCAGCAAAACCTGTTGCGAAGCCGCTGCATCCTCCGCACCGCCAGCCGCCCCTTCGAGCGACGACAGAAAATCCACCAGCGCCACCGCCGCCGGAGAAGGAACGAGCTCCCTCCCCGCAGACACACGCACAGGCAACGCCTCCGGTGACCTGCCCTTCACGGAACAATCCCTCTCTTCAAACAAACCGGGCATCGCCGGACAGGCCGAACGCACCTTTCCCCACAAACGATCGCCCGGATTATAAAGATGCAGATACAACCACTCGCGGGGAGAAGCCACCATCCTCTCCTCCACGGACACCTTGCCCTGCACGCGCCCCATCAAACCGTCCAGCGACGGCCCCAGCCCCGTCACGGAAGACACCGGGCCGCAAGCATGGCACAGCAGGCAACCTCTGCCCGCCAACACCCGCGCACCGTCGCTCTTCCATGCCGCAGCATCCTGCATCGGAACAATAAACACAAAACACGCTCCCGCAACCGCCGCGGCAAGACCGGCACAGCCCACTCCCATCCGCCACGAACAATCGCACGCAGCCTTCTTCGAACCGCCCGCTGCACCATGCCGCCGCCTCAACCTGCACAACGCCCACACCGAGGCCACAACAAACAGCAGGCAAGCTCCGCCCAGCGGATACCCCCAACCATACACCGCCGGAAGCCCGAACAGCAAACCGGAGGCCACGCTCCACACCGCCGCCGACCAGCAGCGCACCCACACCCCCCGGCTACCCGCAAACCTGAACACCCAGCACAGCCCGGCAGCCATCAGCACGGCCCATCCGCACCAGCCCGGCACCCAACCCCACGGATCCAGCCATGACCCCGCCAGAACGCCACAACCCAAGGCAAACAGCCCGGCTTCCGCCGCCTGCGCCCACCGGGCCACCCCGGCACGCCGCACCATCCCCACGACACAACAACTCCCGGCCATCAACAGCAAAAAACAGGGTACCAGCCACGGTGCGGCTGGCATCCACCAAAAACCGCTCCCCACGCCTCCCCACACAGAACAGGCCGCCACGGCCACCAGCACATTCCAGCCGTCGCGCAGCAGGCGCACCAGCCGCAAAACCGACTTGCACTCCGGGGGAATCGCCTGCACGAAAGCGGCAAACAGCCCCATCCAAACCCATCCTGCCAAAAACAGGGATTGGAACACATACGGCACCTCCGGCGGCACAAGCACACCCGGCAGCCACCGGGCCGCGCACACCGGCATACATGAAGCCAGCCCTGCCAAAGCAGCCAGGCACAGCCACCGCAACGACCACCGCAGCCATGCCAACGCCTCGGCGGACAACACGGGCGACGGAAGCGGACGCGGCACCGGAACGCCGGGGCGCGACACATCGTCCGACAAAGGCAGCACGGACGGAGACTTCATTCCTCCGCCTCCCTTCCGGAACCGAACGCCCTGAAAACCAGCCAGCCCATCCCGGCCACCACGGCCAGGCACCCGGCATACACCCACACGAAAGCAGCATCGGGAACATCCCACACGATACCCGGAGCCACATACCAGAACCCCTCCGCCGCACTCGCCGCCAAGGCCAGCACCGCCACCACCCGCAGCGCACCCCGCCGCCTGCGGCAGGCAGGCACGAAAGCCATCGCCAGCACGCACAACACCCAAACGCCGAACATCGCCGGAAGCCAGCCCTCCCACATCCCCGCCGAACGCACGCGGTAAAACTCCCACTCATGCGGCAAATTGCCGTATTGAATCAACATGAACTGGGAATAGGAAAAATACACCTTAAAAGCCAAAGCCGCCAGCAGCAGCAAACCCATCTTCCTCACCACACTCTTCGTCCAAGAACCGGCACCGGCCAGCACTGCCGAAGCAACAGCCGCCGTCGCACCGAACGCCAGAAAACAGAAAGGCAGCATCGACGAAACCCAGGCCGACCGCACCATCCACCAATCCACCCCCGCCACGGCAACTGCCGCCACCAGCAGCGGCAGGCACACCGCCGCCACAAGACGCTCATGCCGAACCCGCCCCCTCCGGCGGAACATCCCCATCAGCAAAAACATCACCGCAAACAAACCGAAAACCGCACAAGACCTTCCCTTGAAAAACGGCTCCGCCAGCCACCAACCGCGCACATCGTTCCCGCCCCAATCCACCGCCTGCCCTGCCGCCGCAGCGCGCGCCGCCTCCATCGCCCATGGGTACAGCACCGGAAGCATCACCTGCAAAACAAGCAACACCAACAGCCAGCCCCACACCGAAGCCCGGCACAGGCCACACCACACACCGCGCACATCATCGCTCCAGCCGGCACCCGTCACCCGCAACACCATCCACCAAAACAACGCACCCAACCCCAGCGCCGCCGCCAACACCCCGGAACAAAACACCCCGGTCGCCAAAGCAGCCTTCCACCGGAACATCGGCACCCCGAAAAACGAACCCTCATCCGATGGCCACGCCTCATACACCCGGTGCAACATCACCCCCGCCACCATCAGCACACCCAGGCACAGCAGCAGCACCCCCCGCCGCGAAAAAGCGAAAGAACCGCCAGATACACCGCTGGACACACCGTCACCCATTATTCTCCAAATTGAGCGGTGAAAGCGTACGCAAATGGAACACCCACAAAGCCGCCGCCCAAAGCTCCTCCACCGTCAGCTTATCGCCATACGCAGGCATATTCCCCTGCCCGTCCGCAATACTCTTATAAAACCGCCCGAGCGAAAACGTCGCATACTTCTCGTTCTGAAACGCCGCCACTGCAGGCATCCCCTCAGCCGCAGCGGACTTCCCGTCCCCCGCACCCCGCACCCCGTGGCACGAAACGCAATGATTGGCATACACCCTCGCACCGAGCCCCTGCATCCTGATCACCTCCTTCGCGGAACTCCACTTTACCGGCAGCTCCGCACCGCCATCCGAAGAATTTCCGGACATCTCGTACGAACCGTCCTGCCTCCGGAACCCGTCCGCATGGGCAGTCGTACTCTGCGGAGCCGTCTTGGAAGGCACTTCCCAATCTCTGGATTCCTGCACCTGCACCATATCGCGCACCAGCCGCCCGTCATTCCGGTCGGCCCGCTCCAAATAATTCCATCCCGCCACCGCCGCGACAAAAGCGGCTATCAGGCAAACAATCAAACCGACACGCTGCATCCCGTCATATCCTTTCCATCATTGAATCATCAAACTACTCATCGAAATCGGGATGATACCACCGTGGCAACCCCGAACAAGCAAAAAAACCGGCAACCGCCCACAACCCGGCACCCAGCAAACCGCCCACAAACACCGCCGGCACAAAATCCACCCAGCGCTCCCATCCCGGCGCACGCCCCTGCACCACCGCCGAAGTCGCACAATCCTGCGTCAGCCAAACCCACACCAGCACCACCGCCATCCCGAACACGGCGCCAGCCGCGGGAATCCATGCCCTCCACGCCCGGCGGCGCACCGCTGGCGAACCGTCCCCATGCAAACCGAACTCCGGAGGCATCCGCCTGCCCAGCAAGGCATACAGGCAAACAAACAGCCCTACGCTCCCTGCCAGCATCCACCAGTCCGTCGGACTCGGCACATACCCGCCCTCCTGCCCGGGCAAAAACGATACCAGCGAACTCCCCACCACAATCACCACACGCTCCAGCCACATCCCGAACAACACCGACACGGAAACCGCCGCCACCACTGCCGGATTCGACCTCCACCGCTTCACCCAATACAACTGCGGCACAAGCACATTCCCCGCCAGCATCGCCCAGAACCACCAGGCATACTCACCGCACACCCTCTGCACCATCACCTCGGCCACCGTACCGCCCTCCAGCAACGCCATTCCGGCTTCCACCGCATAGAACACCGCCATCATCCACGAGAAACCCAACACGAACCGGCTCATCACCTGCTGCACGGAAGCAGCGCGCAGCCGCACTCCCCGGTCGAACAACGCCACGAGCTGCACCATCGCCATCCCGCTCAGAATCGCTCCCGCCACAAACATCGGGGGGAACATCGTCTCATGCCAACCGGGCTTCACCGTCGTCGCAAAATCGCAACTCACCACCGAATGAACCGTCACCACCAGCGGAGCCAGCACGCAGGCCATCGCCACATTCGCCCGGCGAAACACCGCCCACTGCCGACCTGTCCCGCGCCAGCCGCAGGCCAGCGCACCATAAAACCTCTTCAGCCACCACGAAGCGCATCGATCGCGCATCAACGCCAAATCGGGAATCATCCCGATCCACCAATACAACAGCGAAAGGCAGAAATACGTCCCCACCGCCAGCACATCCCACACCAAAGCCGAACCGATATCCGGAAACACCCCGCTCGCATCGGGAAACGGAGAAACCATCCACACCACCCAGATACGCCCCACATGCACCAGCGGAAAAATCCCCGCGCACACCACAGCGCAAATCGTCATCAACTCCGCCGCCCGTGCAATCGGCGTACGCCACCCCTGATGAGTCAACAGCAGCACCGAAGAAATCAAAGTCCCCGCATGGCCGATCCCGATCCAGAACACGAAATTCACAATATCCCACCCCCAGGGCACATCGTTATTCACCCCCAGCAGCCCCACACCCTCCGAAGCCAGCCTCCATGCACTCCAGCCCAGCCCGTACAAAGCCAGCCCCGCACACAACGCCACGCCCAGCCACCAGAGCAGCCCCTTGCGGGCCTCAACGGCTCGCACCGACTCCTCCGGCAAACAACTCAACTGCACTGCATCACGACTCGACATGGCACCCATGCCCCACACCGGACGGACACCAGAAACACCGCCACGGTAAGGACGCAAAACCCTACCACACACCACCAGACGACACAAGCTCAAACCCCGCCACCCCGGAGGCAACTCGAATTTGCCATTCCCCCGGCTGCATGAAATGTTTCGTCATTGCATTATGCCCCCCACTATGAGATCATTGCCGGGCAATGAACACATCGCTCAATCCAGACATCGTCCGGCTCACCCAGGAACTTTGCAACGCCCTTGCCCAAGACCAGAAAGTGATCTCCGCCAAAGCCCGCATCGGCCTTTTCTTCCAAAATGCCGAAGCCACCAAACTCTTCCAGGAAGTCAACTCCTACGGCGAAGAACTCCGCAACAAACACCTCGCCGGCATGCCGCCGACCGAAGAGGAAATCTCCAAATTCGACAAACTGCGCGAAGCGGTCGTCTCCAACGAACTTGCCCGCGGTTTCCTCGAATCCCGCCAGCAGATCGATGAAATCCTCGGCACCATCAGCCAGTTCATCGGCATGTCCATCGACCTCGGCCGCGCTCCCTCCCTCGAAGAAGTGGAAGAAGCACGCAAACAATCCATGAGCTCCTCCTGCTCCTGCGGCGGCGATTGCGGCTGCGACGGAGAATGCGGCGACGACTGCGACTGCAAGGATGGCGGCGACTGCAAGTGCAGCCACTGATCCAGCTTACACTTCCCGGCCGGCGGACTCTCTCGTGAGATTCCGCCGGTTTTTCCGACTGCCAGGCACACTCCCGACCCCCATGTTTTCCCTGCACAGCATCAAGCGGCACCTCTTCAGCGCACGCTGCCCACTGATCCTGCTTCTCATCTTTGCCGCCATCAGCATCGCCTTCGGCGCCAAACACCTCTTCACACCCTTCGATGCCATCCACATCTCGGCCTATGCCTTCATGGCCCTGCTGGCAGGCGCATGGTTCACCCTGAAAACTCTCCGCAAAGACACCTCCTTTCTCTCCTCCCGAAGCATCCTGATACTCCTCGGCCTCAGCTTCGTCCTCAATATCGTATACAACCTCTACCTGTGGACGGACCCGTGGAAACTCCCTCTCATCCTCGCCACCACCCTCGGCATGCTCGCCGCCACATGGGCGCTCATGCGCTCATGGGCACTCATCGTATGGGCACCCTTCTTCCTGCTCGAATTAATGCAGACCTGCATGTACATCCAGTACGGCACCACCATCAACTCCCTCGTCGTCGCAGCCACGCTCGAAGCCTCGCCTGAAGAAATATCCGCCTACAGCGGCTGGGGCAACATCCTCAGCTTCACCGGGCTCCTCATCGTCACCGCCGCCGTCTGCTACGGCCTCCACCGCTGCATGCGCACCTTCCCGAAAATGCAGCTTCTCCGCACCGGACTGGCCTCCCTCGGCATCATGGCCCTCTGGGGCCTCTCCATCCCCATGGAGCGGCAAAGCCAGGACTACTACTGGCCCGGCAGTGAATTCTACAACCTTGCCAACGCCTATATCGAAGCAGTCGAAACCAACGAAGACACCATCAACCAAGTAAAAAGCCTTCCCGACCCCACCGAACAACCATCTCGGTGCGACACCATCCTCCCGAACCAGGGCATCATCCTCGTCGTCCACATCGGCGAAAGTGTCCGTGCCGACAGGCTCTCCCTCAACGGATACCACAGAATCACAACCCCCTATCTGAACACAGCTCCGGGCCTCATCAACTTCCCCCGCACCATCTCCGTCGCGCCGGACACCTGCCAGGCCCAAATCAGCATCCTCACCAACGGCCGCCGGGGCCTGCGCGACACCGATCCATGCATGCAGCCCACCACCGGCTCCATCCTCAACATCATCGCCAAACACAACTTCGACATCTACTCCTTCTTCGGCAACAAAGTCGCCCAGAAACTCAAATACGACCGCGTCGTCCGGCTCCTCACCCAGGTCTCGAAACAAAGCTACAACTCCCCCGCCTATCCCATGAGCGGCCTGCCGGACATCAAACGGACCATCGATGAAAACGGCAGCAACAACCTCGTCCTCTTCATCAACAACGAAGGCACGCACACACCCTTCTGCTACTTCGACGAACAGCACGCCCCCTTCCAACCGGCCTTCACCAGCTTCGAAAACCCCGAGGCCAATGCCGAAGGCATCAACAACGCCTACGACAACACCGTCTATTACCTCGACGACTACATCCGCCAAATCGTCGGCTACATGGGCAACCGACCCTTCGTCTACCTCTACATCAGCGACCACGGCGAATTCCTCGGGCATGACGGCATCTGGGGCCGCGGCGGCCTCGGCAACTCCACCCTGCGCTACCACGACACCACCGGGTGCATCGTCCCCTTCTTCCTCATCACCTCCCCCTCCTTCGAAAAACTTCATCCCCACTACGCCAAGGCACTGGACGGACTGCGCAGCAACACCGAAAAAACAATCGGGCAGGAACACATCTTCCACACCCTCCTCGGCCTCTTCGGCATCGCTACGCCGTACTACGACCCCACACTCGACCTCACCCGGCCCAATGCATCTCCCTACACCGGAGACATGCCGGAATGCCTCAAAAAACAACAGAATACAGCTTCAACCGAACCGAAAGAACGGCAACAAGCAGCCATCGGCACACCGAAGCCTCACGCCTGAACCGGAAACCTATCCCCGTTCCGACAGGAAATAAAGTCCCGTATACACACGGGGATCAACCATTGCCCCGGCCTGCATCCGCGCTTCCAGCCATGCGTCCACACCGTCGAGCGGCACCTCATGCACCGTAATACGCTCGTTCTCCACCCCGCCGCCTGCCGACACCTTCCGCAAGCCTTGAGCAAGAAAGAAATCCACCGTCTCGGAAGTCATACCCGGCGAAGAAGGCCCCGTAAACAGAAACCTCATCTCCTCCGCCTCATACCCGGCCTCTTCCAGCAATTCACGGCGAGCCGAATCCGCCGCCGCCTCGCCAACCTCCACATCACCTTTCAAACCTGCGGGAAAACAAATGCAGGAACACCCCACCGGAGGGCGAAACTCCTCCACCAGCACCACACGCCCATCCTCCGTCGCAGCAAACATCATCACCGCGCCCGTACCGCGAGTCCTCTCCGCATACTCCCAACCCTGCGCCGTACGCACCAACTTCAAAAAACGGCCTTCGCCCAACACACGATCCATAAGAACAAAATATGACAGTAACTTGTTTTCCTTCCAACCCTCGCAAGTTTTGGCATACTGCACAACGGAAGGCATCGACAATATTGTTGACAACTTATCACAAACAATCCAGCATAAAAAACGTGAACGCTAAAAAACAAACGATTTTCCCCGGCAGTAAATTCAGGAAAATACTCTTTGCGCTCTGCCTCATCTTATCGTTCGACATCCTGATCAGCGGGCGTTCTGCTGGTATAGGCCTGCACACTTATACCCACGCAACCTACTACCTCTATGCGCTATTCGCCATCCCAGCCTTTTTGTGCGGAGCTCACCGGATCATCTCACGTCGTGCCCAAATCGCAATCATGGCAGCCATGTTCATCACCAGCCATCTCTTATGTTCGCTCGAGGAAACCACACTATCCGACCAGCCCACCCTCACGCAACCGACACCTCGTCTCTTTGCCCCGTCCTGCTGGATTGCCCTCAACCCCACCAGCGGCCTTTTGGAAGCAGGCGATTGATCATGAAAAAAGGGTAGCCAACCAAAGTCGGCTACCCCTTTGAAACAAAAATCTGCTTTTTTAGCACACCGTACCGGTCGCACGCACCATATTCTGGTAATGGGCCAGAATCTTGGTCGTAATCGGGCCGGCCATACCGTCGCTGATCGAATGGCCGTCCAGAGACGACACCGGAATCACCTCGGCAGCCGTACCGGTCAGAAAACACTCGTCGGCGCAAATCACATCGTAGCGGTTGATCGTACGCTCATCCACCGGAATCTCCAGCTCAATGCAGATATCGATCACCGCCTGCCGGGTAATACCGTCAAGCGCACCGTCCGTCACGGGCGGAGTCGTCACCACGCCGTCGCGCACGATGAAAATATTGTCGCCCGTACATTCGGCCACATTACCCTGCTCATTCAGCATCAGGGCTTCGCCTGCGCCGCGTTGCACGGCCTCCTGCTTCGCCATGATATTGTTCAGGTAATTCAGGGACTTCACCTGCGGGCAAAGAGCTGCAGGAGCATTGCGGCGCACGGAACTCGTAATCAGCGTCAGCCCCTTCTCGTACATCTCGGCGGGATACAATGTGATTTCAGACACAATCGCAAACACGCAGGCACGCGGGCAGCTAGCCGGATTCAGCCCCAGATTGCCCTCGCCGCGAGTCACCACAAGGCGGATATAACCGTCCTTCAGACCGCTGGCGTTCACGGTATCGCAGCAGGCGGCGGCCAGCTCATCCATCGTAAAAGGAATCGTCAGGAAAATATAGCGCGCGGAATTGTAAAAACGAACCAAATGATCCTCCAGACGGAAAATCTTGCCATCGTAAAAACGGATGCCTTCGAAACAACCGTCACCATAGAGAACACCGTGATCGAACACGGACACTTTCGCGTCCTCGCGATCCACCAACTTTCCGTCGAACCAGATCTTCATGTCTTAAAAATAAAATATTGAGCGCGGTGAACATACACCTTCCATCAACCGAATGAAAGGAGAAAATGAGACAGCCCCTCAGGAAACCTCTCACCCGGCGCCGCCTCGCACCGTCACTTCCCCGGAACCCGCAGAGCAGCCAGCAGAAACGCAGCATCCGAACTGCCGTTCGCACTCGCAAGGCGCACCACCCTCCACTGCGGCAGAGGCAGCGATTCCAGAAACTCCTCCACCGCCTCGCACTCCTCGCGCCCTCCCTCATGGCCGGGATAACACATCACCGTCAGCACACCGCCGGGCAGCAGCAACTCCGAAGCAGCCTGCACGGCAGGAACCGTCTCCTCCTTCACCGTCTTCACCGCATGATCGCTTCCGGGCAAATAACCCAGATTGAACATCACCGCCTTCACACCATCCGGCACCGCCTCGCGCATGCGGGAATGGCTGCATTCATGCAGCGACACCCTCTCCCCGCAACCCTCCCGCATCAGCCGGCGGCGAGTCTCCTCCAGCGCGGCGGCCTGCACATCGAACGCATGCACATGCCCCGAAGGCCCTACCAGCCGGGCGAGAAACAGCGTATCGTACCCGTTCCCCGCCGTCGCATCCACTGCGGAATCACCCGGCACCAGCACACGCTCCACCCAATCGTGGGCGCAGGCAAGAGGCCGCATCAAACCATGCACACCATCCGCCATTGCCATCACTTCTTGCCGGGAAGATCGTCCATCTCGATATAATCGAGGGCAACCGTCCGGGATGAATCCTTCGGATCGCGCACCTCCAGCTTCATCTGCTTGAAAAACCACGAACCGTCCTTCAGCTTCTGCA
The DNA here is from genome assembly GCF_001683795.1 of Neoakkermansia glycaniphila. Lineage (GTDB taxonomy): Bacteria > Verrucomicrobiota > Verrucomicrobiia > Verrucomicrobiales > Akkermansiaceae > Akkermansia > Akkermansia glycaniphila. Next base: position 18,477 of record NZ_LIGX01000023.1, read on the forward strand.
CCGAAGTAATCGAAATCCTCTTCTTCAACTCCCCGTCGGCTCCGTAACCGTCGATCTGCCACGTCGTCCCGTTCTCCTTATCGATCCACACGCGCACCCAGGCAAACTGCCCCGACTTCGTCGGATTCTGAATACGCACCACCCAGCAATCGCGCCCCTTGATCCGGGCATCCTCTCCGGCATCCTCCAGCACCCCGCCCTTCCAGTACAGGAAACGCAGAGACATATCCTCGTAACACACATCCGTACCCGCCAGCGGAGTTGCGTACTTCGCCACTGGAAGCACCGTCGCCTTGCCATCCTTCACCTCCATGATATCCACCCCCTTCGCCTTGATATGCAAATCGAAACGATTCCATACATCATTCAGCTTATACTGGAACGCAATCACGCCGTTGCGCACGCTCATCCCGAACGGAATCTTCGTACGCCCCTTCCGGATCTGCCCCTGCACATCCTTCTCCCCCTGGCTCACCGACATATCGCGCATCGCCTTCAGCAACTCGTCCGCGCTCGGCTCCGCCTGCAACGCGCCCAGCGACAGGCCAATACATGCCGCCCCTAAAATCTTCTTGAAGAAACTCTTCATGCCCACACCCTACCACAGCGCATTCCGCAATGCAAAAACAGATTCCCCGCTGCCGCAAAAACCTCACCTTCCCCGTTCGGCACAAGGAAGCGAAGCCTCCATCCATGCCTGAAATTCCACTTTACAACAAAAACGCACGGGCGCATACTCCCTTCCATGTTCCACCTTCCGATCCGTCCACGCCGCAACCGCAAAAGCGAAGGCATCCGAGGCCTCATCCGCGAAACATCCCTCAGCGCAGCAAACCTCATCTACCCCATGTTCGTCCAGGAAGGCACGGAAAACACACCCATCTCCAGCCTCCCCGGCTGCACCCGATGGAGCGTCGCAGGACTCGTCGAAGAATGCCGGCGGCTCATCGACCTCGGCATCACCACCGTCGACCTCTTCGCCGTCGTCCCCGACGACAAAAAAACACCCACGGCCGACGAAGCATGGAACCCGGACGGCATCATCCCCCAGGCCATCAACGCCCTCAAAAACGCCCTGCCCGACATCACCATCATGACCGACGTCGCGCTCGACCCCTTCAACTCCGACGGCCACGACGGCATCGTCGAATTCCGGCCGGATGGCACCTACGAAATCCTCAACGACGAAACCATCGAAATCCTCTGCCGGCAGGCCCTCTGCCATGCCGATGCCGGGGCGGACATCATCTCCCCCAGCGACATGATGGACGGCCGCGTCGCCGCCATCCGCGCCACCCTCGACAGCGAAGCCCTCGACAACGTCTCCATCCTCGCCTACACCGCCAAATACGCCAGCGCCCTTTACGGACCCTTCCGGGGAGCCCTCGAAAGCTCGCCCAAAACCGGAGACAAAAAAACATACCAGATGGACCCCGCCAACATCCGCGAAGCCCTTCGTGAAGCCGACCTCGACATCAACGAAGGCGCGGACATGCTCATGGTCAAACCCGCCACCCTCTACCTCGACGTCATCGCCGCCATGCGTGCCCACTGCAGCCTCCCCATCGCCGCCTACCACGTCAGCGGGGAATACCTCATGCTCAAATCCGCAGCCGCCTCCGGCTGGATCGACGAACGCAGCGCCACCCTCGAAACCCTCCTCTCCATCCGCCGCGCCGGAGCGGACATGATCCTCACCTACGCCGCGCCCCAGGCGGCCCAATGGCTCCGGGAACAATAACGGAACTCCCGCCGCATGAACCCCTCCGCCATACGAACGGGCGCCCTCGTCATCGCCTTCGTCATCGGGGGGCTATTCCCCTCCCTGAGCAGCCTCGACTACCTGCTCCAGTGGAACATCATCCTCATGCTCGGCATCACCTTCCTCGGACTCCAACTACCCAAACTCAAACCCAACCGACTCCACCTCCTGCTCATAGCCGCCAACATCCTTCTGGGCGTTGCCGCATGGGGCATCCTGAAACTATTCGGAGAACCCGTCTGGGCGGAAGCCGCCTTCTTCTGCGGCATCGCACCCATGGCCGCCTCGGCACCCGTCATCGTCAAACTCATGAAGGGCAACGTCGAATTCTGCGTCACCGCCCTCGTCCTCAGCCAGCTTGCCATCACCGCAGCACTCCCCCTCCTCATGCCACTCGTCATCGGCAACGTACACGAAGGCTTCTTCTTCGACATCGCCGGGCGCGTCACCTCACTCCTCATCCTCCCGGCCCTTGCCGCGCTTGCCATCCGGCGCCTCTACCCCGCCAGCCGCCAGTGGTCGAACCGCCTCGCGGACGTCTCCTTCGCCCTCTGGATATTCTCCCTCATCCTCATCGCCGCACGGGCCGTCTCCACCATCAGCGCCATCCACATCCCGTGGCAGGCCATGGCTCCTGTCGCCACCATCTCCTTCATCGTCTGCGCGGCGGGCTTCCTACTCGGCTACCGCATCGGCTACCCGCACTACAAACGCGAATGCTCCCAGGCCCTCGGACAGAAAAATACCATCATCACCATCTACCTCGCCATGACCTATGCGGACAACACCCTCGTCTTCCTCGGCCCCGTCTTCTACGTCATCTACCACAACCTCTTCAACGCACTGCAAATGCACCTCTACTACCGGAGTACCACCTTGTCACAGCCAGACACCCGGCCACACTGACGGCAACCTGTCACACCCTGTCGTAAGACCGCATCAGCAGCACGGCATCCTCGGCCAGCCGTTGCAGAGCAGCCACCTTATTGCTCACCGCAGGCAGCGACCACAGATTCGTCTCATTGTGCGCCACGATATTGAAATACATCCCGCGCAGCATCGTCAGGCACCACAGCCAATCGCCATCCGCCATCCCCGGGAAAAACGCCCGCATTGCCTCATGCCACTCGCGGATCGCATACGAAAAATGGGACTCGTACACATCCCGCGTCAACTCCGGACTCTCATACCCCATCTTATTCAGAAAACAAAGCACCTGCCCGCCTGACACCACGGAATCATCCCTCCACCCCGTCAACGGAGCAGCCATCCACGAAAACACGATCTTCCCGGCCTCGCCCGACGCCTTCGCCTCAGCCAAAGCCTCCAGGCAAACCTCATTATACTGCTCCGACACGAACGCCAGCGTATCGCGGTACAAATCCGACTTATGCCCGAAATGGTACCGGATCAGCCCGATCGAAGCATCCGCCGCCGTCGCGATATCCCGAATCGTCGCTCCCTCGTAACCCCGCCGCGTAAAATCCTCCACAGCCGCCCGCATAATCGCCCCCTTCGACACCTCGGACTTTGAAACCTTCCTCTCCTGCGGCCTGCTCATACCCCACTTTATACGGAGAAGCCCGCAGCGTGTCAAGACACAAAGGCACCCCCCAACCCGCCTCCCCACCATGCCGGCAAAAAATAATTGAACGCCCGACCGTCAAACACCGTCTACTCCTCCGGCATGAAAACCTCAACAAAACACACCCTTGCCCTGCTCGCCTGCCTCATCTCCGCCGATCTTGCGGTCGGCGCGGTTCCTCCTGCCCGCATCGGCGGCACCACAGACCGCACAGGAGGCATATCCGGCATCGGAAGCAAACCCGCAACCTCCGCCCCGGCAGCCCCATCTGCAACCACGCAGCGCACCATCCACCGCGACCCGTCCGGACAACCCGTCGGCACATCCGTCCATCGCAACGGACGTACCGAATACACCCGCCCCGACGGCCGCCCGGCAGGCGCAGTACGGGACGGCTCCGGCGCATCCCGCCCCGTACCGGGCACCACCCCACCGCCACTGCGAGGCAAATAACGAAAGCTACCGCACCTCCCTGCTCCGCGCCTCCCCATACGCAAACAGGCGCAGCGGTCTGAATTTGCCATTGCACAGCATCCGCGGTTGCAGTACAATCGTGCCGACATGTACTACATCACAACAGCGATCGATTACACGAACGGAAAACCCCACATCGGGCACGCCTACGAAAAAGTCCTCGCGGACGTCCTCGCACGCTGGCACCGCATGATGGGCGAAGAAGTCTACTTCCTCACCGGCGTGGATCAGCATGGGCAGAAAGTCCAGAAATCCGCTGAAAAAGAAGGCATCGAACCTCAGGAGTACACCGACAACGTCACCCGCAAATTCCTCGCCCTCTGGGAACGGCTCAACATCTCCTACGACGGATGGGCCTCCACCACCGACCCGCGCCACAAAACCTGCGTCCAGAAAATCCTCATCGACCTGCACGACAAAGGCCTCCTCTACAAAAAATCATACAAAGGCATCTACTCCGTCCGTCAGGAACAATTCCTCACCGACAAAGAACGAGGAGAAGACGGCCAGTTCGGCCCGGAATGGGGCGAAGTCATCGAAATCGAAGAAGAAAACTGGTACTTCAAACTCACCGAACAGGCCCAGTGGCTCAAAAACTTCATCACCTCCAGCGACACCTTCGTCCAGCCAGCCGACAAAAAAGTGCAGCTGCTCAACGCCGTCGACCAGGCCTTTGAATGGGACCTCTGCATCTCGCGCCCGAAAAACCGCCTCTCATGGGGCATCGAACTGCCCTTCGACCCGGAATTCGTGACCTACGTCTGGTTCGACGCCCTCATCAACTACATCTCCTTCGCCGGCTACCTCGCCGAAGAAGGCAGCGGCCTCCCGAACTTCGCCAAACTCTGGCCCGCAGGCTGCGAAATCATCGGCAAAGACATCCTCGTCCCTGCCCACGGCATCTACTGGCCCGCCATGCTCCATGCCATCGGCTTCCCGGACGAAGCCATGCCCTCCCTCCTCGTCCACGGCTGGTGGAACATCAACAACGAAAAAATGTCCAAATCCATCGGCAACGTCGTCGACCCCAACGACCTCGTCAACGCCTTCGGCGCGGAAGCCGTCCGCTACTACCTCGTACGCGACATCACCACAGGCAAAGACGCCAACTTCGACGCCGACCGCCTCAAAATGATCTACAACACCGAACTGGCCAACGACCTCGGCAACCTCTGCAACCGCTCGCTCAACATGTGCCTGCGCTACTGTGAAGGCACCCTCCCCGCAGCTGCCGGAGACGACGAAGCATCCGCCGCCCTGCGCGAATCGCTCGCTGCCGCCGAACGTAAATTCATCGACCTGATGAACGGCAACGACGTCTCCGAAGCCCTCGCCGCCCTCAATGCCCATGTCGGAGCCTGCAACGGCTACATCGAACAAAAACAGCCATGGGCACTCGCCAAGGACCCGGAAAAATCGGAAGAACTGGCCCGCGTCCTCCGCCACCTGCTCGAAAGCTGCGCCCACATCGGCTACCTCCTCGCCTGCGTCCTCCCGGATGCCAGCGCCCGCATCCTCGACCAGCTTCAGGCCACCGAACTCTTCGCAGCCCTCACACCGGCCACCCTGCAATGGGACATCCTGCCCGCAGGCCACACCATACAGGCGCCCAGCCCCATCTTCCCCCGCATCCTTTCGGAAGAAGAAAAGGCCAAACTGGCAGCCAAAGCCAAAAAATAAAACGGGCAACCGCCTGCAAACCTCCATCGAAAAACCGGGAAGCCCTCTTCCCGGTTTTTTTATCGCCATGTATCCAAGGCCAATTCAGCCTCCAGCACGGGAAACATGGCGGCATAATCTTGCACCGCCCGTAGAACATCCATACGGAGCAACAATGTATCGCGCTCCGCAAGAAGCGCACTCATCCTGTCCTTCTTCATCGCATCCGAATCCTTGATTGTCGCCAGAAACTCCAAATGCCGCTGCAACTCACCTTCCACCGCCGCCATCGACTCGCGTGTACGCCGGGCCTGAGCCAAAAGAATCCGGCGTTGATTCTCCATCATCTTATGCTCTACCCCGCCATCATCTTTCCTGATCACGGCGGATTGCAGCCTGTGTTCCCCTCTTTTCACCAAAGCATCCGCCCGTTTCACATAAGCGGCCAATGAACCGTGCCACATGGGAGACGATGGTTCAAGACGGGCAACAACCTTCATCGCGGCTTCCAGAGATGAAATACGCCGCTCCACATGTACGCCCCTATTCTTTGCAGCAGCGATCTCCTGTTCATACCATGCCAACGCAAAGGACTCTCTATACTTGCTGCCATTCGAAGAAGCCGCGTACGCCTCCTTCAAGCGTTCGCAGACCGATAGCCATTCCCGGCACAACGCCAATTCTTCATATAAAGCCGACAGCCGAACGCAGCATGACAAAATCGGTCTTCCCAAAGCGATCTCCTGCATCATCGAACTTACCCGCTCAATAGCCTCACTGTCGGGTCGGTCCAGATTGACCATACTCCAATAATATCGCTCCCATCCCAACAGAACATTCGATACCGGAGAAACCCGGCACCGAGGATCGCCATTCTCGACGGCAGCAGCTTGCCATGCCAGAAGAGCTCCGGGGAAAAGCTCAACTTCTTCGGCATCTACAATCTTCCGGACTTGTTGCCATGCCTTTCGCAAAACAGGTGCATCTTCCGCCATGCGAGACGCATCATGCAATAATACAGCCAATTCCGGGATATTCTCATAGATGTCATCCATTTCATCTTCCATCTGCTCGGACGATAATGTTTGTGGCACTGCCGCCATTGCTCCGGGTTCGGCTGCAGCCACACATAGAAACATGAGCAGCCCCGACACAACGCATCTACACTTCATGCCGAATATTCTCTCATCGATTGTTCCTTACCGCAAGAAGGAAACAAAAAAGGACAGCCTCGCGACTGCCCTTTTAAGAAAAAACAATAGCTATCGATCAGCCCTTGGACTCCTCATCACTGGAAGAAACTTCCACTTCTGCGGGCTCCACAGGCTGTTCTGCCGGAACTTCCGCCTCCTGAGCAACAGGAGCAGGTTCGTCTTCAGCTTCGAGCTCAGACACCTCGACCGCCTGCTCATCGGCAGCGGCTTCAGCCTGCACGGGAGCTTCCTCCTCAGCAGCCTGTTCGGCCTTCGGTTCGGCAGCCTTTGCTTCCTTGGACTGAGCGGACGTCTTTCTGGAACCCTGCTTTTTCTTCCTGGAAGAAGCGGGCTTCTCCTTCTGCTGCTGATCCCTGGCAGCATCATTCTTCGGATTCCAGACCGTATTGTCGTTCATCACCAGAATAAAACCCTGCTCCATCAGCCAAATCATATCCGCAACAAAGGGATCATGAGCGGCGGCAGCCTGTTCCTTGGCCTCCGCATCGGCATCTTCACCCGGCACGGCGACGCCTGACAGGGATGCAAGAAGCTTGTCAACCGTCTGTCCGGAATTTTCCTTCACCCAGCTGGCAATAGCCATCATGCGATCGGCCAGCACGGTACCTTCCGGAATGCACTTGGGGCGGCTCGGCCCGGTGTAATGGCCGCCGCTCCACTTGTAAATGGGCATATGATGGCGAGCCATGCCGTGGCAGAGATTCGGAATCAGCATCTGCGGGAATTTGCGCGTCTTATCCGACAGAATCGCCAGATGCGCACCCAGTCCCGGAGCCAGCAGGCGGCGGGGAGTCGCACCGTTTACAAACACCTTATCCACCACTTCATACACTTCGTCGAAATGGAAGTCGCAGAAATCCTTTTCTACGGCCTTTTCGTCCGCAAGCACCGTCTCCGCCGCACCTTCGCGCTTCGGCTTCCAAACGGTCTTCTTCGTCGCCTGTTCCAGCCAGGCCGCCACCACTTCGTCACCTTTCTCAATCACGATGCGGCTGCGGTACTTCTCGAACGGCATATTGGAAAACTTGCTGCGGTGCAAAGCCATTACGGCAGATTGGTAGCCATGCCAGTTCACAGGGCCGATCAACTGGCCGGAAAAACCGCACTTGGCAATCGCCGAAAACACGCCCTTCGGAGCTTCCACCGTCTCATCCACGGCTTCATACAACTCGTCGAACCATGGAGACTGCCACAAATAGGCCACGCTCTCCTCTTTTTCGATCCAGCAGGCGCCGTCGCCCTTCTTGGAATGAATGAGTTCCGGGCCGCCTTCCTGCTTCATGAACACGAGGTCGAACCTCTCCTTGGCACCCATCACCACCTTGGCCATCTCCAGCAGGGAAACGGCACGCTTCTGCTTGTGAACCTCGCTGGAAAACACTGTCAGAACACTATCCACCGGACGCAGTTCGACACGCAAACCGGCAGTCGGTTCCGGGAGTTCGCGCACAGGGCGCATCTCGCGCGGTCCACGGTCGCCTTGCCTGCGGCCTTCGCGATTATCCCTGCCCTCACGGCGTTCCCGGTAATCCCGCTGGTCGCGGCCACGGTTATCACGGTTGAAGGGGCGGCGTTCAGAACGACGTTCTCCACCATCGGCGGATTCGCGGGAAAAACGGCGTTCACGAGCCGCCGGGCGGGCAGGCATTTCGCGTGCAGGGAAAGTTGCACCGGACGCGCCGCCGCGAGCCCATGCCGGACCGAATTGAAAATCGGTCAAAGCGGAGAGATCAAGCGGCACGTTGTTGCCACTCTTTTGAGAATGGTCCTCTTTGGTCATAGATGTACTGGAGTAATTAAACGATAAACAAGAGATTTTGCAATACTTTTACACCGTTACAGACGCTTTTTCATTGAAAATTTGACATTTTCTATCAGAAACACCGCCTTTCAGCCCGCCAATCCTGCAGCTGCCGGGGAAACAGGCACTCCTCGCACAACGACGGCTGGCAAAAATCCTCTTCGATCTGCAACAGGGCCTGATGCTGATAGGCACGCTTCACCAGAACCTCCCCGCCGGAGCGCGATCCGAACAGACGATCCGACATCCGCACCACACGAGCACTGGGCGAGCCGCCCGGAAGGCGCAAATATATTTCCCATGCGACCGGATCCTCGTCATAGGCCAGCACATGGTTCACCAGAAAATCCCGCACGCGATCCTTCCCGACCAGCACAAGCCTGTTCTTCAAGACAGGGGACGGCAGACTCACGCGATAACTCCAGTACGGATGGGTCAACCCGTTCAGATAGGTTTCCAGCCGCCGCGTCTCCCGGGCACGCAGCAACGAAGAAAACTCCTTCCACCCGGCTACCGTCAGGCACAGCGCGGCCAGCCTCCTGTGCGGATGGTTGGCGGGTCTTATTCCGGCGTACGACCACGGCAGCCGCCGCTCTTCCGACAGCTCGAATTCATCGCGCCGCTCCCACCACGATTGCCAGATGCGGCCATGGTAGGCGCGAGTCTCCTCATCGCAGCGATCGGGCAGCACGGGTACAAGAAAACCCGCCGTCCCAAACAACACCGCTTCCTCCTGCCCATGCAACGACGCCAGAGGCGCACGCCCGGCCAGCAACGACATGGCTTCGCGGTTCACCCGGTAGCCCAGCGTCTCCGCCCATGCTTCATACCATGCCTGATGATCGCCGCACAATTCCGCCTTCCTGCGAAAGCGCCTGCGCTTGGCCTGCATGCGGAAGGCTGCCGCCGCCTGCAGCAGGGAAACGACATCCGCATCGGACATCTCCGCCAGAGGCAGGCGGCACAAATCCGCACGCGCGGAAGGCAAAGGAAGCCTCACCCCCGTGGCGGCATGCCATGCCTCGGCAGGCACCACCACCAGAGGAACTTCCTCATGGCGACTATTGCGCGTAAACCAAACGCGACCCGGACGAGCAAACGCCACATGCAGCATCACGCCGTCGAACCGCCCGTTCACTCCATGCCCGTGGCGCTCCCAATCCTCCGGCTGCCTGTCCAGCTCCACATCACCCTGCAGGCGGCGACCGTCCACTTCCATCGTCGCATTCAGAAAATCCGGTCCCGCGCCGCGATTCCAGACGCCGAAATCCAGCATGCGCACCCTGCGCCCATCCTGCATCGTCCATTCCCGCCCCAAAAGACCTGCCTGCCAGCATGCCTGCAGAACGGCCTCTCCGGGCAACTCGCCGGGTAAAGGTTCAGACACACCTTCGCCGAGAACGGACTCCCTCAGACAAGCATAGCTTTCCGCCAGTTCTATCGGAGTCTCCTTCATGGCAACCGGCGGAAAAGGCACAGCCTCTTGTCAGCTCTTGCGCTTGATCTCCTCTTCGAGGCTCTCGCGCACATATTTGAACTGCTCCGCATTCTCCGGGCTGATATCGCTCAGAGTATTATGAGCATCCAGCACATGCTTCGTACGATCCAGATCGGGCATATCCATCGGAATATCCGAACTGTGCAGCTCGGCCCGCAGCTCATCCAGATGGCCGCGCCACGGAGCGGTAGGAGGATCGATCTCCATCAGGGCATCAAGCCCCAGACTTTCCAGCGCCGCTCGGGAACGCTCGCTCGGCGTCGCCACTTGAAGCGACCCGCCCAGCGGCATCAAACGGCGGGCAATGCCGGCCATCGTCCCCATGAAAGTCGAATCCACTCCGGCGCAAATCTCCAGATCCACCACCACGCACCTCCCTCCATCGTCGACATACTGATCGGCAATGGATTTCAGAATAGAACTATTGACGAAACTGCCCCTGTTGGCGCAGCGCACCCACAGAAACCGGTCAAACACATGGTATGTAATGGAGGAATCGGTATTCACCATTGGAAAATCGGCTTGGAAACTCAAGGATAGCATGGCGTGAAGCTACACGTCAAGCGCATTCCTCGTCCGAAGAATGGAAAACGGCAAACGCGTGGCAAACACATCAGGAAAAATCGGGCGTCACGCCGCCGATCCTCTTCATACCGGCTGTAACATCCTTTTGCAGCTTATCCCAGGTACGGCCATCCAGCAGATACTCGTACGCCTTTTCTTCCCCTTCGCCATCCTGAATCGCCTTGACGAACTTCTTGATACGCGCGGCATCGCCCTTTCCGTCCACATGGGCAAAATAATACAGCAGCATCGGGGAAAACCCGTAATACAGCTGCTTTACATTATCGTCGGGATGCATGAACGACTCCTGATAGGCCTTCTTCATGAAGGTTTCCAAAGGCCCCACCTTGGGAGTTTTCCCCAAAAACCGCCCCTTGGCCGGCCCCGGCCGCTTCGGCAGCTCAATACAACGCTCAAGCAGAGCGCTCTTATTCGAGGCGAAACCGAATGTCCCGTTGAATGAAGGAGAACTGCTGATGGAAACATACTCCGCCAGCCCCTCGACAAACCAGCCCGGATACTGGTAGCTGCCGATCGACATCTGGTGGGTAATTTCATGAATCAGCGTACCGTAATCCCTCTTCCCCGCCACCACGTAATTGGCCCCCTTCTTCACGAGAGCGAGGCTATCGAACGGCACGAGAATCCTGCCCATCGCCCCATGCGGGCCGCCACCCTGAAACACCCCGGCAGAAGGAGGAGGCCCGCCCGCCTCAATATACTGCTCCTTCGTCTCGTACAGATAGGCATCGTACTTCTTCTGCCCCTCGCCGTGGTAGCGGCAGGGATTGTTGAACGGAATATCCTGATTGGCGGAATACGTTCCCTCGAACAAACGGCCGACCGACCGAATCACGTCCACCGACAGCTTCGCATTGCTGTGAAACCGGAAATGTGCGGTCTCATACACATACTCCCCATCTTCTTCCGACACCAGCTTGGGGGGAGTCCTCTCATCAGGTGTCGACGAACTGGGCCATTTGGCGGAGAAATTGCTCTTCACATCCAGCGTCGCACCTCGCCTCTGGTTCTCCGCACTCACCTTGGAGGCAGCCTGCACGTAAGCCAAATCCTCGGGACTCAGCTTATCCATACCGAACGTCACGATCTTGCCTCCTTTCAGCTTCAGCGTCACCTGATTGCCGGAAGTACTCACGTACTCGGCCTGAATCTTGGCGCCGTTCGCGCCCGTCCACTCGCGCATATCGGCGAGCGCGGACGACGAAATACTCAAAAGCAGAAACAACCGGAAAAACCTTTTATACATCATGGGAGCAGGATATTGAAATTGAATGGGGAGTCGGACACGGAGAAAAACCCTTCACGAACGGAATCGGAAGAGATGCACGCATCGTACCGTATGAATATGGCACAAACAGCCCATCCATGGCAAGCCTGTTTTACGTGCATGTGTCAAAAGCGTCGCACATTTATGATTGACCTGCATGACCCTTTCGGGCATTCTTCTCGCGGTATGAACACAGTCCTGATAATCGGAGCCGGAGGCGTTGGTCATGTCGTTGCGCACAAGTGCGCCCAGATGAACGCTGCCTACGATGAAATCCATCTCGCATCCCGCACCAAAAGCAAGTGCGACGCCATTGCCGCAGACGTCAAGGCACGAACGGGACGTACCATCACCACGCACGCCATCGATGCGGACGACGTAGCCGCCACCACGGCGCTCCTCAAGGAAATCAAGCCGCAGCTCGTCATCAACGTCGCCCTCCCGTACCAGGATCTCCACCTCATGGATGCCTGCCTCAATGCAGGAATCGACTACCTCGACACAGCCAACTACGAACCCCTCGACGTCGCCAAATTCGAATACTCGTGGCAATGGGAATATCAGGACCGCTTCCGCAATGCCGGACTCATGGCCCTGCTCGGCAGCGGATTCGACCCCGGCGTCACCAACGTCTTCACCGCATGGGCTCTCAAACACCACTTCGACGAAATCCATACGCTCGACATCATCGACGTCAACGGAGGCAACCACGGACAGGCATTCGCCACCAACTTCAACCCGGAAATCAACATCCGCGAAGTCACGGCTGAATGCCGCCATTGGGAAAACGGAGACTTCCGCACCACCGACCCCATGAGCATGCACCGCCCCTTCACCTGCCCGGAAGAAGTCGGCACCTACGAAATCTACCGCATGTACCATGAGGAACTGGAAAGCCTCGTCAAACACATCCCGACCATCAAACGTGCGCAATTCTGGATGTCCTTCTCCCCGAACTACATCAACCATCTTCAGGTACTGCAGAACGTCGGAATGACGCGCATTGATCCCGTCCAGTACAACGGCGTCGAAATCGTACCGCTCCAATTCCTCAAAGCCGTCCTTCCCAACCCCGGCGATCTCGGCAAAACCACACAGGGGCGCACCTGCATCGGCAACGTCATCACCGGCATCAAGGATGGGCAATACAAAGCCATCTACATCTACAACATCTGCGACCACGAGGCATGCTTCGCCGAAGTCGGCTCACAGGCCATCTCCTACACCACCGGAGTACCCGCCGCCATTGGTGGCAGCCTCATGCTCCGGAAAGTATGGGATCAGGATGGAGTCGTCAACATGGAACAGAACGACCCCGACCCCTTCATGGAAGAACTCAACAAATGGGGCCTTCCCTGGCAGTGCATCGAACTGACTCGCGAACAGGCAGAAATGCTTGCCGTCCAATAAAGGCCGGACACCTTCATACTCAGGAACCCCGCTTCGCCGCCGAAGCGGGGTTCTTTTCTTGAACATGAAAATCGCAAAAACACACACAATTCTGCAACCCGATTCAAAAAACGGGGTTATCATACACGGAGAAGCAAGTGCACTGCCAATCCAAACTTCAAACAAACAAAATCAAAAACTTATAAAAATATGATCAAGTACATCGTCATGGCGGCATTCGCCTTCACCTCTCCCATCATGGCTCAGGAAGCTGCAGACACCAAACCTGCCTGCGACCAGACAACCTGCGACAAACCGGACTGCGAAAAGAAAGACGGCAACAAGCAGAAGAAGCGTGACGGCAAACGCCACGGTAAAGGCAAAAGGGGCCAGGGTCAAAAGCAGGGCCAAGGCCAGAGTCAGGGACAAGGACAAAACGGCGGTCAACAGGGCACCTGCACCAAGGATGCTCCTGCCGAAGCCTGACCTCTCCTGACATCCAGTCTCAAAACGCAGAAGCTTCCGGGCTTCTGCGTTTTTTCATCATCGCTGGCCGGACTACTCGCAAAGCGACGCTTCCGAAAAATGGAAAGCACGCGCCACGATCGCCGAAGGGAAGGCATGGATCGTATCATTGTACACACAGACGGCCACATTGTAGGAATGGTGAAGCCGGGCCAGCTGGTGGCGCGATACCCCATACTCTCGCTTCAACCTCGGCAGGTGTTCACCGACCTTCCATTCGGGATGTTGCTCGCATACGGCAAACAGATTCTCCATCACCACGCTCAATTCCTTCTCCTGCCGCACGAAATTCTCCATCTCGCGGGAATTATCCATCAGAGGAGTCTGTTGCAACAAAGCCATGCAGGAATCATTGACCGACATCACCTTCGACATTTCCTGCCCCACCAGAGGAAAATCGGCAACCGCATTACCCAGCAACTCGATCAACATATCGTGCCGATGCTTCACCTCCCTCTCGATTTGCATCCAGAAACGCACCGCATTCTCACGCAACTGCAGCATACGCTGGTATGCCGAAACAAGCCACCCCAGCACGCACAACAACAAGCCGCCAGCAATCAAATAGTTCATTCCATCCCTTTTATACCAGAAAATACTGCACTGTCGAGGAGTTAAAACTAACAGGCATCATCCTCTCGGGTGAAATCTGCGGTGCAACTCGATCAGGCGCTTCTGCTCCACATGCGTATAAACCTGCGTCGTCGCCAGATCCGCATGCCCCAGCAATTCCTGAATCACGCGCAGATCGGCACCGTTCTCCAGAAGATGCGTAGCAAACGAATGCCGCATAATGTGGGGGAACACATGCTCCGCAATACCTGCCTGTTCCGCTCGCTCCTTCAGAATTTGGCGAATCCTCTCGCGCGTCAAACGGCCGCCCCTACGATTCAAAAACACATACGGAGACCTCCTGTCTCCCAACAGCATACCGCGGGCTTTCCGGCGGTAAACAGACAGACACTCCATCGCCGAACTTCCCAAAGGCACGAAACGCGTCTTGCCACCCTTCCCCGTCACGCGAATAAACTTCTCCTGCTCGTCGACCTGCTCATTCCTGAGATTCGTCAGCTCGCTCACACGCAGCCCGCTGCCATACAGCACCTCAAGAATGGCACGATCCCTCGCGCCGAAAGGCTCTTCATCCAAAGGAACGGATTCCAACAGACGCGCCACAAGCCCTTCCGGCAACGTCTCCGGAATCGTCCTGCCCATCCTCACATTATCCAGAAACATCGCCGGATCCTTCCCGATCAACTGCCGGGAAAACAGAAACCGGAAAAAAATCCTCACATGCACACTGGCCACACGTAAAGACGATGGAGCCAACCTCTGCCCCATCTCGCCTAAAAAGGCAGACAGATCTCCCTCTTCCACAGCAGGAATGGCAACTCCGCGCTCCTCCAGAAAACGAAGCAGATGCTCAAGGCTCTGCCTCACGGAAAGCTGGTAGTTGACACTCAGGCCGCGTTCCGCCGCCAGATACAGGACGAACTGCTCTACGAGCGATTGCTGCGCATCAGCCTCCATGGCCACGGAACACGGGAAACACCCTTAATCCTTCTTTGCGCCGGAGGAATTCGCCGCATCGGGCAACGGAGGAGGCGTACCGACATCCGGGGTAACCAGAGGATTCGATTTGGCGGCAGGCTGCAGAAGCGTGGAACCGCCCTGCACACTCTTGCCGGAAAGATCGCTCACCTTGCTGCTCTTGGGCTGCAAAGTCTGCTGCGTCGAAGCAGGAGCGCCGGGAAGCCTTGTTTCCAAGGGCTTGTTGGCCGCCGGCACAAAATTGACATCCCCCGTCGAACCATCCAACAGATTCGCCGTCGTAAAATCGCCGCCGATGGCAGGCAGATTTCCCACAAACGTACTGTCATCGAACAGGCTCGGCTGGCCGTCCGGCCCGATCATCGGCACCAGCGCCTTGGGATTAACCAAATCGCTCCCGTTAATGAACCCGACCTTGCCGTCGGGCAGTTCGACTCTCACAAAACTGCCGTCATTGGCCAGCACCTTCACCTTCTCCGCCTTCTCCATAAAACCGGCCGCAGACGGATAAAGCTCGGGATTCTTCTCGAACATGGTCACCATGCCCTTCGCCACGGATACCTCCGAACCTACCTCGAACGATCCCTGGGAGGCACGATCCCGTGCTTCGCGCTTGTGGTGGGCCATGCCTACCGGATCCAGAGGGGAATCCGGACGATTGTATACAGGCTCATAGGGATTGTTCTGGAACCATGAACATGACGCCAGGCAAAGCACTGGCAGCATAAACAGAATCTCACGCTTCATACAACACACACATAACACAAACCACACATTCCGAAAAGCAGAATATGCGCCCGCTGTCAGGAATTCATCAAATATTGACGATTGACAAAGAAAACAGCCCCCATGATGCACAAAAAGGCCCACAGGTAATCCCACCGCCACTGCTCACCGAGATACAGCAGGGCGAAAGGAACAAACACCGAAAGCGTAATCACTTCCTGAATAATCTTCAGCTGCGCGACGGAAAGGCCGGATTCCGCTCCGATGCGATTGGCGGGAATCATGAAGCAATACTCGAAAAACGCCACTCCCCAGCTCAGAAGAATAATCCAGAACAGGGGCTTCGCATCTCCGGAACCCTTCTTCAAATGGCCGTACCACGCAAACGTCATGAACATATTGCTCATAACCAGCAGACCGATCGTCAGCAACACCTTCATGGCGAATCACAGCAAAAAAAACACGAATACCGCGGATTTCATTCACCCTTCACCGGATAAGTGAAATGGGAAAGCAGCTGGTGCGCGGCCGACACGGGATCAAGCTTGCCGCAAGCGACCTTGTTCTCCAAATCCGGCAAATGGCTGGCTACATCGGGATGCTGCGCAAAGGCATGCAGCAACGCCTCGTGTACGAGAGCCTGCACCCAGTCGAGCGACTGGCGGCGGCGGCGTTCGTACCACTGGCCGTTCTTCTGCTGCTTCGTTCGGAAATCCATCAGCATGTGTTCGATCGCATCAAGGCCCCGCCCTTCCAGCGAAGAGCATGTCAGCACCTCGGGAGTCCAACCCGGCGTGGGCGACTGCAAATAATGCAGCACCATCTTGAG
Source organism: Neoakkermansia glycaniphila (assembly GCF_001683795.1). Classification (GTDB taxonomy): domain Bacteria; phylum Verrucomicrobiota; class Verrucomicrobiia; order Verrucomicrobiales; family Akkermansiaceae; genus Akkermansia; species Akkermansia glycaniphila. The sequence continues at coordinate 35,342 of NZ_LIGX01000023.1, forward strand.
CTCCTGCTGGTGGGCAAGGGCTCGCTGGTGGTTGTCGCCGTCGTCCTTCGTCACGATCAACAGATCGGCCAGCTCCATAATGCCGCGCTTGATCCCCTGCAAATCGTCCCCTGCCCCCGTAATCAGAAGCAGGAAGAAAATATCCACCATCGAACGCACCGTCGTCTCGGACTGCCCGACGCCTACGGTCTCCACCAGAATCACATCGTACCCGGCCGCCTCGCAGGCGATCATCGTCTCGCGGGACTTGCGGGCCACGCCGCCGAGAGTTCCGGCGGAAGGCGAAGGGCGAATAAACGCATTCTCATGGCCGGAAAGCACCTCCATGCGGGTCTTGTCGCCCATTACGGATCCCTTCGACAACGAAGAAGAAGGATCGATCGCCAGCACGGCCACCTTGAGCCCCCGTTCGCAAAGATAACAACCGAATGCCTCGATAAACGTCGACTTCCCGGCTCCCGGCACACCGGTAATCCCAATGCGAATCGCCTTGCCCGAATGCGGAAGCAGACGCGAGATCAACTCGCGCGCAGGCTCCTGATCGCGCTTGGCATTGCTCTCAATCAGCGTAATGGCACGGCCGAGCATGGCCGGATTGCCATCCAGCACCCCGCGCGACAAGGCCTCGGGATCGAAACGCGACTTGGAACCGGGCAAACTCATGGCTACGATACTCAGTCTTGGGAATTCTTATTGGAAGCTCCGGAAAGCATCTCGCGGTTATCCTGCTGCCAGCCGCCGCCGAGCGCCGTGTACAGCGTCGGAAGGGTCGAAGCATACTGGTAGCGGTACTGGCTCAGCGCCGTCAGCGCGGGGAACAGATTCTGCTGCGCCGTCAGCACCTCATAATAGCTCGAAAGACCGTTCGTATAGCGGTCCATGGACGATTCCACCGCCGTGCGGTAGGCAGCTACGGCCTTCTCCTGCTCGACGATAATTTCGTTCAGCTTGGCACGCTGGATCAGCGTCGTAGATACATCGGCCAAAGCCGAAAGCACGGACTGCTCGTACGCATTCTTGGCCGCAAGGAAATTATTGCGGGCAACCAGCTCATTCGCACGCAACGTACCTGCCTGGAACAGCGGTCCGGACAAATCCGCGCCCACGCCCCATGCAGACTTGTGCTTCGTCGCACGAGCCAGATCGGACGACACGAGGCCGCCTCCGCCCGTCAAAGAAATGGAAGGAAAATAATTGGTAATTGCCACGCCGATCTCGGCATTCGCCGAACGCAGCTCGAACTCCTTCTGACGCACATCGGGACGATTGGCCAGAATCTGGGCAGGAAGCCCGGCAGGCACGCGAGCCGCACCGGCCACGGATTGCAGAGAACCGCTACGCCGGATCGAACCCGGGGTGCGGCCGGCCAAAACGCTCAGCGTATTCTCCAGCGCGGCAATCTCGGCTTCCAACGCAGGCACCTGCGCCTTGCTGGCTGCCAGAGCCGCCTCGGCGGACGCCACCTGGAGCTTATCGCCGATACCGCCGTCAAGCTGAGCCTGGAAAAGATTCAAGGACTTCGTGTAAGAAGTCACAGCCTCACGCGTGATTTCCAGCTCCTGATCCAATTGCAGCAACTGGAGATAACCGTCCGCCACCTGCCGCAGCAGGGAAAGCATCAGGGCGCGCTGGCCTTCCTCGGAAGCGAGGTACTGGGCCACGGCGGACTCCGTCGCACGGCGGGTCTTGCCCCACAAATCGATTTCCCAGGAAACGGCGCCCTTCATCATGCCCGGAGCCGTCGTCACACCATTCATCTGGGTCATGTTGCCCATGGCGTAGTTCGAACCCTTGGACACGCCGCCGCCGTAGGAAACCCACGGGAACAGCGGAGCGCGCGCGATCGTCACATACTGGCGAGCGCTATCCACATTCGCCATCATGGACTTCAAATCGCGGTTATTGGCATACGTATCGCGCAGCAAGCTCTGCAGCTCATTGTTGCGCAGAACCTTCCACCAGGGAAGATCGGCCACGGACTCGGAAGACGAATTGCCGCCCCGGAATTCGGCGGGAACGGCCATATCGTTCTTCTTGTAATCGGGACCGAACTTGCAGGAAGACAGAGCCAGTGCAGCGATTGCCAACGCTGCACTTCTCCACACAAGGCTGCCGTGAGATTTCATATATTGGGTTTTATTCATAAATGTCGATCATTTGTCTGGATGAACAGGACACCTCCTGCCCGCCCGGACTATCATCTACCGTCAGGCGGGCAATCAATGTCCCTATTCTTATCAATCCATGGTTGAGAGGAAAAGATGTTATTTTTCTGCATTGCCCGGTTCGGCGGGAACCGCTTCACTTGCCGGAGGTTCGGGAAGGCCAGCGTCTTCCGCAGCCAGCACCTTGTAGGCATATTCTTCATCGGGGTCGGGGCCCACGTGGTGCTTCTTGATCTTCACGCGGAACAGCCTCACGACAAAGACAAAGCTGCAGGGAATCAGGAAACAGCCGACAATCGTCGAGAACAGCATGCCGACAACCACCACGATACCGATGGCGAAACGGGCCGATGCGCCCGGCCCCGTCGCCAGCACCAGCGGCAAACAACCGAGAATGAAGGCGAAGGACGTCATCAGAATCGGGCGCAAGCGCAGCTTGGCCGCGGAAAGCGTCGCTTCGAACAGAGGCTTGCCTCGCTCCATTTCCAGCACGGCGAACTCGACAATCAGAATCGCGTTCTTCGCCGCAAGTCCGATCAGCATCACCAGACCGATCTGGGCATACAGATTCAGTTCCACATGTGCAGCAGCCAAGCCGACAAACGCACCCAGCACCGCGATCGGCACCGTAAGGAACACGCTCAGCGGCAAGGCCCATTTTTCATACAGGGCAGCCAGAATCAGGAAGGCAAACAGGCCGGACATGGCAAAGATAGCACCGAGGCCAAGCCCCTTCTGCGCCTTTTCTTCCTGATAGCTCATCTGGCTGTATTCATAGCCCATATCGGGCGACATTGTCTCGGCAAACACCCTTTCCAGCTCCTTCATCGTCTCTGACGATGAGAAACCGGACTTCACCTCGATATTGAGCTGCGCCGCATTGTACAGATTTTGATGCATCACGAACTCGGCATCGAAAATATCTTCAACCCGCACCAAGGCAGACAGAGGGAAGTTCTCTCCCTTCGCATTGCGAACGTAGAAATTCTTCAGCATATCCACATTGGTACGGTTTTCACCGGCGCCCTGAATATACACCTGCCACTGTTGACCGTACAACGTCACATAATTGATGAAAAGCGAACCGTAGTAGGCCTGCAAAAGCTTGTAGGCATCCTCCAGCTTCACCCCTTGGGCAAAACACTTCTTCTCATCCAGCACGAACCGCTTCTGCGGCACGGCATTCATCATCTGAAGAGGGCTATTCACATTAGCCACGGCGGGAAGCTTTTGAACCTCGGCGACAAACTTGTTCAGTTGCTGGCTCAAATAAGGCACACCGCGCCCTTCTCTGTCTTCCAGAATGAAGGTAATGCCACTGGATGTACCCACCCCGTCAATCGCAGGCGGAGTTGACACGAACACAATGGCATCGATCCCCCGTTTGGAATTATTCAATTGCTTCTCGAAAAGCTCTTTCAGCGCGACCGCACCCTGATCCCGATTGGGACGTTCATCCCAGTCCTTCAATGTCACAAAGAAGAAACCGCTGTTCGATGTCTGGATATTCGCCATCACGTTGATCCCGATCACCGAACATACAGCCTTCACATTTTCGTTGCTTTGGACAATCTTTTCGACCTCTTTCACCTGTTCCAGCGTACGCTGCATGGAAGCGGACGAAGGCAGCGTCATGCCGATCATCAAAAAGCCCTTATCTTCCGTCGGCAGGAAACCGCCGGGCACCTGCTTGGCCACAGGAATGATCAGAAGCGAGATCAAGGCCAGAAGCGGAATACTGATCAGCAGCTTACGTGACAGGAAACCGCACGTACGGGCATAACCGTGCGCCGTCGCATCATACCCCTTGTTGAACCAGCGATAGAACTTGCGGAGCGGCGAATGGCCTTCCAGCGATTTCGGGCGAAGCAGAATCGCACTCAAGGCAGGCGATAGTGTCAAGGCATTGAATGCCGAAATCAGCATCGAAATGGCGATCGTCACCGCGAACTGCTGGAACAGAGTCCCCGTAATACCCGGCAACAAAAGAGATGGCAGGAACACGGCAGCCAGCACGAGCGCAATAGCCACCACGGGACCGGACACTTCCTTCATGGCGGCAAACGAAGCCTGGCGCGGCGTCATGCCGCGCTCCATATGGGATTCTACGGCTTCCACCACCACGATGGCATCGTCCACCACAAGGCCGATCGCCAGCACCATACCCATCAAACACACCGTATTCAGCGTGAATCCGAGCATCGGGAAGAAACAGAACGTCGTCACGATGGACACCGGCACGGCAATCGCCGGAATCAGCGTCGCGCGCCAGCCCTGCAGGAAAACAAACACCACGATCACCACCAACACAAGAGCTTCGATCAGCGTCTTCTGAATTTCTTCGATCGAGGAACGAACCGAAAGGGTCGTATCAAGAGCCACAAGACCTTGCAAACCGGGAGGGAAACTCTTCTCATACTTCGCCAGACAATCCTTTACCGCGTCCACCGTCTCAATAGCGTTGGAACCGGGAGCCTGATACACGGCAATCACACCGGCTGGCTCGGCATTATAACGTCCCATCAAGGCGTACGTCTGTGCGCCGAGTTCTATCTTGGCGATATCCTTCAGGTAAACGAACTTCGTTCCGTCCGCCTTGATAATGATATTCTCGAACTCCGTCTCCGTCTTCAGGCGCCCTTTCGTACGCACCGTATAGGTAAATTCCTGCCCTGCAGGAGCCGGTTCAGAGCCGATCTGACCACCGGGATTCACCGTATTCTGCGTACGGATGGCATTCTGCACGTCGGAAACCGAAATTCCTCGTTGCGCCATCGTCACCGTATCCAGCCAGATACGCATCGCGTAACGTCCGGCGCCGAACACCTGCACGTCGCCCACACCGGGTACGCGCTTCACCGGATCCACCAGCGACACATACGCATAATTCGCCAGATACACTGCATCGAACGTATTGTCGGGAGACGTCAGCGAATACAGCAGCAAAGGCACCCCGGTGGACTTCTTGATCGTAATGCCCATCTGAGCCACTTCCGTGGGCAGCTGCGTCGTCGCCTGCGCATAGCGCATGTACGTCTGCACCTGATCCATGTCCGGATTCGTGCCCGTCTCGAACACCACGTTCATGGAGCATGTACCGTTACTTGAGTTCACGGACGTCATGTAATCCATGCCCGTCAGACCGGAAAGCTGGGACTCAATCGGCGTTGCCACCGAGTCGGCCACCGTCTGGGCATCGGCGCCGGGATAGGTCGCCGACAGAGTAATCGTGGGAGGCGCAATATCCGGATACTCGGAAATCGGCAACCGGAGCAACGAAATCACGCCCAGCAGAGATGTAACGATCGCGATCACCATCGCGATAAGCGGATGCTTGATGAAATAGGAAGACATAAGAAAACAAGTTAAACATGCGGACGACAAACCGGAAGGTCGCCCTCAGTCGATTGATGGCAGCTTATTTGGAAGGAGCTGATTTCTCACCGGCAGCCGGAGCATGCATCGCAGCATCCTTGGCGGCTCCGTCGGCCGTTTCCGACACCTTCGAACTCTTCGACTCGATCGTCGGCTGAGGTGGTGAATACACGAACGGTTCAGGCCGGACGGGCTTATGCATTCCGGCAGCCTGCATGGCCGCCGTCGATCCCTGCACGACAACCTGAGTACCGGCGGGAAGCATCTTGTCCGGAGGCAGAAGGAGCGTAATCACCTGCATCGGCTGCACGCGTTCCTTGCCGTTTTCTTCCTTCACTTTCACATCCGTCACGGGACCAAGTTTGACCGGAACCATCGAAGGTACGTTATCCTTCCCGAGTACGATCACGAAATTGGCGCTTTGCACGCTCACAATGGCGCGCTCAGGCACAAGGGCTGCATTTTCGATCGTCTCCGTCACGGCACGTACGCGCACGGACATGCCGGGACGCAGTACGAAATCGGGATTCGGCACCTGGCCGACCACGCTGATCTGCCCCGTGCCCATATCGACTGCGCGGTCGAGAGCCACCACATGTCCATCCTCTCCGTACGTCCTGCCGTCGGGAAGAATCAGCTGGAATTTGGGAATCAGATCCAGATTGCGCTCACCCTTCTTGAACTTGCCCAGCGTCTCAAGCACCGTCTTGTCACTCACGGCGAAATCGACACGGATCGGATTGATCGACGACACCGTCACCAAAGGATTTTGATTGGCAGGAGACAGCAAATCCCCCACGGAAGGAGCCGCCACACCGGCAATCCCGGAAATCGGAGCCTTGATCGTCGCATACTCGAGATTGATGCGGGCGGTTTCGATCTGGGCTTCTGCCATCTGGATCTGGGCTTCGGCCTGCAATACCTGCGCTTCGCTCTCCTTCAACGCCTGCTGGGCGTCCGTCAAATTCTTCTCGGACACGGAACCGCTCGCAACCAGCTTGGCGTAACGTTCCACATCCTGCTTGTTCTTGCCTTGGGCGGCCAGAGCCTGCGCTTTGGCGGCCTTGGCCTGAGCCAGCGTTGCCTTGGCTTGATCGAGAGTCGCCTGGAAAAGAGACTTGTCGATCTCGAACAAAGGCGCACCCTTCTCCACGAGGGAACCGTCCTTATAGCTCTTCTCCACCAGCACCCCCGTCACCTGCGGCTTCACGGCGGCATCTTCCACACCACGGAGATACCCGTACCATTCCTCGGACACATTGACGTTCTCGTGAATGATCGGAGTTACCTGCACCGGGGCGGCCGGCATCTCGCCGTGCTGCTTGGCGGAAGCCTGATCCTTGCAGGAAGACAGCAGAGAACCGGAAACGGCAACCGTCATACCGAGGGCAATAAGGGAAAATAAGCGATGAGTCGTCATAATGGGAAAATGAAATCAGGAACTTCTCGCACGGTTGAACAACAATACGGGAAGGCGCGTTATTTTCACCTTTTCACGAAAACAGGTCAAGCCCTAATTCCACGTCAGCACGTCATGCAACATGCAATAAATTACTTGATAACAAACTTAAAATAAATCGATAAAAATAGTTAAAAAATGATAAAAATTAAATAGATAAACAGTCAAAACAACGATAACCAATCATCTTCACCACAGCTCCGGCACACATTACACCAAAAAACAATACTTGCGGCAAAAATACCGGGAAGGAGCCTCACCTTCAACGGCCGGACACAACAGGCAGCATCTCCGTTCCCTCCGAATCGGGAATCACATCCGGAGCAGGCACGCTGTCCGACGGAATGGAACCGCCCGCTCCGCCCTCCGTCTCGGACTGCCAGGCGGGCACATCCGTACGCACGGCAGGCGTCACAGCCTCCGGCGTAGAAATCGGAGCAGCTTCTGCACCGGGATCGCCCTCCGTTGCAGCCCCGGACGCGGCGGGAGCCTTCGGTTCCTCGATCTTCGGTTCGGAAAGCGGCCGGTAGGCATACACATAATCGCCTACCATCACCGTACCGCTCCTGATATCGGCCGGAATACGCAATGGATCCAGCCTCTCCTCGGACACCACCAAATTGCCTGCACGCACCTTGAACCCTTCCGGCGCATGCGAAATCAGCGTCGTTCCCGGATCCGGCATGGGAGAAATCACACGAATCAGGGCAAAATGCTTATCCGGGTACACCATATCGACCGTACCCACATACATGGGAGGAGGCGGAACATCCTTCGTCCGCATCGAAGCCGAAGGAGTCCCCACCTGCGAACAGGAAGCGGCCATTCCGGCACACACGAGAAGGCAGCATTTCTTCACATGCCAGTTATACCAAAACCTCCCCCGGATTGTCAACGGAAGGCTGCGTTAACCGGAAAACGCCGCATGGCAACAAAAAAAACGGGGGCAGTCAATTTCCTGGTTGACAGCAACAGGAAAATCATGCAATATACGCCCGCACGCACCCCACGGAGTGGTGGCTGAGCGGCTGAAAGCACTCCTTTGCTAAAGGAACGTACGGCTTTAAACTGTACCGAGGGTTCGAATCCCTCCCACTCCGCCACCTTTTATATGCACTGATTGCACCGTTTGCCAAACGGTGCTTTTTTGTATCCGGCAATACAACAATGTGCCGACCGATGCCTCCGAACGGATCATCATGCGATACAGATTCCTCCCGGCAAAGAACGCCCGGCGCAGACGGGCACTTTCAACAGCTGGCAGCCAGACGGCCTCTGCCAATGCCTCAAAGGGTTGCAAGTTTATCGACCATGGAGTACTTCGCCGGAAAATCGCATGATCCGGACATCCAGCGGTAAATGGTGATACGCGTCACACCGAAATGCGCGGCCAGTTTTTCGACGGCATCCACCTTCTTCATGCCGGTCTCGACATGCTCCAGCAACCGTCTCCGGATGATCTCCTGCGGATCGAGCACCTTGCCGCGGTACCCGAGCAGGCGCTTGATCAGAGGCGCCGCCCGTTCCGCCGGGGTGACATTCCAATCACCTCCGATCCTGTTGATGAGAACGGCCAGACGGGCCGGATTAAGCTCACAGCCTACGAACCTCTTGCGGTTCCTGTGGGCATGGTACCCGACCAGGCCACGCCCCATCACAAAATCACCGATGCACTCGAAAGACTCGTTCTCGCATATCCATGCAATGATTTCCTCTTCATCCATGTAATCGAGCTTCGGTTGCTTCGCTCTATTGCTCCCTCGGATGATGTAGCAGATATTCTCCTTTTTGTAATAATACGTCGAATTGTAGCAGGTCACATACTTATACAGCTTCCTCATCTCCGTAATGAAATCGGCCAGATATTCCTTGCCGATTTCGATATAGGCCGTTTGCGGAGCGATCTCCGCGAGAAGTTCGAATACCTTCTTGTAGAATGCGCGGAAATCGTCGAGATAATCGTTTCTTCCGGCTTTTGTGATGAAACTGTTCGCATTCCGCAAATTCCACGGAGGATCGACGAAGACGAGGTCTGCCTCCTTCATCCATTCGGGAAGGCCGTCGAAAATATTGTTCACCGCCAGCAGATTGCCGTTCTGCTCCCACACTTCCCCATCCTTGATCGGGTACTTGTCGATGGAACCGTCGTATTTCCACTTCTCATTCATGATCGTCCTGCTCTATAGTCCAACTTGCCGAATACTCCACATATTTGAACAGGTCGAGAATGCCCGTCATCTGCTTGTAACGCATTACGGTATCGATATCCAATCCGAGGGAATGCGCGATTTCGAGATCCGTTTGCCCCTGCTCCAGCAATGCTCTCACCACATCGGCATCCTTATCCACGGCATGCACGCCGCGTGCCTTGTTGAACTGGATGGTGGCCGCCATGCGCCGGGCGAGATCGTGCTGCAGGACGACGACGGGCACCTGCCGGATATCCAGCCAGTTCGGCTGGCAAATGGTAAAACGGTGGAATCCGTCGATAATGATATACTTTTCGTCCTCTTCGCTCCAACTGACGACAATTGGGAAACAGAACCCGTTATCGATGATGGATTGCTTCAAAAGCTCCATCTTGTCGCGGGGAACGCTGTTCGGGTTGTAGTTGTTCGCCTGAATCATATCGCGATCGACAAGGATCGTATTCAGGCAGGGAATGGCGATATTCATAAGATTTCCTTCCAGTGGTTCAGGCGTGCGGTCTTGGGGTCTTCCGTATTCTTCACGGGAAGATTGTTTTCATAGTCGTTCAGCACGAGCTGGCGGCACTGCTGCCGGGCGACGTATTCATTGTCCAGATGCTTGGAAAACCGCCTTTTGAAAATCGCCTTTCGTTCCGGCGCCGGATAGGTTGCCAGCAGAAAATCGCGGTAGGCCCGCCATGTGGAAAAATTCTTCGGGAGAGTCTGGCACCGAAACATCTTCCGGTCTGTTGCCGTCTCCTGCGCGAAGGAAATTCCCTTCGTCCGTTTCAAAAGGCGTTCGTAGGTCTTGAACTCGAAACTTGGCAAATCCTGCACCGCCTTAAAACTCTTCTCATGCAGCAGGGACGAAACCCGCATTCCATGGGGAGACATGCCTTTCAGAAAACAGAAATCATAATAGCGGTGGTAGCGAAGCTCCTGCTCCCCGATATATTTCCAGACATCGCTGAACGCCCAATCGTACAGCGGATAAAAAACGTAATTGCCGCGCTTCTTGTCTGTGGACCACATGACATCCTTATAACCGGGAAACCTCACCATCGTCCGGTACCGGTCCAGACTCTCATCGGCGCGGAGACCGACGAGAAAAGCCGTATTCTCGAAACCGAGCTCGAAATTCGACAACACATCATAGAACCCGAATCCCTTGTTCTTGTCGATAATCGTGGTATCGTGCGTCCATGTGCGGGTCAGCACGTTTTTCGAACTGCGCTTGTGCATCCAGTTCGGTCGCTGCTGCGGATCCCAGCAATGAAACTGCCCATGCCTCAAATCCACGGCATTCGTCAGATTGAACTCGATCTGCAGCCAGTACCGCACGGCATGCTCCGGCGCAAGATTCATCAGATACTCGACCTGCTCGACGGTAGAAGTATAGACGACTTCCTCATCAAGGTAGAACAGGCCGACTTTCCTGCTGCGCCGTTTTGCCTCTTCCAGAGCGAGATGGCAAAGAACGGTCGAATCCTTCCCTCCGGAAATGCTGACGACGATATTTTCGAACTCGTCGAAAATGTATTCGATGCGCCGTATAGCCGCATCAAGCACATTAGTGTTCAGATGGTATTTTTTCGAGGACATGCTTCAACTCCTGAATATAGGATGCTATTTCCCCCATGTAGTAGGCATCGACTCCCGTCTGCGTGACGGTAACTCGCATGGAGGGCTTGATGATCCGCTTCGAATCGAACTTCCCGTCCGCATGCCGGGCTGCCAGAGCTTCGCAGAACTTCAGCAGGCGGCGGGGAACAACGTTCGTATCCTTCTTCACTCCGGCAATAATCCGCTCCTTCTCGGCGGCGTACTGGTCCAATTCTTCGTCTGTCAATTCGACAGGGACCTCCTCGACACTGACGGAAACATCGCGCATGGCGATCTCGATGCCGGAAAACGACACTTCATCATACGGCTCTCTCAGATAGGGATTGTTCTGCATCATATCCCACAGAATCATAAAATCCTCCCTGCTCTTCCGGATCGGAAGCCGTTCGAAAATGAGCCGGTGCCCGGCCTGCTGCATGTATTTGCGGATGCAGTTGTAATGCAGATCATAACGGTTCACAGTCCTCATGGCATTATTCCAAACGAGAAGAGAGGTCGGCCCGATGCTTTGCAGCCACGAATAATAATACCTGTATTCGATGGACTGTGCGTAGGTAATTCTTTCAACGGGCACAGCGGTATCGATCACGATATCATCCCCGACGACGAACACACGCTCGACGCCGAACGAAGCGATACTTTGCGATATTTCATGGCTGGCATCACAGGTTCCGAGATAGATCTTCTTCATCGTCGTTCTATGGCAATTTCCCGTCTGGCTACAGCCCTGCCAACATCCCGTTTTCCTTCATGAACGCGGAAACGGTCAGGGCTTACAGATACTCGATTTTACATCCGAATTTTCATTCGGAGCAGAAAATCTATCATATTTTCATAAATTGTCTATCCGTTTTTTCATCTTCTGATAAACGAAATGCCAGATGATTGCATTGATTCCAATGATATTCCGCTATGATCCGGATATTTCAAAAAGGACTCATCATATCTCTTCCCGTATAGAAATCAGCAAGGTGCGAGGAATCGAATGCTCCAAAAACCTCCACAGCAAACAGCCTGCAATCGTATGACACAGTCAAGCTACGCAGACAGGGGCAATCCCAAAAAACGGATGCCATGACCGATGAAATTCGGCACGCAACCGAACAAAATCTTTCGGCAGGCCAAACAAAAAAATTTACCCCTGGCTACCGCAGAAGATTCACTGCCCCAGCACCTCCAGCAGCCGGGTCACGGGGAGGCCGATCACATTGTCCACATCGCCTTCCACGCTGGCGACAATCAACTCGCTGTGTTCCTGCATCGCATAGGCGCCCGCCTTGTCGAGCACATGCACGGTAGACAGGTAGCGATCGATATCCGCATCGGACATCTCCAGAAAAGTCACATAACTCTTCTCGGCGAAATCCCGGCGTTCCCCTCCGGGCATACACACGGCAACCGCCGTACAGACGCAATGCGTGCGTCCCGAAAGCGTGCGCAGCATGCGGCGGGCATCATCCATATCCTCCGGCTTGCACAAAGGCATACCGTCGATGAACACCAGCGTATCCGCTCCGATGACGACATGATCCGGATACTCGGCAGCCACCGCTTCCGCCTTGGCGGAGGCATTCAGCGCACACAGGGCTTCCGGCGCCATCGAAGCATCGCACACCTCGTCCGTCGGCCGGACAACGACTTCGAACGCAACTCCTTCCCGCATCAAGAGATCGCGGCGGCGGGGAGACTGGGAGGCGAGTATCAGCATGACGACGGCGACATGGTATCCAGAATACGCTTGCGCGCCGCCGGAGATACTTCGTGAATGCCCTGAATAACCGTTCCCGCCAGCTTATCGGCCCGGGCACGGCAGATATCGCGGTCTTCCCGGCTTTCAAACTCCATCCCCATCAACGCGCGGCCGACCCGCTCGCCCGAATAGACATAATTGAAGTAGCACAAGGACGCCAAATCGCCAATGGCCGCCATGAAATCAAGGAACGCCCCGGGGCGCTCGGAAAACTCGATCTGCACGAACACGGGATGGCTCAACCGCTCCGCATCGTAATGAATCATGCGGAACCGCACATCTTCATCATTGCTCACATCTTCAGCCTTCAACCCCTTCTCGGCCAGCCGCTGTTCGATAATCTCGAAATCGGATTGCGTACCGGCCACGCCGAACACGGGATATTGAATCTCTCCTGCCACACGGCCATACTGCACATCCACAATCGTAGCGCCTTCCGGCACACTGCGGAGGTATTTGAGAATTTGGCCGCGCTTCGTTTCCATCGGAATGCGCAGATAGCGCGTCTCGCAGCCGTCGATACCGGCCATGCGGGCCACAAGCCCCATCTGGGAAAAATCCATATTCGCGCCGGAGATAATCACGAGGCATTTCTCCTTCTCGCCGATCTCCCCATGCTGCCACTGCTGCATGAAAGCTGCCAGCCCCATCGCACCGGAGGCTTCCGGAACGACGCGCGAAGAATCCCACATGGCACGCATCGCATGGCACACTTCATCGTTCGTCACCGTCACGAACTCGTCGATCAACTCGCGGCACAGCGGGAAGGTATTCTCCCCGGCTGTGCGGACAGCCGTACCGTCGCAAAACACATCCACGTACTCAAGACTTGTCCGCTCACCCTTTTCGATGGCCAGCTTCATCGAAGCCTGGTCCACGCCTTCCACGCCGATAACCTTCGCCTGCGGCCAGAACTTCTTGATCCAGCAGGCCGTCGCCGCAGCCATGCCGCCGCCGCCGATCTGCACATACACGCGGTCGAAGGGGCCTTCACCGCTCATCACCACCTCGTCGGCCAGAGTTCCCTGCCCGCCCATCGTCACGAGATCGTCGTAGGGATGCACGAACGTCAAATGATTCTGCCGCGCATAGGCATGCGCCGCCGCCGAAGCGGCATCGTACGAATCGCCGTGCAGAACGATCTCCACATGATCCCCTCCATGGCGGCGCACTTCGCGCTGCTTCACCTCGGGTGTCGAAAGCGGCATGAAAATACGCGCCTTGCAATTCAAATGCCGTGCCGCCAGAGCCACGCCCTGCGCATGATTGCCCGCCGATGCGGCCACCACGCCGCCGGCCCGCTGTTCGGGCGTCAGCGCAGCCATGCAATTGTAAGCGCCTCTCCACTTGTAGGCCTTGATCGGCCCCAAATCCTCGCGCTTGGCGTACACGGCGGCGGGAATATCCCGCAGATTCAGTTTCTGCAACGGAGTCGGTTTCCCGACTTCGTACACGCGCTGCCGTGCCAATAGAATTTCCTGAAAGAGTTTTTCACTGAGGACGCTCATAAGCTTGCAGGGCTGCTATACACTATTTTCCCAGCAATGTCCAGCACGTCATCTCCGAAAAATGCAGCATCCGGCGCTCCACCTCCTGCCGGGTCAAGGCAAACAGGGCATCGGGGCCGAATGATTCGCACACGGCGGCAGCCACGACCGAGGCATACGCAATGCCGCGCTTCAGCTCCTCCCAGTCCGGATCTCCTCCGGCCAGCGATTGCGCCAGATACCCGCCCAAAGCCCCCATGAACGTATCGCCTGCCCCCGTCGGATCGACCGGGCGTTTAAGCGGCCACGCCGGGCAGCGGAACAGCTTCTCCTCACCCGCCGCCGTCCGGTGCATCAGCGTCGCCCCGTAGGCTCCGTGCTTCACCACCACATAGCGCGTGCCATGGTCCAGCAGACACTCGGCAGCCACCAGCGGCTCGCTCGTACCGGCAAACAGGCGGGCTTCGCCATCATTCATCAGCACGAGATCGGACAAGGCGATCACCTTCTCCACATCTGCACGATCCGAAGTAATCCACGAAGCCATGTAATCCGACATCACGAACGCCCGGTTCTCGCATTGCCCGATCAAATCAAGCTGGTGCGCGGGCGTCACATTCGTCGCGATAATCACCTTGTGGCGGCGCAGCCTCTCCGGCAGCTCCAGCTTCCAATCCGCCAGCACCCCGAACTTCGTCGAAAGCGTCGTCCGGTTATTCATATCGGCCTCGTACTCGGCCTCCCAGGCGAACGTCTCGCCGGGCAGCCGCACCGTCGCCTCCAGATTGATGCCGCGCTCCCGCAAAGCCTCCTCGTAACGGGCGGGAAAATCATCCCCGACAAGACTCACCATATCCACATGGGTACAGAACAGCCTTGCACCGAGAGCGGCATACGGAGCCGAGCCTCCGAGCTTCCCCCCGGCCTTGCCGAGAGGAGTCGTCAGAGTATCGAGACCCGTCACACCATGAACGAGAACGGATGCAGACACAGCCGGGCAAACGTGCAGGTGAACGGAATCAATAATAGGACTTCCGCAGAATCTCGATGCAGGCATCCTCATCGAGCGTCGCACGATCGAACCCGAACAGGCCGCCCATCGTATGCCGGGCATTGCGGGCGTACTTCGCCAGATCGGCGGCATCCACACCGTAATCGGAAAGCTTCAGATCCGCCACATGGCAAGCCTCACGCAGCTTGCGAAGCCCCGTCAGGAAACCTTCGATGCTGCCTTCCTCGCCGAACAGGCGGGCCATATCCGCATAGCGTTCCGGGCAGGACGGCGCATAGGCGGCATGGTATGCCTCGCACAGCATGATCAGCCCCGCACCGTGCGGCATCTCGGGATGGTAGGCGCTCAAGGCGTGCTCCAAAGAATGCTCGGACGTACAGCAGGAACCCGTCTCCACGATGCCGGACAGCGTATTGGCGAAAGCCACCGCACTGCGGGCTTCCACATTGCTGCCGTCGTTCACGGCGACCGGAAGCCACTTCGCAATCAACTCGATCGACTTCAGAGCGAACAGATCGCTCATCGGCGTCGCGCAATTCGCCACATACCCCTCCATCGCATGGAACAAAGCATCGAAACCCTGATAGGCCGTCAAATGCGGAGGAACCGTCAGCATCAGCTCGGGATCGACGATCGACATCTTCGGGAACGTCTGATCGCAGCCGAACCCGATCTTCTCATTCGTATCGGACTTCGTAATCACCGTCCACGGATCCGCTTCCGTACCCGTACCGGCCGTCGTCGTAATACACACGATCGGAGCCACCGGATGGGGAATCGGCAGCCCCTTGCCGGAACCGCCGCTCACATAATCCCAGTAATGGCCGGGATTATTCAACATCACGGCAATACTCTTGGCGGAATCCATGCTGCTGCCGCCGCCGAGGCCGATCACGAAATCGCAACCGCTCTCCCGCGCCATTTCGGCAGCTTCCATCACATGCTCCACGATAGGATTGGGCTGCACCTTATCGAACACCACGCTCTCTACCCCGCGGGTGCGAAGCAGCTGCTGCACGCGGTCGAGATAACCGTGGCGCTTCACCGAAGAACCGCCCGTCACAATCAGGGCCTTGGAGCCGGGAAGCTTCACATTCTGATTGCCCAGCACATTCAGGGAACCGGGGCCGAAATGCAGCCCTGCCGGCATAAAAAACGAGAATTGGGATAACATACAGGCTCATTGTAACATTCATCGGGAAAAAGTCAATATCCCAACATGGCAGAACGCGGACAAAGAAACCCGGCCACTGCCAGCAGAAACTCGCGATTGACTTCCCACCCTGAAAATCATATCCTCTCTCCAATCATCATTCGTTCCATGAACTTCACCCGCATCCTTCAAACCATCTGCCTCGGCAGCATCGTCTGCGCCCAGGCTCCGGCTCTGCCCCTCCCCGCCAGCGACAACCATGCCGCCGTCAACGAAACGCAGGAACAACGCGACGCCCGCATGCAATGGTGGCGCGACGCCAAATTCGGCATGTTCGTCCACTACGGCCTATACTCCGGCCTCGCCGGAGTCTGGAAAGGCAAACAGGGCGGCTCCGAATGGATCCAGAAAAACGTCGAAGTGGACACCGACGAATATGCCGCCGAAGCCCTCCCCCTCTTCCAGCCGAAACCCGGATTCGCCGATGAATGGGCCCAGCTGGCCAAAGACGCAGGCTGCCAATATACCGTCATGACCACCAAGCACCACGACGGCTTCGCCCTCTTCGACACCGCCACGACGGACTACGACGCCAAAGACAAAAAAGGCCGCGACCTCGTCCGCGAATATGTGGATGCCATCCGCAAGCAGGGACTCAAAGTCGGCTTCTACCACTCCGTCATCGACTGGCACCAACAGGACTACGACAACACCATCTGCCCCGACCTCTGCTACCCGAAAAACCAGATCGCCCTCCTCAAAAACAAAGGCATCCCCCGCAACCACACAGCCTATCAGAAATACCTGCACACACAGGTCCGCGAACTCTTGAGCAACTACGGCCCCATCGACATTATCTGGTGGGACTACTCACAGGGCGATGCCGAAGGAGAAAAAGGATGGAAAGCCCCATCCCTCATCGAAATGTGCCGCAAACTCCACCCCGGCATCATCATGAACAACCGCCTCTACTCATACTCGGGCCTCGACAAAACGAAAGCCCTCGGAGGACTCGACGTCCGCTGCGGCGACTTCATGACCCCCGAACAGCACATCCCAGCGGAAGGCTACCCCGGCACGGATTGGGAAGCCTGCATGACCGTCAGTGACAAATGGGGCTACAACCGATTCGACACCAACGTCAAATCAACCGAAACCATCATCCGCAAACTCGTAGAATGCACCGCCAAAGGCGGCAACCTCCTCATCAACGTCAACCCCATGGCGGACGGCACCATCCCCCCCAAAGTAGCCGCCGCCCTGCGTGGAGTCGGCCCCTGGCTCAAAACCAACGGTGAAGCCATCTACGCCGCCAAACCCGTCCAGGGACTCACCCTCCCCGAAGGATGTTATGCCACCACCTCCCCGGACGGCATCTACATCTTCCTCCCGCCGCTTGACATCGCAAAAAAACAGGCCGCCATGCTCAACGGAAAATACTGGCTTGTCCTCGACTCCCGGCAACTCGGCGCAGCCAATGCCGACCTCCTCGGCATGCCCGGCATCAAGCCCGGCATCGGAGCCGTCAACGAACACATCCCGGCAACAGGAGACGTCGCCCACAGCACCATCATCACCGTCCCTCTCGAAGCATGGGACAAACTCACCGTCCCCGTCGTCAAACTGACCAGCGAAATCTGACACCGCCCGCAGCAACACGCCGAGCGGCAGCCTCGGACACCATGCCGCCGCCATCAACATCCGCAAGCAACATGACACCGCTTAAAGACATCGTCAACCTGCTCGACACCACGCTCGACATCGGCCGCATCCCCGATGCGCCACAGGCCATGAACGGCCTGCAAATCGAAAACGACGGCACAGTCACCAAAATCGCCACCGCCGTGGACGGCTCGCAAAGCACCATCGAAGCCGCCATCTCCATGGGTGCCGACCTCCTCATCCTCCATCACGGCATCTACTGGCCCGGCCTCCAGCCCATCACCGGATGGTGGAAGAAAAAAATCCAAACCGCCCTCGACAATAACCTTGCCATCTACTCCGCCCACCTCCCGCTCGACATGCACCCCGAACTGGGCAACAACGCATGCATCGCGCACGCACTCGGGCTGGAAAACACGCAACCGGAAGTCACGTACAACGGCATCAAAATAGGCATCCGCGGCACATACCCCGGCACGCTCGGCGAACTCCGAACCCGGTACGAAGAAATCCTCGGCAGCCCCGTCACCGGAATCATCTCCGACGACCTCACCTCACCCGCCGGAGAAATCGCCGTCTGCTCGGGAGGCGCAGCCGGAGAAATCTACGCCCTGCACAAACTCGGCATCCGCACCTACCTCACCGGAGAAACCGTCCACTGGGCCATCACCACGGCGGAAGACATGGGCATCAACCTCCTCTTCGGCGGACACTACGCCACCGAAACCTTCGGCGTACAAGCCCTCGGCGCCCTGCTGGAACGCACCTTCGGCCTGCCCTGCACCTTCATCGACAATCCCACCGGCGCATGACCCTCACCACAGACGACGCAGACGGCACCCAGCGGCTCGACCAATACCTCGCCCGGCAACTCCCGGAACTCTCCCGCTCCCGCATCCAGGCCCTCGTCAAAGCGGGAGACATCACCATCAACGGCAAACCGGCCAAAGCCAAAACCCCCGTCAACCGGGGCGACGCCATCGAAATCAACATCCCCGAACCGGAACCCGCCGAAGCACAGCCGCAGAACATCCCGCTGGAAATCCTCTACGAAGACAAAGACATCATCGTCATCAACAAAGAAAGCGGCCTCGTCGTCCACCCTGCCGCCGGCAACCCGGACGGCACCCTCGTCAACGCCGTCCTCTATCACTGCGGAGACCTCTCCGGCATCGGTGGCGTAGGCCGCCCCGGCATCGTCCACCGGCTGGACAAAGACACATCCGGCTGCATCGTCATCGCCAAAAACGACCAGGCCCACCTCTCGCTGACCACCCAGTTCGCCGAGCGCAGCACGGAAAAAATTTACCTCGCCGTCGTCCAGGGATCGCCGAAACAGGATGAAGGCACCGTCTTCACCAACATCGGCCGCCACCCCGTCAACCGGCTCAAAATGGCCGTCGTCAACCCCGGATCCGGCAAAAGCGCCATCACCGACTGGAAAGTCCTGCAACGCGACCCCTCCACCGACTCTTCCCTCGTCATGTGCACCCTGCACACCGGCCGCACACACCAGATCCGCGTCCACATGCTCCACCTCGGCCACCCTCTCATCGGCGACCCCATCTACGCCAAACCCGCCCGGCAGAAAGCTCAAACCGGGAGGCTCATGCTCCACGCATGGAAACTGGCCTTCGACCACCCCGCTACGGGCGAACGCATCTCCCTGCAGGCCCCCGTACCGCCGGAATACACCCCCTGGCTCGACCACTTCAACCCTTGACCACGCATGCTCGCCCTCTTCGACATGGACGGCACCCTCTTCCCCGGAGACTCCCAGCTCCGCTTCGCCGGGCGCATCCTCTCCCGCCACCCGTGGAGACGGCTCTACCTCCTCCTCCTGCTCCCCTGCGCCCTGTTGGCCGCCCTGCGCATCATCCGCACCGAGCGCATGAAACGCATCTTCCTCAGCTACCTCTACCGCATGCCCCTCGGCCAGGTCGAACGGGAAGCGCAAGCCTTCGCCGAAGAAAACATCCGCCCCATCCTCTACCCCGGCGTCCTCCAACGCCTGCGCGACCATCAGGCCGCCGGAGACCACTGCATTCTCGTCTCAGCCTCCCCCTCCTTCTACACCGAACCCATCGGCCGCATGCTCGGCTTCGACGACATCATCGCCACCCCCATCGTCATGCAACTCGCCATGCCGCTCGTTCCGGCCATCGAACCGCCCGGCAACAATAAAGGGGGCACCAAGCTCATCCGCCTGAGAAAAAAAGGCATCATTCCGCCTGATGGCAAAACTCCCGACAGCATCTGCTACACAGACAGCCGCGCCGACCTCCCCATGCTCTCCGTCTGCGAACAGGGCGTCCTTGTCAATCCTTCCGCACAACTTGCCAATCAGGCACCTGAGCATCATTGGCAAATTATCCGCCAGCCTCTCCCGTGGCACGGCAAGCGTGCTTTTCTCGCCTTCATCCTGAAAAACATCATCGGCTTCCGGGCCTGACGAAAACCGCCCGAACATACATCCTTTCCTCTTATCTATCAGATAGATAGGTAAAAAATGATAAAATATGACAAAAAACTCACTTTTATTCACTTTTCTTAAGGATTGGGCTTTACTTTGGCAAAAATATTTGGCAATTTAAATGCGAGGGAGGAACAAGTAATCACCTCAGTGACTATGAGAAACCTCCAAAACAACCCACAACATTAACCACCATGCAAAAGAAAACCATTATCTCGGCAGCACTCGCAGTCGCATCTCTCGCAGGCATCGCCCTCGCAGGATCCGGCAAAACAGTGGTAGTCCCCAATCCGACTCAACCCGTCGCACAGCCGAAGGTTGAAAGCCGTTTCAGCGGAACAGTTCAGGCAGGCTACAAATCGAACTACGATTGCCGCGGCATCGTGGCTTCGCACAGCCTGGTTGAAGGTGACAGCGTAATCCCGGTCGCACTCGACATGAGCTACAGCATCGCAGAAAAGGAAGCCCTCCTCTTCGGCATCAGCTATGACGTACTCACCTCCGGTCACCACCTGTACGGCATGGACGGAGCCTCGTTCCACAACGAAGCCGACATCTATGCCGCTTATCAGCAGAAGGACATGGGCCTCAAGAACCTCACGGCTACCGTCGGATGGAACTTGAACTACGGCGGCCTTCTCGGCAACTATGCCAAGTACGGCAAGGACAAGGCGCACTCCGTCACTCAGGA
Source organism: Neoakkermansia glycaniphila (assembly GCF_001683795.1). Lineage (GTDB taxonomy): Bacteria > Verrucomicrobiota > Verrucomicrobiia > Verrucomicrobiales > Akkermansiaceae > Akkermansia > Akkermansia glycaniphila. The sequence continues at coordinate 56,381 of NZ_LIGX01000023.1, forward strand.
ATTCTTCTTGAACCTGAATTACGACATCGGCGACCACTTCTTCGCCGGCGTCACCACGAGCTACGGCTTCCAGGGCGTCACCGGCTGGTGGTTCCAGCCCTATGTCGGTCACAAGGCAACCCTCTGCGAACGCACTGACATCGTCACCACGCTCGGCATGTCCGCCACGGCCAGCTACTTCAACTCCGAAAACTGGCTCGGCAACGCCAACGGCTCCCAGGCATTCTTCGTGAAGGCCGAACTTCCGACCAAACTCACGGAAAACCTCAGCGTCGTACCGTTCGTCAGCCTCAACTGGCTCGGCAATGGCTCCCTCAAGGCCAACAAGGGCGTTGAAGACGGCTACAAGCCCTACAAGAACTTTGGGGTCGTCGCAGGCGCCAACATCGTTTACAACTTCTAATTGAAGTTCTAGACATTGACTTTCCGGGGTACACGAAAGTGTACCCCGCTTTTTTATGTTCGCTCGAATGCAACACGCAACCTCACAATCCTCCCAAAACGGGCATGCCCCCACCTTCCGCCAAACGGAACAGGCAACAATCAATTGAACAGCTTCGGATAGGAACGCCGAGCCAACGCTTCCGAAAGAGCGCGCACCGTCATGCTATCATGAGCCTGCAGGGCCTGCCGCGCCACATCCTTGCATTCCCAGTAATGCAAATGCCGGATCGCATACCGGATAATCGGCACCATATGCACACCGACGGACACCTCTCGGGCTCCGAGCCCGATCAGCAGCGGCAGCATCGTAATATCGCCGGCCATCTCGCCGCAGATCGACGTCGGCACGCCGTGGCGCTCCCCGGCGGAAATCGTCATATCGATCAACCGGATCACTCCGGGATGCGTCGGGCGGAACATGCGGGCCACACGCGCATTCACCCGGTCCACGGCAATCGTATACTGGGTCAAATCATTCGTACCGATAGAAAAGAAATCGACCTGCTCGGCCAGCACATCGGCGATCATCGCCGCACTAGGCACCTCGATCATCACCCCTACCCGGATATCGTCCCCGTACGGAACACCCTCGTCGCGCAGCTCCTTCTTGCACTCCTCGAAAAGCTCGCGCACCCGGATCACCTCCGTCACGCCGGAAATCATCGGAAACATGATCCCGCAACTGCCTGCAGCCGAAGCACGAAGAATCGCGCGAAGCTGCTCCTTGAAAATGGCCGGGCGGCTCAGCGACACGCGAATGCCGCGCCAGCCCAGGAACGGATTGCTCTCCGGCTCGTCGAGCATCTCGAACGGAAGCTTGTCGCCGCCTGCATCCAGCGTACGGAACACAACCTCATGCGGCGCACAGCCCTTGATCAAATTCGTATAATGCCGGGTCTGCGCCTCCTCGTCCGGCAGCTTCTTCTCGCCCAGCAGGAAAAACTCCGTACGGTACAACCCCACGCCTTCCGCACCCGACGCCTTGATATTCTCGCACTCGTGCGCGAACTCCACATTGGCTGCAAGGCGGATATGGCGGCCGTCCTTCGTCTCCGTCGGCAGATCGCGCATGGCCTCCAACGTCTTGTATGCCTTCTCCTTCTCGATCTGAAGGCGGCTGTATTCATGCTTCGTCTCCTCCGTCGGATTCAGAATCAGCCTGCCCCGATAACCGTCGAGAATGGCCTCCTGCCGCTCCGTCGTATCCAGCACCAGCCGGGAAATGCCAACGATCGCAGGCAAACCGAGCGAACGCGCCAGAATGGCCGTATGGGACACATCGGAACCCGTCTCCGTCGCAAAACCGAGAATACGCTCGCGATCCATGGCTGCCGTATCGGAAGGAGTCAAATCGTAGGCGATCAGAATATGCGTCGCTCCGTCCTCATCATCCTCTTCCTCGGCTTCACCCGATCCGGCATGCTGAGGCAACGGCTGCTGCAAAACGCCTGTCTTCAAATTCTCCAGCACGCGCACCATCACATCCTCCATATCCGACGTACGCGAACGGAGATACGGATCGTCAACGCGCCTCAAACTCTCCAGGAAATTCTGGACGACGGCATAAAAAACGGACTCGATATTCTGAAGGCGCTTTTCCAGCTCCATCCGGACATTCTTCAACAAAGCCTTATCCGCGAGAAACAGAATATGGGCATCGAAAATTGCCGCTTCCTTCTCCCCCGATGCAGTCGCCACACGAACCTTCAGCGATTCGAGCTGCTCCTCCGTCAACCGCAAGGCCTTCTCGAAACGCTCCCACTCTGCCTCCACCTCGGAAGGGTGAATCGCATAATGCTCGGGCGCCATCACGCCGCGTGCCTGAATATGCAAATGCCCCACGGCAATCCCGGGAGAAACGGGAATACCTTCAAGCCTCTGCTCGGCCAGCAACTTGGTCGATTGAATCATGGAACTCGTCAACGGTCCGGCGCTTCGGCATGCCGGAAAGCCGCCCGTTAATCTTCTTCGAACTTGCGGTCGATCAGGTCTCCGAGAACCTCCATCGCCTTCTCTTCGTCAGCACCCGTAATCGTGATCGTAATCTTCGACCCATGACCTACGGCCAACATCATCAGCCCCATAATACTTTTACCATCGACAGCTTCTTCATCCTTCTCCACTGTAATATCGGAGTCGAATTTACTGGCGGCACGCACAAATTGCGCGGCTGGGCGCGCGTGAATGCCGAGCTTGTTCAGAATGGTAAATTCTTTGGTGATCATGCGATTGGTACGTTATGATACTGGGGTTGCAAAGCCATGATACACGAATATCAGAACTTTATCCAGCACTTTTTTCACTCGGTGTCATTCTTGCCCCCTGCGGAGAACTTGCGCATCAGCTGCCTGTTGAACTCTCCGGCCATATCATAACCGACATCCTTCAGATACTGGTCGAGAGCCGCCACTTCGACGAGGCGGGACGTATCGCGCCCCGGCGCCACAGGCAATTCCACATGCAGCACAGGCACGCCGAGAATCGTATAACTCCCGCGCTCCAACCCGAGACGATCCAGATCGGAACCGTCCCCCGACTTGAGAGACACGATCAGATCAAGCCGCTTCTCCTGCCGCAAAGCCTTCATGCCGAAAAGATTCGTCACATTGACAATCCCCAGGCCGCGCACCTCCATATAACCGCGGCTCAACTCGGGGGCAGAACCGATCAACTCCCCGCCCACATTGCGGAGAATCACCACATCGTCCGCCACCAACGAACCTCCGCGCTCAATCAGCCCGAGCGCCGTCTCGCTCTTGCCCACGCCACTCTTCCCCATAATCATCAGGCCGATACCCCTGATATCGAGCATACAGCCGTGCAGCATCGTACTCTCGGCAAACTCCGTCTCCAGAATAATCGTCGCCGCATTCACGAAACGCATCGTCACCAGATCCGTCTTGAACACGCAAATGGCGCATTCGTCCGCCAGCTCGAGAATCTCGGGCGGAGCATCCTCCCCGCGCGCAAAAATGATGCACGGCACCCCGCCCTTGTACATACGCTGCACGCGCGAACGACGGAGCCCCTCGGGCAGCTTGCGAAGATAGGCCACCTCCGCCGCACCGAACACCTGAATCCGCTTATGGGCGAAATAGGCGTAGAACCCGGCGATCGCCAAACCGGGCCGATTGATTGCCGGCTCGTAAATCAACCTCGACAGACCCTTCGGGCTATTGATCAGCGCCAGGCGAAGCACATGCATGTACTTCTCGTAAAAATGCTTCACCGAAACGGATTCGACAACCTTGACGGGACCTTCTTTCATGGCAGTGGGAAATACGGATTCAACGCCCTCAGGGAGCGACGGGCGCAGGCGACGGAACCATCGCCGGCACGGGAGCAGGCACGGCATTGACCGTCAACGGAGATGCGGGAGCCTGCGGAGCAACCGGAGCCGCCTTCCCTGCAGGAACTTTGCCCGGAGTCTTATCTCCGGCATCATGGGACTGCCCCATCCCCGTAAAAACCAGAGCCGCCAGCACACACCCGGCAGCAATCCGGTACCAGCCGAAAATGGACAAACTGTGCTTCTGCAAATAGCCGACCATCCACTTCACCGCAATCATAGCGGACACAAACGCCATGAGAGACCCCATCGCCAGCGGCCACAGACCGAACGTCTCCACCATCAGCGCACCGTGCTTCATGGCATCATAAGCCGTCGCAGCACCGAGTGTCACCAGCCCCAGCAGAAAACTGAACTCCACGGCAGCCGCCACGCTCAACCCTGCCACCATGCCGCCGAGCATCGTCATCAGGCTTCGGCTCGTACCCGGCCACATCGCAATGCACTGCATGAAACCGACCAACAAAGCCTGACCGTAAGACATCTCGTCGAGCCCCTTCCCGGCATTGCCCTGCCCCGTACTATTACGCCACCGTACATACAGCAAAATTACAAGACCGCCGACCACCCACGCCCAGACGACGGGCCACACGCCGAACAAATACTCCTTAATCTCATCGTCGAACGCCAGCCCGATCCCCACCGCCGGCACAAACGCCAGCAGCAAATTGCAGCCCAGCCGCAACCCGGCGGGATTCTTCCCGGCAAACCCTTCCAGCATCCCCTTCACACGGCCGAAATACAGCAAAAGCACCGCCAGAATCGCCCCCCCCTGAATACAAACGGAAAACGCATCCAAGGCAGCCTTGTTCGCCGGATTGTCCAGCCCCAGCAGATACTCCGTGACGATCAAATGCCCCGTCGAACTCACCGGAAGATACTCCGTCAAACCTTCGACAATACCGAGAATAATGGAATCAATCACAGTCATACCGACATTATAGGTAAGTCAAAAAGGAACGACGGTCAACCCAAAACGAAAAAAAACGCTACTGTATGTGCAAAGTATTCACAAAAAGATTGAAGACGGCGGCGAAAAACGGTAAAGTTGCTCATGAACCATGGGATTCACCCATTCAGTTGACCATGCAAATATCTGAATCCAAAAAGAAACAGGGTTTCACTCTCATCGAGCTGCTCGTCGTCATCGCCATCATGGCCATCATGCTGACCCTCATCGCCACGGTACTGCGCAATGCGGGCTCCAGCAGAGGTCTCGCAGGCGGCATCGAACAACTCGACACCATGGTTCGGGAAGCCCGCATGGCTGCCACTGGCAACAACACCTACTCCCGCCTCGTCATCGTCTCCGACCAGGGCGACACGGGGTCGGACTCCAAGCACCTTCGCTACATGACCGTCATGATCCTCGACGACTCCGAAAACAAGGACGTCTATGAAGGTCAGGGAACCGACTCCGGCAACTGGGTCGCCACCAGCCGCGGCACCTTCCTGCCGAAAGGCATCTACTTCAGCCCGAAATACAGCACGCTCCTTGACAAGGAAACGGCAGAATCCTCCGGCGGAGGCGAATCCATCTCCTCCCGCTCCGGCAACTTCCGCATCACAGGTGCAGCCAACAAAAAAGGCTATTACATCGAATTCGACCCGCAGGGCCGCATGACCTTCCCGGGCCAGCCGACCCGCCTCGTCCTCGTCAACGGCGAACGCTCCAAATCCATGGGAGCCGATGAAGGCGTCGTCGCCAAACCGATGGCCAACGGCCGCCCCGTCCAGTCCGGAGGCGTCGTCGTCTGGCCGCACGGCACCACCAGCCGCCTGAAAACGCTGGATCAGACTGCACCGTAATCCTCCCCAACCTCTTCCATTCCTCCTTCCACAACCATGAAAGCGCGCACCTTCCTCAAAAACCGCAAGGGTTTCACCCTGATGGAGACAGTCATCGCCATCGGCATCATCGGCGTCCTTCTTGTCGTCTTCGTCTCCCTCTTCGTTCCAGCCAAGCGCATCGTCCGCACCGCCCTTGCCCAGCAATCGCGGGAACGCATCATCAACACCCTCAAAACGGAAATGGACATCGTCCGAAGCCATGAACAGGCTCCCTCCGATGCCAAACAATCCAGCGAAGGCAAATACACGAGCGCCTTCGACAAAGCCTTCTACTGGATACGCAAAACCAAATCCCCCTCCACCGCCATCGCCATCTTCTCCTACCGGGGAGACCTCAGCCAGCCCCGCCGCAACGACGGCTCGCTCCGCCCCGTCACCGGACAGAAAGACATCCCCGGACAGAACTCCATGCTGGTAAACACCGCCTGCCTGATGGACGACACCGAGCGCATCAGCGACATGAAATATGCCGTCGGCCCAGTCTTCCTCGTCAAACTCACCCAGCTCATCCGTTCCGGCAACGGCACTTACGAAACCGCCAAATCTCCGGGCTCGCTGGGCAACCCGAACACGAAAGGCCAGGGCATCCAGACTCCCGACCGCTACGTGTACGACACCACCAACCCGAAGGAAACCCCGTGGGGCGGCAGCATCATGTGCCGCGCCGAATTCTACCTGCTCACCCCGCCCGATCCCAACCGCGTCAAAAACAAAACATGGGAAGACATGGGCAAACCCTTCATCGAAACCAACCTCCCCTTCCGCCGCTAAACCTTTCTCCGAGCAACAGCCACCATGAAAACCTCCGCATACAAAAAGGCGTCCGGCTTCACCCTCATCGAACTGATGGTCGCCATGGCGATCACCACCATCCTCGTCGTCATCATCGTCACGCTCACGACGCGCGGCATCGAAATCTGGAAAAACATCACGCAGGAAATCTCCACCAGCTCCAAAGCCCAGATCGCCCTGCAAACCATGTGCGACGACCTGCAATGCCTGCAAATACGCAGGGGCAACGACTACGAATGGTTCTACGCCGCCAACGATGAAAAAGTACTCGGCACGGATGGCGGCCCGCAGGGGCTTCGCATCACCAACTCCGCCCAGCTCATCTTCTTCACCTCCTCCATCGACCGCAACAAAGCCGTCGAAAGCGAACAGAAAAACACCAAGGCCGACCTGTACAAGGCACAAGGAGACATCAATGCCGTCGGCTACAGACTCATGTACCGCGACCAGATCCTGAACATCGACGGAAATGCAGGCAAAGGCTTCGCCACCTACTCTCTCTACCGCCAAATCGTCTCCCCCAAGCAAACCTACCAGAACCTGCTGGCCCAGACCGACCTCAAACGCGCCTACAACCGCTACGAAGAAAACGATAAAAAACACTTCCTCGTCGAAAACATCATCGAAATGACCCTCGTCCTCGAAGTGGAATACACCACCGTCAATGGAACGGGCAGCAAAAAACAGCTCCGAAGGGAAATCAAAAGCATCCCCATCATCTCCACCTCCAGCGGAGGTGAAGCCTACAAAAGCGTAGAAGTCTTCGGCGATCGGCTCGCCGTCTCGAAAACGGGAGGCAAAGCCGACTCCGACATGGAACAGGGCCGCATCCTCGCCGCATCTATCACCATGACCGTCGTCTCCGATGAAGGCATGAACATCGTCCAGAACGCCCGCAAGAACGGCCGCACGCCCAATCAGGCGGACTTCTTCCGGAAATACACCAACAGCTACAGCCAGTCCGTCATGCTGCCCACGCCCCAATAATGCATCTACCGCCTGCACAGGAAGGATAGTATGTCAAACGATTGGAACACCGCCGCATGGATGGGCCCCCTGCCCACCCTCACCCTCTGGAAAGACCCTGTCGCCCGCACGGGTTGGGAATGCATGGCCGCCGATGAACTCATGCTCGGCCTCCCCGGCTCCTGGATGCGCATCTACCGATGGGGGCGGCCTACCGTCAGCTTCGGCTGCTTCGACACCTCCGCCGAAGCGTCCCGCCTCTTCCCGGATGCCGGCATCGACTATATACGCCGCTGGACAGGCGGAGGCATTGTCGACCACCGGACGGACATCCCCTTCACCCTCGCCCTCTCGCCGGAAGACAGGCCGGGCCGCCCCACGAGCGCCGTCCTGTACAAATGGATACACGGAGCTCTTGCCGCAGCCATGAAACAATGCGGCGTCGCATGCCGCCTGCTCCCCGCCGATGCGCCTGACGGAGGCCGGGCATGCTTCTCCAGCCCCGTTGCCAGCGACCTCGTCGGCCCCAACGGAGAAAAACTGGCAGGAGGAGGCCAACGCCGCACACCCCTCGGCATCCTGCATCAGGGCAGCATCCAGAACTGCATCCTCCCCGAAGGCTGGGATCTCGCCTTTGCCGAACTCCTCTCCATCCGCTTCACCCTCATCGAAAACGAGGAACCCGCACCGGGATTCCGGAATGCGGTACGCACCCTTGCCGAACAAAAATACGCGAGCGCCGCATGGAATGACGAAACGCACGGGCGGCGCGGCACACACCTTTCTCATTGACATCATGGACGAATCCAAGACCGGTGCATGGCGCAAAAACGCCGCAGCCATCATCGTGGACGCACAAGGCAACATCCTCCTCGGCAAAGATCCCGGCCGCAACCAATACTGGCACTTCCCGCAGGGCGGAGTCATGCGGGGTGAAAACCTTGAGCACACCATTGCGCGCGAAGTATGGGAAGAAGTCGGCATCCGGCCCTCCGAATACAAAATCCTCGCCCACGGCCACGGCTTCCGCTATGCCTACCCTCCCAGCCATCGGCGCAGCGGCCGCTGGATCGGACAGGAACAAACCTACTTCCTCCTCCTGTGCCACAAAATCAAACCGAAATCCGACGTCTCGAGAAGCAACGAATTCTCTGAAACGAAATGGTTTGCACAGTCCGAGATCCGCCCCCAGCTCTTCCCGAAATTCAAACGCAGCGTCGCCAAGCAGGTCCTCAAACACTTCTTTGTCACAAATCAATACTTGCCAAAAACACCCCAACAAAGGCATACTGTCCCCGTCAAACACATCATGGAACTCTCACCGGACATCAGCCGCTATCTCGTCACACCCGGCAAAAAGCTGAAAATGCAGGATTACAGCCCCTCCGACCGTTCCCTCTTCCAGGGTACCAAGGAAGAATCCGCCCTCTTCTTCGACAACCTCAAAACCGAACTCCAGGACCTGCAGAAACGCCTGTATGCCCAGCACAAACACCGCGTACTCGTCATCCTGCAAGGCATGGATGCCAGCGGCAAGGACGGCTGCGTCCGGCAGGTCTTCTCCTGCATGGACCCCCACGGCATGAAAGTCATCTCCTTCAAACGCCCGACCGCGCTTGAACTCGACCACGACTTCCTCTGGCGCGTCCACCCGCAGGTACCGGCCAACGGCGAAGTCGTCGTCTTCAACCGCTCCCATTATGAAGACATCATCGCCGTACGCGTCAAAAAACTCTTCGACGACGCCGTCTGGCAACGGCGCTACAAATACGTCGTCGACTTCGAAGACATGCTCGTCGGCGAAGGAACCACCATCATCAAAATCTTCCTCAACATCTCCAAGGAAGAACAAAAGGAACGCCTCGAATCCCGCCTCAAGGACTCCCAGAAACTCTGGAAATTCGAACCTTCCGACCTCGCAGACCGCGCCATGTGGGATGAATTCCAGACTGCCTATCAGGACCTTCTGGAAAAAACATCCACCGAAGCCGCACCGTGGTACATCATCCCCGGCGACCGCAAATGGTACCGTAACCTCATCGTCGCCAAGCTCCTCGTCGAAAAACTGCGTGCCCTCAACCTCCAGTTCCCCGAGCCGAAAGTCGACCCCTCGGACATCATCGTCCATGACTGACCCAGCCAACACCTTGTCCGGCCCAGACGCCGCACCACCAAGCAGAACCTGCGCGGCGTACCCCGGGCAGGCCATGCCGCCGGATTCCTACTTCAGAGCGAGGCGATAGCTTGCGTCCAGCCGCTCCGCCAACTCCTCGAACGGAACGGAACCGTCCAGACAAAGACTCACCCAGCTCTTCTTATTCATGTGGTAGGCCGGAAAACGGCTGACCCCATCCACATAGCGCTCCAGCTCGCAAGGATCAAGGCGCAGATTGAGCACCTCGACCGGCTCTCCGGAATCGCCGCCCAGCTTCAAACGCGGCACCATCAGAAAAACGGCGTACCATTTCCTGCTGTCGCGGCGGCGCACCACGGCACTCTCCGGTGATCTTCTCCACAAATACTCCAGATCGTCGCCGTAAGACGCCTGCACATATGCTATCAGCCGCTTGGTCAGCTCGTGCTTGAAAACATCCGGCTCGAAACAACATTCCGCCACATGCCACAGCTCCTCCTCGAACTCCTTGCGCAGTTGCCTGTCCATAAACGAAGACGGAGACTTTCGCGCCAAATGCACCATCTCGTTCTCCTTCTCGCCGGAACCACATACCGCCGCGTGGACAGAACCGTCCGCACGAATCTCGACAACCATCTCGAACATGCCGCCCAGCAGCTTCGCCCCATGCGAAAAACCACTCTCTCCCTGTGCGAAACCGAATGGAAGCAGTTGATCCTCACGGAGCTTCCTATCCTTGAAAACGCGCGCGACGGCCTTTTCCAGCCAGCTTGTTCGGGGAGAAGAGCGAAAAAACATGCGACAACGAAGGGAGTAAAAATTCTATTGGGCAACAACCGGATTCCGGCTTATGGTCATCTCATCACATGATCCTTACCTGGAAGCAAACATTTGATGAGCTCACGAAATTATCCTGTCTCCTTGCCCTCAAACCATCATGCCGGACTGCAACCGGGAATCCCCAGAGCCTTCAACTGCTCGCGCGGCTTATCGGGCCAGCACTTGTTGGCCATCGGACTCGCCGGACTCGGATGCAGCAACGTACCGAACACGAACTTCCTCTCCGGCAGCATCGCCGCCACCGCCTCAAGCTGCTTCAGCGCGTAGCCGCCCACTCCCACCAGAACCTCCGGCTGCATCAGCTCGATCAAACGCTTCAGATGCGCACGGCAATCGGCATCCACCTGCTGCACCTGCTCCGCAGGCAATTGGGCGGGCGTAATATTCGCTCCCGATTCACTCATCCAGATCAGCGGACAATAATTCACCACGTAGCACTCCCGGAAAAAATTCTCCGCCGTACCGTACAACTCCTCGAACAGCCCCCAGAGCCTCCTCCCGCTCACCTCCGAACGCGGGCAATCGAACCCCTGCACCGGACGCTTCGGATGGCACGCCGCAGGCGCTCCCACCTTCTCGCGGATATGCAGCCACTCCGTCACCGCCGCCACCTCGCCGAACGGCACACCCGTCTGCGCCATCCCGAACGGCCCCGGATTCATCCCGAGGAACAGCACCCGCTTCGTCGTCGCACCATAACGGCGGATATACGCCTCATGCCCCGCCCATGCGTAATCGAGCGGATTGTAGGTATAAGCCACTGGTGCATCGAAGTGTAGGGCATTCATCTCATCCTTCAGCACGCGGGCGGCGGCCAGCACTTCTTCCACATTGATCTGCATGCGGAAAGCATAGCAAAAGTATGACTTCATGGCGAGAGAAATGAAGTATAAGCTTGCATGGAAGCGCGTTTCCTGTTATCGTCCGCCCGTTAATTTTTTACCAATCGTATTCTCATGAGTGGAATTGCCATTATGACCTCTGGTGGAGATGCTGCCGGGATGAACCCTGCAGTAAAGGCGGCCGTGGAACGCGCCCGCCAACTTGGAATGAAGCCGTTCGTCATCTACGACGGCCTGGAAGGTCTGATCGACGGCAAAATCAAAGCCGCTACCCGTGATCTCACCTGCGAAATGTCGCACCGCGGCGGCACCCTGCTCCGCTCCTCGCGCTCCAAACGCTTCTTCGAGTACAGCTACCGCGAACAGGCGTACAAGCACCTCAAGGACAACAACATCGAACACCTCGTCATTGCAGGCGGCGACGGCTCCTTCCGCGCGCTCAACGACTTCTTCAACGACTTCCAGGTACCCTTTGCAGGCATCCCCGCCACCATCGACAACGACATCGCGGGCACGGACTACTGCCTCGGCGTCGACACCGCGCAGAACATCATCCTCAACTGCATCGACACCATCCGCGACACCGCCCAGTCCCATCACCGCGCCTTCGTCATCGAAACCATGGGGCGCGACTGCGGCTACCTCGCCATGACCGCCGCCATCTGCAGCGGGGCGGACATCCTCGTCGTCCCTGAACTCCCCTACGACCTCGAATCGATCAAAAAGCGTCTCCAGCCGCAAATCGAGGAAGGCGTCGGCTACGTCATCGCCATCGTCGCGGAAGGCACCAAAAAGGCTCAGGAACTCACTGACTGGCTCAGCACCAACACCGGCATGGACACCCGCCTCACCGTCCTCGGCCATATGCAGCGCGGTGGAGCGCCCTCGGCACGAGACCGCCTCATGGGAGCACGCTTCGGCACACGCGCCGTAGAAGCCCTTCATTCCGGCAACATCAACCGCATCATGGTCTATCATGACGGACACCACGGCGAATGCGCCCTCGATCAGGTGGCCGGGCAGAAATACCATGTCAGCCAAAGCATCATCAAACTTTGCGAAGACATGACTCGCTAAGAGTCACCGTCTTCGCCGCACCCCACCCTGCCGCCTCATGAAGGTCATTGCCATTGCCAACCAAAAAGGAGGAGTAGGCAAAACGACTACCTCGATCAACCTGGCGGCAGGCATCGCCCAGAAACGCAAGCGCGTCCTCCTTATCGACCTCGACCCGCAGGCCAACGCCACCAGCGGACTCGGCATCGAAGCCGCCGGACACCAGAGCATCTACCCCGCCCTCATCGGCGAACAATCCATCCTCGAAACCATCGTGGACACGGGGCGCAAAAACCTGCACCTCATCCCCTCCCACATGGACCTCTCGGGCGTTGAAATCGAACTCGCCCAGACCGGCCAGCACCTCACCGCCCTCCGCAACTGCCTCGCCCCCATCCGCGACGCAGGCATGTACGATTTCGTCATCCTCGACACGCCTCCCTCCCTCGGCGTCCTCATGACATCCGCCCTCGCTGCGGCGGACGAAGTACTCACCCCCTTGCAGTGCGAATGGTTCGGCCTCGAAGGCCTCGCCAAAATCCTCTACATCATCACCCAGATCAGCCAGTCCGGAGCCAACCCCGGCCTCACGCTCGGCGGTGTCCTGATGACCATGTACGACGGCCGCACCAACCTCTCGCGCCAGGTCGTCGAACAAGTACGCCAGCACCTCCCGCAGGCAGCCTACCGCACCCTCATCCCCCGTTCCGTCCGCATCGGAGAATCGCCCAGCTTCGGCGAAACCATCTTTGAACACGACCCGAACGGCATCGGCGCCAGCGCCTACCTCTCTGCTGCCGCCGAATTCCTCAAGCGCCACAAATAACCCGCCGTCCTGAGGCGCATCGCACCTCACCCGGCAGCCCTGCCCCAGCGGCACAATCGGCCCGGCGGCCGAACCGCCCCGCCATGCAAACACCGCAGCAACAGAACCTCTTTGACGAACCTGCCGTGCGGGCGGCCCGCATCCTCATCGACGGCGCGTCCGACCTCGTCTTCGACTACGCCATCCCCCCCGGCATCGAAGGCATCCTCCCCGGCTGCCGCGTCGAAATCCCCCTCCGCCACCACACCGCCACGGGAACCGTCCTCGAAATCACCGAGCCGCAGGACACATGGGCGGGCAGCCTCAAACTCATCCGACGCCTCATCGCTCCCGAGCCGCTCATCTCCGCCCCCCTCATGGAAATGGCCCGGTGGGCCTCGCAATACTACGCCGCCCCCATCGAACAATTCATCCGCTGCATCGTCCCCGAACCCGTCCGGCAGGAAAAACACAGCGAAAAAACCCATAAAGTCGTCCGGCTCCTCGCCAAACCCTCGCAGGAAGACGAAACCCGGCTCAACAAACGCGCCCCCCGGCAGGCCTCCATCCTCCACCTCCTTGCCGAAAGCCCGGACCGCACACTCACCCTCAAGGAACTCGGCGGCACCGCAGCCCTCACCCCCTGCCGTGCACTCGAAAAACAGGGCTACCTCACCATCACCGAAGAAGAACAACACCGCGACCCCTCCGCCGGAGAAGACTACCTGCCCACCTCGGCACTCAAACTCAACGAAGAACAGGAACAGGCCCTCAAAGCCGTCGTGGCCGACATCGAACACGCCGACAAAAAACCGATCCTCCTTCAAGGAGTCACCGGATCCGGCAAAACGGAAGTCTACCTCCAGGCCGTCGAACACACCGTCCGGCAGGGAAAATCCGCCCTCATCCTCGTCCCGGAAATCTCCCTCACCCCCCAAACCCTCCAGCGCTTCAAATCCCGATTCTCCTCCCTGCCCGGCTCCGTCGCCATCCTCCACAGCTCCCTCTCGGACGGCGAACGCTTCGACGAATGGCACTCCATCCGCGAAGGCACAGCCCGCATCGCCATCGGCCCCCGCTCAGCCGTCTTCGCCCCCCTGCGCAACCTCGGCCTCATCATCGTCGACGAAGAACACGACGGCTCCTACAAACAGGAAAGCGCCCCCCGCTACCAGGGCCGGGACCTCGCCGTCCTCCGCGCCAAACTCGAAGGAGCCACCGTCGTCCTCGGCTCCGCCACCCCCTCCCTCGAAACCCTCCACAACGCCCGCACCGGCAAATACGCCACCCTGCGCCTCGACCGCCGGGCGGACGGGCAAACCCTGCCCCTCATCCGCATCCTCGACATGCGCACCGAAGCCAAGGACAAAAAATACGCAGGAGTCCTCTCCGAACGCCTCCGCATGGCCATCGACAAACGCCTCGCCCGGGGAGAACAAACCATCCTCCTCCTCAACCGCCGCGGCTTCGCACGCTCCCTCCAGTGCCCGGACTGCGGCCACAACGTCACCTGCGCCCACTGCGCCCTCCCCCTCACCTACCACATCACCGAAGACCGCCTCATCTGCCACCTCTGCGGCTACCGCGCCATCGTCCCCCGCGAATGCCCCGAATGCCGTTCCTCCAACATCCTCCTGCAAGGCTTCGGCACCCAGAAAGTAGAAGCCATCCTCAACCGAGCCTTCCCTCAGGCACGCCTCCAACGCATCGACGCCGACATCTCCCGCCGGAAAAACGCCGTCCGCGACATCCTCGGGCAATTCCGCGCCCGCAAACTCGACATCCTCCTCGGCACCCAAATGATCGCCAAAGGACTCGACTTCCCCGGAGTCACCCTCGTCGGAGTCCTCAATGCCGACCTCGGCCTCTGCATCCCCGACCTCCGCGCCTCCGAACGCACCTTCCAGCTCCTCACGCAGGTCGCCGGACGCGCCGGACGCGGCGACCTCGACGGAGAAGTCATCATCCAGACTTTCACCCCGCACGCCGCCGCCATCCAGTTCGCCCGCCGGCACGACACCGACGGCTTCGCCGATCAGGAACTCGACCTCCGCCGCCAGTTCGAACACCCTCCCTACGTCCACCTCGCCGTCCTCACACTGCGATCGACCAAGGAAGAACTGGCCGAATACTCCATGCACACCCTCTACCGCAGGCTCGTCAAAAACCTTCCGCCGGACATCCTCGTCAGCGAACCCGCTCCCGCCCCCATCCCCAAGGCATACGGGCAATACCGCTTCCAAAGCACCATCAAATCACACTCGGCGCGCCGCATCGCCACCTGCGTCTCGCAGGAAATAGCGGCCATGAACGCGGGAGACGACATCATCATCACCCTAGATATCGACGCCTACTCCTTCATGTAGCCGCCGATTGTTCACTTCCTTCACGCACGCAAAAAACCGCCTCCCGGCCAAGCGGAAGACGGTTCTGAAAAACAACAGGCGGACACCCTGCCCCTAGCGCAGCGCCACGGGCTTATCCAGAATCTCCTTGTACAGCACAGCGGCGCGCAGCGCACGCACGCTTGCCAGATTCAAGCCCGGCACTGGTATGCCCGCAGCGCGAGCAGACTTGTGATGAGCCATCGGCGCAGCGGAAGCCATCTGCTTACCGGCCTGCAACGCCGCGAGCGCAGCACGCTCCGCATCGCTCAAATTCGCCAGAGAAGCGGCAGCGGCCGACTCGGCGGAACCCTTGCGCGAAAAATCCTCCTGCATCGTCGAAGACACCCGCTCCTCAAGCGTCGCCTGCTGCGGCGCCGGGGCATGCCGCACGGGTGCGGGTGCTGCCTTCCGGCGGGGAGCCTGCATCGGCCGGGGCGAAGGCGCAGCCTCCTGAGGCCGGGAATCCATATGCGGCAGAGAAACCGGAGGCACGGATGCCACCGACCTCTCGGCACGCTCCTCGGCGCGGCGGCGGCGGTGCTCCTCCTGCATGCGCTCGCGGAACTCCGCCTCCTCCTTCGCTTTCTTGAACCTCTCGTACAGCTGATACCCGCCCGCAACCAGCAGCAGCACGATAAAGCCCCCGATGGAAGCTCCGCCGCCGTCTGCCAGAATGGGAACAAAATCGAACACGATCGTCTTCGGAAAAAATTAAGCCTGCGGAGCCTGGGCGATATTCTCGCGCATCTTCGTATCCGCCACCACATTCTGGTAGCGGGCATAATCGATCACGCCCAGATTGCCGTTGCGGAACGCCTCGGCAATCGCCATCGGAATCTCCGACTCGGCTTCCACCACCTTGGCGCGCATCTCCTGCGTACGGGCAGACATTTCCTGCTCCGTCGCCACGGCTGCGGCGCGGCGCACTTCCGCCTTCGCCTGTGCGATCTGCTTATCGGCTTCAGCCTGCTCGGCCTGCAGGCGAGCGCCCACGTTACCGGCCACATCCACATCCGCAATATCGATCGAAAGCACCGTAAACGCCGTCGAAGCATCCACCCCCTTCTCCAGCACCTTGTCGGAAATACCTTCGGGGCGTTCCAGCACATCCTTGTAGGACATCGCGGAACCCACTGCGGACACGATACCTTCACCCACGCGGGCCACGATCGTCTCCTCCGTCGCACCGCCTACGAAACGCTCCAGATTCGTACGCACCGTCACGCGGGCGCGCACCGCCACGGCGATACCGTCGCGTGCCACCGCCGTCAGGCGCGTCTGTCCTGCATTCGGATTCGGACAATCGATCACGCGGGGATTGATGGACGTACGCACGGCTTCAAGCACCGTCTTCGACGTACCCTTCACCGCCAGATCGATGGCGCAGGCGCGGTCGAACGTAAGGGGAATCCCCGCCTTCTCGGCAGCGATCAATGCCAGCACGCAATCCTCGATATCGCCACCCGCCAGATAATGGGCTTCCAGCTTGTCCGTGGACACCTCGAGCCCGGCCTTCACTGCCGTAATACGCGTATCCACCACCAGCGAATAAGGCACCTTCCGCAGCCACATACCGAGCATATTGCTCATGGCTACCGGAGCCTTCGCCAGGCGGGCTCGCAACCACGTCTTGAAAAACTTCGCGATAATGGCGAAAATCACCACCACGACCACAATGGCCACCACGGCGACGATCACACCCAGATTCGATTCTGCGGGACTAGTAACTTGAGCAATCATAACTCATCCCATTTTTCATAAAAAACAAACAGAGTAAAGCAAAAACTGCGCCCGCGCCGCCGCTGCGCCCCGGAACCGCCTCACCTGCCACCGCCACCGGGCCCCACGGGGGATTTTAGACTTGCGAAAAACGCCGCCTTGGCGTACTAAAGGGCGTGCGCACCATCGACTTTGACTATCACCTTCCCGAAGAACTCATTGCGGACCGCCCCGCCCCCCACCGGGAAGACTCCCGCATGCTCGTCGTCCACCGCAGCACCGGCCTCATCGAACACCGGAAATTCACCGACCTCCTCGAATACGTCCGCCCCGGCGACGAATTCGTCATGAACAACACCAAAGTAGTACCCGCACGCTACTTCTCGAACGACGGCCGCATCGAACTCGTCCGCGCCTCCCTCCATACCGACCTCCTCTGGAAATGCCTCGTCCGCCCCGGCCGCAAAATGAAAATCGGCAAAACCGTCGCCATCGGCGAAGCCATCGGCACTGTCGAAAGCATCGATGAAGAAGGCTACCGCCTCATCCGCTTCGACCGCCCCGTGGACGAAGAAACCTACGGCCGCCTCGCCCTCCCGCACTACATGAACCGCGAAAGCGACCCCGACGACAAAGAACGCTACCAGACCGTCTACGCCCGGCACGAAGGAGCCATCGCGGCCCCCACCGCCGGACTCCACTTCACCCCCGAAATCCTCGAACAAATCCCGCACAGCTTCGTCACCCTGCATGTCGGCGTCGGCACCTTCCGCCCGGTCAAAGTCGATCGCATCGAAGAACACCACATGCACACCGAAAGCTTCGTCCTCCCGGAAGAAACGGCCCGGCGCATCGCCGCTGCGCAGCGCGTCGTCGCCGTCGGCACCACCAGCGTCCGCGTCCTCGAACACCTCGCCGCCCGCAACGGCCTGCCACTCTCACCTGCAGCCGGAGAAACGGACATCTTCATCTACCCGCCCTACGAATACAAAATCGTCGATGCCCTGCTCACCAACTTCCACCTGCCCCAAAGCACCCTCCTCATGCTCGTCTCCGCCCTCGCAGGCAGAGAACTCATCCTCGAAGCCTACCGGCAGGCCGTCGAACAACGCTACCGCTTCTTCTCCTACGGAGACTGCATGCTCATCCTCTAAGCCATGAACCGCCTGCTCCCCATCGCCGCCCTCCTCGGAGCCATCCTCCTCCCCGCCTGCTACAACACGCAGACCCGCGACCAATTCACCCGCTCGCTGCAAACCGTCGCTATCCGCGAACCCGGCCACATCGGCTACCGGGGCAGCGACGAACAATACGACTACTTCGACCTCCGCGACACCGTCCGGCAAATCGAACGCATCCGCGTACCCCAGCCGCACAACGCCATGGAAAACAACGACCGCCAGCCCATCGGCACCTACGGCACAGGCTCCCGCACCATGCACCCCACCGTCGCCTGCTCCAACAATCCGGCACTCCGCGCCCACTACCGCATCACGGAAGAAACACCCCTCGTCGCTCCCTCCAAAAGCCTTGACGACGTGCAACATCTGACCCCCGGAGAACCCATTCTCCTCCCTCCGCAAAATTAGACTTGCAAAGCCGGAGGGAAAAGAGTAAGTACATACCCATGATGCACGCACTCGTCAAGACAAAGGCCGACAAAGGATTGGAACTCATTGATATTCCGATGCCCGAAGTCGGCCCGAATGACATACTGATCAAAATCCACAAAACAGCCATCTGCGGCACCGACCTCCACATCTGGAACTGGGACTCCTGGGCACAGAAAACCATCCCCGTCGGCATGCAGGTCGGCCATGAATTCTGCGGCGTCATCGAAGCTGTCGGCTCTGCCGTCACCAGCTACAAACCCGGCGAAATCGTCTCCGGAGAAGGCCACATCGTCTGCGGCCACTGCCGCAACTGCAAAGCGGGCCGCCGCCACCTCTGCCCGAACACCAAAGGCGTAGGCGTCAACCGCCCCGGCTGCTTCGCCGAATATCTCTCCATCCCGCAGGAAAACATCTTCCGCATCCATCCGGACATCCCGATGGAAATCGCCTCCATCTTCGACCCGCTCGGCAACGCCGTCCACACCGCCCTCTCCTGGGACCTCGTCGGCGAAGACGTCCTCATCACCGGAGCCGGAGTCATCGGCTGCATGGCCGCAGCCGTCTGCCGCCACGCCGGAGCAAAAAACATCGTCATCACCGACATCAACGACTACCGCCTCGAACTCGCGCAGAAAATGGGAGCCACCCGCACCGTCAACGTCACCCGCGAAAAACTCGCCGACGTCTGGCACACACTCGACATGAACGAAGGATTCGACGTCTGCCTCGAAATGAGCGGCGCCCCCTCCTGCCTCAAAGACATCCTCGACAACACCTGCAACGGCGCGAAAGTCTCCCTCCTCGGCATCCAGCCGGGAGACGCCCCCGTCGACTGGGACAAAATCATCTTCAAAGGCCTCATGTTGAAAGGCATCTACGGCCGCGAAATGTTTGAAACATGGCACAAGATGGACAAAATGGTACGCGGCGGCCTGAACATCGCCCCCATCATCACCCACCGCCTCCCCTACACCGAATTCAAGGAAGGCTTCGACGCCATGAACACGGGACGCTCCGGCAAAGTCGTCCTCTCCTGGGTCTGACCTCCTCACGGCAGCCCCGCCATACCTGCCCGGCAACAACCGGGAAAAAGCCGCTTCCATCACCCGGAAGCGGCAAATTTTCATCCGGAAACCACACCGGACAAAACGCATCCGCACCGCCGTACCCCGATGCAAATCACGCCGCACATCCATACCCTGCTGAATGAACCCGTCGGCATCGACACCTTCATCACGGATGGAAACTCCATCTCCTGCGAAAACGGCATCACGCTGGAAGTGCTGGACACCCCCGGCCACTCCGCAGGCTCCCAGTGCTTCCTCTTCCATGAAGAACGGGCCCTATTCACCGGAGACGCCATCCCTGTCGAAGGCGACATCCCGATCTACGTCAGCCCGGGCCAATGCGAACGATCATGGAACAAACTCCTCGACCGCCCCGAACCGGAACTCTACCTCTCCGCATGGGACCATGCGAAAAACCGGAAAGAAGGCAAACAAGCCGTCCGGAACGCGCTGGCACGCCACATTGCCCTCGACGCAGCCGTCCGCCGGGCGGCACATGCATCCCCCGAAGCCTCATTCGATCCCCGCTTTGAACACATCGGCCGGGAAATGGGAATGGAACACTGGGAACACCTCGCACCGTTCCGCCAATCCATCGCCGCCCATCTGGAAGAGCTGAAAACGGAGACTGCCGAAAAAAAGCACCCTTCGAATAAAATAGGACTGGACAAACACCCGGAAATAGGGTAAAAGACCGCCCCGCACACATTGCACCATGCCGCTTGCGGCAGGAATCCTTTAGTCACACATACAGATATGTCCAAACACTCTACACTGAAAGCAACCGGTACCGTCGGCGGCAAGCGTTCCGTCCTCAAGCGTTTCGAACGCGTCAAGCTCCTTAAGGAACGCGGTCAATGGAAGAAGGGTCAAAGCCCCCTCGGCCTTCCGAAGACCAAGTTCGACAACTAAGAGTCCATACGGCTACTCCGGATCTCCGGGAAGCGCGACTCACCTTCGATTTTACTGGAGCCTCCCGGTTGCAAACTCTCCGGGAGGTTCTTTTTCCGTTTTAAGGCGTCGAGAGATGCCTGACCTAGCCCCGTAAGAGGCCACGGCAATCCGAGAGGATTGCTTACTATAATAAACACATATATATGACAGAAGAAAACACATCCTATCCGGAAGCGCCGGAAGGAAGCATTCGCCTCAACAAATTCCTCGCATCGTGCGGGTATGAATCGCGCCGGGCAGCAGACAAACTCATCGCCGAAGGACGCGTCGAAATCAACGGCAAAGCCGTCGACACCCCCGGAATCCGCGTCCTCCCGACGGACTTCGTCAAGGTTGACGGACGCCACGCCACCCCCAAGGAAGAAATCACCATCCTGCTCAACAAACCTCGCGGCATCGTATGCAGCCGCGAAGCGCAGGGAGCAGACGGCACGGTCTACGACCTCCTGCCCGTCCGCTACAACTACGTCAACTACGTCGGCCGCCTCGATGCGGACTCCGAAGGCCTCGTCATCATGACCAACAACGGCGTACTGGCCCAGACGCTTGCCCACCCCTCCAACGGCATCGAAAAAGAATACTGGGTCACACTCGACCAGAACTTCGACAACTCCGTCCTCATCCAGCTCCTCAAGGGACTCCGCATCCCCGAAGGCCAGGCCAAGGCCAAATACGTCAGCCGCCTCTCGGCACGCCGCGCCTGCGTCGTCCTCGAACAGGGCCTCAAACGCCAAATCCGCCAGATGTTCTCCTGCATGGGCCTGCGGGTCAAAAAACTCGTCCGCGTCCGCATCGGTTCCCTCTGGGGCGGCGATCTCGAACCCGGCGCCTGCCAGGTACTCACGGCGGACGAAATCGCCCTTGCTCTGAAAAACCCGCCCAAACAGCGCAAGCTCATCGGAGCCAAGCAAGCCTTCAAACCGCGCACGACGGAAACCTCCGACTACACCCCGGCCGAAGACAACGACGATGACGACAACTACGTCTTCGACCCGGCGGACTTCGAAATCGGAGACGACGACGAAACTCCCGGCCTCACCAAATTCTCTGAAGGCGAAGCCTACGAACCCGAACAGGAAACCGAACGCCGCTTTGGCCGCGCTCAGGGACCGCGCAAATTCGACGGAGAACGCCGCAGCTTCGGCAACGACCGCAACTCCGGTGGCGAACGCCGCTCCTTTGGAGACCGCAAACCCTTCGGTGAACGCCGCTTCGACGGAGAACGCCGCAGCTTCGGCAACGACCGCAACTCCGGTGGCGAACGCCGCTCCTTCGGAGACCGCAAGCCCTTCGGCGAACGCCGCTTCGACGGAGAACGCCGCAGCTTCGGCAACGACCGCAATTCCGATGGCGAACGCCGTTCCTTTGGAGACCGCAAACCCTTTGGCGAACGTCGCTTCGACGGAGAACGCCGCTCCTTCGGAGACCGCAAGCCCTTCGGCGAGCGCCGTTTCGACGGAGAGCGCCGCAGCTTCGGCAACGACCGCAATGCCGGTGGCGAACGCCGCTCCTTCGGAGACCGCAAACCCTTCGGCGAACGCCGCTTCGACGGGGAACGCCGCAGCTTCGGCAACGACCGCAATGCCGGTGGCGAACGCCGCTCCTTCGGAGACCGCAAGCCCTTCGGTGAACGCCGCTTCGACGGAGAACGCCGCAGCTTCGGCAACGACCGCAATGCAGGTGGCGAACGCCGCTCCTTTGGAGACCGCAAGCCCTTCGGCGAACGCCGTTTCGACGGAGAACGCCGCAGCTTCGGCAACGATCGCAATGCAGGTGGCGAACGCCGCTCCTTCGGAGACCGCAAACCTTTCGGCGAACGCCGCAGCTTTGGAGACAGGCCCAGCCGCCACTTCGGCGATCGCCCCGACCGCCGCTTCGGCCGCCAGGACTAAACCTCACCGCACCAACAGCCCGAAGACACACCGTCTTCGGGCCTTTTCTTCCCTTGCCATGAAAACATTGCTCACAGCACTCTTCCTCCTGCAAGGCGCCAACCTTTTGCAGGCGGAAACCACCACACCAAACACCCCCCCCCCCTCCGCTCCGGCTGCAACCGAAGCCTTACCGCCGGAAGAAATCCAGAAAATGGAAGCCCTCGAACAGGCTGCCAACAAAGGCGACGCCAAAGCCGCCATGGATCTCGGCATCCGTTATGCAGCGCAGGAAAAAGGCATCGAGGCCGGCCAATGGGGAGAAAAATACCAGCAGATCCTCCGGGAAAAAGCCGAGAAAAACGATACTGCCGCCATGATCGACCTCGGCAGCCTCTACCTCCTCGGCAACATGACCCTCAGCATCCTGCCGAACGCCACCGAAAGCCGTAAATGGTGGCTCAAGGCGGCAGAAGCAGGACACGCCGCCAGCCAATACCAGATTGCCCGCATGATGGAAAAAGGCTACGGCGGCCCCAAGGAAACCGAACAGGCGAAACAATGGTATGCCAAAGCCCGCCAATCTCTCGGTGCCCTCGTGCAGAATGCCGAAAAGGCCGCTTCGGAAGATTTGTATTGGCTGGCTATCATGGAACGCGACGGACTCGGCGCGGAAGCCGCACCCGCACAAGCCCTCGCCCACATGCGGCAGGCAGCGGATAAAGGCCATGTCCACGCCGCCTACCGCGTCGCCCGCATGTACGAACAGGGAACCGGATGCGAAGCCTCTCCCGAACAGGCTCTCGCATGGTACCGCAAGGGAGCGGAACTCGGAAGCATCGACGCCATGATGATGCTCGCAGCCAACTACAAGGCGGGCCGCGGCGTACCACAGGACCTCACGCTCAGCGTCAAATACCTCCAGCAGGCTGCCGCCCGGAACCACCCCGCGGCCATCTACCTCCTCGGCAAAGCCTACCTCTCGGGAGAAGGCATTGAAAAAGATCCGGCCAAAGCCCTCGCCTGCACCGAGCAGCTTGCCTCCTTCGGCTACGGCCCTGCTCTGCTCGACGCCGCCGACATGTACATGAGAGGCATCGGCACGGCCAGGGATGAGAAAAAAGCGGTCGACATGCTCACTCTCGCAGCCAACACCTACGGCGACGCTCCCGGAGCCGCCGCCGCCCATGCGCTCGCACTCTACTACGACGACCAAGGAAACAAGGAGCTGGCGGACACATGGTACTACATCGCCTCCGAACGCGGAGTGCCCGCCGCCATGGCGCGCCGCGGCCTGCTCCACCTCCTGCCCGGCTCCTCCCAGCCGTGGAACCCGTTGCGCGCATACAAATGGTGGAGCATCGGCGCAGAACGGGGAGACAAAACCAGCGCATTCTACAAAAACCTCATGCTCTGGGCCGGCATTCCTCTCGTCATCATCATCTGCATCATCCCGCTATTCATTGTCGCCCGGCTCAACAAACAAAGCCTCGCGCTGGATGCCGAAGCCGCCAAAAAAGCGGCGGAGCAGCCGAAACCATAGCCATCGCGCAGCCCTCTTCCAACCGCGGAATGCCATACGGCATTCCGCAAACGGGAACGGACAACCGACTCTCACGAGCGTCGGTCCTTTTTCTTTCGGCAGGAACAGAGAAGACACCTTAGCGGCTTGACAACCTACCTACCCGAGAGTATCCTTCCTTTCCCGTGTGCGGCACCACGCTGCACACTTGTACGCAATCCACTGATTAACACACACATATGTCTAACACAACCTGCGCATGCAGCGCAACGCCCGACAAAATCGTCTATTCCTTCGGCGGAGGGACCGCCGACGGTAACGGCACTATGAAAAATCTCCTTGGCGGCAAAGGCGCCAACCTCGCCGAAATGGCACGCATCGGCCTCCCGGTGCCTCCAGGCTTCACCATCACCACGGAAGTCTGCACCTACTACTACGCCCATGGCCGCACCTACCCCTGCACTCTTGACAACGACATCAAGGCAGGCATCGCCAAAATGGAAGAAATCGTCGGCAACAAATTCGGCGACACCAAGGCCATGCCCCTCCTCGTCTCCGTCCGCTCCGGCGCACGCGAATCCATGCCCGGCATGATGGACACCATCCTCAACCTCGGCCTCAACGACGAAACCGTCGTCGCCATGGCAGACGCCACGCAGAACCCCCGCTTCGCATGGGACTGCTACCGCCGCTTCATCCAGATGTACGGCGACGTCGTCCTCGGCGTTCAGAAACTTCCGGGCGAAGACCACGAACCCTTCGAAACCGTCATCGAAAACCTCAAGCACGAACGCTACGGCAAGGACATCCTCGACTCCGACATGACCGCCGAAGACTCGCAGGAACTTGTCAAACGCTTCAAGGCCCTCGTCGCCGAGCGTACCGGCCACGAATTCCCCGTCTGCCCGTGGGAACAGCTTCAGGGAGCCATCGGAGCCGTCTTCGGTTCCTGGAACAACGACCGCGCCAACGTCTACCGCCAGAAATACGGCATCCCGTCCGAATGGGGTACCGCCGTCAACGTCCAGGCCATGGTCTTCGGCAACACCGGTGACGAATCCGGTTCCGGCGTCGCCTTCACCCGCAACCCCGCTTCCGGCGAAAACGTCTTCTACGGCGAATTCCTCATGAACGCGCAGGGCGAAGACGTCGTTGCAGGCGTCCGCACCCCCGATCCTGTGGCAGAACTCGCCAACGTCATGCCCGCGGCTCACGCCACCCTCAGCGAAATCCGCCAGACGCTGGAACAGCACTTCCACGACATGCAGGACTTCGAATTCACCATTCAGGACCGCAAGGTATGGATGCTCCAGACCCGCAACGGCAAGCGCACCGGCGTCGCCGCCTTCCGCATCGCCTGCGAAATGGTCGAAGAAGGCCTCATCGACTGGCAGACCGCCGTCAAGCGCATCCCCGCCGACCAGGTGGACCAGCTCCTCACCCCCATCTTCAGCGGCAACGCCATCAAGGAAGCCAAGCAAATCGCCCACGGCCTCCCCGCTGGCCCCGGCGCAGCCTCCGGACGCGTCTACCTCAATGCCGAACGCTGCGTCGAAGCAGCCGACCGCGGTGAAAAAGTCCTTCTTGTCCGCCTCGAAACATCGCCCGAAGACCTTCGCGGCATGATCGCGGCCGAAGGCATCCTCACCGCACGCGGCGGCGTCTCCTCCCACGCGGCCCTCGTCGCCCGCCAGATGGGCAAGGTCTGCGTCTGCGGCGCCGATGCCCTCAACATCGACTACGCGGCCCGCACCATCACCGTCAACGGCGAAACCGTCAAGGAAGGCGACTACCTCTCCATCGACGGCACCACCGGCCTCGTCTACCTCGGCAAGGTCGACACCGCTCCTTCCGAAATCATCCAGGTGCTCATCGACAAAACCCTTGCCCCCGAACAGAGCCGCGCCTACCAGAACTTCGCCAAGCTCATGGACTGGTGCAGCCAGGCCACGCGCATGAGCGTCCGCACCAACGCGGACTCCCCCTCGCAGGCTGAAGCCGCCATCGCGTTCGGAGCCACAGGCATCGGCCTCTGCCGCACCGAACACATGTTCTTCGAAGGCGACCGCATCGACTTCGTCCGCCAGATGATCCTCGCCACCAAGAAGGTTGACCGCGTGGCAGCCATCAACAAGCTCCTTCCCTTCCAGAAGAGCGACTTCAAGGGCATTTTCAAGGCGCTCAAGGGCCTCCCGGCCACTGTCCGCCTCCTCGACCCGCCCCTCCACGAATTCCTTCCCCAGACCAAGGAACAGCAACGCGACCTCGCAGAAAAATTCGAACTTCGCGTCGAAGACATCATGCGCCGCGTCTCGGAACTCCATGAATTCAATCCCATGCTCGGCCACCGCGGCTGCCGCCTCGGCATCGCCTACCCCGAAATCACCGAAATGCAGGCTCGCGCCATCATCGAAGCCGCCATCGAAGTGACCGAAGAAGAAGGCTTCGAAGTCGTGCCGGAAATCATGGTACCCCTCGTCGCCTTCAAGAAAGAACTCGACATCCAGAAAGCCGTCATCGACAAAGTCGCCGCTCAGGTATTCGAAGAAAAGGGCAAAACCATCAAAT
>NZ_LIGX01000024.1 GCF_001683795.1 Neoakkermansia glycaniphila
ACATCATCCCCCTCCCTGCCGGAAGCAACGAACGCGCCCTCTCCATGGCCGAACAAGGCAGGCAGGCAGGCTACTGGCTCACCGCCATCCGCTACCCCACCGTACCGCAGGGCACCGCGCGCATCCGCCTCTCCCTCACCGCCGCCCTCACCGAACAGGACATCCGAACCTTCTGCAGCACATGCAACAACATTGGCTGAACCGCAGCAACAGCGGCAAACTCATCATCTACGCCCTCGGCTGGGCCAGTACACCCGATGCCGTCGCACACATCCATACACCGGACTACGACATCCTCTGCCTCTACGACTACCGCAGCATCTCCCCCCTCACACCCGAAGACTTCTCCGGCTACAGCCACATCACCCTCTTCGCCTGGTCCTTCGGAGTCTGGGTCTCCGAACGCATCGCCTCCGGCCTCCCGCTGGCCCGAGCCATCGCCCTCAACGGCACCCCCCTCCCCGTCAGCGACGAATACGGCATGCGCCTCCGCGTCGTCCTCCGCACCATGCAGGGCCTCAAACGCGTCGGCATGGCACCCTTCAACGAAAAAACATACGGAGGACTCGAAAACATGCCCGCCCTCCAATACCCCGACCGCAGCATCGACGAAAAAATCGACGAACTCAACTACCTCGCCGAACAGGCCAAAGCCGACTCCACCCCTATCATCCCGTGGGACAAAGCCTACATCGCCGACCAAGACGAAATCTTTCCCCCTGCCAAAATGGAAGCCTACTGGCACAGCCGCGGCCTCGGCACCCCCTTCCATGCCTACCACTACCCCTTTGCTGACCCCGCCATCGTCCTGAACGAACTGCCGGAATGAACATCGACAAACAACTCGTCAGCCAACGCTTCGGCCGCAACCTCGCCACCTACCACGAACAGGCCGTCGTCCAGCGAGACATAGCGGACACCCTCGCTTCATCGCTCCTCGCCGCCAGTCCCGCCCTGCACATCCGCCGTGCCATGGAAATAGGCATCGGCACCGGCTTCCTCACCCGCCACCTCCTCGCCGCCTGCCCCGAAGCCGAATGGCACCTCAACGACATCACCCCGGAAGCCTTCCGATGGATCGACGAACTCGGCCACCCAGGTGCCATCCACTACCACCCCGGCGACGCTGAAACCATCCCCTACCCGGAAAGCCTCGACCTCATCGCCTCGGCCTCCGCCGTCCAGTGGTTCGACGACATCCCCGCCTTCCTGGCGAAAGCACACGCCGCCCTCGTTCCCGGCGGCATCCTCGCAGTCAGCACCTTCGGACCTGAAAACTTCGTGGAAATTCGCCACATCCTCAACCGGGGTCTCGAATACCCCACACTCGAAACCCTCCGGCAATGGGCCTCACAAACCGGTTACCGCATCCTCCACGCCCACGGCTGGACCCGCCGCCTCACCCTCGGCACCCCGCTCGATGTCCTCCGCCACATCAAAAAAACAGGCGTCAACGGCACCCGGTCCGAAACATGGAACCGCCGCACCCTTGCCGACTTCCACACCAACTACAACACCCGCTACGCCGACCCGGAAGGCAACATCCCCCTCAGCTACCACCCCATCGTCCTGATCCTGCAAAAATGATCTGCAACCATTTCGGACTACGGTTTGCTACACTTTTTTAACCCAGTTCGGACTTTTTAGACTTATTTTAAGCCATAATTACCTTTAATCTGGGCCAAACCAAAAACACGTCAACCTATTTATTTTCAATATTTTTGAGTGGTAGGGGCGCAGGGGTTCGAACCCTGGACCAAAGGATTATGAGTCCTCTGCTCTAACCGCTGAGCTACACCCCCTCAAATGAAGAAGATACAGGACGATATAACAGGATGGCCTTTTCAGCAAGTTTGAAATTAGTCATGTGGATTGCTTTTCAACTTTTCAGCCTGCAGGCCTGTCCTGAGGCATTTTGATGAGAGCATGTATCATTCTTTCCGAAACGTGATTCCTCCGAACAAACAGATTGCTTGCCGTATGAGTACGGAGGCCACTTGCCCGTCAGTTGCGATATTCTGCCTGCTTTCACCAACATCAAGCAAGTTCTCCCTCAGTCAAACCGGATCATGGATCCAGGCCATGCCGTATGTAGTTTATCTTCAAGCAAATCTCGGTACGTTCGATAATCCTCCGGATTGCGTATGCCCACCACGCTGCCACCCTGATCGAGCTTTCGGCAGATATGGCTTTCAATCCTCCCATCTTCATGTTGGATCAACCGATTGAGTAAATCGACCAGCCCATCGAATCGCAAATGGTCATACTGTGATATGACGAGGATGACCGGTATCCCCATGCCCAGGCACGGTAGAGCGCAATGAATGCGCGACGTAATCACAAGTGCGGCCTGCCTGTATGTTTCCAGCAATTGTTCGGCCGCCTGAAAACGTTCATCCTGACTCGTTTCCAGAGTTGTCAACTGGGTACAGATATCGACATCACGCAGGTTGTAGATGTGCCCCCACTCTTCACGCAGGCAGCGCGCAATAGGCGTATCGGCGGCTATGTCGAAATCGCAGCACAAGACGCGACCGTTCCCGCCTGCCCACTGCCTGCTTCTCCCCAGTGTCAAGGTCATGCATCCCGAGAAGTAAGCTTTGATACCGTGTTCCAGAAGGATTTTCTGCGTCGACAGATCCCGACACCCGACAGGTTCGTTTCTTTTCAGATAGCCGAGCATGGAGGGCGTCAACTTGCAGGGATTATTCACATGGTATGCAATAAACAGAGGATTAATGCAGGCAGACAATTCATGCACGCCCGGACATACCCACCACCAACCGTTCATGATCATGTTGACCGGAAGTCCCGCATAGTAGGCGATTTCATCGCGTGGAATGTATGTATCGATTCGCGAAAGATACTGGCGGGCAGCCAAAGACTGGATATAGTCCCCCAGATTGACACAATCACAATCGTAATAATCTTCACCGGTATAGTTGTACGACATTAGAGCCCATCCTTCTCTCTGTTCTCTGGCGCGTTCCGGATACGCGATCTGTTTGTAAAGGAGATTGATTTCCGCGCGAAACTTTCCGGCTTCACTCTGCATGCGCTCCTGTTCTTCGCAGATTGTTGCATGCTGCCGTCCAATTTCCCGTTCCTGTTTCTCTGCACGCGTCCCGACTTCCGACAACTGAATATCAATCAGTCGACTATGTTCACTCGCCACCTTCTGATCCTCTTCCAAGAGGTTAATTCTGCCCAGCAGTTTTTCCTCTCGTTCCTCGGCGGATGCCTGCAAGGCATCCATCCGGTTCTGCATCTCAGCCAATCGATCGTTGATGCCGTTCCAATCCGCTATCAATCGTTTTTTCCGGATGAGCCGAAACCGGAAGCCCATGACGCGGACGATTTTCATCCAGCCATCGTACCGCATAGAATATATTCTTTCGAGCCAATTCCGTTTCCCATTCTTCCGATCTTTTGTTGTGCATACTTTGCCGTTCCGGGCGGCGGATATTCCGAAAATATCCGCCACCGTTGATTCCCATTTCCGATCATATTCTCCGTTTCGGATTTGCTGCACGATTCCCAGTTCCCGCATTCCGTCGCGGCGCAAACGCTGCCGTACTTCGCTGCGTGCAGGTTCATCCAGTGTTTTGAGATTCCAAGAGGCGAATTCGATGACCCAATCGGTGTAGCTGGCTGCATAAAGCGGCCAACGTTCCGACCTCTCCAGTGCTTCCCGGAGAAGAATCAGGCAATCATAAAAGCAGAATGGAGCTTTGTTGCGCGAGTTCGACAAGGAATTGCCGACATCAATTCTCTGGGTAACCAGAATATCGTCCAGCCAACAAATACGCTCCGCCTTGAAGAGAGCCGTGAATACGAAATACATGTCTTCGCTGTTGCGCAAGGGGGGAAAGGCTATCCCTTCCCTTCTGATCCATTCCGTCCGGAACACCTTATCCCACGCCCATCCCATGCATATCTGGAAGAGGGATGCAGCGGCATCTTCAGGAGCAAACGGTTGGCAATCCGGCAGGAGATGCGATTTTAACGTCCAAGAAGCCGCCGTCTTGCGCCCTGTTCTCTCGCTGTACTGCCGCGTCCTGAAGATGCACAGATCGGAAGCGGTACGCTTGGCCTGTTCACATGCGCGGCGAAGCATATCGGGATGGAATATATCGTCGGCATCAAGGAAAGAAAGATAATCACCCCGTGCTTTGCCCATGCCTGCATTGCGAGCCGCGCCTGCACCTGCATTTTCCTGCCGGATGATTTGAATGCGGGCATCCCGTGCGGCATATTCTTCCAGAATCGCCAAAGATTTGTCCGTCGATCCGTCGTCGACACAGATGACTTCCAGATTGACCAGAGTCTGTGCCAAAACGGAATCCAGGCAAGGGCGCAGAAAACGGTCTGCATTGTACACGGCAATAATGACCGAAACATCGGGATTCAAGGAAGAATGCATGACAACGGCAAATAAATGTTCAAACGGATCGGGAAGATTGTTTGGAAGCCAACCGTCCTTTGAAAACACGAATTCCAAAGATGCGAATACGCACCCTACCGTCTTTTTTTATCCGGGAATAACAGGCCGAACACAAACGGAGCGCGATTCTGCGAAAGAAAGAATCGCACAATTTCGACAGGATCTCTTTTTCTTCCATCGTCAGAATTCCAGCCGTCCTTCCTCCCTGCCGCCAATCCTCCTGCACGGCACCGCGCATGCGGCACCGTATTTCCTTGTGCAAATGGGCAGGAGCCAATGCAAGATCCCAAAAGTACATGGACAATTTCCTTTTGCAGAGTATGGCGGACAACACATTCCCCTGCAATCCGGCCTGCGCACAGTATGCGTCCATACATGTGAATTCATCGAAGATGCAATATACCTTGGAGGTGTTTTTGACTGAAGAATTGGCATTCGTCTGCCGATACCAATAAAAAGGACGGTTGCTCACGTAGAACTTCCCGGCAGAAAGATAGGTTTTCAGCACAAACCCGGCATCCTGATAGGAAGCTCCGGGAGTTTCATTACACCGGATGCCGCAGCGACGCAACCATGCCAAATCATACAAGGCCGTCCAAATGGACGGGTTGGTGACATACAAGACGGGCGTTTCGAATGCATCGACCAGGCCATCCCGTTTATCCTGCGTCACGGAACGATAGACCTTCCTTTCCGGCTCCCCATCCCAATAATCATACCAGGCTGATTTCGCCAAGGGTACCTCAAACCGTTTCAACGCGGCATACAGTATCCGGAACATATCCCTGTCAATGAAATCGTCCGGTTCCACAATACAGAGGCATTCTCCGGAAGCCAGATCGATCCCTCGGTTGACGGCTTTGCCATAGCCGCCATTGGGTACATGCACAGGCACGATGCGGGCATCCCGTGCGGCATACTCGTCGATGATGGCCGGGCTGCCATCGGTCGAACCGTCATCCAGGCAAATGACTTCGAGTTCGCTCATACTCTGTCCGAGAATGGAATCCAGACACTGGCGCAGGTAGTTCTGTACATTATAGATCGGTACGACAACGGAAACAATAGCTTTCATGGCAGGCAAGGCATCAGGGGTTGATTTTTCGGCAGCGAATACCAAGCACTTTGTAGCGAACGGTACCGCCGGGAGACACATGGCGCCGAAATAGCCGGGAAACGAACCGTTCCCTCCACCTCGGCTTCCGGCAAAGAGGCAGAAGCCTCTGCACCACCCATTCATCCCCTGCGTCGAAGAGATGAAGGTATTGATGAAATCTGCATGCTTTCAATATCGCCCCCGCCAAAATTTCCGCAGGCTTCCTGTCCGCAGCGCTGGACAGCCCTACCTGCCCGGCCAGAAGAACGAAGAACGGCACGGCATACGTATCGAAGCAACGGCATGAGCGCAAATCTTCCGCAATCAGTGAATATACCTCCACCGCCTCGGTGGAATGCGAACAGCCGCCGTTCCGGACTTCGCTGATAATGCTGCTGGGCCGCCGCCGGTAATGATACCATTCACCTTCCAGAATTACTACAGATCGGCAACGGATCGCATAGGCCCAGAAAAACACGTTGTCCTCGTAGCGGTATCCGTCGGGAAACCGGATCCCGTATTGCTCAATCAGGTCGCGCCGATACAATTTATCCCAGGCACAAACGTCGAGAACACGCATCACCGATGCATCCAGAGGACGAAGCCCGGCCATGGGCCTTGCAAAATAGCGGCAATCGCATTCACGCTCCTTTTCACCGGCAGCCACCTCGTATTCCAGACAAACGCCACAAACGGCCAGATCGGCATCATCCGCTTCCATCGCCTCAACAAGCGATGCAT
This sequence comes from Neoakkermansia glycaniphila, assembly GCF_001683795.1. GTDB lineage: Bacteria > Verrucomicrobiota > Verrucomicrobiia > Verrucomicrobiales > Akkermansiaceae > Akkermansia > Akkermansia glycaniphila. The sequence goes on from NZ_LIGX01000024.1 coordinate 6,282, forward strand.
ACATGCAGGGCTCGATCCAGTCATCCGAATCGACAAACCCCACATATTTGCCATGCGCCGCCGCCAACCCCGTATTACGGGCAGAAGCGAGCCCTCCATTCACCCTGTCGATCACGCGCACTCTTGGATCCCGCACTGCATAAGCACGCAAAATCTCCCCACAGCCATCCGGAGAACCGTCGTTCACACAGATGATTTCAAGATTCGCATATGTCTGATTCACGATGGAATCCATGCATGCGCGCAAATAGAGCTCTACGCGGTAAACGGGTATAATAACGGAAATCAGAGGTAGTACATTCATGAAAGGACAATAGACGAGAATCTAACCTTCGTTTTGTCCCTGCACCATTACGGTCCAAGGCTGTCCGAACCAGTATAGCGGATTTGGAATCCGTCTTCTTAAAAAAAATCATAAAATACTTGAAAAAAGATCATTATGAGAACAATACTTTTTCATTCACCAAATCGTTCTTTCCATACAAACCGGGAACATTCAAAAATTATTCATTATATTGCAATATATTACACGAAGCAAACACATATGAATCTTGACAGCAGATTCCAAAACAGTTATCGTTTCTAGGAATTCCGAGCAGTTTGCGGCTGCCATGCTATCGTCCTTTGTTCCATGCCTAGCCCCAAGGTTTCTATTATCGTGCCCGTTTTCAATGCAGCTCCCTATCTGCGGGCGTGCCTTGATTCCATCGTCGGGCAAACTTTGAGCGGGAAGGAAATCATCTGCATCGACGACGGTTCCACGGATGCTTCCGGTTCCATTCTGGCAGACTATGCCGCGCGGTTTCCGGAGATCCGGCTCATCACTCAAGCCAACTCCGGCGCAGCCGCAGCGAGAAATGCCGGCCTTTCGCTGGCGCAAGGCGAATACCTGTCCTTTCTTGATGCAGACGACATCTTTGCGCCCGACATGGTCTCCAAAGCCCTGTCTACTGCCCAAGAACACGATGCCGACGTCTGCGTCTTCCGCTCATGCATCCACGACGAACACACGGGAAAACGGCGAGAGCACACCCGAGCCTTTCAACAACAATGGATGCCTGATCGGAATGTTTTTTCAGGCCAGGACGTTTCGGACAAACTCTTCCAGATATTCCAAGGCTGGGCATGGGACAAACTGTTCAAAACTTCATTCATCCGGCAGCAATGCCTCACGTTTCCCCTGTTGCCGAACAGCGAAGACATGCTGTTCGTTTTCGGAGCGCTTGCCCTCGCTTCCCGCATTGCCACTGTTGACGATATCCTCCTGACTCAACGGGGAGGAAACCGCAGCTCCCTTTCACACCGCCGCAGCAAAGCGCCTTTGGCCTTCTATCAAGCACTTCAGGCTCTGCACGATCTGCTGTCAGAACGCGGCATCCGCCACATGTTGCACCAAAGCTTTGCCGACTGGGCCGTCGAATACAGCCTGTGGAACCTGAAAACCGTGGAAGAGGAGGCCAAACAAACGACAATAGAAACCTTGGCAGCCAGTGGCCTTCAAATGCTGGATATCGCTTCCTTCACCTATGGGGAATCCTTTCATAAAAAGCAGTTTGTCAAACTTCGAGCCATGCTTTATCCAAACAGACCGCTCCGCCGTTGCAAATGGTTTCCATGGCGCATCGACCGGCACCAAACTCTGGGACAGATGGATTCTCTCCCCGCAACCGTTTCATCTCATCAGTTTCCGTCCGCATGAACACGCCCAAGCTCTCCATCATCACCGTCTGCTTCAACGAAAAAAACATCGCAGCCACGTGCGAAAGCGTCGTCCGGCAGACATGGCAGAACTTCGAATGGCTCATCATCGACGGAGGGTCCACCGATGGGACACTCGACACGCTGGAGCAATATCGCGAGCGCATGGCCGTCTTCATCTCGGAGAAGGACAAAGGCATCTACAATGCCATGAACAAAGGCATTGCCCGCGCAAAAGGCGAATATGTCATCTTCCTGAATGGCGGAGACTACTTCCTTGACCCCTTTTCTCTGGAACGACTGTTCACCCATGAAGACTGGCAGGAAGACATCGTTTGTTGCGACGCACTCTTTCTCAAGGAAGGCGGAATACCCCTGTTCAAGGAATTCGGCAAGGATTTTCCGTTGAAACCCGAATTTTTCGTCAATGACAGCTTCGCGCACCAAGCCACGATCATCCGGCGAGACCTCTTCACCCGCTACGGCAGCTATAACGAAAACAGGCGCATCGTCAGCGACTGGGAAAAGTGGATCGAATTCATCGTCGTCCACCATGCCTCGTGCCGCCACTTCGACCGCATCCTCTCCATTCATAACTACACGGGCGTCTCGTCCCACGACACTCCGGAGCACCGCAACGAACGGCTCGACGTCCTTCGCCAGTATTACCCGGAGCTTTTCGCACCCGGTGGAGAACTGTCCGGCACACCCGCTACCCGTAAAAAACAGGCGACCACGGTCAGCAAAATCACCTTGTTCAATTTCCTTCCCCTGCTGCGCATCACACAAAGCGCCGACAATCGGAAATGGAAAGTTTACCTGTTCAATGCCATTCCCTTCCTGAAAATCATTCTTCGCAAATAATTTCTCCTTACCCGGCCATGCCCAGCAACGACACACCATGCATCTCCGTCATCGTCCCCGTGTACAACACGGAGGCGTACATCGGCAAATGCCTGGATTCCCTCGTCAGCCAAACCATGAGGGAAATCGAATTCATCCTCGTAGACGATTGCGGGACAGACCGTTCCATGGATATCGCGCACCGGTACGCTGCCGAAGATGCGCGCATCCGCATTCTGGAAGGAACGGAAAATACCGGAGTCGCACAAGCTCGCAACAGAGGCATGGAAACGGCCCGGGGCGAATACACCGCCTTCGTCGACTCCGACGACTGGCTTGCACCGGACTACTTCCGACTCCTGTACGACAAAGCCGTCACTGAACAGGCGGACATGGTCAAAGGTTCCTTCACTGCCGTATGGCCCGATCGTGCCGAACCTTCCCGCATGAACGACGGCATCCGGCAATGCCTGCTCCGGCACTCCTTCCCCGGCATCGCCTACACCTATGCCTTCTGGAACACACTGTTCCGCACGGACATGCTGCGCCGCCACCATATCATCTTCCCCTCTTTGACGCATGGGGAAGACATGGTATTCCTCGTCAATGCCCTGCTCCACGCCAACAAACTCGTTCTGGAAGACGGCGCCGTCTACTACTATAACCAGCATGACGGCTCGACCAGCCGAGCCATCTCATCCCGCTACTATGATTCACTATTCCGGCATTATGAAATGATTGCCGACCTGCTGAAACAGTCCGGCCAGCCCCGGCGCGACATCATCGACTACTGGCAGTTCGCCATCATGCAGCCCTTGCTGACCCATCATCTCCACCTTGCCGATGGAGAGAATACCGACTTCTACACACGCTTCTTCTCTCAAGTAAGGCGACTTTTATTCCGAGGAGGGTATTCGTATGAGCTCTATTACCATTATCCGGATCCGTTCTACCGCCACATCTTCGATCTGGAACCGTCGCAACTCGCATCATTTTATGTGCAACATGATTGCAGACCCGATTTTTCCAACAAAAAGGAATGGACGGTTCGAATATGGGGAATCCCCGTTGCTCGGTTCAAACGGCTCGGCAACCTCACCAAAATACGCATCTTCGGTATTTCCTGTGCAAAAATCCACCATCCTGATATGGATGCAACTTCCAATACTCCATCATGATATTCCCCAAAGTCTCCGTTATCATTCCCATCTACAATGCAGAAAGACATCTCCGGCAATGCTTGGACAGTATTGTCGAACAAACATTGCATAATATTGAAATCATCTGTGTAGACGATGGTTCGACAGATACATCTCTCGATATTTTAAGAGAATATGCAGACAAAGATGACCGTTTCTTCATCATTCGTCAGCAAAATCAATTCGCAGGTATGGCCCGCAACAATGGCATGCAGCATGCCAAAGGTACATATCTGGCCTTCTTCGACGCAGATGATTTTTTTGAACCGGACATGCTGGAAAAGGCCTATGACCAATGCGAACAGGATCAAGCGGATCTCTGCCTGTGGTCAGCCGATTACTACGATACGAACACCGGATTAAGCACACCTTTCGATTATTGCCTCGATCGAGCGCTGATTCCCCCCACCCTGCCATTTTCCGTACAGGACATGCCAGACTGCATCTTCCAGATCAGTGCGCCCACACCGTGGAATAAATTATACCGCAGAAGCATGCTCGAAAAGCATCAATTGCTTTATCCGAGTACAAAACGCAGCGAAGACACTTTCTTTGCCAGCATGGCCATGTACCATGCAAGCAGAATCACAATTGTCGACAAACCATTTGTCCATTACCGGCAAGCCCATGGCGGCAACCAGCAATCGGGAACGGATCTGACACCCCTTGACTGGTACCATGTCATGCTGCAACTCAAAGAGGCATTGCAGAGCAAGGGCGGGTTTGACTTCGTCTATGACAGTTATCTTAAATTACTGATCGGCAACGGACATTATTACATGTTCCTAATGCGTTCGTGGGAAGGATTTCAATCGGTATATGCCAATCTTTCCCGGGAACTTCAGCATGAGCAGACCCGGAGACCAAACCGCGCCTACGCACTTCCCAAATGGTATGCCGACATCTTCCGGCATCTGACTACGACCAGCCAGTCCGAATATCTCCTGCATGAATTGAAACAACAGACCGCAGCCTGCGACGCTCTGAACAATCAAATAGCTCAGCACGTGCAGGCATTGCAAACGCTTAAGCAGGAAAACATAGTTTTACAGACACTATTGAGAAATTCGATACGCCGCCAATATCGAAAATACCGTCTTTTGTCACATTGTACCTTCGGAGCCATGCGCCGAAGGTATCGACGCAAGAAAACAGAACTTAAAGCGAAGCTTGCTTCACAATCGCTTTGAACACACCAATCGCAACTGCTAACAGCATTATGACCCGACACATGAACAACTCAACCGAACACATTCCGGCCAACCTTCCCGATGTAACAATTGTCACTGTCTGCTACAATGCCCTTGCCCATCTGGATGGTTGCATTGCATCTGTCGTCAACCAACGCGATTCAGGCTTACATATTGAGCATCTTGTCATCGACGGTAATTCCACAGATGGCACTCAGGCCTACCTGCAACAGTCTGTAGAACGAGGCCATATCACCTCCTACATCAGCGAACCGGATGACGGCCTCTACGATGCCATGAACAAAGGCATTGCCCTCGCCAAAGGAAAAATCATCGCCTTCCTCAATGCGGATGACGAATTTCTTCCGGGTGCAATCGCTGCCCTATCTGCCCCCATCCTCGAAGGCAATGCCGACTATACCATGGGCACGGCACGCGTTCTGGACAACGGAGAATTCACCGTGCGTCTCTGGCCGGACCCCGACAATGCCTTTATGGGAGCCTTTTGCTGCCATCAGACCCTTTTTTGCAAAACTGACATCATACAAAATCTCGGAGGATTCGAAGGTGAAACCTTCCCCGTCATCGCTGATGGGGACCTCATGGCCAAACTGGCAGCGCATCCGTACAAACCAGCCAGCGTCACCGGGGACCATGTGATTTTCCGTAAAGGAGGATGTTCCACCGATTGTGTTGTCACCGTAGCAGATCAATACGTTCTTCTTACCGAGAAATACTGGCCTTACCTCATGATGAAGGTCATCCAGTATCCGCATATGTACCAGCGCGTCAAATATAATTTACAAGATCAAATTATCAGACTGAAGCAATGCGCCACCCTTCACAGGGGCATAGATACCATTACACTGCGAGGTAAGCTTTTGCGCATGCAGTATGATCTCATGCAATTCGAAAAAACGGAAATATTATCTCGAGAAATACGCCAGCAGCAAACTCGCGGTGCAGAACTGCAACAAAAACGAAATGAGCTCAAAAAAGACTATTTTCGTTATCGTCTCCTTTCCAAAATCTGTTGGGGAAATAAAAGAAACTACTACAAGCAAAAAAAATACGCTGTCAAACAACAACTCAAATGCTGTTTGGCCGAGCAACACAATACCTCACACAACCATTAATCCTCTCCCGGTTTATGATCAAAACCTGCGACTTTCTCTTATCCGCTGGACCGGCTTGTCGTCCAAGCTATCATCTTCGAGAAAGCGGTTACCGCCAATTTTCCTCACCGCTCGACTGGATGATGTCCTATTCTCTTGAAACCTATATCGATGTCTTGAAAAAACAATTCCGTGGATATTTTGACCAGTGGCAAGAAAAGGAAGACTGGGGCGGCTTCTCTCGTTGGATTACCGACATCCCTTCCGGTATGGTTTCGATGCATGAATTTCGACGGGAAGATTCCGTTCAAAATCAACTTGAGACCATGCAGAAAAAAATGCAAAGGCGCACTCAGCGACTTTGCCGACTTCTCCAACAGGCTCGTGCAGTCGGGTGGGTATTGAATCGACCAGCGCTTGAAGATCAGGCACTCATTAAATTTTTTGAATCATTGCGCTTTCTTTATCCACACCTGACTCTGCATATATTGAATATCAACCATGATCCCGATGCATCAACTATCGTATACAGGGACATACTGCTTCATGCCAATGGATCCATCAGAGAACTCCGGGCACGCGATATCCATCCCGAGGGCGATGATTTGACCACGAATGGATGGGCATGGATCGGTAACGCACAGCTCTGGGAAAAAGCCCTGCTGGATAATTTTTCATTGAGAAACCTCCCTGATTCACCTGCCTATGATCGTACACATATACCTCAACTGAAGTATGAAATGCAAAAAAAACGTCTTCTCCGTTACATATCCTTTGGAGAACGGCGACGTATTCTCAAACAAGCAATTGCGGAACTGCGCAATCGTTTGCATCATGCACAAAAAGCGGCTCAACCAATAAAGCCATGATCATATCTTCTACCAAAAAAATCCTTTTTTGCCTGCTCATCTCAGCAGTGATAACTCTGAGCCTCCATTCTCTCTACCGGATTCCATACGTAGATCTTTCAATGGAAGCACGCAGCACGGGAAAAGTGCAATTGGTTGAAATCGCATATCATTCTCCGGACAAACCTGACGCATGGCCGATCATGAAAGCTACATCCGGACAAAATCCCGTGGCAGGAACCTTCACCAAACTCAAATTTCGTATCCCCGTCAAGCGGATAGACGTCATGAATATTTTATTGGGAGACGGCTCCTCTCCCATGGAATTGCGCAATGTCATCCTTGAAAACAAACAGCCATTCGCCGCACATCACGCATGGACTCCCGAACAACCAATTGAGCAGGTATCCGAACAAGATGGCACTTTACAGTTTACCCCGCTCACGGGCGAACAGATGCGCTTTCGGCTTAAACAAGAAAATACCACAGTCAAAGGACAATACCATATCAGATGGTCTTTGGCCTTGGCAATCTGGGGTATTCTTTCACTCATTGCCCTTGCCCCCTTCCGCCTGTGGAAAGAACACACACCGAAACTCGTACCTCTGGCATCCAGACACCAAATATTACCACCACTGCAGGACATACGATCATGGTCAGGCATAATACTTGCACTATGCGCGGCCGCCCTGCTCTATACAACGATTTACCAGATTATTACCCTCTCGTGGTTCGGACATGACGACTACGGTGCAGCACTTGCCGTACACCAGAATTACGACAACAACGGATTCGATCTCTTTACTGCATGGGATTCATATTGCAATAGTTACAAATGTTGGAATTCGCGTATCGGTGAGTTTTTCCTGTTTGCCGTCAACAGTTCCGATAGATTCATCCATCGCATCGTTACACCCTTGTGGATGATTCTCTTGCCCTATATCATCTGTCGTTTGGCCGCAGGGCGAATATCTTTCCGTTCGCCCTATGCTGCACTCAGTTATTTGGGGATTGGCTGTTTACTGATCATCGGTATTTCCCATGATTTTCTGATCAATATATGTGACCAGGCCGCTGCGATCAATTACATCTGGTCGACAGCCATTACTCTCTGGTTCTTCTCATTCTATAGACGTTCGTTTTCCTTCGGAAGCACCATATCTTCCCCATCTTATTGGAATGCAGGCATCTCCTTCTGGTTCTGCCTGTGGGGCATTCTTGCCGGTATGGGCAGCGAGAGTCTCAGTATTACTGGATGCTGTTTCTTGTGCTTATATGTTTTTATACAGTATCGGCGGAGATCCCTCATCCCTCCCATGCTCTATATGGGAGGGATAGGGTTTATCATGGGGACGGCACTTTTACTCTTTGCCCCAGCCTTGAGCGCCCGGGCTTCCGGTACGGGTTCCGTCCCTCTTAATCTGCAACATATGCCATGGAGTGAAAAGCTGTCACATTACCCGGAATTAGTTTCGATATATTGGAAATGCTCGCATATAACATACTATTTAATAATAGCATATATTATCCTATTGATGATCGCCGCCATTGCCAATAAACAAAAACGCATTGCGATTCTCCGGCTGCAGGGTAAAGCTGGACTGTGTATCATCTTCTCCTGGATATGTTTCTCCTCCTATATTGCCGGAGCCATTCCCTACCCCATGTCTATCTTGCCGGCATGCTACCTGCTCATTATTGCAGCGGCCGTATTAATCATCGGATCACATCGGCAACTGGGTACGGCATGGAGTTGCATACCTCTCGCGCTGTTATGTTTCTATACGTTTGCCTATGTCTACGGAGCCATTGATTATGCACGTTTGATCAAACCGTATGAACAACAACGGCAGCATCAAATCGAAGCAGCCATCTCACGAGGGGAACAGGATATTAAACTTGCGTACCCACTGCCTTTCCCTTATAACTATCAACGTGGTCGATTAATTTTCAGTGAATTTTCTCCTGACGGGAAAAATTGGCCCAATACAACGGCGGCACAATACTACCGAGTCCGAAGTATATCCGAAGAACAATATCGGCCGCCGCACCAACAAAAAGATGCTATTCGCCCATAAATGTATCTGTCATGATCTTCTCATTCCGGATATCGGCTATGCCAATATATAGTATCCCGGCCCTTCTCTCATCCTGTACTATTTTTCTCTGAAGTATGATCTCACCAACCATCTCCATCATCATCCCTGTATACAACACGGGCAAATATCTTCGCACCTGTCTGGATAGCATCGTCAACCAGACGTGGCAACACACGGAAATCATCTGTGTCAATGACGGGTCGACGGATGATAGTGGAGCCATTCTCAAGGAATATGCCCAGCATCACTCCCATATTATCGTCATAGAACAGTCGAACCAAGGACTGAGCGCATCGCGCAACAATGCACTCGACAGAGCAAAAGGGAAATATATCGCCTTTGTCGATTCCGATGACTGGCTGAGATTGGATGCGCTTGAGACACTTGTCCGAAAAGCTGAAACAAGCCATGCAGACATGCTCATGTTTCAAGCCGACTTATACGATGAAAAAACCAGAGAAACGAGGCTTTACGACTATACAAATTATTCGGCCTTATTGCCGCACGATTTTCCGGTCGATCATTTCAATTATCAAACGTTTTCTGATAATTGGCACTTGTTATGGCAACTTCCCGTCATGGTATGTACGGTCTTGTGGAAAAGGGATTTCATCGAACGGTTGCATCTACGGTTTCCCCCTCGCTTATCGTTTGAAGACAATCTGTTCTTCAAAAAAGCTCTCCTTCAGGCCGAAACCATAGCCATTTTGGAACATAGTTTCTATTACTACCGACAAAGAACCGACTCCATCACAAACGACCGCAGTCGTCATTTCAACGATCTATGTACAATTATCGGGTTGGAAGCCGAATTCGTCTTCAAACATCTCCACGATCAGTCGTTGAAGTCGAATTATCTCTATCATGGAGCTCTTGGGCATCTTTACTGGGCCTTTTGGCATACACCGCATCGCGATAAAAAGAATATCTACATCGCATTCAAGGAAACCTATCTTTCTCTGCTTGACCATTGCCCGGAACACCATTTTCAAAACTCCTTGCCTCCTGCCTTCAAAGAGCTTCCAGACATTCTGCGACAGGCAGCAGACTACGAATCGTTTCTTCAATCCTATTCACGCTCTGCAGATGCCATCGCCGAACAGCTCCAACAGCTGGATTCCTTCTATTACAAGCCGAATCCAGGTAATGTTGGCGATGCCTTGATCGCCGTCTCCACACTGGGCCTATTCGAAAAACATGGGCTCCGTTTCCAACCCTACAGTAATTTGGAAGAGGGTATCACGGCGTACGATCTCGTTTATGGAGGAGGTGGAGCCTGCATTCCGGATTGGGGTGCTCTGCCTTGGCTGATCAACTTGTTTACCGATCCTCGCATCCGCCGATGCGTCATTCTGCCTCAGAGTTTCCATGATTGCCTGCCTCTGCTGCATGTACTGGATGAGCGATTTACCGTTTTTTGTCGAGACAAGGAAAGTTTCTTCTACTGCAAAACAAACAACCATAAAACACGGTTCCTTCTGGCGGATGATATGGCTATCTCACTTGATGTTCAGGCGTTTCTCGCACAAAACGTCAAACAACCGACATTCGATGATCTTTGTCTGAAACAGCGGGTCAAAAACGCCCTGTCAACGCTGCCTGACGGCCGAAAAGTTCTTTTATTCATTCGCGAAGACAGAGAAAGTGCCATCGCCAAAACCCAGAGCATCATCAACAGTTATGAGACCCTGGATTTGTCTGCACTGAATAGTGATGAATGCGAAGACTTCAGCAGCAATGCTTCTTTTGTGCAACGCTTCTTGTCAAGTATAGATGAAGCGGACATCGTCCTCACTGATCGACTTCACGGGGCCATCGGTTCTCTGCTGATGAACAAAGAAGTATACATGCTGGACAACAGCTACGGGAAATTGTCCGGTGTATACAGGCATTCTCTCAACCATCAAACCAATGTCCATCTCCTGAATCATCCGAATGAATTCCCTTATTGGGAACAGATGGAAAGAACAAAATATCCATTCGAACAAAGCATTGTACCGATGGATATCATGCAAACATCCGCCACCAGTTATTTGATGGGTGTCCGGTTTATCGCTCCAACCGGCAACTTCAATGTACATGCTGAAATATGCCATGTAGAACAGAAAGAGGATATCGAACTCAATGGCAATCCGTGGATACGCATGCTGATCTTCCATATGATGGCAACCGGAGGAACCTTCCATATCAAAGGAACAGTCAGCCGATCACTACTGGAAAATATGGAGCAGATGATTGAGTACTGGATCGACATTTCTCCCGGCATATTCCATCCCGTCACGATCGTTCCCGATAACATTGAGGAAGACGACTCATGTGCCGTCCAACATCGAAAAGCCATTGTCCATTTTTCGGGAGGATTGGATGCACAATTCGCAGCCTATCGGCATACAAAAGGATTAGCCGGATACAGGAACCTGAATATCCAGGCAGGGCTCATGATTGCGGGCGTTGACATCCCTCTGTCACGCGAAGACTTTCAGCAAGAGTGTTTTGAACAAACTGTGAACGTATTGCACGATCTGGGTATCAGCCAAACACACCTGATCAAAACCAACTTCAGGGATATGCCCGTAAAAGGCATTCCACACGGTATGGAATGGGATACCATTACGCACATTTCTTGTATAACATCATGTGCGTCATTTTTATCTCAAAAATATTCCGACTGCCTTATCGGTGGCTCGTATCCATATCACATTGCCATTTCGGATGCGCACGACCTCATGCGATGGGGTTCCAATCCCATCAGCGCCTCTCTGCTGACTTCCAGAAATTTCCGAATTCAAACCGATGGCCTTCAATATGATAGCACGTCAAAAGCGGCTCTCATTACCCAATGGCAAGCAGGTATACAAGCACTTCGCGTCTGTTGGAAAAACGAAAAAGGCCAAACAAATTGTGGGCACTGTGAGGAGTGTATTCGCACACAGCTCAATTTTCTGGCATGTGGCACCGAATGCCCTAATATGCCGACATTGACGCCGGAGATGCTCGAACAGATACGGCCGGAAATCATTGATCATGCAAGTTTCCATCTTGATATTATCCATGCGGCGAAACAGCGAGGCAAAGGAGGATTGTGGTGGGTTCTGCAGCTTGAGAACATCTTGGCTGAACATGATTTCCGCCAGCAACAAACGCAAAGCATCCGATTCATGCAAGAAAACATGCAGAAGGCTGAAACTTTGTCTGCCTTCAAGAAACTAACCGACACATTCATTGAAACGAATCCTGAGCTTAAGCAGCATCTCATCACAACGTTAAATAAAGATTTACAACAGGAGTCCATCAAAAAGGATATTCTTGAATCGTACTTGACGCAAAACAATTTGTTTATAGAAAAAAAAGCATCGAAACGAATCAAAAAACTCAACAGAATCGTTGGGATTCTTTCCAAATTTATTATCTTTCCGAAGGCACGCCGAAAATTCCGTGATCGTTACCGATTCAAATTCTGACGATGGCGGTAAGAATCAATCTTATCATTCTCGCATGATTGAAATCGGCTACTCACTGATTCCCTGAACTGCATATCTTCATTTCCTCATTTCTTCAGCCGTAAGGATCAGAATTGAAGGGTGACACCATATTGATCAAAGTCTGTCTCATTGATTGAATCCTACTCTTGATACCAAACGCATGAAAGGCTGTCCGAATGAACCGGACAGCCTTTCATATTAATAGCGTTTTTCGCGATCAGGCCTTGAGAGCGGCGCCTTCCTTGGCATCGATAGCTTCCTTGGCGGAGGCAAAGATGGTGTCGAAAGCGGCGGCATCCTGAATGGCGATGTCGGAAAGGACCTTGCGGTCGATTTCGATGTTCGCAGCCTTGAGGCCTTCCATGAAGCGGGAGTAGGTCAATCCGCGATCACGAACGGCAGCCGAAATACGAGCGATCCAGAGGCGGCGGAACTGGCCCTTCCTCCTCTTGCGGTCACGGTATTCATACTGCCATGCTTTATACACAGCATCCTTGGCATAGCGGTAGAGCTTGCTGCGGAATCCGCGGAAGCCCTTGGCGCGAAGAAGGATGCGCTTGCGACGCTGGCGCGAGGCCGGCCCATTTGTTGCACGTGGCATAGTTTATCTCTATTTCTGTCGAACAGACTGTTCTTCCTCACCTCCTTGCAGTCTCGTCTGCTCAGTATCCTCCACGTCGGGAGGAAGGCTGCATGAAGGTCGCTCGTGGTGCGAGCGATAGTCTAGTTGTTGCTGAGGGATTCAGCGGTTTAGGCGAAGGGCAGATTCTGCTTCACAGCCCACACGTCCGTCGAGGCCACGAGTGCGACCTTGCCCAGCTGACGCTTGCGCTTGCTGGACTTTTTCTGGAGGATGTGGCGCTTGCCTTGATGGCGGCGCAGAACCTTGCCCGTACCGGTAACCTTGAATCGCTTGGCAACAGCCTTACGGGTCTTGTTAATACCTGCCTTACGGGTCATGGTGGGAGTACAATACACCAGTTCGTCCCAATAGCAAGAAAAATTTGCAATTTACCCCGTTATTCCCTTGTGAAGGATACTTCGATGCGGGTGAAGCAGACGGGGATTTCCGCCTCGTACACGCCTTTCCCGTCCGCCCGGATGTCGCGGGGCTGTCCGTCGACGGTGAAGACGATGTTCCTCGCTCCGGCGGGGAGGCAGTGGATGCGCAGCATCAGCACGGGCAGCGAGAAGGCCTTGTGGCCCTGGTCGGTGCGCACGAGCGTGAAATAGTCCCTGCCCCCGATGTAGTTGAAGGTCATGTAGCGGTACAGCCCTTCGAGGTAGCCGTAGCCGTCCCCCTCATCCGAGAAGCAGGAGCTGGAGTGTTCGTAGTTGGGTGCCCACCAGATGTCGAGCATGCAAGGCGGGTTACGAAGTTCACCCATGTATTGCTGGACGGGCCATCGCGGAATGACGGCCCCACCCCGCACGAAGACGGGGAGGCGGGATAGCGGAGCTTCCACCCATGTTTCCTTGAGGGAGCGGGGGGCAAGTTCATCCGTCCAGTAGGAGTACCAGCGACCGTCCGGTATGTAGATGAAGCGGCCCGTTTCTCCGGGATGGTGGACGGGAACGATGTACAGATCGTCCCCGAGGAAAAATTCGGAGCTGCGCCAGAAGGTGTCCGGGTTTTCTTCGCACTGAAGGGCCAAAGGCCGGATGACCGGGATACCCTGCGTGGAGTATTTGTAGAACTGGGTATAGATGTAGGGCATCAGCCGGTAACGTTCCTCGATGGCATGGCGCACATAACCCAGTATTTCCTCGCCGAAGAGCCAGGGCTCCTGCCCGCCGAACTCGCCCGAAGAGTGGTTGCGAAAGAAGCCGTGGAAAGCGGCCATCTGCATCCAGCGGCAGAAGAGTTCCGGCGTCGGGTGCTTGAGGAAGCCGCCCGCATCGCTTCCGCAGAAGGAGACGCCGGACGCTGCCAGCCGCTGGCACTGGAGGTTCGCCATCTTGAGGTTGTCCCAATCGGCTTCACAGTCTCCCGTCCATGTGGCCGCATAGCGTTGCATGCCCGCGTAGCCGGAGCGGGAGAGGACGAAGGGGCGGCGATCGGGGGCGAACTGCGCCATGCCTTCCCGCGTGGCCCGCGCCATGCAGTGGCCGTACACGTTGTGCGCCTTCAGGTGGGAGCAGGAGTAGCCGTCGTAATCGTGCCGCGTATCGTCCGGGAATGTTTTGTCGGGAAACATGACGGGCTCGTTCATGTCCGTCCAGATGCCCCGCACTCCGTATTCCGCGATCTGCCTTTTGAAGAGGTGCGCCCACCAGGCGCGCGTGCGGGGCGCCGTATAGTCCGGGAAGTTGCACAGCCCCGGCCACACGCTGCCTTCAAGCAGGGCGCCATCGTGCCGGCGGCAGAAGACGTTGCGCTCGAATCCTGACCGCCACACATAATTGTCCGGGTTGATTTTGATGCCCGGGTTCACGATCGTCACCACCTTGATCCCCTGCTCTTCGAGCCGACTGATCATGCCGGGGGGATCGGGGAATTTCGTCCGGTCCCACGTCAGATCCTGGTACTGGTTCATGTGGTGGATGTCGAGATGCACGCAGTCGCAGGGGATGCGCTGCTCGCGCAGCTTGGCTACCAGTGCGTTCACAACCTCTTCCGAACCGTAGCTCCATTTCGACTGGTGGTAGCCCAGCGCCCAGCGCGGAGGCAGAGGAGGCAGGCCCGTGAGGCAGGTGTAAAGCCGCACGGTATCCACCGCCGACTTGCCGCAGACGAAGTAATAGTCCATCACCCCGCCGTCCGCGCCGAAGATGAGCCTTTCCGGATTCGCCACGCCGATGTCGAAGTAGCTCCGCATCGTATTGTCGAAGAAAATGCCGTACTGCACGCCGCGGTTCAGCCCCATATAGAACGGTATGTTCTTATAAAGGGGGTCGGAACCTTCCTTGAAGGCATAGTAGTCCGCACCCCACATTTCAAACCTCCTGCCCCGGAGATTCAGCGCCCAAGGCTTGTCCCCGAGTCCGAAGACGTGTTCGCCTTCAGGCAGATGCTTGCTGACCCAGACTTTTTCCTCGCCGTTCCACTCGATTTTCCGGTGGCCCATGCCTTCGGCATCGCGGTTCAGCACCGTATTGGTGCGGCGATGGATGAATTCCAGCCCCGCATCGGCCCGGCGGATGCGCACGATCAGACGCGGCGTCCGTACTTCAAGGGCATACGCCGTCTCCTCCTCGGCCAATTCCGGATAATCCGGCTCGTATTCCGGATCCACTCCGTAGCTCGGAATGTTTTCAAACACGGCGCCGGATACATACCGAAGCCGCACAATCCCCTTGTCCAGAAAGTAGATGCGGAGGTTGTTCGTCGGCAAAGCCAGCTCCAGTGTGTGCGGATCCACCCACTCGGCACGGGACCATGCTGTGAACGTCTCACTCATGGGAGGCTTGCGGCAACCGTCATCCTAGCCCGGAGGCCATTGCAGGCTGCGCCCGCCGAGAATGTGGATATGCAGATGGGGCACCGCTTCTCCGGCAGCCGGACCGTTGTTCATCACCACGCGGAATCCTTCTTCGTCCAGCCCTTCCTGCCGGGCGATCCTGCCCACGCAAAGCATTAGGTGGCCCAGCAAGCCGGCATCCTCCTCCTCCGCCTTTTCGATGCGGGGAATGGGCTTGCGGGGCACGAGCAGAAGATGGGACGGAGCCTGCGGCTGAATATCGCGGAAACAGACGCAACGGTCGTCGGAATAGACGATCGTCGCGGGAATCTCCCCGTCAGCGATCTTCTGAAAAAGTGTCTTTTCCATATCGCCCGCTAAGATAGCAAAAATGCGCGGCAGTGTCCACAATAATTCCGGTGCCGGAAGCTCCAATCCCACGAAAGAAAAACCCGCCTCCCCCGGAAGGAAAGCGGGAAACATTCAGAAAGAACAGGTGGCGCATCAACCGCGAGCGGCCGAAGCGCGGCGCAGCCTGTCCATGATGGCGCAACCGAGCCCGGTTTCCGCCACCTTCTCGGCCACGATCACCTGCACATCCTCGTCCTCGTCCATCTGCCGCATCACGGCAAACAGACGCACGGCAGCCTCCGCCAGCCTTCCGCTGCCGGGACTCAGGGAAATCGTATTCGCCCAGCATTCCTGCATGGACAGAGGAGAATCGCCCTGATAGCTGATCAGGCCGTAGGCTACACCTTCTTCCGGAGTGAACTCCTCCTTGGCATCCCAGAGCAGCAGCGGCTTCGTGGGCGCGTAATGGCTGGGAAGCTGGCCGGGAGCATTCGGCGCGGCTTCGGCTTCCTCCCCTTCGCCTGCCCGCGGCTTGCGGGGTTTCGCGATGCGAACCACCTTGCGGATGCGGTCGCGCACCAGCGGGCCCTCGCGCAGCAGTTCGACGGCGGGTTTGCCCTTCTCATCCAGCATCGGGCGCAGAATCGTGCTTTCCAAACCTTCGGAACAGGCTCCGGCATCCAATATCCACGGAATCCGGCCACCCAATTCCTTCAGCACGGCTCCTGCGGAAGTCGGGCTGATATGGCCGAATCTGTTCGCACTCGGCGCGGCCACGGGACGGCCCAAAGCCTTGCAGACGCCGCGCATCACCGGATGGGCGCTCACCCGCACGGCAACGGTCGGCAAGCCGCTCGTCGCAATATCGGGCACCACATCCTTCTTCGGCAGCACCAGAGTCATCGGCCCCGGCCAGAATTCCTGGGCGAGCTTTTCCACCGTCTCCTTGAGTTCTTCCGGCACCGTGCATACTTCATCCAGCTGCCGGGCATTCGCCAGATGCAGAATCAGGGGGTCGAAGGAAGGCCTCTCCTTGGCGGCGAACACCTGCGCCACCGCATCGCAATTGTAGGCGTCGGCACCGAGGCCGTACACCGTCTCCGTCGGCAGCGCGACGAGTTCCCCTTCCGCCAGCACGGCGGCGGCCTGCTGGTACACCTTGCGTCCGTCCTCCAACGGATCCACTTCGATCACTTGAGTTTCCATCTCTGCACGGAGCCTACCCGAAAAACAGCACAAGGTCAATCCCGCAGACAAAGGCGGCACATCTAATTCCACATGAACCCTGCATGCAGCAGAAGAAATTGACAAAACACAGATTTCACCGATTTCCCGGATTTTCGGCAAAATTCCAACTTATTCTCCCAATAATATTGGGCTGCATGATCAAGCAAACCGAACGGTTCGCTATTCCGTTTCCCGTCTTGTCCGGGCATTTTTGAATAAAAAAACGGCTTTGCATGGCGGCAAATTTCTCCTATACTGCATCACAGCCCATCCTTGCCCATGTCCCCCCTCTGCACCCGAACGATGCAAACGGCCACCGCCGCCTTCATTGCGGCTTTCTTCCTGTTCACCGTCTTCGGCAATCCCGAAGGAGCGCTGCAATACAACCACCTGATGGAAGGCCTGATGATTGTCCTGCTCTCCGGCGGCATCACCCTGATGGGCTTGCTGTGCCGGCTTGCCTTCCTGCATGTGCACGGCCTGTGGATCCCGATACTCATCCTTGAGGTGGGCTTGATATCCGGGGGCTGGTGGATATTCAGCCTGATCGGCATGCCGAATCACGACCCTTTCTCCTTCCTTAATGAAGACCCTTTCTGGGAGTACCTTCTGATTGCGTCATGGCTGTCGCTGCCTGCCGGCATCATCCTGTACGCCCTGATCAAGTACATACCGTTGAAATACGGCATCGTTCAGGGCACCACACTCCAGCGGTACTGCCGGCCTGCCTATCTGGCGCTGCACTTCGGCCTTCTTGCACTGTTTCCGGTTGTCCTGTTCTACAGGCCGTCAGAGGAGGCGCTGGACAGGCAGGCGGAAAGCACCTACAGGGAACGGCGGATTCTTGCCGACAGCAACGCCCGCCTGATCCGCATGCACAAAACATCGCCGCACCCCCATATCCGCGAATACATCTACATCCATCAGGATGCGGACAATTCGAACAGACGATCCGAATGGAGCATCCAAATATCCGACAAGGGAGCCATTCTCCACTGACTGCCGATCGCCCTGCGGCATACACCCGCATTTTCGCAGTGACAAAACGCCGGGCTTCGTGCATAGTAGCAGCCTTCAACCCGCATCTGCGATTCCATCCATGCAACATCCTCCCTATCTCGACAAGCGCGACTTTTCCGGCGGCGATTCGACCTGGACCTTCACCGTCCCCAAAAGCACAGGCATTCCCCTTCTCGATGCAGCCCTGTACGACATCTCCAACCGCCATTCCAACGGCCACAATCCGGAAATTCTGCTACAGCTGCTTTCCACTTCCATTCAAGCCGCCTCATCGGATATTTCCGAGCACGATCTTGAGGTCATGAACCGCACGCTGGCGGAAATGTTCCACGCGAACCAGGCCTTCACACCCTACCGCCACATCCGCAAAATCTCCATCTTCGGTTCCGCCCGCATCAAGGCAGG
This sequence comes from Neoakkermansia glycaniphila, assembly GCF_001683795.1. Taxonomy (GTDB): domain Bacteria; phylum Verrucomicrobiota; class Verrucomicrobiia; order Verrucomicrobiales; family Akkermansiaceae; genus Akkermansia; species Akkermansia glycaniphila. Next base: position 25,160 of record NZ_LIGX01000024.1, read on the forward strand.
CGAACCCTCCTACATCGTCGCCCGCGATTTCTCCAAACTGGCGACCGAACACGGCTACATGACCATCACGGGCGGCGGCCCCGGCATCATGCAGGCATGCAACGAAGGCGCGGGAGCGGACAACTCCTTCGGCCTGAACATCACCCTGCCCTTCGAGCAGGAAGCCAATCCGGTCATGCAGGGCAATCCCCGGTTGATCAACTTCTACTATTTCTACATCCGCAAGCTCAACTTCGTTTCCGAAAGCGACGCCCTCGTCGCCTTCCCGGGCGGATTCGGCACGATGGACGAAATCTTCGAAACGATCACCCTGATCCAGACGGGCAAAGCCACCATCTACCCCGTCGTGCTGCTCGATGCTCCCGGCAAAACTTTCTGGAAACAGTGGATATCCTTCATCAGAACGGAACTCGTCGATTCCCACCTCATCTCCCCGGAAGACCTCAGTTTCCTCTTCGTTACCCAGAATCCTCAGGAAGCCATCGAACACATCGACCGCTTCTACCACATCTTCCACTCGTACCGTTTCGTCGGGGATATGATCTCCATCCGCCTCACATCCTCGCTTTCGACGGAAGCGATCGCCAAACTTCAGCACGACTTCGCCGACCTCGTGAAGGACGGCTGCATCGTCCAGCGCGGCCCGCTCGCCGAGGAAAACGATGAACCGCTGATCGCCGACCTGCCCCGCCTCGTCTTCCACCTGAAACGCGGCAACTACGGCAGGCTCCGCCAGTTCATCGACGCCATCAACGACGCGGAGTAACCGCGAACCGCCCATGTACGCACTGCTGCAAGACACCCTCCGCCTCCTCCGCGCCGAAATGCCGTGGCTCTTCCCGCTGTGCTTCGGCCTCTTCGGCGCGTGCATCGGCTCCTTCCTGAATGTCGTCATCTACCGCTCGCCGCGCGGTCTGTCCCTCTCGGACCCCGCCCGCTCCTTCTGCCCCCGGTGCGAAAAGGAAATCCCCTGGTACCTGAACATCCCCCTCCTCAGCTGGCTCATCCTGCGCGGCAAATGCGCTTCCTGCGGCGGCCGCATCCCCTTCCGCTACTGGCTGGTGGAAGCCGCCACGGCCGGTCTCTTCGTCGCCGCCACCATGTACTACGCGCAGGAAGACCTGCTCGCCCAGCTCATGCTTTGCCTGTGGCTTGCGATGGCCGTCGTCATGATCGCCATTGATGCCGAACGCATGGAAGTCCTGCCCAAACACGCCCTGCTGGCCACCGCTGCCGGACTGGGCTTCGCCGCCTTCGCCCCGTGGCTTATCGACGGCACCGCGCTGGAAGCCTCCGACGGCCTCATGTGGAGCGCAGCCGGCGCCATCGCGGGGTTCATCCTGATGAAAGCCGTCGCCTTCGCCGGCAAACTTCTGTTCGGCCACCGCCGGATACGCCACGAAGAACCCGCACCCTGGAGCCTGAGGCAATGCGACGACGGAGAAGACATCATCCTCACCCTGCCGGACGGCCCCATGAGCTGGGCCGAGCTGTTCGCCGAACCCGGCAACAGGCTCATCCTTGAAGATGCCACCCTGTTCATCGACGGCGCGGAAGTACCCGGCGGCACGCTCACCTTCACCGCAGACAGCGTCTCGACCGAAACGGGAACGGCCTACCCGCTCGAAGATTGCGACACTCTCTCCGGCACCTTCCGTGGCCTCCGCACCTCACGCGCCGCCATGGGCTCCGGCGATGCCTGGATCATGCTCGCCATCGGCGCCCTGTGCGGATGGGAAGGCGTCGTCTTCACCCTGATCGCCGCATCCCTTCTGGGTATCGTCGGAGGACTCGCCACCAAAGTGGGCCGGGGAAACCCGATGCCCTTCGGCCCCTACCTGCTCGCGGCGGCCATCATCTGGGTCTTCGGAGGCTCGTCTCTGTGGAACTGGTACACCGGCTATTTTACATAGTTCCCTTGACTCCGCTCCGGAATTGCATTACGCTTGCCGCACCATGTTCAACCTGCCGAACTCCATCACTCTGGCGCGCATCGCCCTCGTCGTCGTCTTCACCGTCGCCCTGAGTCTGGAAATGTCGGGCATCCGCCTGGCCGGCATCTCGGGCAATGTGATCGCCCTGTATGCCTTCGTCCTCGCCGCCGTCAGCGACTGGCTGGACGGCTACCTCGCCCGAAAACTCGGCATGGTCACCACCTTCGGCAAACTCATCGACCCTCTCGCGGACAAGATACTCGTCTCTGCCGCCTTCATCTTCCTCACGACCACAGGCCAATGCCCCTTCTGGGTCACCGCCCTCATCATCTGCCGCGAATTCCTCGTCACCGGCCTCCGGCAAATCGCGCAGGACAAGGGAGTCATCATGGCAGCAGACTGGACCGGCAAATGGAAAACCGCCTTCCAGCTCGCCTTCTGTACGCAATGCCTCATCGTCATCGCCTACGGCAGCTGCGCCTGCCAGCCCTTTGCCTTCTTCACACAGGGAGTTTCAGGCGAGTATACCTACCAGATCACCCTGTGGGGTTCCGTCCTGCTGACGGTGTGGTCGGGCCTTCACTACTGCATCCAGTCCTGGAAATTCCTGCGTTGAACCCGCCGTCTTGCACAGGCGGAAAAAGCCGGACAATCAGGCCTTCAGCGTGTGGGTGAAAATCCCCTTGGAAATGGCGATACGGAAATGCTCCGAATCCCAGCGCCGGGAATTGAACAACCTTTCCAGATCATCCGGAGACATGTTCACGAGTCCCTGCTGCACGCGAGACAGGCGCACGAGGGATTGCTCCAGAAAACGGCGGGGAATCAGCGAAGGCTGGTTCGTCCACGGAAAAACGGCGCTATCCACAATATAGAAAGAACCCACCTTGCGGATATCGTCCGGGAAACACAAATGGGGATTCTCCTCCACATACACGGCGCGGCCGATGCTGTGGCGCGCTTCCTTCGGGAACAGCAGGCGCCGCATCTTCTTCACCCATTGGGGAGAATTGCTGAGCTTCTCGGCATTCTGCCACGATGCGGACAACTGGTTCACATCGTAGTATCTCGAATATTTGGCTGCCGCATTGGAACTGCCTCCCGGCCTCCACGCATGGCGCAGGCGCACCATATCGGCCTCGCCATCCGCCAGAAGGCGAACTGCCTTTTCCAGCTCCGCACGCACATCGCGTTCGGACAAGTTCGACTCGATCGGACAATCATTCTCCATCAGAAGAATGTAATCCGTCCTCATATTCTCCAGCGTCAGCCGCAAATCTTCGATCACGCCGAGATAGTGCCCGGAAGCTACGGTGCGGTACTCCCACTTGTCGGCCACGGCCAGATCCTTCGGCCCCACGGACTGGAAGACGACACAGGCATCGTCAAACATCTCTTTCAAATGCACACGGGCATAATTCTCCAGCGTCTTGGAAAGAGTCTGTGGAGATTTGTAACTGAGGATCGCCAGCCCGACAGTCTTGCCTTGTATCAGTTTCATCGCGCGTCGCACTCATTCTAAAGCAGGCTCGCAGGACGTGCAAGACGTATCTGCCTCCATGAGCAACTTTCATTGTAACAAAACGGTCCGCCCCCTCGAAAAAGGGGACGAACCGCTGCGATATTCATTATTTTACAGAAGCCGTTGCCCTTTGTCAGCGCACCAGAACTTCCACATCCTTCGCGCCGCCGACTTTCTGTGCATCGCGGCCGAACACGCGTACGGCGGATACATTCTCCGCTTTGCCAAGATCGATGGCAATGATGTGCGGGGGATTCGGCACCTGCCCTTCATAAGGCGTATGCCAGAATGTATCGGTATTGCCGTCGATCGCACGGGAAGCGGGAGCCTGCTCCTTCTTCACCTCCTGCGAACTGGCGAAGGAAACCTTCCAGCCCTTCTTGTCCAGCGGCTTGCCCGCAGCATCGACCACATCGATCTCGGCCACATGGGCAAAGGTTCCGCTCTTGTGCATGGAATCGATCTTCAAAGCGATTTGGCGCACTTTCACCGGCTTGTCCAGCTTGATCTCGCTCCAGGCCCGGCCTTCCTGCACCGTTCCCTTGCCAGCCTTGTTCCAGCCGGAAGCATCCCATGGCACCTGACGTTCGCCCTTCACGGGCACGAGACGTACTGCGCCGGTCATGCCGGATTGCGGCGAGACGCCTTCCATCTGCACCGACACGGTGACCGGAGTGCCCGCAGGCAAATCGACCGGAGCCGTAAAGGTCGCCTTGTCGGCCGACTTCCTCTCGGCCACCTTCCTGCCGTTCACATAAACAGCCACCCTTCCGGCAAGATTGTTGAATTGCAGATCCCAAAGGGAACCTCCGCCCGGCATCGTAAACGTCGCACGGTACGTCGCCCAACCCTGCTTCTGCGCCCAGGGGGACTGGGGACCGCTGCCCACAGTCACAGGCTGCCAGGTATTCATATCGTTATCCGCAATCGTGCGGTTCGGATCCTGGGGCTTGTCCGTAATCTCGGACATGCGCCAATCGGAAAGCACCGTGGACGCCGCCACTTCAGGACAGGAAACATGGCCGGAGCCGGGCTTCCTGACATCGACATTCAGCACGGCGGGCTTCAATCCCGGAGAGGCTGCACGCACCTTGACGCGGCCGCCTTCCGGCTTCACGACAGCGGCGGCATAGCCGTTATACAGCGAACGTTCCGACGATGCATCCGGCTCATGGCACACAGGATCGCCGTTGCCTACCCCGAGCAGCCTGCCGCCGTCCACATCGAACGTCACCTTCACCTTCGCATCGGGCACGGTACGGCCCTTGGCATCCTTGGCGCAAACACCCACCTGCAAAGCATCCCCGGAAGCCGTTCCGCCGGAGCTGGACATCAGCGTCAGCTCAAGCACCTCCGGTTTGCCCGTCGTCTCCACGGAATGTTCCGCATATTTTTTACCGTCCTTGTAAGCCACGAGTTCCAGCACGCCCGGTTCGTACACCACATCCCAGAACGTCTGGGCATAGCGGTCGTGCTTGCGCTTGCCGAGAGATTTGCCGTTCAGAATCAGCTCCACCTCGTCGCCGTTCGTATAGGTACCCACCTTCACCGTCTTCCCGACCATTTCCGAACCGAGATTCCAGTGGGGGAACACATAGGCCATCGGCTCATCCGTCCAGAGAGCCTTCAGCAGATAATACGAATCCTTCGGGAAACCACAGGTATCCACAATGCCGAAATAGGAACTGATCGCCGGCCATGCGAACGGAGTCGGCTCACCGCGGTAATCGAAGCCCGTCCAGATGAACACCCCGGCATCCCACGGGCGCGTATCGACATGCTTCCATGCCTCACGGACGCTGGAACCCCAGCCGACCCAGTGGTTATCGTAATTGTTGAAGATATGCTTGCCCTGATCCGTCTTCCACTCGCCGCGTGATGCGCTGTGCGAAACCGCTTCCGAGCTGAACACCATCTTGTCGGGGTACAGCTTGTGGGCATGGTCGTGCTGCGGCAGCGCGTAATTGATGCCCAGCACATCGACAGCACCAAAGGCTCCGTCCTTATTGTAGCCGCCGTTCATGGCTCCGGTCACTGGGCGCGTCTTGTCATGCCGAAGAATGGAATGCTTCATGCGCTCCACCATCTTGCGGCCGCGCTCGTCTCCCTGCCACGGCTCCTCGTTGAACACGGACCACATCATCACCGACGGGTGGTTGCGGTCGCGCTTCACCTGCTCCTCAAGCTGGCGAAGGTAATCCTCGCCGCTGTTGTAGAAACGGTTCTCGTTCAACACCAGCATCCCCTGCTCGTCGCAGGCTTCCAGCACCTCCTTGGCGGGCGGATTGTGGGAACAACGGTAGGCATTCGTGCCGAAATCCTTCAACACCTTGATGCGGAAATCCTGCATGGAATCCGGCACTGCCACACCCACGCCGGCATGGTCCTGATGCATGCAGACACCCTTGAACTTCACAGGCTTGTCATTCAGGAAAAAGCCCTTGTCGGCATCGAACTTCAACGTGCGGTAGCCGAAGCGGTCGCCGTAGGCATCCACCTTCTTCCCGTCCACGAACACCTCCGTCCGCACACCGTACAGATTGGGAGAATCGATATCCCACAGCTTCGGGCTCTTCACGGGGATCTTCTGCTCGAACGTGAACGTCTCGCCGGGAGGCACGATATCCATGGAAGTCTCCTTGCCGACCACCTTGCCGGACGGGTCGAGAATACTCGTCACCACCGTCACGGATGTTTCTTCCTTCTCCTCGCTCTCGATCGTCGTATCCACCAGCGTATCCCACGTATCGTGCGCCCCCTTCTCGGGATGCACATACACGCCGAAGGGAGCCACATGGATGGGATCCGCCACCGTGAGCCACACATGGCGGTAAATGCCGCCGCCCTCGTACCACCAGCCCTGCGGCTCGCGGGGATCGACCTTCACGGCGATCGTATTCGGGCGGTCGCCGTAGTGCGCCACATCCGAAATATTCACCCGGAACCCGATATAGCCGTTATCGTTCTTGCGGAGTTCCTGACCGTTCACCCACACCTGGGATTGTCCGAAAACCCCGTCGAAATACAGCCAGATCGTCTTGCCGCGATCCGCCGTCGGCAGCGTGAACTGGCGGCGGTACCAAGCCTCCGGCCTGTCGAGGAAACCGTGGGAAACACCCTCCTTCGAATCGAATGTGCCTTCCACGACATAATCGTGCGGCACCTCCACGGTACGCCATGAGGAATCGTCGTAGCTGAAGCCGGAAGGCCCCGGAGCCGCCCCGGCCTTCACGCGCACATACGTCTCATGATGGCTCACGGGCTGGGGAATATCGATCGCGCCGCGATGGAACTTCCACCCCTTGTCGATCAGGAGCAACTGGCGGGGAGACTCCCCGGCTATCTTCTCTTCGTACTTCTGAGCCATCGCCGAACCGGCCATAGAAACCGCCAACGAAAGAATAATGGATGAACGCATATCGCCACATCATACAGGATCAACACGACAAGTCAAGTTCAGGACGCAGGAGCGTGAAGGTAAACGACACACTCCCGCTCGTATTCGCCATAATGGCCGTTTGCTGTTTGATATCGAAACAACTCTCCCCTACCATAATACCCTTGGATTTGCTCTGGCGGACTCTCCATTTCCGCCTCAGCTGCAAACGCCCCCCTAACTCCATTCTGACCATCATCGGCATTACCCCACTTCCGCACCAACCGGAGGCAGGAAACTTGCGCCGCCCGACAGAATAAACTTTACGAATCTCCAACAGCGTATTATGCTGGGAAGTGATGAGACGCCCCCCCATTCCCGGTCTTGTGCTGGAAGACGGTTGGCTGCAACCGTACTCCCGCGAAATTCAAGCACGCATGAAGCTCTTCGACATGGAAGTGAAGAGACTTCGGCAGCGGTACGGCTCTCTGGAGAAATGCGCCCTCGGCTACCGCCGCATGGGCTTCAACCGCTCGGCCTCCACGGGAGACTGGATCTACCGCGAATGGGCGCCCGGAGCAAGGGAACTCCACCTCATCGGAGACTTCAACGGCTGGGACCGCACCGCCACCCCGCTCTCCCGCGATTCGGAAGGCATCTGGTCCGTCACGCTTCCCGCCGATGCCCTGCACCACGGCGACCGGGTAAAAGTACATGTCGTCGGCTCCGACCTGCAAGCCATGGACCGCATCCCGGCATGGATCGGAAGAACCGTGCAAGACCCCGCCACCCATGATTTCTGCGGGCAAATCTGGGAGCCGGAAACGCCCTATGCGTGGGAACATCCCGACTTCGACCCGTCGCACATCGCCATACCCTTCATCTACGAAGCGCATACAGGCATGGCCGGTGAAGAGCCGCGCCTCCATTCCTACCGCGAATTCGCCGACAACGTGCTGCCGCGCATCGCCGCCCTCGGCTACAACGTCATCCAGCTCATGGCCGTTCAGGAACATCCCTACTACGGCTCCTTCGGCTACCACGTCTCCTCCTTCTTCGCCCCCAGCTCCCGCTTCGGCACGCCCGAAGACCTCAAGTACCTTGTGGACAAGGCGCACGGCATGGGACTCGCCGTCCTGCTGGACATCGTCCACTCCCACGCCGTCAAGAACATGGCGGAGGGATTGAACAATTTCGACGGCTCCGGCGGCCAGTACTTCCGCCCCGGCGAGCGCGGCACCCATCCCGACTGGGACTCCTGCTGCTTCGACTACGGTCGCCACGAAGTCACCGAATTCCTCCTCTCGAACGTCCGCTGGTGGCTCGACGAATTCCGCTTCGACGGCTTCCGGTTCGACGGCGTCACCTCCATGCTCTACTACCACCGGGGCCATGAACCGTTCTCCGACCTCGGAAGCTACTTCAACACGCAGGTCGACCAGGAAGCGATCACCTACCTCCAGCTCGCCTCCACGCTCATTCAGGAAATCAAGCCCGGCGCCTTCGCCATCGCGGAAGACATGTCCGGCATGCCCGGCCTCTGCCGCCCCGTGGACGAAGGGGGCATGGGCTTCACCCACCGCCTCGCCATGGGCATCCCCGACTTCTGGATCAAGCTCATCAAGGAAAAAAAGGACGAGGAATGGAGCATGGGAGACATCTGGTACACGCTCACGAACCGCCGCTACGGCGAGCCGAATATCGCCTACTGCGAAAGCCACGACCAGGCCCTCGTCGGCGATAAAACGCTCGCCTTCCGCCTGATGGATGCCGACATGTACTGGCACATGGACGAAGGCTCGCAAAGCCTCGTCATCGACCGCGGCATCGCCCTGCATAAAATGATCCGCCTGATCTCCCTTGCTGCCGGGGGGGAAGGCTGGCTCAACTTCATGGGCAACGAATTCGGGCACCCGGAATGGATCGACTTCCCCCGCGAAGGCAACGACTGGTCCTACCAGTACTGCCGCCGCCAATGGTCGCTGGCGGATAACGGAAACCTCCGCTACAAATACCTGAAGGCCTTCGACAAAGCCATGGTCGCCATGGCCGGAGAAGCCCGGCTGCCCGCCGCACCGCCCGCCCGGCCTCTCAACCTCGACGAAGCCAACCAGATCATGGCCTTCGAGCGGGGCGACCTCCTCTTCGTCTTCAACTGGTCGGGCGACCGAGCCATTCCGGACTACGAAATTCCCGCGCCAAGCCGCGGCGAATGGAAGAGAATACTCGACACGGATGCACGCGAATTCGGCGGTTTCGGAAGGCTCGACCCGGCCGTCGCACACCATACGGACGACAAGCAGAACCTCCGGCTCTACCTGCTGCCGCGCAGCGCACTCGTCCTGTCGCGCACCTACGCGGGCGGCAGAATACGCTAAAACCTCCCCTTACGCCCCGTGATACACGCGAGGCAGCCGCGGCCCGAGGCTGGTCAGAATCTCCCAGGGAATCGTACCCGCACGTTCGGCCACCTCCGTCACGGGGATATGGGAGCCGATCAGCTCCACCTCGTCGCCCGGCACAAGGAAAGGCACATTCGTCACATCTGCAATAATCTGGTCCATCGTCACACGGCCCAGCATCGGGCATGAGCAACCGTGAATCCAGACACGGGCGCCCCGATTGGACAAATGGCGGGGCCAGCCGTCCGCATAGCCGATGCCGATCGTCGCCACCTTCGTCGGGCGATCCGTTATAAACGTGCGTCCGTACGCCACACCGTGCCCGGCGGGCAGCGTGCGCACCAGAGTCACGCGGGAAAACAGTTTCAACGTCGGCAGCAGGGCATCGCTCCACGGGCTGGCGACCGGAGACACGCCATACAGCATCAACCCCGGCCGAGCCAGATTGGCCCCCGGCACCTTGTAGGCCAGCAAGCCCGCACTGCTCGAAATATGGCAGAAGCGGAACCGGAACCTGTTGCCCAGCAATGATACGGCATCGGCATACTCCCTGATCTGCACTTCCGTGAATACGGGATCTTCATCCGCCGAAGGGAAATGGGACACCACGCCGTCAATCAGCAAATTCGGCATCGCCTCCAGAGCATCTCCCAGCCCCGCCCACTCGTCCGGCAGGAATCCGGCACGGCCCATTCCCGTATCGATGCACAGGTGGATAGGCAGCGTCTTCCCGTACATAGCCGCCAGAGACTGGTAGTGCTGCGCCTCCTCCATCGTGGAAATCGTCGCGCACCAACCGTTCAGCACGATCTCTTCGCGTTCCTCGGGGAATGCGGGGCCGAGAATGAAAGGCCGCGTCCGCACTCCGGCGCGGCTCAGGCGGCGGGCTTCCCCCGTATTGGCTACGCCGAAAAACGTCACCCCCTCCATATCCAGCGCACGGGCCACGGCTTCCAGACCGTGACCGTAGGCGCCCGCCTTCACCACAGGCATCATCTGCGTACCGGGCAAGGCGCGGCAGGCCGTTTCCAGATTGCGGCGAATGGCGGCGAGGTCGACATCGACCCACGCTCGCGGGGGACTATCGTGTGTCATGACGGCGAGTGTACGCTCCCCTCACCGCCATGACAAGAGAAAATCCCCCGGATATGCAGGCATGTCGGCATTCCTGAAAAAAAGCGCGAAACTTTTCCATAATTATTACGTTTACATAATTATTCAAACTTGACAACTATTATGTTTCACTTCAGAATACCGCCATGCCGCAGCACCAGCATACTCTCTTCATCAAACTCGCGCAAATCATCGACTCGTTGCGCGAAAAATCCTTCTACTCGCAGGACAAGGAGCACCAGAAGCGCTTTCTCGGCCTCAGCGTCCGGCAGGCGACAGCCCTGCGCACCATCAGCGTACTCACCAAAGAGCAGCCTCAAGGCATTCCTCTCAAAACCCTTGCAGCCCGACTGCAAATGACCATTCCCGCCGCATCCCTTCTCGTCGAAAGCATGGTGAACAAGGGATTCTTCGACCGCAGCACCAACCCGAACGACCGCCGCTCCATCTGCATCAAGCTCTCCGCCAAGGGGCAGAAAAACTTCAAGGAAATCTGCACCACCATGGATCAGTTCACCGAAGAACTCATTCTCACCCTCCCCGAGCAGGATCGGAAAGACTTCGAGCGCATCGTCGAACAACTTTTCCAGACCGTTTTCCAGACAAAACCATGACCGTATTCATCCATCGCTTCACCATTTTTCCGGCCGCACTCGCGGCCGTCCTTACTATGGCCCAAGGGCTGGCTCAGGACATCAAAAAACTGCCCAGCAAAGTACTCGTCGAAAAAGCCGTCTCCGTATCGGACGAAATCGAACGCAAATACCCCGGCCGGGTCGAAGCCATCAACAAGGTCACCATCCAGCCCCGAGTCTCGGGCACCCTTCTGTCCGCCACATTCCGGGAAGGCGACATGGTCAAGGAAGGCCAGCTGCTCTTCGAAATCGAGGACGCTCGCTACAAAGCCTCCGTCCAGGCAGCCGAAGCCAAAATCAAACAGTTGGAAATAAAAATCGATTACGCCAAAAACAATTACGAGCGTCAGGACAGGCTCGCCAAAATCAAGGCCGTCTCCCAGGATCAGGTGGAAAACTCCCTCAGCACCCTGCGCGAACTCGAAGCACAGCTTCTTCAGGCAAAAGCCGAACTGATACTGGCGCAGGAAGACCTCAAATACACGCGCGTATACTCCCCTCTTACGGGACGCATCGGCCGCCTGACCTACTCCACGGGTAACTACATCACTCCGACCAGCCAGCCTCTTGCCACCATCACGCAGGTCGATCCCATCTACGTGCGCTTCCCCATGAGCGAAAAGGACTTCCTCTCCCTCTTCGGCAACGATGAGGAACTGCGCAACCGCGCCGCACTCCGCATCGTCATCGCCTCGGGCCGGACCTACCCGCAACCCGGCACCGTGGCCATGAGTGACAATGAAGTGAAATCCGGCACGGACAGCCTCAACGTGTGGGCCCAATTCGACAACCCCCGGCAGATGCTTCAGCCCGGCGGCATCAGCACCGTCGTACTCAACAAGAAAAATGCGGACAAGGTGGCGGCCGTCACCATCTCCGCCGTGCAGCACGACACGCAGGGGAGCTACATCTACGTACTCGACGATAAAAACACGGTCGTCCGCCGCCCCGTCTCCATCGGAAGCACCACTGGCAACAAACAGATCATCACCGACGGGTTGAAAGAAGGCGAAATCGTCATCATCGACGGCCTCCACAAAACCCGGCCCGGAGCTACCGTCGTCCCCGTCTTCCGAGAAGCATTGCAGCAATAAGGCAGCCGCACCCTCCGAACCAGCGGCAGCATATATCCCTTTCATCTAACATAACATTATCTCCGTGTTCTCGCAATTCTTCATTTCAAGACCCAAATTCGCCCTCGTCATCGCCATCCTGATGATGCTGGCAGGCACCATCTGCCTGTACAAAATGCCCGTGGCCGAATACCCGGAAGTGGCCCCGCCCACCATCGCCGTCAGCGCGACCTACACCGGGGCCAGCGCCCAGGACATCGCCAAGGTCATCGCCTCCCCCATCGAGGAACAGCTCATCGGGCTGGACGACCTCCTCTACTTCTCCTCCACCTCCGGCAACGACGGCACCTACTCCCTTTCCCTCATCTTCAAACCGGGAGCGGATGCCGACATGGCGATGGTCAACACGAACAACGCCATCAAACGCGTCGAACCCAAGCTTCCGGACATCGTCAAATCCACCGGCGTGCAGATCAAGAAACGCTCGAGCGACATGCTCGGGCAATTCTCCTTCCGGTCCAGCTCGCCGGACATGTCCATCCTCAAGCTGAACAACTACGTCCGCATGAACATACGCGACCAGATCGCGCAGGTGGACGGCATCTCGGGGGCAGACATCATGGCCGCCAAGGACTACAGCATGCGCGTCTGGCTCGACCCCGTCCGCATGTCCGCCATGGGCATCTCACCGGAAGAAGTATCGAAAGCCATCCAGTCGCAGAACATGCAGGCGGCTGCCGGCTCCATCGGCGATGAAGACGAAAACAACATCGTCACCTACAAAATCAATGCGACGGGCCGACTCGAAACCGTCGAACAATTCTCCAACATCATCGTCAAGCAGAGCGACGACGGCCACATCACCAAGCTCAACGACATCGCCCGCATCGAACTGGGCGCGGAAAGCTACTCCGGCGGAAGCCGTGTGGACGGCGAAGAAGCCGTCTCCATGATGATCTACCGCAACGACGACGCCAACGCCATGGACGCCATCAACGGCGCGCGCGCCAAACTCAAGGAACTGGAAAAGAACTTCCCGCCCGGCATGTCGTGGACCATGGGCTACGACCCCACGCTCTTCATCTCCGCCACCATGGAGGAAATCGTCTGGACGCTCATCATCGCCCTCGTCCTCGTCGTCGGCGTCACCTACATCTTCCTGCAGGACTGGCGCGCCACCATCATCCCGGCCATAGCCATCCCCGTCTCTCTCATCGGCACATTCGCCGTCCTCCAGCCGCTCGGATTCTCCGTCAACGTACTCACCATGTTCGGCCTCATCCTCGTCATCGGCTCTCTGGTGGATGATGCCATCATCGTCGTGGAAAACACCATGCGGCTCATCGAAACGGAAAACCTCTCCCCGAAAGAAGCCACCGTCAAAAGCATGAAGCAAATCACGGGGGCCATCGTCGCCACCACGCTCGTCACCATCGCCGTATACGTCCCCATCGCCTTCTACGGCGGCATGGTAGGCACCATCTACACGCAATTCTCCGTGACGATGTGCATCGCCCTCGTCTTCTCCTCCATCAACGCGCTCACCCTCAGCCCGGCGCTCTGCGTCCTGCTCCTCCGCCACAAAAAGCCGGGAGCCGAAGTCAGGATATTCAAGCCGTTCAACGTCTCCCTCAACGCCTTCCGCAGAGCCTACATCGTCGGCTCGAAAGCGCTCGTCCGCCGCGCATGGCTCACGCTGCTGCTCTTCGGCGGAATCCTCTGGGCCGGGTATTCCCTCTTCGTGCAGACTCCCTCCTCCTTCCTCCCCTCCGAAGACAAAGGCACCATCTTCTGCATCGTCCAGATGGCTCCCGACGCCACCATGTCCCGCACGGACGACGCCCTGCGCCAGATCGAAACCCGCATCCTCAACGTGCCGGGCGTCGCCAGCGTCTCCTCCTCCGTCGGCTTCAGCTTCATGACCGGGCGCGGGGAAAACACGGGCATGTGCATCGTCCGGCTCGACCCGTGGGACGAACGAACCACCCCCGACCTGCAGATCGCCGCCATCCAGAAAAAAATCGAAGCCATCTGCTACGACGTCCCCTCGGCCAACATCATGGTCAACACACCGCCGGCCATCATGGGCCTCGGCATGACGGACGGCCTCTCCATGGTCCTTCAGGCCACGGGAGAAGCCACGCCGCAGGAACTGGCCGCCACCGTGGACAAAGTCATCGCCATGATCAACAAAAACCCCAACGTCATGCGCGCCTTCTCCACCTACAACGCCAACACGCCGCAGCTCTTCCTCGACATCGACCGCGACAAGGCGGAAAGCCTGAACGTCCCCGTGGACCGCATCTTCAGCACCCTGCAGAGCAAGCTCGCCTCACTCTATGTGAACGACTTCACCATCCAGGGCTTCACCTTCAAGGTCAAAATCCAGTCCGAAGCGAGCGAACGCCGCAACATACAGGACATCATGAACATCCAGGTGCAGAACAACCAGGGGAACATGGTACCCCTCAGCGCACTCAGCACCCCCTCGTACATCATGGGGCCGCAGAAATTCGAACGCTTCGACCAGCTCATGAGCGCCAACATCACCGTGCAGCTCCAGCCGGGCACCAGCTCTGGCGAACTCATGAAATACATCGAAAACCTCGACCTCCCGCAAGGCTACCGCGTCGCATGGAAAGACATGAGCTATCAGGAACGCCAGAACGAAGGGCAGATCGTTTACCTGCTCATCCTTGCCGTCGTCTTCGGCTACCTCTTCCTCGTCGCCCAGTATGAAAGTTGGACCACGCCCTTCCCCGTCATCCTCTCCGTCGCCGTCGCCATGCTCGGCGCGCTCATCGGCCTGAACTACATGAAGGAATCGCCCATGTCCCTCAGCATCTATGCGCAGCTCGGCCTCGTCATGCTCATCGGCCTCGCCAGCAAGAATGCCATCCTCATGGTCGAATTCTCCAAAAGCGAACGCGAACGCGGCGCCCCCATCCGGACCGCCGCCCTCCGGGGCGCATCCCAGCGCTTCCGCGCCGTCATGATGACCGCCATCTCCTTCATCATCGGCGTCTTCCCCATGGTCATCGCCACGGGTGCGGGAGCCGCCAGCCGACAGGCCATCGGCGTCACCACCTTCTACGGCATGTGCCTCGCCACCCTCGTCGGCATCTTCTTCGTGCCCTCCCTCTACAGCGTCTTCCAGCGCATGAGGGAAAGCGTCAAAAAACCGGACAAAAAACTCCCCGGCGCACAGAAGACCGACGATCCGGACAAGGCACCCTGACCGCAATTTCCTGCCCCGGCAGCACCTCCTGGCCAGGAGGCGATAAAAAAGAGCGGCGATGCCGCAGAAAACCACCTCCTCCGGCGACCGGAAAACGGCTCGTCCGGAGCCGTTGCGGGAAAAAGTGCGTATGCGCTGCCTTATTCTCTTGACTGCACTTGCGCAAAACTTTATACTCACACGCGTAAACAGTCCCGAGATGCCTCGAGAGTGGGTCCATGGCCCGCTCTTTTTTATTCTCACAAAACCTTACACACAAGCCGCACACCACCATGACTTCCGATATCGCCGCCCTTGTCGATTTCTATGTTCGCGAAAAGGAACTTCCCCGCGAACGCGTTCTTCAGGCCCTCGAATCAGCCTTCCTGACCGCCTACCGCAAGATGGTTCCCGGATCCGAACAGATCGAACAGATCTTCGCAGACATCAACACGCAGAAAGGCATCGTCCGCATCAAGGCCATCATGACCGTCGTGCCTGACGACGACGTCACGGACGCCTTCAACGAAGTCCCCCTCAGCCTCGCCCAGCGCAAGGCTGCCGAAATCCAGCCCGGCGACACCCTCACCGTCAACATCACGCCGTCCGACTTCGGCCGCATCGCCGTCCAGACGGCCCGCCAGACCATGCAGCAGAGCATCCGCAAGGCGGAACAGGAAATGCTGATGGAATCCTTCAAGGACCGCGCCGGCGACATCGTCACCGGTACCGTACGCCGCTTCGACAAGGGCGACATCATCGTGGACATCGACAAGTTCGAAGGCATCGTGCCCGCCCGCCAGCGCATCCCCGGCGAAGACTACGCGCCCAACGACAAAATGCGCTTCTACATCTGCGAAGTGCGCGATGGAGTCCGCGGCCCGGAAGTCATCCTCTCCCGCAGCCATCCGAACCTCGTCCGCCGCCTCTTCGAATCCGAAGTCGTCGAAATCGCCGACCACACCGTCGAAATCCGTGAAATCGCCCGCGACGCCGGCTACCGCACCAAGATCGCCGTCTGCAGCGCAGATCCCAACGTGGACCCCGTCGGCGCCTGCGTCGGCATGCGCGGCTCCCGCGTCAAGAGCATCGTCAACGAACTCAACCACGAAAAAATCGACATCCTCGAATGGACGGAAGACAAGGCAGCCTTCGTCGAATCCGCCATCGCTCCCGTCAAACCGATGAGCGTCACCGTCGATGAAGCCTCCCGCGAAGTACGCGTCATCGTCGAAGACGACCGCGAAGTCGCCAAGGCCATCGGCCGCAAGGGACAGAACGCCCGCCTCACCGCGCGCCTCATCTCCACCCCCTCCGAAAAATGGGACGTCAAGGTACGCGCCTACGATCCGCAGGCCGAAATCAACCAGCGCCTCAAGGATGCCGCCAAGGCTCTCGCCAAGGAACTTGAAATCGGCGACGAAATCGCCTTCGGCCTCATCACCATGGGCGGCACCACCGCCTCCGCCATCGTCGGCATGCCTGCTGCGGACATCGCCGAAAACCTGAACATCACCCCCGAAGAAGCAGAAGCCATCATCAGCCGCGCCCGGACCATCGCCGGCTAAAGCCGCCGCCCACCCCGGTACGGAACATCCCAAATCATATCTATGCCCAGCAAAGACAATACACCCCCGCGCAAGGAAGCCCTTGACCTGATCGGCGGCAAAAAGCCGAAAAAGGCCGTCAAGGAGACCCCGGTTGAACCTCAACAGGCCGCAACCGTACCCGCCGCACCGAAAGCTGAGGCTCTCGACCTTCTCGCTCCGAAGAAAAAACAGAAACCTGCGGCTCCGGCTCCAGTCGCCGTTGAACCGGCCAAGGCTCCCCTGCCTGAAATCACGGCTCCGGAACCCGCCGTCGATCCCGACAGCAAGCTCATCACGGCCAAGGCGCCCATCACCGTCGCCGATCTGGCGACGCTCATGTCGCTCAAACCCTTCAAGCTCATCGCCGACCTGCTGCCGATCGGAGTCTTTGCCAACCCGGCTACCGCTCTGGAAGCCGACCAGATCTCCTTCCTCTGCGAAAAACACGGCTTCATCTACGAACGCGGCAAACGCGAAAAAGGCGCGGGCGTCAAAGCCCAGCCTGAAATCATCGAAGAACCCGCACCCGTCGCCGTCGAAGAAGAACCTGAGGAAACCCTCAAGGAACGCATGCCCATCATCACCATCATGGGCCACGTCGACCACGGCAAAACCAGCCTGCTGGACTACATCCGCCGCACCCGCGTCGTCGCGGGCGAAGCGGGCGGCATCACCCAGCACATCGGCGCCTACACCGTCGAACACAACGGCCAGAAGCTCACCTTCCTCGACACACCGGGCCACGCCATCTTCACCGAAATGCGCGCCCGCGGCGCAGACGTCACCGACATCGTCGTCCTCGTCGTCGCCGCAAACGACGGCATCATGCCCCAGACTCGCGAAGCCATCACCCACACCAAGGCCGCCGGTAAAACCGTCATCGTCGCCGTCAACAAATGCGACCTGCCCTCCGCCGACCCCGTCAAAGCCCGCACCGGGCTCATGGAAGAAGGCCTCGTCCCGACCGACTTCGGCGGCGATATCGAATGCGTAAACGTCTCCGCCCTCACCGGCGAAGGCGTCTCCGACCTGCTCGACCTCCTGCTCCTTCAGGCCGAAGTGCTGGAACTCAAGGCCAACCCGAAAGCCAACTGCCGCGCCTCCATCATCGAAGCTCGCATGGAACAGGGCAAAGGCAGCTCCGCCACCGTCATCGTCCAGAGCGGCACCCTCAAAGTGGGCATGCCCTTCATCTGCGGCCCGTACTCGGGCAAAGTACGCACACTCTTCGATGACAAGGGCAAAGCCATCAAAAAAGTCCTCCCCGGCATGCCCGCAGAAGTGGCCGGCTTCGTCGAAACGCCCAACGTCGGCGACGAACTCGTCGAAATGGAATCCGAACGCGCCTCCCGCAAACTCAGCGAAGAACGCCAAGAAGAACTCCGCGCCTCCCGCCTCGCCCAGCCGCGACGCTCCCGCATGGAAGACATTCTCGCCATGATGGGCGACGGCTCGCAGAAAGCCCAGCTCAAACTCTACCTCAAGGGCGACGTGCAAGGCTCCGTCGAAGCCATCAAAAAGGCCATCCTCGACATCCACTCCGACAAAGTCGAATGCCTCTTCATCGGTGCATCGGCCGGCCCCATCTCGGAATCCGACGTCCTCCTCGCCTCCTCGTCCGACGCCATCATCCTCGGCTTCAACGTCAAGGTCGAATCGAATGCCGTCAGAATGCTCAAACGCGAAGGCGTACAGGTCAAGCTCTACTCCATCGTCTATGAGCTCATCGACCAGGTACGCGACGCCATGCTCGGCCTCCTCGAACCGGAAACCCGCGAGACCATCATCGGCCATGCCGAAGTCAAACAGGTATTCAAGCTCAACAAAGGCCGCGCAGCCGGCGCCTACGTCTCCGACGGCAAGGTACAGCGCACCTGCGAAGCCCGCGTACTGCGCGGCGGACAAGCCGTTTTCGACGGTAAAATGTCCACCCTGCGCCGCTTCCAGGACGAAGTCGACGAAGTCAAGGCCGGTCTCGAATGCGGCATCCGCCTCGGCGACTACAACGACTACGAACCCGGCGACGTCATCGAGTGCTACACGCTCGAAAAGATCAAGCAGACACTCTAACCACAGCGGCGGGCCGTCTCCGGCGGCTCGCCACCACCCCATCCCCGCAAATGAGCGCCAGACGACTCGACAAAGTAAACGAACTCATGCGCCGCGAAATCAGCTCCGTCATCCAGAAGGAGTTCGATTGGCACGGCACCATCATCTCCGTCCTTGAAGTCTCCATCACCGAAGACCTCAAGGAAGGCAAGGTATGGATCGGCATCGTCGGCGCCATGCCCCCTGCGCAGGTCATCGAAAAACTGAACAAAAACAGGGGCCTCATCCAGAGCATCGTCTCCAAACGCGTCGTCCTGCGATGCACGCCGCGGCTGAACTTCCTGTACGACGACTCCGCCCGCCGAGGCGTGGACCTCGTCAACCTGATCGACGACATCGACAAAAATCTTCCGAAGGCTCCCCCTGCTCCCGAAGGAGAAGAAGACATCTTCAGATAACCATCAGCAAGGACGCTCCGCTGCCATGAACAAAGGGACGGTGAAACGCTGGACACGGGGGCTGCTCCCATCCCTTGCCCTGCTCTTCCTCGCAGGATTTGGCATCTGCTACCTCATCGTCGCCACATGGGGCCTGCCCCGCTTCGTCTGCACCTACATCGAAGACGAACTGCACAAGGCGGGCATACCGGTCTCCATCGGCAACCTGCGCATCACCATCTTCTCGGGGCTCGTCATCCATGCGGACGACATCTGCCTCGACGCGAAGCTCGACGGACAAAAACGCACCGTCGGCCGCATCGGCAGCGCACGTGTCGACATCAGCATCAGCGAACTCTTCTCCGGCAACTTCGACATCCACAGCATCCGGATCGGCAATGCCGAAGTCACCATCCCGACGCAAACGGAAATCGCCGGATCCAGCCAACTCGACATCGGCGATCTGCATGCCGACATTGAAATTGGACATGACGGCAATGCCACCATTGAAAACGCCGGATTCACCCTTCAAGGCATGCACGTCTCCGTCGTCGGCCGTTTTCCGCTGGACCTGAAACCTGAAAAAACAAGCCAGCCCACCACCTTCGACCTCGACCAATCCATCGACGACATACGGCCGACGCTCGGCGACATCCTCGCCTACACCGACCGCATCACCTGGAACAAGGAAGATCCGCCTTCCCTCGAAGTCCGCTTCAACCAGGAACGCGACAAAGACCCGCATGTGGAAATCTCCCTCACGGCTCCGCAACTCGGCTACCAAGGCTTGGTCTTCCATCGCTTCAACCTCTCCGTCCTCTACACCAACGACGCACTGATCGTTGACCGCTGCCTCTTCCACTCCGCCGATCCCATCGGCTGGTTCAACATGACGGGCCGCTTGAACCTCACCACCCGGGAGCTCCGCTCCACCCTCACCAGCAGCATCCCGCTCATCCGCTGGTACTCCCGCCTGACGAACGACTCCCTCCTTCCCCCATCCGTCGAACTCGAAGGATTGCCGGACCTCAAGGCCGAAGTCAGCATGCAATTCACGGCAGATTACAAGGGCATCGAAACCATGAACGCCTACGGCGACTTCGCCCTGAACGACTTCTCCGTCGGCACCCAGAAATTCAGCATGATCGAAGGCTCCTTCTACTACAAGGACGAGGCCCTCTACATCCACGACTTTTCCATCCGCACCCATACCAAGGGACTCTCCGGCTCCCTTCTTGCCTATGATCGGCAAATGCACGTCTATCTCGACAACAGGCTGCCGGCATCCGTCCTCTCGAACCTGATCAACGAACTCGGCAAAACGGACCTAAACCTCCCCACCGGCCTCAAACTGGAAGGAACGACCGACTTCACGCTGGATGCGCACATGGCTTTCCCCAACGGGTGGAACGAGCCGATGATCCTGAACGAAAGCGCCCTGTACGTCAAGCTACAGGATGCCTCCTACGAAGACACCTCCCTGAAAAACATGGAGTTGCACCTCCAACTTGCCGGAGACTTCACCCGCGGGTGGAACCTCCCTCCCGTCATTCAGCATTGCATGGTCGACCTGAAAATGGCAGGCCTTACCCGCGAAGACATGCAGCTCGACGACCTCAACCTGCAAGCCACCATTCGGGAAATCGATTGGAAAAGTTGGAAAGAACTGGCCTACCCGGGATCCTCCAGCATCACGCTCAGCACGGAAGGCTGCTCCTACAACGGTGAAAACCTCGGCAACTTCCAGCTGCAGGCCGCGACGCAAGGCGACAATGTCCGCATCGGCACCTGCACCCTCAAACGGCACGACGGCACCATCAGCCTCGTGGCGGAATCGGACGGCGCACTCGGCATGATCAACCTCGACAGCGACTTCCCCCTGCACGTCTATCAGAACATCTTCTCTCTGGGTGGAGACATGCCGTCCGCTCTCACGCTGCCCAAAAAAGCGAACATCAAGGCACGGGCAACTGTCGATCTTGCAAGCATCCTGCACGGCGAGCCGAATGCCAAAACGCTGAAATACCTCTATCTCGGTGCCGATCTGGACGACTTCTCATGGAAACACATCCCCCTCCAAAATCTCACGATCGACGGCATTTACGAACAGGCGGAGAATAACGACGCCCGCTTGACCGTCAGCAATTTCCTGCTGAAGCACGACACCGGTGAACTCCAGTGTGTCGCCAAAGGTTCCCTGCTCGACAAAACGCTCATCGAAGGCAAAAGCAGCATCCGCCTGGACGTGATCGACAAACTCGTGGAAGACCCCGACCTTCACGACATCGCCGCCTACTTCAAATGGAAACCGGACAGCAAAACTGCCGCACAATTCACCGTCAGCCTCAACACACTTGATCCCGGTACCGGATACGCCGTCAAAGGAAATGCCCAAATCAAACAGGTCGACTTCCGAGGAGTCGACATCGACGATGCCTCCACGTACGTCGAAGCCAAAAAGGGAGCCGTCCTGCTGAGAACTCCCGTCATCGTCTACAACAACCGCAACTACCTGCAAGCTAAAAAGAAAAAAGGAAGCTCCACCAGCAAACTGACAGCCGACTCCGTCCTCTTCGACCTGCAAAAGGAAACCGTCGCCGTCAACAACTTCCGCGGCACCGTCTTCCCGGACTACTCTCTCCGCATGTTCGCTCCGGCCGCAGCCCGCACTCTGGACCGCTTTCAGTTCCAGCAGGCTGTGACTCTCGCCGGATCGGGGATCTACCCCCTTGGCGACGACATGGGCTGCATGTCCAGCGCCATCAATTTCAACACCAACGGCCTGACCATCTATCCCCTTCTGGGCACGAACCTCCAACTCGTCAACACGACCGGCAGGGTTGAAATCAGCCCGCAATGGGTCAAGGTCAAAAACCTGAACGGCATCATCTGGAATGGCTCCTTCAGCGGGCAGGTACTCGCCCAGATCGACGGTGGCGACGCCCTGAATGCGGAACTGCAAACCACCGGATGCGACCTCTCCGCCATTGCCAAATCCTACGACACCACGCTCAGCGCCGCCACCGTCAACAACTACATCGCCTTCACCTCCAGCGGAGGCCGCACCTCCACCATCAAAGGCTCGGGACATGCCGAAATCCGCAACGGCAACCTCGTCGAATTCTCCCTCTTCAGCATGATCGGACGCCTCCTCGGCGATGCCATCCCCGGCCTCAACCATGTCGTCAACTACAACATCCAGCAGGCCACCTTCGACTACACCATCGACAAAGGCTACCTGAACACCGGCAACTTCACCTGCTCCGGCACCAACATCGCCCTGGCCGGCAACGGCAACATCAATCTCGACACACTTTACGTCAATGCCTTCCTGCGGCTCCGCTTCCGCGGGCTGATGGGCATCGTCACACTTCCCATCTACCTCCTGACCAAGGGCATTTTCGAATTCCGAGGCGCAGGCCCGCTTGAAAACGTCTCATGGACCATGACACCTTACAGCGGCAAAAGCCAGTCCAAACCGGATCCGCCAGCCGAGGAACCGGCCGAGCCGAAACGGAAAAGATAACTCCTCCCTGCGCTTTTGGGGTTGAAAACGCAATCCAACGGGAGTAAAATGCGCCCGCTATGACAGTGAATGTTTTCGATACACCCCAGGACGCGGCCAAATCCCTCGCCGCCGAAGTAGCAGCATTGATCCGTTCCCGCTCGGCGGAAAACAAACAGGTCGTCCTCGGCCTTGCCACCGGAGCCACCCCCCTCCCCTTCTACGCCGAACTGATCCGCCTGCACAAGGAAGAAGGCCTCTCCTTCGCCAACGTCGTCTCCTTCAACCTCGACGAATACTGCGGCCTCCCCCACGAACACAAGGAATCCTACTGGTACTTCATGCACCAGAACCTCTTCAACCACATCGACATCAAGCCTGAAAACGTCAACCTGCCCTCCGGCATGCTGGCCGATGCCGACATCCCGGCCCACTGCGCCGCCTACGAACAGAAAATCAAGGACTGCGGCGGCATCGACCTTCAGATTCTCGGCATCGGACGCACCGGCCACATCGGCTTCAACGAACCCGGCTCCGACGATACCACCATCACCCGCCAGGTGCATCTCGACGACCTCACCATCACGGACGCCGCACCCGCCTTCGGAGGCAAGGAAAATGTCCCTGCAACCGCCATCACCATGGGCGTCGCCACCATCATGGGAGCCCGCAAGGTAGCCCTCATGGCCTGGGGCGACAAGAAAGCTTCCATCGTACAGAAAGCCGTCGAAGGCCCCGTCACCATCGACGTTGCCGCCTCCTACCTTCAGAAGCATCCGAACGCTTCCTTCTACCTCGACAGCGCCGCCGCCGCCGACCTCAAGAAATAAGCCGGACTGCACACCTTACCTGAAAGCCGTTCCATGACATGTGGAACGGCTTTCTTCGATTCCGGATACATCATTTTGCCCTCATCCCCGTTGCGAACGCACCTCATGAATAGCCCGGAGGTCTCCGCTCCCCGGCTTGACGCTGCCTGAGTTTCATGCTAAACCAAGCCTGCCGCATGCATCTCTATATCCACATTCCCTTCTGCCATCGTATCTGCCCCTACTGCTCCTTCTACAAGCACACACCGGGCAAGACGGATATGAAAAGATTCATCGATGCATTGTTGAAAGAAGCCTCCTTGCGCCTTCCCGGGTGCCCTCCGGTGACGACCATCTACTTCGGCGGCGGCACGCCGAGCATGCTTTCTTCCACGCATCTGTCCCGGCTCGTCGAAGGACTCGGGGTGTATGCCGATATTTCCTCGGTCGAAGAATTCAGTTTCGAAGCCAATCCCGCCACATTTACCGCCAAAAAAGCAGAGTTGTGGCGGCAGCTCGGCATCACTCGCATCTCGCTGGGCATCCAGTCATGGGATGCCTCGTTCCTGTCCATGCTCGGCCGCACTCACACGCCGGAGCAGGCTCGGGAATCCATCCTTCTGCTCCGGCAGGTCGGCATGCCCCAAGTCAATATCGATCTCATGTTCTCCCTGCCCGGCCAAACCGTCGCATCCTGGAAGGAAACTCTGGAAACGACGCTGGAACAAAACCCCGATCACATTTCCACATACAACCTGACCTACGAAGAGGACACTGATTTCTACCGCAGGCACGCCGCCGGGCTGATGGAAAGCGATGAGGACCGCGATGCCGCCATGTTCGAACTGGCGCATGGCATGCTGACCGGAGCCGGATACCGCCACTACGAAACTTCCAATTATGCTCAAGGCGGTGCGCTTTCCCTGCACAACCTTGCCTACTGGCAGGGAGAAGACTATATCGGCATCGGCCCCGGCGCCTATAGCACTGTCGGCCGCACCCGCTCCTTCAATACAGGCAACACGACCGACTACATCTCTGCCTTGCTGGAACACAGCCGCATCCCCGAACAGAGGGAACGCCTCGATGACGCCGCTTACCGTACGGAACGCATCGGCCTCCTTCTGCGTACGGATACGGGCCTGCCGGATTCATGGCTGCGCATGGAAGACAGCCCGTTGGTGGCCGAACTGATACGCGAACACATGGCGGCCAGACAAGATAACGGAAATATCGTTCTGACGGGGCGCGGACGGCTGCTCGTCGATGCAATCGCCGTCGAATTGATCGATTGACGATTCTTGCCACCCTCAACATCCGCCACATCATCCCAACACAGCCATTGATTCTACGGAGAAATCCGAAGAATTTAATTTTGGTCAAACCGTTCCGGGCATATGAACCCTTGTTTGTCTCCAATCAACGCCGACAATCATTCGCAGAAGGCGTTGCCGTTCTCGAACATCTGAAAAAGCTTGCCACCATGAGGCAATGTACACCCACCGACATCATCCGGGAAACCATTCTCCATGAACTCCAAACATACCTCCAACAACAGACTCCGCCCGAAACGGCCACATCATTCTCGACATTGAAAACGACCTGATGGAGGTCGTGGAGGCTCTTGCTGCAGAAAAGCAATTGACTCTTTTCCGTCAGACAAACAGACTCATGTTTCAAGAAAACGAGGGTTTAATAAACCTGAATTCAAATCACTCGCCTGCTTCCCGCAATGAGGATGATGCTCCATCCTCATAAGCAGCACAAATTTTCATAGAATATCAGGCTTCATTCCCATTCAATAATAACTGCTTCCGGCTTCTCTCTCTTTTTCGTGTATTTGCACAAAATAAACTTATAGCCTCATTTCATCGCAAACGCCACAACAAGACCAGAAATTTGATTTGCCCTCAGCCCGCGTTTATGGGATATTATATTTTTACCTATTGAACAGCATGTACCTCTCAAAACACCTGCAATTTATACTGAGAAAACGAAATCGCAAAGGTTTTGCCCTCATTGCTACCGTCACTCTCATGCTACTGCTTTCCCTGATTTGCGTCGGCCTCATGGCTCTCGCCACCTCTCAAATCAGGATTGCCGACTCTGCTCTCCTCAATTCCGAAGCACGCGCTCAATGCCTCCTCGCACTCGACATGGCCATCGGCGACCTTCAGGCCAACCTCGGTTCCGACCAGCGCGTCTCAGCTTATTCCGGCATTCTCGACCTCAAAACGCAGAGCAACTTCGAAAGCGGCGGCAACACCTCCACCTCTTTCAATCCCTACATCCTCGGCGTCTGGAACAGCTGGGACGCCTACCTCACCGGCAAAAGCAAACTCACAGGCCT
>NZ_LIGX01000025.1 GCF_001683795.1 Neoakkermansia glycaniphila
ACATGTACCTCTGCCGCACCCTCGTCACCCCGGACGGCACGGAATGGCCCATGAGCGGCATCCTCGACGCCACCGCCCGCATGGGTTCCGCACTCCGCTCCCTCGGCTACCGTGAAGTCTCCATCCCCGGAACTTCCCCCCTCGGCCTCGAACGCACCACCCTGCGCGGGCATGAATTCCACTGGTCCTCCATCGAACACCACCGCGACTACCCTTCGCTCTACACATGGACGGGGCGGGACGGTTCCGCCTGCCGCGACGGAATCTCCCACGGCAACATCCGCGCCGGATACATCCACCTGTACTGGGCGCAGCCCCTCCCCACCCCGGAAACAGCCGCCCGCCTCCAAGGAAAAATCATCCTGCTGAACGGCCCATCCAGCGCAGGCAAAACCACGCTCGCGCAAGCCCTCCGCCGCCTCTCGCCCCGGCCCGTCATGATCTTCTCCGTGGACGACTTTCTCCCGGCCTGCGGCACCGCCTCCAGCACCCTCACCGGCACGCTGGACGCCTCCGGCCTCCCCCTCGTCGAAGCCTACCACGCCGCATTGGCCGCCGCCGCCCGCGCCGGAGCCTGCGTCATCGCCGACCACGTCATCGGAGAAAACCCGGACTGGATACACGACCTCCGCCGCCGCCTCGGCTCCGTCCCTCTCCACACCGTCCGCGTCCATTGCGACCGGGAAACCCTCGTCCGCCGCGAAACGACCCGCACCGACCGCCCCCCGGATCTCCCCCACGCCCTCCGGCAAATGGACACCATCCACCGGGGCATACCCTGCTGCACCTCCATCGACACCACGGCCGCCACCCCGGACGACTGCGCCCGGCAACTCCTCCACCTCCTCTCCGAACCGACCGAACCATGAACACTCCTCCCGACGCCGACGCCCACGGCGGCAACCTCCTCGCCCTCGCCGCCCGCGCCGGAACCTCCCCGGAAAACCTCCTCGACTTCAGCGTCAACGTCCGTCCCGAAGGCATGCCCGACTTCCTGAGAGGAGCCGTCCTCCAAAGCCTCGACCGCGCCGTCGCCTACCCCTCCCCCTATGCCGAAGATGCCTGCGCCGCCGCCTCGGCGCACCTCGGCATCCCTCAGGATTGCATCCTCTTCGGCAACGGCAGCAACGAACACATCCACGCCCTCCCGCGCATCCTCGCCCCTGCCGAAGCCCTCATCATCCAGCCCGCCTTCAGCGAATACGAACTCGCCTGCCGCCGCGCGGACATCCCCGTCCGGCACGAATACACCTCACCGGACACAGGATTCCTCCCCGACCTCGACTCTATCGCCGCCCATGCACCGCTCGGCGGCTGCATCTTCCTCGCCAACCCCGGCAACCCCGCCGGAGCCATCCTCCCGCCCGGCAGCATCCTTCGCGCCATCGATGCCACTCCCGGCACCGTCTGGATCATCGACGAAGCCTTCATCGACTTCGCCGGAGAACAGCACAGCCTCCTCACCGCCGCCCCCACCCGGAACAACCTCATCGTCCTCCGCTCCCTCACCAAATTCTACGGCATGGCCGGCATCCGCACCGGATACGCGGCCGCATCCCCCCGCATCATCGCCGCCCTGCGCGATGCACTTCCGCCGTGGAGCATCGGCGCCGCCTCCATCGCCGCAGCCGTCGCCATCTTCAGCTCCCCGGAAACGGCCGCGTTCGCAGCCGAACAGCGAGAACTCACCCGCGCCCGCCGCGAACACCTCGACGCGCAGCTCCGCACCCTCCCGGGCATCGAAACATACCCCTCCGCCGCCAACTACATCCTCTTCCGCTGGACGAATGCCCCCGCCGACCTCATCGGCACCCTCCTGCGCGAACACTGCACCGCCCTGCGCGACTGCTCCAACTACCGCAGCCTCGACCAAGAACCGTGGTACCGCGCCGCCGTCCGCTCCCATGCAGACATCGACACCCTCGCCGCAGCCCTGTACGCCTGCATCGCCCCCCCGCAACCGCGCATCGAAGCCCCCTCTCTGCGCCGCCCGCGCCGCACTCCGGCCCTCATGCTGCAGGGCACCTGCTCCGATGCCGGAAAAAGCATCCTCACCGCCGCCTTCTGCCGCATCCTCCTGCAGGACGGCTACGACGTCGCCCCCTTCAAGGCCCAAAACATGGCCCTCAACTCCGGAGTCACGGCCCTCGGGGAAGAAATGGGCCGCGCCCAAATTGTCCAGGCCGCCGCCTGCCGCCTCGACCCGGACGCCCGCATGAACCCCGTCCTCCTCAAACCCCATTCCGACATGGGATCGCAGGTCGTCGTCCTCGGGCACCCCACCGGGCACCGCACCGCCCGCGAATACTTCACCTCCAAACGCGAACTCTGGCCCATCGTCCGGCAGGCCTACGACAGCCTTGCCGCCGAACACGAAGCCGTCATCCTCGAAGGAGCCGGAAGCCCCGGAGAAATCAACCTCAAACGCGCCGACATCGTCAACATGAACATGGCCATGCACGCGCAAGCCGCCGTCCTCCTCGCGGGAGACATCGACCGAGGCGGCGTCTACGCCTCCTTCCTCGGCACGTGGATGACCTTCACTCCCGCCGAAAAACGCCTGCTGGCCGGATTTCTCGTCAACAAATTCCGTGGAGACTCTACCCTCCTCGCCCCCGCCCACGACTACCTCCGCACCGTCACCGGCACCCCCGTCCTCGGAGTCATCCCCATGATCCGGGGCATCAACCTGCCGGAAGAAGACCGCGCCGCCTTCACCTTCGCCCCCGACAACCCCGCTCCCGAGGCCGAACGCCTCGACATCGCCCTCCTCCTCCTCCCCCACATCTCCAACCACACCGACTTCGCCCCCCTCGCCGCCGAACCGGACATCCGCCTGCGCCCCGTCCGCACCGCCGCCGACTTCGGCTCCCCCCACCTCGTCATCATCCCCGGCACCAAAAACGTCGTCCACGACTACCGCGCCATCTGCGAAGCCGGACTCGCCGACCTCATCCTCGGCCATGCCGCCAAAGGCGGCCACATCCTCGGCATCTGCGGCGGCCTGCAAATGCTCGGCCAGCGCATCGACGACCCCCACCGCCTCGAAACCGAACACGCCACCCACCCCGCCCTCGGCCTGCTCGACCTCGCCACCGCCTTCGCCTCGGAAAAAACCCTCCTCAACATCGCCCGGGCCCGCACCCCGCTCGGCGTACCCACATCCGGCTACGAAATCCACCACGGCATCTCCACGGCCAAAGAAACATGCCCCCCTCTCTTCTTCCGGGAAGACGGCTCGCCCTGCGGCTACGGCACCGACCGCATCTGGGCCACCTACCTCCACGGCCTCTTCGACGACGACGACTTCCGCCGCGCCTACATCGACCGCATCCGCACACTCTCCGGACTCTGCCCCGCCGGGAAAAACCTCACCGTCTGCAACCTCGAACACAGCCTGAACCGGCTGGCGGACATCGTACGCGAAAACGTCGACCTCCGCCACATCTACCGCAGCATGGGCCTCGCCTGACCCGATGGAACAATACGCCCCCATCCTCATCCTCCCCGCCGCCCTGCTGCTCGACCTCGCCCTCGGAGAGCCGCCCGGCTGCTGCCACCCCGTCTGCCACTTCGGCCGCTGGGCACGCCTCATGGAACGAACATGGAAACGCCTCCTCGGCAAAACCTTCCTTGCTGGCAGCCTCGCCGCCCTCTGCGCCGTCCTGCCCCCCGTCTGCCTCGGCGCGGGCATCGTCCTCCTCGCCGCCGCCCTCCTCCCCTCATGGGCGGCATGGTGCGCCGCCGCTCTCGCCGTCTACCTCTGCATGGCCCCCCGCAGCCTCGCCGCTCATGCCCGCCGCGTCCTCTCCGCCGCACGGGAAAACGACCTCCCTCAAGCCAAACGGCAAGTCTCCATGATCGTCGGCCGCGACACCCAAACGCTCGACATGCACGGCGTCCTGCGCGCCGCCATCGAAAGCGTCTCCGAAAACCTCACGGACGGCATCCTCTCCACCCTCTTCTGGGCCACGATCGGCCTCCTCCTCGGCGGTCCCGCCGGATGTGCAGCCGCCGCCATCCTCCACCGCTGCTTCAACACCCTTGACGCCCTCTGGGGCAAAAAAAACGACGAATACCGCCGCTTCGGCACCTTCGCCGCCCGCACGGACGACGTCCTGAACTACCTCCCCGCCCGCCTCTCTCTCCCCCTCATCGCCCTCTCC
>NZ_LIGX01000026.1 GCF_001683795.1 Neoakkermansia glycaniphila
CCCCCCTTGCCGCCCCCTACCTTGCCGCCCTGCCCGCCCACGCGCAGGATCCCGAATGGATCGACCACGGCTTCATGCTCGAAGAATACCGCCTCACCGTCTTCGCTCCCACTCTCGCCGTCAAAGGCCGATCCTCCGTCAAAAAACTGGCGGACTCCTTCGCCGCCCTGCCGAGGTCGTAACAGCGGCTTGACATCCCTCATGCCTCACCTATATTGGAGGCATGAGTACCTCTACCCGCGTTCTCTGCCTCCTGCCGGCGCTATGGCCGGCCATCACCCTCGGCGAACCATCCGCACCCGCAGGACAATCCTGCCCGGCCCCTTCAGGAAAAAGTACGGTTCCTGCACAGATGGCCTCCATCTCTCCCGGCGAAAAACCCCTCTCGCTCATCCTCGAAGCATGGGACAACGACGGCAAGCCCATCTCCGACCAAAAGGCAATAATGGAATGGATTCGGCTGCGCCTCGCACTGGCGGGAACACAACCGGATAGCATCGCCATCCTCCCGGAAGGCGGGCACGGCGTGCGCGTACAGCTTCGCGGCGAAGCCATGCAACAGGCCGACAATCTGGAATCGTATCTTTGCCACCCCGGCCCCTTCCGGATACTCCCCGTCCATCCCGACAATGATGTTTTGCTCGCAACCGGTATCGTGCGCAACATGCCCGGCAATGCTCGAATCATGCTGCAAACCAATCCGAACGGCAAGCTTGCTTCGGAAATCATCGTTCAAACGGATATGGAACCGGAACGGCGATTCATCAGGCAACTCCATTCTCACGAGAGCCCAATCCTCAAAATCACCACTCAGCCGGATATTTACGGGAACAATATCACGATCATCACTCTCTGCCACATTCATCGCTGCTGGTCACCTCCTCCCATCGTACTCTGCCCATTTCCCGAGCTCTGTCTATTTCCCAATGAGCCCGAAATCAACTGGATCGTACCCAACTCCCCGTTCCCCCATGATACGCGCACGGAATATGATCCGCTTACGGAACCCAGACTGCCCATGCACGATGCGTATGCGGAAGATTTCATCATCACCAGACACAACATCGCAAAAGCCTGCGTCGATCAACAGGATCCAACCCGCATCCTCATTACCCTGACCCCGGCCGGGCGGCTCAAGCTGCAACAGTACAAGGATCTCATGAATCCCGCGGTAACCCGGCTGGCCTTCGTCATGGATAACCGGATCATCGCCACGCCGAACCTTCCCGGCAACCCCGACAAAGAACTCTCCTTCGCGCTGAACACGCCCCAACAAACCGCACAAACGGCGCAATGGCTCTCGTCCAAAAACATTCATTTGGTTCGGGTCGATCATCAGAAAAATTCCCAACCAACTTCAACCGCCGAATAATCCCGCCTCCGTTTACCATCCTTCGCCGGCTGGAAGCCCTGTTTCCGGCTTGACGCATCCGCACTTCCCCTCTATCCTGCACGAGATGAAACCCTCTACCCTCCTTCTCGGCCTCATTCTGCCGTTTCTTCCGCTTTCCTCGTACGCCGCCACGGAAACAGCCCGACAGCAGGAACAGAAACCGGAAGACAATGCCTCCGGACAAATCGCCACATTCGTCCTGAAATTCGAGCCGTCCAGCCTCGCCGCCTTCCTTGAAGCGGAAAAGACCGCTCCGTCCGACCCTATCATGGAGGGATTCATGAAGGATGAATACCCCAATACCGCCCTGCACAGCGCCGTCATCTTCCTTCGTGACTATCGTACCGTCATCCTGCACATGGCCCATCCCGATGCCCACATCGACAAGTACAGCATCGCATATCCTGAAAAGGAACTTGTCCGCATCCGGTTTTCCGGCAGCATGGCGAAACATGCGGGCCAATGGTGCCGCATGTTTCTGGAACCTCCCTCGCTGGAATTGCTGCGCCTGCATCCGGACAACGAGGCTCTGCTGGCCGACCGCAACGATTCGAGGGAAATCCGGCACATTCCCGAAGGCTACCGCCTCATCAGCGGCAACGGTTCTCGGCACTTTCTGGTTGAAACACCGGAAACGGCAAAAAAACACGGCCGTTATCTCTCGGAAACCGATGTCCGGGATGCAGGGCCATGTTTCTTCTGGCGCGGATTCTACATCAATTTGACTCCGGGCGGAGCCTCCAAAATGGACAAGCTGATTCAGGACGCGAAAACAGATCGTTTTGCCATCGTCCTCAACAACTATGTTCTGGCCGCTCCGAAAGCACGCCTACTCCCCGAGGGATTCCTCTATATGCCCGACTCCTCTTTGAACCGGGAAATGACTCTGCTCCACGGCCTCTATTCACCGAAGAATCGCCACGCGAACAGCCTCCGGTTCACCATTGAGCAGGAACCCGTATTCACCACCATACGGGATGAAGATGCCATTTTCACATGGGACGGGAAACCGTTGCCCGGCGAACAGGCTTCCTCCTTCGTGCTGAAAACCACGGGCGGCGATTCCGACGACGGCACGCGGCAGGAGGATGCGCTCCAATGGGTCAAGCTGCGCCTCTCCTGCGATGCCGGGCTCCAGGACAACATCGCCGTGCAACCGGAAGGCAGGGACGGACTTCGCATCCTGTTGCGGCGCGATGCTGCCGGAAAGGCCGACTCCTACATGGCCGCCCTGCTCGACAGCCCCCTCGTCGCCCTGCTGCGCGTCCATCCGGACAACGAGGCCCTGCTGGCCGATCGCGACGCGCAGGGCAAACCCCGCGCCATCCCGGAAGGCTATCGCGTGATGAACCACGTCTTCGCGGATGAAAACGACAATCAGCACATCCAGCCTCTCGTCGTGGAAACGCCGGAGCATGCGGAAAAAAGCGGCCTGCTCATCACAAACGCGCACATGGCCGAGGCCCATGCGGATTACCAGCGCTGGGGCCATGTCAATGTGACGCTCAGCGAAGACGGAGGGCAAATCATGCGGCGGCTCACACAACCGATGGAAAAAGGCCGCGCCCGCATCGCCATCGTCTGCATGGGGCGCGTCGTTTCCACCCCCATCGTACAGGATGTACTCTACAAAGAGTTCTCCATCTCCGGACTCGACGCCATCAACGAGGCGAACAGGCTCGTCCGCCTCATCCGGCTCGGCAATATCCGCTTCACGTCCGAACCCGGCAAATAAAGCGGGAAGCGCAGCCCCTGCCTTGCCCCTCCCACGCCGCCGCAGCAGGAGGATTATTTGCCTTCTGCCTCTCCTGCCTTGCAGAACTGCACACGCAGCGGCTCCCTGGCCGAAGCGGTAAAATCAGCAATACGATCCTCCCATTCCCTTGCCGACCGCACGGGCAACGCCTGATCCCACACCGCGCCCAGATACCAGACGATTTATTCAGCGTTCCGCGTATCCGGTACAGCTTCGCAAACACAGGCCGGGATCAGAACCATCATCACCGCGCTTTTCCATCCTCCGGGCAAATACGTATGCTGAACCAGAATTCATCATCAACGCACGAAAACACCGGTCTCTTTCAAGAAAAGGCAGCATTCCTTCCAAACAACGAACCGCAAAAAAAACACCGCTGTGCCGTCATGGCTTTGAGTCACGTTCCCGTACTCAGTAAGTGGGCGCCGCGTCGCATTCTCTGAAGTATCCTCAAGGGACGGTTCATTAAACCCGAATCTTTGGCTCCCTTGTATGTTCATTAACGGTCCGGACCATGTAACCATTCACGAACACAGCAGCTGATGATGTATATACCGTATTTGCGGCAACAATGCAAGTCTTTTCGAGGTTTTCCGAACCATGCCCGCTAACCGATAGCATACATGCCTGCCGCCATGCAAAACGGGCCGCAGGGATATTTTCCGCAGCGGCCCGCATGGTTCGGAACAAACTGTTCCTTCCGTATTACTTGAGTTTCCTGATGGCGGCCACGAGTCCGGGAATATCGTGTTCCTTCGCCTCGGCGGCAGGCTTGAGACCGTTCTCGTGCAGAGTCGCGGTCGTGATGGGGCCGATGCTGACGATCTTGCATGTATCGGGAAGAGGAATTCCGAGAGCCAGGAAATTCTCTACCGTGCTGGAACTGGTGAAGGTGATGATATCCGCGCCTTCTTCGCGCAGCCTTGCCTGCGCACCCGTCGTATCTTCGGTCTCGGGTACCGTGTTGTAGGCAAGGCACTCGTCCACGATCGCCCCGGCGGCGGAAAGCTCGCGGGCGATGACTTCGCGCGATTTCTCGCCGTGTACCCACAGCATCGTCGTATGCTCGATGCCGCGCACACGCTCCTTCTGCCGGGCAAACTCCTTGACGAGTTCTTCCGCGACGGCCTTTTTCGGCATGATGTCGGTAGCGAGTCCATGCGCCTTGAGAGCGGCTTCCGTCGCCTTGCCGATGGCAGCGATGCGTGCGCCGCCGATGCAGCGGATATCGCTGTACACGGCAAAGAACGCCTCGAAGAAACGTTTCACGCCGTTCGGGCTGGTAAAGATCAGCCAGTCATACGTGTGGCAATCGACGACGCTCTCGGCAAAGGCCTGCCGGTCGCTGGGGTCGGTGATGCGGATGGTCGGCAGTTCGATCACATCCGCGCCGAGTTCGCGCAGCTGGCGGCTCAATCCGCCGATCTGCTCGCGCGTGCGCGTCACGACGATGCGCTTGCCGAAAAGGGGCAGCTTCTGGTACCAGTCGAGCTTCGAGGCTTCCTTCACCACATCGCCGATCACAACGATGGCGGGCGCACCCAGCCCGGTTTTCTCCGCCTTGTCGGCCAGAGTGCCCACCGTACCCGTCACGCTGCGCTGGCGACCCGTCGTCGCCCACTGGATCACGGCGGCGGGCGTGCTCTTCTTCTGCCCTGCCTCGACGAGGCGGGCCAGCGTTTCCCGGAGGCTGCTCATGCCCATCAGCATGACCTTCGTGCCCTGTGCGCGGGCAATGCCTTCGACATCCAGAGTACTTTCGCCCTTGTCCGGATTCTCATGCCCGGTGAACACGGTGAACTGCGTGCAGTATTCCCGGTGCGTCACGGGTATACCCGCGTAGCCCGGCCCCGCGATGGCGGAGCTGATGCCGGACACCACTTCAAAGGGCACCTTTTCCGCGGAGAGCACATCGGCCTCTTCACCGCCGCGTCCGAAAACGTAGGGATCACCGCCCTTGAGGCGGACGACGCATGCGTATTGCTTCGATGTCTCGACGAGTAATCTGTTGATGTCCTCCTGCGCCATCGCATGCCGGGAAGCGCGCTTGCCCACATACACGCGCACGCAGGAAGGCTTGCTCCACGCCAGAATCTCGGGCGCGACGAGAGCGTCGTACACGAGGCAGTCGGCGCGTTCGACAAGCTCCTTGCCGCGCAGAGTCATCAGGGAGGGATCGCCGGGACCGGCGCCGAGCAGGTAAACTTTTCCTTGTGTCGTCATGGCTGGTTTTATGATACCCCATCTATACCACCGGGAAGCAAGGAAAGCGATTCTTTTCAAAGTCAGCGCAGCGTTTCCGGCGAGGCCCGTCCGTACCGAAAAGCGCACCCGCACGGCAAAAGAAAGACGCGAAAACCGCACCCCGAACAAGCGGAGAATCCGGGCAGGAGAACAGGAACCCCCACTCCTCCTCTCGCCGATACACACCAGACCACGCCGCGCCACACCGCCTCCACCACATCGGCACTCCGGCGCACGCGGTGCAGACCGTACCGACATTCCTCCCCGGCCATTGGCGCGATGGGGGAGGGCGACTCGTTTTGTTCCACGTGGAACTTTTTACCCGGACGGCAGAATACGCCACACGTCACACTCTCCCACGCTCCCCGTCTTGCGCTCACCCACTGCCATTCCCCCCCCCCTTTGAACCCACTCATTTTCTCTTTTGCGAATCATTTGATGCATAAACACCATTTTTTACCCGAATTTGCCCGAATTCACCGCCTTTTATCACTTACATACCCATATTCTCATATCATTTGATCCGCATTTTCGATGCTTTTTCAGCCGTTTTGGCGCAATTTCCGCATTATGGTACGCCAAATCCGTGTTCCACGTGGAACATTTCAGATTTTCCCTTCCCTGCCGCCGCCAGATGGTGTATGGTCGCGCACGACGAACGACCTCTCACCTGTTCCATGCAACGCACGCACCTCTCCCATCTCCGCCGCCTTCTCCCCGCACTGCCTCTCATCGGCTCCGCCCTCGCCGGGGAAGCCTCCCTGCCCGCCCTCTCCGCCGGGGCCGGCAATCAGGCCATCTCGAAAGCATCCGTTCCGGCGAATGGGAACACTGCCCTGTGCTCGCAGGTGAAGGAATATTTCCATTGGTTCGATGCCAAACGCGACCATTTGGAGAACCCCGTGATTCAGGATTTCAGGGTCACACTCTGCGCCCAGTATCAGGGCGCCTATCTCGACCCCGCCGGGGGCGGGCAACGCGTGCGCGGCTGTAACGACGGAAACAGCCGCCGGGGGAATCTGGAATGGCGCCGCCTGTACCTCGGATGCTCCGCCAAGCTGTTCGACAGATTCACGTTCGTGAACAACTGGGAGATCGGCGGCGTGAATACGCGCTACCGTTACACATCCGACAACTGGGATGCACCGTCTCAACACTGGATGCTCTTCGAGTTTTACCTGAAGTCGGAACTCGGCAGCCGCGACACTCTTTATATAGGCAAGATCAAGCCCGGCTACACGGGCGAGTACAGGCTCTCCTCATCCGCCATCGAAACGATCGAACGTTCCGCGCTGGTGAACCAGCTGAGCGCATATATGAATTACGGCATCGAATGGCGGCACAATGCGGAGCCGTGGAAAAACTGCCGATCGTCGGGAGGGGCGGCACCCTTTACCGAACGCTTCGGCTGGCAGACGGGCGTGTACCTGAACGGCAACGACGGCCCCGGCTCCGGGCAGTCGCGCATCGAACCCGTCTTCAATTCCTCGACGGGTTGCTTCACCGCCCTTTCCCTCATCTATGCAGCGGATGCGAACAACCGATTCCATCTGGACTGGACCCACGAGTTCACGGATGTGGCCTCCCCTTCCCCATTCTGCTATCAGGGTATGGGTGCAGTGGACGTGCTGGCCTTCACACACACTTATACGGACGGCCGCTTCGAGCTGATGAGCGAAGCCATGGCCGGCTTCAACACCATCGGCCTCGATAAAAAGAGAGCCGAAGGCGGCAACAACGTATTCGGCCTCGCCTTCATTCCCACTTACCGCATCGGCGAACGAACACAGGCCGTCTTCCGCTACCAGTGTTCGTTCGGGCGAAACGGCGTTCGCTCCGACCTCCGTTACTACGGCACGAATGCGGATTACTCCCCTGTCAGCGATGCCCTGCACGGCGTGTACGCCGGGATGAACTTCTTCCTCTGCCCCGCCAGCCCCCATCAGACGAAGCTGATGGTCGGCACGGAATATATCTACTCGCGCGGGCGCGATGCCGTGGGCGACAAGGGCTTCACCGGATGGCAGTACATGGCGGCCGTGCGTGCATCGTTCTGACCGGCGCCGCGCAAACGCCCTGCTCCGCACAGGCCGCTCCACCGTCCGGGCGAGAGCTGCCATCCTCTCCACTGTTTTGAAGGCGCGGACAGACTGCACTCTTGACCCGCAGGCCGGAGCAAGGTATATAGCGCTGTCATGACAATCCCGGCACGACTTGAAGAAAAATTGGCCCCTGCCCTGAAAGCCGCTCTCGGCGACGCCCTGCCCGAAGGGTTCGCCCCTGCGGTCGCCGTCTCGCAGGATCTGCGCTTCGGCGATTACCAGTGCAATGCCGCCATGGTGCTGGCCAAGCAGGCGCGCATGAACCCCCGCGCACTGGCGCAGGCAGTCATCGACGCCATGGGAGACATGCCCATCTGCACGATGGAGATCGCCGGGCCGGGCTTCCTCAATTTCCGCCTCAAGCCTGAGTTCTTCGCCTCCTGCGCCTCCGCCATGCTGCAGGACGACCGCCTCGGCGTACCCGCTGCCGCCGAACCGAAGACCATCGTCATCGACTTCTCCGCGCCGAACGTCGCCAAACCGATGCACGTCGGCCACATCCGCTCCACCATCATCGGCGACGCCCTCGCCCGCATTGCCCGCTTCATGGGCCACAATGTGATCACCGATAACCATATCGGCGACTGGGGCACGCAGTTCGGCATGATCCTCTGGGGATGGAAAAACATCCTGAACGAACAGGCTCTGGCCGACAACCCCATTGAGGAGCTGCTGCGCGTCTATAAGGAAGTGAACGCTCTCTGCAAGGAAAAGCCGGAACTGCTTCCGGTCTGCAAGGCCGAGCTGGTGAAGCTCCAGAGCGGCGACGCCGAAAACCTCGCCATCTGGGAACGCTGCGTCGCCGTCTCGAAATCCGGCCTCGAAAAAATTTACGACCAGCTCGACATCCACTTCGACTACTGGCTCGGAGAAAGCGCCTATAACGACGCCCTCGCTCCGCTCGTGGACGAGATGATCGCCTCCGGCCTCGCCCGCGAGAGCGAAGGCGCCATCTGCGTCTTCTCGGATGGCACCCTCAAGCCGCAGGACGATCCCTTCCTCGTGCAGGAAAAAGGCGAATGGAAACCCATCCCGTGCATCGTGCGCAAGGCGGACGGCGGCTTCCTCTACGCCACGACCGACCTCGCCACGCTCGACTTCCGCACAAAGGTGTGGCAGGCAGATGCCATCTGGTACGTGGTCGGCGCACCGCAGGCACAGCACTTCCGCCAAATCTTCGACGTCGAGCGCATGCGCGGCATCACGGGCGACTTCCGCCACGTCGCCTTCGGCTCCATCCTCGGTTCGGACCGCCGCCCCTTCAAGACACGCTCCGGCGACACCGTCTCCCTTCAGGACGTATTGGACGAAGCCATCGAACGGGCAGGGAAGGTGATCGACGAAAAGAGCCCCGACATGCCCGCCGAAGAGCGTGAAGCCGTCTCCCGCGCCGTAGGCATCGGCGCCGTCAAATTCGCTGAACTTTCCCAGAACCGCATGACGGACTACGTGTTCGACTGGGACAAGATGCTCGCCCTGCAGGGCGATACCGCCCCTTACCTCCAGAACTCCTACGTGCGCGTGCGCTCCATCTTCCGCAAGGTGGAAGGCGACGCCGCGCTGCCGGAATCCCTCACCCTCACGGAAGACGCTGAAATCCATCTGGCGCGCATGCTCGTCCGCTTCGGCGAAATCGTCCCCTCTGTGCTGGACGACTGCCGCCCGAACGTACTCGCCGGGTACCTCTTCGACCTTGCCCGCGCCTTCCACTCCTTCTACGAAGCCTGCCCGGTGCTGCGCTCGGAAGGAGCCGTGCGCGCCTCGCGCCTCGCGCTGTGCGAGCTCACGAGCAGGGTATTGAAGCAGGGCATGGCCCTGCTGGGCATCCACATGCCCGACAGGATGTAATCCTCCGGTCTGCCGCCCGTACTTGCACGGGCGGCAGACAATCCCCATCAAACCGAACCGGGAAAGGCTGCAGCAGCCCGCTTTCCCGGTTCCCCATCGCCTCACCCCACCCGACACCGTGAACATCCGCACCGCCTGTGCCTTCCTGCTCGCCTCCCTCCCGCTCCATGCAGCGGAGCAGGGCACGGAAGCTCCTCCCGCATGGGAGGCTCCCTCCTCCTTCTCCTTCGTCGTAGACACGCCGGACGCCGCCCTTCAGGATGAAGTGCTGGCAGGGCTGCACGACCTCGTCTGCTACTGGGATGAAGAAGCGTACCGCCATTTCTCGGAAGTCCTCCGGTACGACCGCGCCTGCGCCATGGCTCATTGGGGGCTCGCCATGAGCACCTTGCAGGATCCTTCGCGCAAGGCCGAGCGGGATGCCTCGCTGGCTGCTCTCGGCATCCTGGAAGAGCAGGGCAGGCTGCTTCCCCGGGAAAAAGGCTACGCCTCCGTGCTGGCCGCCCTCCTGCGGGGCAGCGCGACAGAGGCAACAGCCTCGGCGAAAATGCTCGCCGAACGCTTCCGGGGAGACCCCTTGGCCAGGCTCTTCCACATCCTGCTGGTGCGAGACGGCTACGACGATCTCGGGCTGCCCCGCAGCGGCCAGACGGAGGCCATTCAAGCCGCCGATGCCCTGCTGAAGGAACACCCGGACAAACACGCCTTCTGCTTCATCCGCGCCCTCCTCGAAGAAACGGCACCCCAGGCATCCGAGGCAGCCCTCGGCGCAGCACGGAAAGTCGTCGAACTCGCGCCCAGCCACCCCGTCTCCCATCACTTGCTCGGCCACCTCCTCTTCCGTAACGGCCGGCTGGAAGAAGCGCAGGCGGAATTCCTGCGCGCCGCCGAACTCTTCAAGGCCCGGGACGAACAGTACGCCTCCGGCGGCAAAAACGGAAGAACGTACGACCGGAGCGACGGCTACCTCCGCTCCATGCTCTACCTCGCCACAACAATGTGGTGCCGCCACCGGGATGCGGATGCGGACGCCATCATGCGGAAACTGCTGCTGCAACCCTATGCAGACAGGCACTCCGCCGCCCCCGGCTCCGCGATCCGGCGGTGGGAAATCCGCACCTTGCCGCTGCGCCTCATGATTGCCGCCCACCGCCCCTACGACAAGGAGAAACTGGCGGAATGGGACAAACTGGCCGGTTCCGGACGCGCCGCTGCGAACCCTCTTCCTGCCGATACGTTTTACGGGCTTCTGAAGGCCTATGCCGTCGCCGCAGGGCAGGGCAGGGCAAACGATGTGTCCCGAGCGCAAAACTCCCTTCTGATGGCCTCCAGGCTCCAGCAGCAGTTCACCCAACCCTCCACGGGCAACCGGGCGCGTGAAGACGGCGAAATTTCCCTGTTCACCCGCGCCCTCACCACCGCCCACGTCGCAGCCATGGAAGCCCGGTCCGCCACTTCCGGACAAGCCGAAACGGCATGGAATCAATATGCCGACGACGCCCGGCGCGCGGCCACCCTCCTGCTTCCCCCCGCCATGCCTTCCCGCAGCGCAGCCGCACCGGAAAAGGAAACGCCCGCCGCGCAACCCGGCGCACCGTCCGCCGCTCCCGCCTCCGGAGAACCGCGCAAGGCCCGCGCCGTGAAAAAAGCTTCCAAACCCGCCTCCCGCAAAACCTGTAAGGGGAAAAAGTGGCATAAATGCCTATTTTTTGCAGCATTTCATCTCGCACGTATCGATATTCGACATTTTTTCATCATCATATCTTATTGGTGATGAATACTGGATGAAAGTTTTCTCTTTTATGAAAAAATTTGTTTTTTGTATAAAACGCTGATTCATAAAAGAATATAATTATTTGTTGACAATAACAGTTTGATTGGACATACTGGGGAATCAGGATAAACAGAAATATCCCGATTACCATAAAATCATTGATTATGAAATTAAAACTGCCCCTTCCTCTTTTGGCTGCCGTCATGGCGGCACTGTTCACCCTCCCTTCATCTGCCGCCGATCACGTCGAAACAGACAAGGGGGAAATTACCTATTCAGGACAAACAGGATATTATAGCGGCGCTATTTACGCCGACAATATTACTCTGTCGAACAACGGTTCCGTCTCCTTTGAAAAAAACTGGTCGAGCGGCAATCTCGGCGGCGCCATCTGCACCAAGGGCGATACTATCCTCTTGGGTAACGGTATTATCTCCTTCGAAAAAAACTACGCGGCAGGCGGCTCCGGCGGCGCCATCTACACCAACAATATTATTCTGTCGGACAACGGTTCCGTCTCTTTCACAAACAACTCGGCGAACCGAGCGGTCGGTGGAGCAATCTACAGCGAAGGTGACGCAACCTTCTCAAACAACGGCACCGTCTCTTTTTCTACCAATTCGTCGTACAACAATGGCGGTGCCGTTTTCTCCCTCGCTCAGGTCACTTTGTCGGGCAATACCTCTGCTGTCTCCTTCTCGGGTAACTCAACGATTAGAGGTAATGGTGGAGCCATCTGCGCCTCCAGCAATGCCACTCTGTCGAATAACGGCTCCGTCTCTTTCTCAGGAAATTCAGCAAATATCTGCGGTGGCGCTATCTGCGTCTACGGCGATACCACCTTATTGGACAACGGTACCATCACCTTCTCTGGAAACTCGGCGAACAGCGCTGGCGGCGCCATCTTCGTCGACACAGACGCTACTTTGTCAGGCAACGGTACCGTTTTCTTCGGAAACAATAAGGCAGTCAACGGTGGAGGTGCCATTTGCGCCAACACCGGCGACATCACTTTGGCTGGCAACGGTTCCGTCTCTTTCTCAGGAAACTCAACAACCAATGACCACGGAGGAGCCATATACTCCGCCGCTGATGTCAACCTGTCGAATAATACCGGCATCGTCTCTTTTGAAAACAACTCGGCGGTCTACGGCAGCGGGGGCGCCATCTATGCTTTAGGCAACGTCATTCTGTCGGGCAACGGTGCCGTTTCATTCTCCGGCAATGCGGCACCCAAGAGCACGGGCTACGGTGTCGGTAACGGCGGCGCCATCTCTGCCGGAAGCAATGCTACCCTGTCGAATAACGGTTCCGTCTCCTTCTCCGGCAACTCGTCGATCTACAACGGCAGCGCCATCTACACGGACACCGGCGACGTTACACTGACTGGTAACGGCTCCGTCTTATTCTCCGGCAACACATCTGCCGCAGGGTTGGGTGGCGCCATTTACTCTGCAGGTAAGATCACCATGACAGATAACATTGGCAAAGTTTCCTTTGAAAACAACAAGGCGGCCAAAGGCAATGGCGGTGCCATCTTTTCCAATGACCAAGTCACACTGTCGCGTAACGGTGCCATCTCCTTCTCCGGCAACGAGGCGTCCATCGGCGGCGGCGGTGCCATCTACGCCAATGGTGCAGTCACCCTGTCGAACAACACCGGCACCATCATATTTTCCGGAAATTCGGCCTCAAAAAATAGCGGCAATGGTAAAGGCGGAGCTATTTTCGCCACCGGCCAAGTCACCCTGTCCGATAACACCGGCAATATCGCCTTCACAAACAACTCGTCGGCCAGAAGCAGCGGCGGCGCCATCATCGGCTTGGGCGGCGTTACTCTGTCGAACAATGCCGGATCCGTCACCTTCTCCGGCAATTCGGCTGCCTTGAGCAGCAGCGGCAACGGGGGCGCCATCAACACTGAGGGCCACGTCACGCTTTCCAACAACGCCGGGGTCGTTTCCTTCGAAAATAATAAGGTGCGCACCAATGGTGGAGCCATCTACGCCAACACCGGCAAAATCACCCTGTCCGGCAACGGTGCCGTCTCTTTCTCCGGAAATTCTGCGGTTAATGGCCTTGGAGGTACCATCTTCACCAAGGGGGCTGTCAACCTGTCGGATAACGGATCCGTTTCTTTCTCCAACAATTCGGCAGACAACGCCAGTGGCGGTGCAATTTTCGCCGATAGCGGTGTTACCCTGTCGAACAATACAGGGAACGTCCTCTTCTTCGGAAATTCGGCAGGTAAAGGTCATGGAGGCGCCATCTGCACCGAGAGCACCGCCACTCTTTCCAATAACACCGGGGTCGTTTCCTTCGAAAACAACAAGACACGCAGCGACGGAGGCGCCATCTATGCCAAGGCAGGCCCGATCACCCTGTCGGGCAACGGCGCCGTCTCCTTCGCCGGAAATTTGTCAACCTCCGGCCTCGGCGGTGCCATCTTCTCCTCTGGAAATGTCACCCTATCAGACAATGGATTCGTCGCATTCTCCGGAAATTCGGCGGCTAGCGGTACTGGTGGTGCCATTTTCACCTTCGGCAAGGTCACCCTGTCGAACAATATCGGGAGCGTCTCCTTTTCCAACAATATAGCGGTTAATGGTCATGGAGGAGCCATCTACACCAGAAACGATGTTACTCTGTCGGGTAACGGCTCCGTTTCTTTCTCAGGTAATGTGGTGGGCAGAGGTCGTGGCGGAGCCATCTTCTCCGACCTCTATGTCACCCTGTCGAACAACGGCGGCGTCTCCTTCTCCGACAATATGGTAACCAATGGCCACGGAGGCGCCATCTGCACCTACAGCGATGCCACTTTGTCGGACAATACCGGCTCCATTTTCTTCACCGGAAATTCGGTGACCATCGGCAGCGG
Organism: Neoakkermansia glycaniphila; assembly: GCF_001683795.1. Taxonomy (GTDB): domain Bacteria; phylum Verrucomicrobiota; class Verrucomicrobiia; order Verrucomicrobiales; family Akkermansiaceae; genus Akkermansia; species Akkermansia glycaniphila. The sequence continues at coordinate 13,996 of NZ_LIGX01000026.1, forward strand.
TGGCGCTATCTACGCCGAGGGTAATGCCACCTTGTCGAATAATAACGGTTCCGTCTTCTTCTCCGGAAACAAGGCAGACAAATCCGGCGGTGCCATCTGCGCCCTCAACCATGCCACTCTGTCGGGCAACACGGGCTCCGTCCTCTTCACCGGCAATACGGCAGCCATCGGCGGCGCCATCTATGCCGAGGACGGTGTCACCCTGTCGAATAACGGCACCGTTGCCTTCGAAAACAACAGCGGCGGGGCGATTGTGACCGCTGGCGGCGACGTCAGCCTCACCGGCAACGGCAATACCCTCTTCGTCGGAAACTCCCTCGACAATACCGGCGACACCTATGCCAACGCAGGCGGCGCGGTGACCATGGAAGGCGGCAGGCTCTTCCTCTCAACCGGCAATGGCGATATCACGTTCTCCGGCAACCGTGTCTCAACGGCGGCTGGCGACATTATGCGCTCGATCGGCCTGAACGACAAGGCAGACGCCGACGGCAACATCCTGCCTGCCTCGCTGGAGCTTCAAGCCACCAGTGGGCGTACCATTGCCTTCCACGAAGGCATTGCTGCAGCGGATGCCCATCTTGCCGCCAATACGCTGGAAGGCAGCACGGGCACCATCGTCTTCTCGGGGAGCAGCTCTGCACAGCTCGAACGCCTTGCCGACGAATCGGACGAAGCGTTCGCCGCCCGCGTGCAGGCATCCCGCACCTTCCGCCTCAAGGAAGCGGCTGTGGGTAACGGTACGCTCCTGATCGAAGAGAAGGCTTTGTTCAAGGCCGATCATCTGAATCTTTCCGGGAATGCCCTCCTCGATGTGCGCGAAGACTCTACCGTACATGCGGGTGAATGGAACGTGAATGGCAATGCCAGCTTCGTTTTGCGCTCCGGCGCCTCTCTGCGTGCGGACAGCGGCACGCTTTCCCTGGCGAACGGCGTCGGTATCGATGTCGGCTCCATCCTGACGGGACCGAATGGCAAGGCAACGCGTTTCGATGCTTCGGCTATCGTTCTGGGCGGTACGCTCACCCTCAAGGATGCCGGAGGCAAGCTCTATACCGCGACCGATACCATGTCCAAAGATCTCAAGGTCGAACTGGCACATGACGTACAGGGGTCGCGTAACGGCACCGATTTCTCCGATACTGCCGCCGAGCTTCCCGAGCACGGCTACAAGGGTGTATGGACTGTGGGCTGGGAAGGCGATGCGCTGATAGGTCAGTGGACGGCTGAGCGGGTCTTCCTGCCGTGGGACGAGTTCCGCGGCGGTGCCGTCTACAACTCTCTGTGGAGTACCGCCAGCAATGCGCAGGCCCTTTCCGGCACCGTGCGCGACCAATCCGGCAGCCAGCGGCTGCTTTCCGAACGGAAATCCAATGTCTGGTTTTCCGGCCTCGGCGATTTCGGCATGCAGCGTTCCGCCGGACAGGCAGACGGCTATGATTACCAGGGCGGAGGCTATGCCCTCGGCGGCGACTTCAAGCTGACTTCCAATCATGTGCTCGGCGCAGCCTTCGGGCAGGTTTCGGGCAGGAATACGAGCCGCTCCTACTTCGCCAACAACAGGCAGAACAGCCTGATGGGCGCCGTGTACGGCGCAGGGCTGATCGACCTGCAGAAGCGCGGCACGCTGAGGTACAACCTCTCCGCCGCCTACGGCAATACGTCCAACTCCATCCGCATGTACGATACTTTGCTTGAGCGCAGCAGCACGGGCAAGTGGGACAATGCGGCATGGCAGCTCGACGGCCGCCTCGCATGGGATATCGCCCTGAACAAGACGTGGACGGCAAGCCCCTTCATCGGGCTGGAGTACACCGCCGCGGCTTCGGACTCTTTCACCGAATCCGGTGAGAATCCCCGCCATTTCGGCAAGGGTAGGCTGGAAAACCTTTCCCTGCCCATCGGTGTGTCGATTTCCCGGAGCGATAGCGTCGGGAAGGGGATGATGTGGGATAACAGCCTTTCCCTAAGCTATGCGCCCGATGTGTACCGCCACGATCCGAGCGGCACCGTATCCATGCCCAATACGGTGCAGGGATGGAAGACCCGCGGAGTCGATGTCGGCCGCCACGCCGGAATCCTCGATTACGCGACCGGACTGCAAATCGACGAGAACTGGCGCACCTACGCCGGCTATACGCTGGAGGTCCGCAAGGATGCCGTGCTGCAGACCGTCCGTGTCGGGGCAGGCTACAGCTTCTAAATCCCCCTGCCGCATATCACCGGCACATGCAAAGGAAGCCCCGTATGCTGCGGGGCTTCCTTTTTTGATCTGCACGTATTTCGTCGGCCTGCCAATCCGTACCAGTACAACAAGGGCAACTCCACGATTTTCCCATACCATTTTCGGTTTTCAAACACGGAACACATGATGCAAAAACGGCTTTTCGCCATATAACGAAAAGCCGTTCGATCAATTGTTCACTTGATCCTTTCACACCCTGCGGCGGCGCATCGAAAAACCGAGGCCGCCCAGAACCATAAGCATTGCCGATGCTGGTTCGGGTATTTGCGATGTATTGATACTTACATAAGGAGAGTAGTTTTCGCCTGTCGGCGTCAGCGAAGTGCCACTGAACAGCTGGCCCGCCGAAGCGCCCGTGTTCTGTGTATTGGTACGCGCCATACCAATAGCCTTGGCATCACTCAATGTCATGGTGCTGTTCGGAGCAAAAGAATTGTTTTGCGAGAACAGAATGGCATACGTCGTATTGCTGTCGATGATGGAAGGTTGCGAGAAGTTGAACGTGAATGTCGTATTGTTTGTAGCGGGAACATTGAATACATCCGACATATTGACCACCGTCATGGAGCTTCCCGACATGGTGCAAAGATAGGCATAGCAGTTTGCCACCGCGCCTTGACTTGAGCTGCGCGTCTTTATTGAGATCGAATTCAGAAAGACCCGGTCAGCCAAAGACATTCCTGCATTCGGTGTGCTGGTGGGAGTCGCCAGCCATGCAGACTGTTGCAGATTGAAGGAGAAACCTGCGCCACTCCAATTTGCGGAACCCAGCGCCTTCGTAGCACTCGTCCATTGCGTCAATTCCTCAACTTGCGTTGCTGACGAAAAAGGTTGCAAACTGTTGTTCTGATTGCCATATGCAAGAGACATGCAACTTGCAAGAAGTGTAATTGTAATGGTTTTGTGCATGGTACTTCAAAGGGGGGTTACCGCCAACCAAATTAGTCAATGCAGCTCAATCTGTCAATCTCGGCCGGATTGTTCTGCAATAAGACCAGAGTTGTACATTTTCCAGATGTCGGATTCGCATTTCAGCGCATCCGCAGCATATTCCCGTCACATGCAAACAGCCATAAATCAAGTTTTGAAAGACATTTTTATTTATCATAACACATTGATTTTGTATGAAAAAATTGTATTATATCATATTCTTGCGGAAACCGGGGGGAAGACAGACTCATGTTCTGGTCCTTTTTTCATCGTTTTGATGATCCGACAAGGCGCAACACTATCCGCCTCCCATATTGAACAAAAAAACGGTATTTCGCCACGCAACGAAATACCTTTTTATCCATTCTCCGGCTGTACCCGATCAAATTCTGCGACGGCGCACCGAAAAGCCGAGACCGCCCAGAACCATAAGAATTGCCGATGCAGGCTCAGGTATTTGCGATGTATTGATACTTACATAAGGAGAATAATTTTCCGCTGGTGCAATAGAAATGGAATTGAATAATTGTCCTGCGGAGGAGGTCGTATTCAGCGTATTCGTACGAGCCATGCCAACACGCACCCCGTCTCCCAGCGTGATGCTGCTTCCCGAAGCAAAAGAACCGTTTTGCGAGAACAGAATGCCATACGTCGTATTGCTGTCAACGATGGAAGGCCGGGAGAAATTGAATGTGAATGTCGTGTTGTTGGTAGCGGGGATGTTGAATACATCCGACATATTGATGACCGCCATGTTGCTTCCCGATATGGAGCAAAGATAAGCATAGCAGTTTGTCACAGCAGCCTGGCCAGTGCTTCGTGTTTTCACGGTGATCGAATTCAGGAATACCTGATCGGCCAGGGCAGTTCCTGCATTCGGTGTACTGACGGGAGGAGCCAGCCATTCGGATTGTTGCAGATTGAAAGAAAAACCGTTTCCATTCCAAAGGCCGGAACCCAGATTTGTTACTGTACTGTGCGACCATTCCGTCAATTCCTCAATTTGCGTTGCCGCCGAAAAGGAGTGCAGATTGTCACTTTGGCTACCATACGAAAGAGATATGCAGCTTGCGAGAAGAATAATTGTAAGGGGCTTGTTCATGTTGACAGAAGAATTTCAATTTAAAAGTAGTGAATTCGAGCTGTTCTGTCAATTTCAGGCGGCTTTTCTTACAGTAAGACCAAAAGTGCACGTTTCCAGCCTTTTCGAAGCATGTTTCCCTGTATTCGAAGTGTTTTTCCAGCCGTATTAAACGGACATGAATTACATCATTTACCGTCTGTATTAAGCAAATTAACCATATAATAAACAATGTTTTACAGTATTATTGAGAAAAAAGGAGTGCAGACGGTTTTATGCTCTGGTCTTATTTTCAATGCAAGCGTACCCGTTATCTGCACGGAAACGAATAATTGATCCAAACGGGAAATTGAATAGCCTTTCAAAGCATTCCTGCATCCGGAGAGGCATATCGGATGTATTGGTGTATCGGAAAATCGCCAGCGCCGCAGGCAGTGCATGCAGAAGGCATATGCACACGGCGAACAGGATCATTCATGTACCGCGTTTCTGCAATGTATCGTTCTTTGCCGTATCGGGCAAGTCCGCAGGTATGGCGATATTCGAACATAATGATGGAATACACCATATCCCGACAAAGGCCTATCCGTATCCTGTCAATCGTTCGGCAGGAAGAAGTTGCAGGCTCTATCCAAGCCAGCCGAATTTGGTCAAGCAGCAGTGCGTCTGCGATCAAGCCATATCATGCCGGATGATCGTGCCGGGATCGGTCATCCGGCCTCGTCCGATTTTACGGCCGGGGCAAATCACGCTGTTCGCTCCGAGTTTGACGCCGTCGCCGACCATGGCTCCGAGTTTGTCATGTTTGGTGTCGATCAGTTCGCCATTGACCATCATCTGGTTGTTCAGTCCGTCGTGCCGGTAGTTCGAGAAGATGCATCCTGCACCGACATTGACATGCGATCCTACGATGGAATCTCCCACATAGCTGAGGTGAGCAATGTGCGTGTTGTCGTAGATGATGCTGTTTTTGACTTCGACGGCGTGGCCGATCACGCAGTTGTCGCCAACGGATGTGGCTCCGCGGATGTAGGCGTTCGGGCCGATCTTGCAGTTTTTACCGATGATGACGTCTCCTTCGATCACAGTGCCGTGGTGAATGACTGAGCCTTCTCCCAAATGAAGGCGGCCATCCACTGCAGCAAGGTGGCTGATGCTGCCGCGAACGGGTGTTTGCGGCATGTTCCGAAGGATTTCGGCATTGAGGTCCAGCATGTCCCACAGGTAGCGGATATGCTGGGCCGGAGCTTCGGTGACGATGCAATTCGGGCAGTTCATCGGATCCAGCGTATTGACCCATGCAAGTATTTCACCCTTGGGCGTTTTCAGGGCCTTGGGCCCGACGGCATGGGCAAGCAGGTAGAGGGTCGAATACTCGGGTATGTGATCGATCGGGATACGAACGCATTGGTTGTTCGCCTCTTCGGGGTTGATGACGACGAATCCCGCCAGCTCAAGACGGGATGTGACCCATTCGCGCAAGGTCATGTTGGCAACGCGGCAATCGGACAGGGGCCGCATGAATCCGCTGATGGGAGCGCAAAGGTCCGATACGAGTGGTGGCATTAGGGTGATAGTCATGGGCTTAATTCTTTTTTTGGTTCATTTCCTAGAATAGCATATTACGATAGTGTTGCGACTCTTTTTTTGCATTTTGTCTTTCTTCCTGCATTCTTTTCTGATGATAAATACCTTTTATATCTTATTAACACCGCGTTGTGGATATGTTGTGAATTTATTGTGAATGGAGTTTGAATATGTTTTATTTCGCCTTTTCCTATGTTTGTTTCACTAGTTATTCACATTTTATTTTACTTGCATGTCACTCAATTTTAAATAAAACCATCACATATTCACATTATTTACACAATAGAAGAAGACGGAATTTTTATATACAATATATCTATACTCTTAAATAAGCACCGTTCGGGTCTTGGCTCCGAGGCAACCGAGTGGTATGCTTGCCCCATGGTTTCACCCGATCAGGATGCCGATTGGATGCGTACAGCTCTCGAGCAGGCACGGCTTGGACTTGGCGTGACGAGTCCCAATCCTCCCGTGGGAGCAGTCATTGTCCGAGATGGCCTCGTTTTGGGGCTGGGGTACCATCACAAGGCCGGAGAACCGCATGCGGAGCGTATGGCTCTTGCCGATGCACGCGAACGCGGTTACGGGGCCTTTCTGAGCGATTCGACGATCTACGTGACTTTGGAGCCATGCAGCTCGTTCGGCAGGACTCCGCCTTGTACCGATGCGATTATTGAAGCAGGGATGAAGCGGGTGGTTTACGGAGCTTCCGATCCCGATATTCGGCACCGGGGCAGGGCGGACGGTATTTTGCGGGCTGAAGGAATCGAAGTGGCAAGCGGCGTGCTGGAAGAAGAGTGCCGGGAGATGATTCGCGGGTTTGCCATGGGAGTGAAGGAAGGAAGGCCATGGGTGATCGCCAAGGTGGCGATGACGGTGGATGGCCGCCTGACGCGGAAGAATGAACGCTGGTTGAGCGGAGAGGAGTCCTTGCGGTATGCCCACCAGTTGCGTGCGGAATGCGATGCGGTGCTTGTGGGTGGTGAGACGGTGCGATGCGACGATCCGGCATTGACGATCCGGAATCCGTTGCGGCAACCGCCGGCATGGAAGGAGCAGCCGTGGCGGGTCGTATTGACGCGTGAGAAGGATTCTTTGCCTGAGGGAAGCAGGGGCTTTACGGACGAACATGCAGACCGTACGATTGTGATGGAGAATATCTCTTCATTGAGTAAAAATGTTTTAGAAGTAATTTATAATCAATATAATACGAGTATTGTTCTTTTGGAATGCGGGGGTAGTCTACTAAGGCGTTTTCTGGAAGAAGAGCTGGTGGACGAGCTGGTTTGCGTACATACACCGTGGATTGGGGGAGGCCCGGTGCAGGCGTTTCCGGGCGATGCCTTTTTGCCTCATGAGCTCGTTTTGATGGATCGGACGTGGATTTCCTGCGGCGAAGATATGATTCTGCGCGGGAAAGTACGATCCAGAAGCGGGAATTGAACAGTGTACCCGAAGCCTGTTTTGATTGATGGGTCCGGGATGAAAGATGAAGCTTTCTTAAGAAGGAAGAGTAGTTTTGCCCAGCCGCGTATAAAGACAAACCGAAGTGACGGCTCCGAGTGTGGGAACAGCGGTGCCAAGACGGATTTTCCGTTTGCCGGGGGGGTAGCAGCAAAGAGCCGTTTTGTCCGTTTTAAGCGTGTTTTCGCTTTTGGAGCCAGACGAGGAGGATGGAGATATCTGCCGGAGTCATGCCGGGGATGCGGCTGGCCTGGCCGATGGTAGCGGGACGTATTTTTTCCAGTCGCTGTACGGCTTCGGTTTTGAGGCCGTGAATGGTTTTGTAGTCGATGTTCTCCGGAATGGTTTTATGTTCAAGGCGAACGATTTTTTCGGCTTGCTTCGTTTGCCTGTCGATATGGCCGGAGTAGGCGATTTCCGTAGCGATGTATTCCCAGTGTTCCACGTGGAACTTTTGAAGAAGTTCATCGGGAAGCTGTGTCCAGCTATTGCCCGGGCGGCGCAGCCAGAGGTCGAGTGACACGCCTTCGTGGCGGAGGCCGGAAGCTTCACGGATACCGGAGTCGATGGCTTCCTGTTTTTTCCTCACGTTTTCTCCCTGTTCACGGGAGACGAGGCCCAGTTCGGCTGCGATGGGAGTGAGGCGCAGGTCGGCATTGTCCTGCCGGAGGAGGATGCGCATTTCGGCGCGGCTGGTGAACATGCGGTAGGGTTCGTCGGTGCCCCGGGTGATGAGGTCGTCGATCATGACGCCGATGTAGGCCTGGTCGCGGCGAAGGACGAGGGGGGCGCGGCCCTGAGTTTTCAGAGCGGCGTTGGTTCCGGCAATGAGGCCTTGTGCGGCGGCTTCTTCGTAACCGGATGTGCCGTTGATCTGTCCGGCGAAGTAGAGGTTTTCCACCTGTTTGGTTTCGAGGGTTGGGTGGAGCTGAGTGGGCGGTGCATAGTCGTATTCGACGGCATAGCCGGGCCGGATGAGTTGAGCGTTTTCAAGGCCGGGAATGCTGCGGACGATTTCGCACTGAACGTGGTAGGGCAGGGAGGTGGAGACGCCGTTCAGGTAGTATTCCTGCGTGCTGCGGCCTTCGGGTTCGAGGAAGATCTGGTGCTGCTGTTTTTCGGCAAAGCGGACGATTTTGTCTTCGATGGAGGGGCAGTAGCGCGGGCCGATTCCCTCGATGATGCCTCCGTAGAGGGGGCTGTAATGGAGGTTTTCCCGTATGATGTCGTGGGTGCGCCGGTTGGTGTAGGTGATCCAGCAGGGATCCTGTACGAGGTTGAAGCCGGGATCGGCAAAGGTGTTGAGGGTGCAGTGCGGTTCGGTGTCGCGGCGGAGTTCGGTGAGGGAGCGGTTGCTGAAGAGGGGCGGCGGGGTGTCGCCGTCCTGCCGTTCGCACGCGCTGAAGTCGATGGTGTGCCTGTTGACGCGGGGCGAGGTGCCGGTTTTAAAACGTTCGAGGCGGATGCCGAGGCGGCGCAGAGTGTCCGACAGGGAGGAGGGGGCGCAACCGAGGCGGCCGCCGGGTATATGTTCCATGCCGACGTGAAGGAGGCCGCGCATGAAGGTGCCGGAGCAGAGGACAATGCTGCGGGTGCGGTATTCGAGGCCCCATGTGGTGAGGGCTCCGGTGACCCGGCCTTGCTTGTCGACGAGGATGTCGCTGATGTCGCCCTGATAGAGGCGGATGTTCGGGTCGTTTTCGATGACGTTTTTCATCCGGGCGCGGTAGGCGACTTTGTCGCACTGGGCGCGGGGTGCGCGTACGCTGGGGCCTTTGGAGGCATTGAGCATGCGGAACTGGATGGCGGTGGCATCGGTGTTCAGGGCCATGGCGCCGCCGAGGGCATCGATTTCCCGGACGATGTGTCCTTTGGCCAATCCGCCGATGGCCGGGTTGCAGGACATTTGGCCGATGGTGTCGAGGTTCTGCGTAAGGAGGGCGACGCTGCATCCGAGGCGGGATGCGGCAAGGGCGGCTTCAATGCCTGCGTGTCCGCCGCCGATGACGAGGACGTCGAACTGCTGGGGGAGAAGGTGGGCCATGTCAGGCGGTGATGGTGACGATGAGTTTGTGCAGGATGTCGCGTGCGTCGAGGCCGCTGGAGACAAGCGCCTTGTCGGCCGAGGCACAGGCGGCGATCGCCCGTTTGATTTGCGGAAGCGTTTGTTTCGTGCATTTCTGCGCGGCGAGGAAGAGGGGGTAGGTGTTCGGGGTGCCGTCCTTTTTCAGAGGTATGAGGCTTTTGGCTTCGGGAGGGAGGTTTTTGACTTTCGATTCGAAGTCGCGGTAGTTGGTGGGGGAGAGTTGGTAGTTTTCCATCAATGTTTTTGCCATCAGGCTGTTGCGGATGGTAGGGATGATGGCGGCGCGCATGATGGAGATGGCCTGTTCGCCGGAATCAAGCTGTTCGTCGATGAGGGCGATGGCCTGATGGGCATGCCGCAGTTCGAGTGCGCGCGAGATTTCGAAGATAACCCCGGAGCGGGAGACTGCGACCATGTCCTGTACATCTTCTTCGGTGATGCGGCGGCGTTCGGCACCGAGGTAGATGTCGAGCTTGTCGAGTTCGTTGGCGATTTGGCGCGATGTTTCGTTGACGCGGTGGATGAAGAGTTCGAGGGCCTGGGTGTCGAAGGTGAGGCCGCGGGCTTTGCCTTCGCGGGTGACGCAGGAGGCGAGTTCCGTTTCCCAGCCTTGTTTGCCGGTGTCTATTTTGGCGTATTCCTTACAGGCGGCAATTTGCGAGAGTTGTTTGAACCAGGTGCGCCGTTTGTCGATTTCCGAGGCCGAGAGGAGGAAAAAGGTGTTTGGCGGCAGGTTGCCGAGGGTTTCCACCAGTCCGGCGATGGCTTGCAGGGTTGTTTCGGCTTTGGCCTGCTGGCTGTCGCCAAAGAAGTTGGCGTTTTTCAGCCAGACGATTTTCCGGCCGGGAAAGAAGGGGAGGGTACGAAGGGCGGAGACGGTGCGAAGGCAGGTTTCTTCAACTTCCGAGACGTTGGCGCATGTGCCGTCGATGATTTCGTGGTTGTATTCGTCTGTGCCTTCGGCGAGCGAACGGTAGGTTCGAAGAGCTTCGGAGCAGACGAGGCCTTCGTCGCTGCCGTAGATGACTGTGCTTGTTGACTCTTCCCCCATGTGCCTGCGCGATATTACACCAGATGGATGGAGACGAGTCAAGTCCATGTTCGGCTTGCACGACCTGTTTCCTGCTTGTCATTTGACTATGTTTATGGTAATATACGGCGTACCCGCATGGATGGTTTTTGGAAACGTTTGTTGCTTGTTGCAGGTTCGACGGTTGTCATCGTGCTTGTAGCGGTTGTGTATTGGAGGCAGGTGGCCAAGCGGGATATTCGTGAATTCGTCGAGGCGGGCAAGTACCATCTCGAAGCGAAATCGCGGTTGAGCCTGGATAAGGTGCCGTATCTGGCGAAGATGAGCGATGAATTGAGTACGCTTTCACAGCATATTGCAAAGTCGGTTGTTTGTATCGATACGGCCGGAGTGCAATCCGTGCAGGATGTGTCCGAATCCGGCAATAATGTGGTGACGCAGCATGTGGCGGTGCGTGGTCTCGGATCGGGGGTGATCGTGTCGCAGGAGGGGCATATTCTGACGAATTACCATGTGGTGAAAGGAAAACAGGCGATCAGCGTGAAGCTGATGGACGGTACGGTGCTGCCCGTATTCAAGGTGGGGGAGGATCGCGTTCTGGATATTGCCGTGCTGAAGATCGATTCGCACGAGAAGTTCGATGCACTGCCGTTCGGTGTGAGCAATCATGTGAAGGCCGGGGAGATCGTGCTGGCCTGCGGCAATCCGTATGGGCTGGGGCTTTCGGTGAGCCACGGGATCGTGAGTGCACCGCAGAGGGTGTATGGCGAATCGAAGCAGGAGTGGATTCAGACGGATGCGAATATTTCTCCCGGCAATTCCGGCGGCCCTCTGGTCAATATCAAGGGAGAGATTATCGGTATCAATTCCGCTGTGGAGTCGCGCAACGGCGATTCCAATATCGGGGTGGGTTTTGCCATTCCGTCGAATGTGGCGGTGAGTGCGTTTCGCGAGATTTGCGAACGCGGTTATGTAGCGCGCGGGTATCTGGGTATTTCGTGGATTGCCAATTCGCGCGAGATGCAGGAGTTTACGGGCAATAAGGTGGAAGGCGGCGCGATCGTCAATTTCGTTCAGCCCGGTTCTCCGGCGGAAAAAGCCGGGATGAGGATCAATGACCTGGTGGTGTCGGTGAACGGAAATACGGTGATGTCCGTGCCGAGGCTGCGCAATTTGCTGGAGGGGTATCCGATCGGCCACACGGTGAAGATGGAAGTTGTGCGAGGAGGCAAGAAGCTTGCTCTGGAGATGACGGTGGACGATTTGTATATGGCCGAGCAGAAGTTTGCGGGTCAGGCCAGCAAGTATTATCCCGAGGCGATGGGGCTTTCCATGCGTGATTTGTCGAGCGAAGAACGGGCCAAGGGTATGTCCGGCGTATGGATTACGCAGGTGCAGGAGGGGACGGAAGCAGCCACGAAGTTCATGCCGGGCGATCTCGTGGTGGCTTTGAACGGGGAATCGGTGATGGAGCTTGGCGATATTCAGAATACGGCTGTGCTGGACGGCAGGTTTTCGCTCCGCATTCTGCGCGGTAAGGATTACTTCGATGTGAACGTGGTGATTCCTCCGGATGTGTTGAAGAGGATTCGCGGATTGTAGGGCGGCGTTCGGTTTTTCGTGCAGCGTGGCGGTGCCGTGTCAATGACGTGCGGCGACGCTTTGTCCCGGGTTGAATTCCGGTAGGACGAAGGCGCTTGATGTATTCTTGGAAGCAAGAAGGTGGCTGATCATTCTCACGAGTCGACGTACGGATTTTTCCGCGTTGATTTCATAGTTGGCGATGGGGGGGTACAGGTGGGTTAGAATGGGTTCGTAGCTGAGGCTGACCAGGCTGATTTGTGCAGGGATGGATATCGCATGCGTGGCTGTCCATGAGAGGAGAGTGACGATCTGGTTGCCGCGCATGGTGACGAATGCCGTTATTTCCTTGTTTTCGGAGCAGGCGCGTTCGAGGTTTTCGAAGGTGGAGGCGATGTCCGCCGGAAAGGGGATGATGACGGGATTCCAGCCTTCGGCTTCGAAATCGAAGAAATGTTTTTTGACCAGTTGGTGGCCTCTCAGCTTTTCTTCGGGCATGCAAAGGCCGATGTTCCGGTGTCCTTTGTGCCACAAGTGGTTGGCGGCGTGGTTGGCAGTCGCTCCCCAGTTGGTGTCGAGGCAGGGCAATTTTGAAGTCGGATAGGAGGTACCGCGCACGATGCATGGGATATGGCGTTTTTTGAACCAGTTCTGGGTTTCGCAGGAGGCGTGGTACAGGATCCAGCAGTCATGATTGTTTTTTGCTTCGAGTCTGGCCAGTCTGTTTTCAGGAGTGTTGCCGATGCTCCATGGCATTTCATGGATATGGAAGTCGAGTCCGTTTTGTTCAAAAAGGTTGCGGATGTAGTGAAGTTCCGCAAGAATGCCTTGAGGCATGCGGCCTATCGGAACGGAAGAAAGGAATCCGATGCTTGCCTGTTTTTCGGTTGGGCGTGGGGGGGCTATGGCCTCTTGCAAAGACGGAGAAAGAAGGATGCGGCGGGGAGATCGTGCAATGGGAGCAGTGATTAAGCCTTCCTGTTCGAGCTGTAAAAGAGCCGAACGAATGGTTTCGCGGCCGACATTGTAGATGGCGACCAGTTCGCGTTCGCCAGGCAATATGCCTTCAAAACGGCCTGCCCGAAAAGCTTGCCGCAGTTTTCCTGCAATAGAGATGGCGAGAGGATGTTGCCGTTGATTCATTTTGCAGGATAAGTATATCAGGCAGATGCGGAGGTGGCGAGTTCTTTCGGTGGTAAATACGCTGTTGTATATGAATTTCTCTGGTCTTCATCTTACAATAGTGTAATACTTTTTTATTATAAAAATTATTTGTTATCAATAGTATAATAATTTTTAATATTGAAGTGGTCTGGTCTTTTTTATGCTATTTTCATGAAATGGATCACAAGTGATGGTTTTGCGGGCCGGATGCGTATATTTTAATGACGGCTGTATTTGCAGCGTGCAGGATGCAGACCGTGGTTTATCCAATTGTACCATTCGATTCCCATGTCATTCCATTCATTATCCAGAAATGTGTTGTTGTCGGCTGCCGTAGTCCTGACGACGACAGTGTCTTTTGCGGCAGAACAAGCATCCGCTCCGGTGTCCGTTTATGACGGGTATTCGATTCCCATTGTCGATCTGAATGGACGGGACGATATGCATGTTGTCGTGGACAAGGAGAAGGGGCAGTATCTCGGACATCCGACAACTCTGCTTCTGAAGGACGGCAAGTCGATTGTCTGCGTTTATCCGAAGGGCCACGGTTCCGGACCGGTGGTGATGAAGGTTTCGAAAGACGGCGGAAGGACATGGGGGGATCGTTTGCCCGTTCCCGAATCGTGGAAGACAAGCCGCGAGGTGCCGACGCTTTACAGGACGGTGGATGCTACCGGAAAGGAGCGCCTGCTGATGTTTTCCGGCAGGCAGGGCGGCACGATGAAGACGAAGGAACGCAACAGGGTCGCCGTGAGTGAGGATGAAGGCAAAACGTGGTCCGAGCTGATGCCGATTCCGCAGCAACCCGCAGGTATCGTCGCGATGAGCGATCTGGTTCCGCTCAAGACGGGCAAGGGGCATTATATGGCTTCCTACCATGTGAATTCCAGCGGCGAGGATGCCAAAGGGAAGTTCCATACGTTGGAGCTTTGCGTGGTGTTTACGGAAGACGGTGGGGTGACGTGGTCTGCTCCGCAGGTAGTATTTCCCGGTGCGCGCGATTTGCATCTGTGCGAGGCGGGTATTGTGCGCAGTCCCGATGGCAAGTCGATTGCCCTGCTGCTGCGCGAGAACAGCCGCAACCATGGGTCGCAGATTATGATTTCACAGGATGAAGGCAAAACGTGGTCCGTACCGAAGGAGTTGCCCGCAGCGCTGGCTGGAGACAGGCATCAGGCTCTTGAATTGCCGGATGGGCGCATGTTGATTCAGTTCCGCGATGCATCGCCGACGAAAAAGGCGGATTTCAATGAGAGCCCGACGGCAGGAGACTGGGTCGGCTGGGTCGGTACCTGGGACGATCTGGTTCAAGGGAAGGAAGGGCAGTACCGCATTCGCCTCAAGGATAATAAAAACGGTTGGGATACGGCGTACCCGGCTGCCGAACTTCTGCCCGACGGTACGATTGTCTGTACGACTTACGGGCATTTCGACCGTGGAGAGGCGGCTTATGTGCTTTGTACGCGATTTCGCATTCAGGATACGGACAAGATGGCAGAGACGGTGATGAAAGGCCCGCGTCCGGTGATTCACAATGATCTGGGTAAAGGAGATGTGGTGTTCGATCCGAATAATCCCGACGAGATCAATGCCAAGTTGAAAAATGCCAGAAAATAGGCTGCTTCGCGTTTGATGGCCGATGAAGCATGAAAGAAACAGCCTTTCCTCATCAGGGGAAAGGCTGTTTTGTCGAAGGGAGGAAGCGGGAATTATTTGTTTTCTGTTTCTTTTTGAAGGAGAGGCAGGTAACGGCCATAACCTTCCTTTTCCATGTCTTCCATGGGAATGAAACGCAGGGATGCGCTGTTGATGCAGTAGCGAAGGCCGCCCTGGTCCTGTGGGCCATCATTGAAGACGTGTCCGAGGTGGGCATCGCCCGTTTTGCTGCGCACTTCGGTGCGTACCATGCCGTGGGTGCGGTCTTGCTTTTCTGCAATCAGGCTATCGTCGATGGGGCGCGTGAAGCTGGGCCAGCCGCAGCCGGAATCGTATTTGTCCGAGGAGAGGAAGAGGGGTTCTCCCGTGGTGATGTCGACGTAGATGCCGCGCTTGTGGTTATCGAAGTATTCGTTGCGGAAGGGTTGCTCGGTCGCGCTGTTTTGGGTGACTTCGTACTGGAGGGGCGTCAATTCGGCTTGCAGTTCGGCGCGTGATTTACGCTTGTATTGAACGGAAGGGTCGTTGGCGTGCCGCGCTTTTTCAAAAGCCGCTTGCGGGATGTGGCAGTAGCCTGCGGGGTTTTTGTCGAGGTAGTCCTGATGGTATTCTTCGGCGGGGAAGAATTGGCGCAGAGGTTCCACTTCGATGGCGAGCGGCTGTCTGTATTTCTTTTGCAGTTCGCGCAGAGAGGCTTCAATGATCGGTTTGTCGGCGGGGTCGGTGTAGAAGATGCCCGTGCGGTACTGGATGCCCGCGTCGTTGCCCTGTTTGTTGACGGAAACGGGGTCGATGACGGCGTAGTATTGTTCGAGGAGGTAGGGCAGGCTCAGTTTGAGCGGATCGTACTGGATTTTGACGGTTTCGGCGTGCCCTGTGTTTTCCCGGCATACCTGTTCGTAGGTGGGATGGTCTGTTTTTCCGTTGGCATAACCGACTTCGGTGGCAGTGACGCCGGGGATGAGGGAGAAGTATTTTTCGACTCCCCAGAAGCATCCTCCGGCCAGATAGATGGTTTTCATGGCGGTGTGTGTTCGTGGTGGAAGTTTGGCCTGCGTGCCGGAATCCCGGCCGCAGGCGGTGAGGGTGAGAAGAAGCAAAGCGGCGATCAGGGGGTAGATGATTCCGAACCCGACATTGCGGCGGCGAAGTGTGGCTGTCCTGTTCATATTCCTGCTGGCTGTTGCGGAAGCCGGATGTTTCGCGGCTTTTCCATGGCAGGAATCTTGTACTTTGCGAATGCTTTTGGAAATAAGTTTTTACGGCATTTTCTAGCAGTTCGGGCGGTCTGTCGCCGATTCCCGGTCAAGCCATGTTCCGGCGGTCGAGATTTCGGCGAAGGTACCGTTCAATGCAGCCATGAAAACTGCCTGTACAGCGGGAGCGGCAAGGGAGGCGCCGTGCCAGAGCAGATCCTTCGTGGCGCAGGCATCTTCGATCAGAGTGATGCCGTATCCGTAGTTTTTGGCGGCGCGCACGGTCGTATCGACGCACATGTGGGTCATCATGCCGCAAACGACCAGATGTCCGATGTGGCGGCGTTCGAGCTGGAGATGCAGGTCCGTTTGGAAAAAGCTGTCCGGTGCGTGTTTGACGATAAGGGTTTCTCCCGGGACGGGCGCTACCTGCCGGTGAATTTCCGCACCCGGCGTATTCGGTACGAAGAAGGGCGCACCTTCTTTCAGGTTGATATGCTGGATGTGGAAGACGGGGAGGTTCCGGCTGCGGAAGCGGTCCAGTATGCCGGATGCTTGTGCGGCGGCCTGTTCCGCGCGGTGCAGTTCCCATTTCCCGCCGGTGAAATAATCGTTCTGAATATCGATGAGGAGAAGTCCCGGATTCATCATTTGCCTGCGGATGATGATAGCCGGGGTGCGGGAAGAAGTAAATGGCGTTTTCGGGCGATGCCGTGCATGAAAAACCCTTCCTTCGACAATCGCCGAAGGAAGGGTGGAAAGGCGGCGGCAACCGCGTTATTTCGCGAATGTATCGCGGCAGGCGCAGTCGGCCTGCGTCCATGTGGCGGAACCGGATTCCGCGATGTGGACGAGACAGTGGTAGACGGCTTCTTCATCCGCTCCGATGCGTCCGGCGATTTGTCCGGCTGTTTCGGGAGTGGAGGCCAGGGCGTCGCGCACCTGCTGGAGGAGGGCAAGGAAGATGCCTGCGGCTTTTTTGCCCGCTTCGACGCCCGGCTGGTGGTAGGCGTTGATGTGGACGAGGGAGGCGTAGTAGGAGACGGCACGTTCGAAGAGGGCGATGAGCATGCCGAGGCTGTAGGCGTCCACTTCGTCGATGGAGATGGTAATGGAAGCACGGCCGGATTCCGCGAGCGCCTCGCGGGTGCCGCGCAGGAAGCCCTGCAGGAAGTCGCCGGAGGTGAAGGCATTTTCCACAAGCACCTGATCATGGGCGGCTTTGCGGACTTCGATGAAGGTGACGAAGAAATTGTCGATGCCGTCGCGGAGCTGCTGCACATAGGCGTGCTGGTCGGTGGATCCCTTGTTGCCATATACGGCAAGGCCCTGATGGACGATGTTGCCGTCCAGATCAAGCTTCTTGCCGATGGATTCCATGATGAGCTGCTGGAGGTACTTCGAGAAGAGGACGAGGGCATCCTTGTAGGGGAGGACGACCATGTCCTTCTTGCCTTTGCCTTCCCCGGCCTTGTACCAGGCGAGGGCGAGCTTCATGGCGGCGTTATGGGCGGTGTCCGTGCAGCGGGTTTTGGCGTCCATATCGGCTGCGCCCTTGAGCAGGGAGTCGATATCCACGCCTTGAAGAGCAGCCGGGAGAAGTCCGACGACGGAGGTGACGGAGGTGCGGCCGCCGACCCAGTCTTCCATCGGGAAGCGCTTCAGCCAGCCTTCGGCTTCCGCCACCTTGTCCAGCTTGGAACCGCATCCGGTGATGGCGACGGCCTGAGGAGCAAAGGCGACGCCGTTCTTGCGGAAGAAATCCTGGGCGAAGACCATGCCGTTGCGCGTTTCGGGCGTGCCACCCGATTTGGAGATGACGACGGCGATCGTTTCCTGCAAGGGGACGGTATCGAGTACCTTTTGCATGCCGTCGGGGTCGGTATTGTCGAGGAAGGCGAGCTTCAGGCCCGTATTGGGGAGGGCATCGGCCACCAGTTCGGGACCGAGAGCCGAACCGCCGATACCGATGATGAGGGCGGTGGTGTATTTCCGGCCCGAGGGCGCCTGGATGGAACCGTCGAGAATCCGGCTGGCGAACTCCTTGATGTCGGCAATGGGCCGGTCGATCTCGGCTTTCAATTCGGCATTCGGAGCAAGGGAGGCATTGCGAAGCCAGTAATGGCCGACCATGCGGTTTTCGTCGGGATTGGCGATGGCGCCGCTTTCGAGAGACTTGATGTCGGCATAGGCGCGTTCGATCAGAGGTTGCATTTCCGCCAGAAATTCGGGTGTCAGCGGAAGCTTGGAAAAGTCAAGGGAAATACCCATTTCAGGGTAGCGGACGAGCTGTTGCGCGTACAGTTTCATGATAGGGCAAGAATATGGTACCGACACATATTTGGCAAGCAAAAACCCGCATAGGGCAAAGGGGAAGAAATAGCCATACCTATATCGAAGGAGGCAAGGAAACGGGCGAGATTTAGCCCATACGGAAGGGGTTGAGAGGGATGGGGAAAAGGCATAACCTGAAAAGGCGGCGAGAAAACGGGCGAGGATATTGGAGAGCGGGAAACGCTAGCCTTGGAAGGCCTTGCACGGGTAACATGCTGCGGATCGGGATCCGGAACACGGATACTGAAAGGAAAAACCTTAAAAAGCAAAAAAGACACGAAAATTTAGACAAAAACGCCCACGACGCTTGCCTTACCTAAAGGGAGAAACACCCGGCCGGCAAGCGTCGTGAAAACAAACGACAAACCAAACTCGACAACATATGAACACGAATGAAGAAAACAACGGGCTTGCCGGAGCCGGAAACATGGATGATACACTGAATCCGAAGGGATATATTGCCGTCTTGAAACCGGCGCACGAACAGCCGAAAGAATTCAACGAACCGCACCCGAAAGGCTTCCCATATGATTGGGAAGGTTATACGAAACTGGAAGACGGATCTTCATCTTCCTCCTCCGGCTCGGAATCAGGAAAAGCTGGCGCTGAACCTGTAGATTCCTGCATCCTGCTGGGAGCGGACGACAATGCCAAGCTCTTTGTCGCCAGCGGATATGCCTTTCTGGAGCCGCGTGGAGAACAGGGAGGAGGAAATTATAAAGAAGTAACCTCCACACCATTCCAGATGGTACCGGGGAAGTACTACCCTGCCTCATTATGGTATGAAAACATCCACTACAAGCCTGCGAATCAAAATGTCGCGATCCTGAAAACGCGCCTCAACGGCAACCCGATCACACTTTACAACCTTGTACCCAAAGGCCAGTTGCCTGAAAAAACACTTTGCGCCTGCCCGTGCAGCTGTGAAAACGGCAATGAAGGCGGGCAGCCGGCAGCGGCAGCTCCGGCCGTGGCCACGCTTGCCGCCGCTTCGGCCACATCCTTCGAACCCTCACCTCTGGCCAGCAGCAGCGCGGGCAACCGCACCACGGCCACCTCGGATGAAGACGCCATGATCTGGCGCATCAACTTTGGCGTCCTCCGCGGCCTCATGGGCATCCCCGGCGGACATCTGGAACTCGTCCGCTTCACCGGCGGCAGCGAAAACTGGAGCCCTGCGGCGCTGGACTACCGCCACCCCCTTGAGGACAAACTGGACATCCCGCAGGGAGGCATCGTCGAAAACGGCATGGTCCGCATCCGCGCCGGCAGCGGCCGCCGCTACTACCTCATCACCAAATCCGGCCCCGCGCCCATGGGCATCACCACCCTGCGCGGCGAACGCACCACCCTCCTCACCGCGCAGAAAACACCCACCGTCGACATCGCCTCCGCCGCCTACATGCGCGTCGAGCAGAACGACAAAAGCCGTGCGGACTACAACATCGCCACCGGCCGCCTCGACAGCTACACCACCCCGCTCCAGCAAACCTTCACCGCTGCGGAACTCGCCGCCCACCTCGCCGTCATCCGCGACGCAGCGGGCTACCTGCGCCAGATCCGCAACACATGGGACGGCCTCCTCAACATCGAAAACGTCACCGCCACCGGCTACACCATCGCCCTCTATCTGCCCGGCCAAATCACCGGGCAGGACATCGCCACCGGCCTCTACACCACGGAAGGCGCCCCCTTCAAAACCTACACGATCTCCGGCGACCCGGAAACCGGCCGACTTGCCATCACCGAACAGGCTGCAGACCGCACGCCGCACACCACCGTCTGGTGGCAGCAAAACCGCGTCTGGAACATGATACAGGGCAGCGGCGAAGAAGCCGCCCACACCCTCCGCGAACGCATCGACCATGAAGACGGCACCTGGGCCATCGTCACCCGCATCCGCACCGGAGCGGAAGGGGCGGACGCCTCCTGCACCGCCGAAACATGGCGCAACAGCCCCTACGGCCCGCAGCGCCTCAGCCGCACCGAAGGCCACGGCAGCACGGCCGCCCTCACCACCCGCTACACCTGGAACGGCTCCGGCCGCCTCATCGGCGAAACCGCGCCGGACGGCAGCGCCACCACCTACGGCTACGCTGCCGGGGGCCGCATCCGCTCCGTCGCCACCCCGTGGGCCGGAGGCGGAGAACGCATCGTCTACACCTACTACCGGGACGAACGAGGCAACAGCGACGACATCGCCTACACCCGCACCGCCCTCATCAAAAACAACGAACCCACCCACCTCGACCGCACCGACTACACCTACATCGAAGAAAACCACATCCGCCGCGTCGAAAAACGCAGCACCGCCCTAGGCAGCCCGCACACCCGCCTCGAAACCACCGAAACATGGCTCGGCACCGCGCCGAACGCACTCGACCGCGGCCGCATCCGCATGACCCAGACCATCGACGGCACCCAGACCTGGTACGCCTACGCCGCCACGGCGGAACACGGAGCCCTCTACACCGTCACCGCGGAAACCCGCATCGAAGGCGCCCCCGTCGCCGGGCAAAGCACCCGCAGCATCCGATACATCGATGCGGCAGGCAACACAGTCCGCACCGAACAGCACGCCCTCACCCTCGACGGCCAATGGTGCCTCCTCGACAGCGCGGACTACGCCTTCGACCACATCAACAAATGGACCCGCCGCACCCGCGCCAACGGCCGCACCGCCGAACGCGAAAACATGTGCTGCGGCCTCCTGTGGGAAAAAGACGAAAACGGCATCACCACTTCATACGCCTACGACAGCCTCCGGCGCAACACCGAAACCATCCGCTCGGCTACGGAAACCCCCCCTGAAACCATCGTCTCCCGCAACTACGACGCCCTTGGCCGCACCCTCTCCGTCCGCACCGACATCGGCGCCATGAGCGCCGTCGAAACCACCGCGTATGACGCCTCCGGCCGCCTCGCCTCGCAAACCGACGCCCTCGGCCGCACCACCGCCTACGCCTACAGTGCGGACAGCCTCACCGAAACCGTCACCACCCCTGCGGGAGCCACCCTCATCACCCGCCGCCACCCGGACGGTACCGTCCTCGAAGAAAGCGGCACCGGCCAGCGGCACCTCCTCCACAGCATCGACACCGTCGACGACGGCATCCGCACCGCCACCCGCACCGCGGCAGCCGAAGGCAGCCTCCTGCTCCGCCGCACCGTCGTCAACGGCTTCGGAGACACCATCCGAATCGCCACGCCCAAC
Source organism: Neoakkermansia glycaniphila (assembly GCF_001683795.1). Classification (GTDB taxonomy): domain Bacteria; phylum Verrucomicrobiota; class Verrucomicrobiia; order Verrucomicrobiales; family Akkermansiaceae; genus Akkermansia; species Akkermansia glycaniphila. The sequence goes on from NZ_LIGX01000026.1 coordinate 35,564, forward strand.
GCCGTCGGAGGCAGCAACTACGCCAACAGCAGCTACAACGCCAAAGGCCAGCTCATCCGCCAGCAAACCGACGCCCTCGCCCCCCTCCTCTACGAATACGACGCCATGGGCAACCTCATCCGGCAAACCGTCGCCTTGAGCGACGCGCCCACCCCGGCCGACAGCCGCATCAGCGAACAAACCCTCACCTACGAACAGCGGGAAAACGGCACCTTCCAAACCGCCACCCGCACCGTCTACAACGCCGAAGGCCAGCCTGTCACCACCGAAGAAGCCACCCTCGCCTCGTCGCTGGACGCCACGCTGGCAGCCCAAACCGTCAGCACCGACGCCCGCGGCAACGCCACCGTCCGCTGGACCCTCTACGGCGAAGGCCCGGCCCTCGAACACCGCCTCCACACCCCGGAAAGCGACACGGAAGCCGTCACCACCGTCATCGACGGCTACGCCATCCGCGAAACCGACCACCGAGGCGTCACCACCACCCGCAGCCGCAGCTACACCGCGGCAGGCAGCATCGAAACCGTCATCGACGGACGCGGCAACGCCACCCTCATCGAACGCGACATCGCCGGACGCACCGTCAAACAAACCGACGCCGCAGGCCATACCACCCTCACCGCGTACGACCCGGCCACCGGCCAGCCCTCCCTCGTCACCGATGCGCTGGGCCACACCACCCGCTACACCTACGACCACCGCGGCAGAAAAACCGGCGAAAACGGCACCGCCGTCCAGCCCGTCCGCTACACCTACGACGAAAGCGACCGCCTCGCCACCATGGAAACATGGCGCTACCCCGGCAAAAACCTCACCGAAATCGACCCCACCCTCAAGGGAGACATCACCCGGTGGGACTACGCCGCCGACACGGGACTCCTCACCCGCAAAACCTATGCGGACGGCAGCCACACCGACTACGCCTACGACAGCAACAACCGCCTCAGCGTCACCACCCAGAGCCGCGGAACACGCAGCACCTGGACCTACGCTCCCCTCACCGGCGAACCCATCGCCCTCGCCCACAGCGACGGCACCCCGGGTGAAACCTACACCTACAACCACCTCGGCCAGCTCCTCACCGCCAGCGACGCCGCAGGTGCGCGCACCTACGCCTACAACCGGTACGGCGAACTCGAAACCGAACAAACCGAAGGCCTCGTCTCCAGCCTCCTCACCCGCACCCGCGACGGACTCGGCCGCAGCAGCGGCCACACCCTCGCCCATGCGGGCAGCCTCATCCAGCACATCGAAACCGCCTACGACAACAAAGGCCGCATCGGCAGCGCCGGAGACCACGGCAAAACGCCCTACACCTGGGGCTACGCCGCGGCCAGCGGACTCCTCGAAACCCTCCAGTACCCCAACACCCTCAAACGCTGGTACCTCTACGAACCCAAACGCAACCTCGTCGCCACCATCAACTACCAGCGCCCCGGCAGCGCCAACTACCCCGCCAAAACCGACTACGCGTACGACGCCCTCGGCCGCCCCACCGGCAAACAGGACTACTGGAACACCGCCACCCCCGGCCGCACCCACGCCTACGCCTACAACAGCCGCAGCGAACTCGAAGCCGACAACATCCAGCCCGGAGGCAACCGCAGCTACACCTACGACAACATCGGCAACCGCAAAAACACCGTCGACCCCGCCCGCAACCTCCAGTATGCCAGCACCCCGCTCAACCAGTACGGCGCCATCGGCAACTTCACCCCGCAATACGACGCGGACGGCAACCAGACCAAAATCAAAACGGCCACGGGCGAATGGACCGTCACCTACAACGCCAACAACCGCCCGGTCGAATTTGTCCAGGGAACCAAACGCATCGCCTGCATCTACGACCACATGGGCAGGCGCGTGGAAAAAGCCGCATGGAACAATAACACCTTGACCAAACGGCAGCGCTACATCTACAACGGATACGTGCAAATCGCGGAAATCGACGCCACCAACGAAGACGCTCCGCAGGTAGTCAAAACCTACCTCTGGGATCCGTCTGAACCCGTCGCTACGCGCATCCTGCACATGACCGTCTGGAACAACGGAACGGAAGTGGAAAGCCTCTACTACACACACGACCTGCAGAAAAACGTCACGGCCCTCTTCGGGCAGGCGGCAGGTCGCCGGGCGCAGTACGAACACGACCCCTACGGCAACCCCATCAACACCACAGGAGACGCCGCAGGGCTGAACCCCTACCGCTACTCCAGCGAATACCACGACGAAGACCTGGGCCTCATCTACTACAACTACCGCCACTACAACCCCACTGACGGCAGATGGATCAACCGCGACCCCATCGCCGAACAGGGAGGGATCAATCTGTATGGGTTTGTTAATAACATTGTTATACGATATTTAGATGTTCTTGGCAAAAAGGATAAAGACACTACACCTCCAGCTTCTCAAATTCCAACCCATCAAACAAAACCTTTACCGCAGTTACCAAAACATGAACCTAGTGTGGATAAATTTGCTCCTTCTGGAGTTAAGGGCGGTGTCGGAAGCGGCAGTGCATTATTACTTGATGTTTTGAATGCAAAAAATGAAATTGATGCAATTGGAAGAGCTCTTTATTCACAGGCATTAATTTCAAAGTTGAAGGAAGAAGCAGCTCGTCGATGCCGAGAAACACGAGATGCGCAGCAAAAAAAAGGCGGTTGTTGTTATCTTATGGTTGCTGCACAAATGGAACATAGCTGTACAGCTTATAATGTAGCAATTGTGGGTAGGGGTCGTATGATGGGCATCCGATCAGCACATTATTTTTATAGTGATGAAGAATGTAAGAAAAAAAGTATTTCTATTCCTTATTCAATCAGCCAAGCATTTGGCTATTATAATCCAAAAACAGTTGGGGTACAATTATATCCATTAAATATGTCGTATGGTACCAAGTACGGCGGAGAAGCTCCTCCAGAACCTGAGAAAGAGCCTAGTGTACTTGATAATTGGCACCCACCTGTACCTAATCCTAATTGGCAATACGATGTATTTGGACCTGGCGGTTGTTTCTCTTCTGGCATGGGATTCTAATATATCTGCTTCCATTTAATTGAATGGGATTGTCTTAAAATCTCTTTTATAAGACAATCCCATTTTTTAATTCATTAAAATTTATGGGATGAAATTTGAGAATTAAATTAGGCTCAAGAATACTTTAGAGGGGACACTCTAAGATTTGATAAGATGAGATGTACATATTTCCATGTCGATGATTGAACCGATACTCACATTCTTTCAGATGCAAATAAATATGCGATTTTCGAATCCCTCTGAATTTATTCAATCGTGTTTTGGCTACTGACCAAAACCTTCAATTCCATTCACATGAATGTTACCCCTGACGAATTCGTTGGCTCCATGCTCAACTGTTTCATGCTCCGGATATCCTATCTCTTTGAGGACTTGATAGCTTTTGAATCCATATGTATAAACTGTTGAACTCCGTGAGCTCTTCTGTGAAATAATTTTTATGAGAGTTTCGCTTTTAATATTTTCTACGATTCTCGAATAAACCTTGCGATTGTTACGTTCATAGACGCCAAATACGATTGTTTTTCCTAGAGCTTCGCGACCTCGTTTCCCTCGCATTCTGCGGATTCCAAGGTAACATTCATCCAGTTCATAATGCCAGCTCCATAGAAGCATGCTTGCTCGGAAATTTTCGATAATCGTCGTCTCAAAGACAGTAATATCCTATTGATTGTTTCGTGTGTTATGTCTATAATTATCGCAATTTTAGAAGCTTCTATATCCACAATGAACAGTCGAATAATCTCTCTCAATTTCTTCTTAGAAATATGGGAACGGAAAATATATTTGTTGCGCCCCCATAGATAATACATTAAGAGGTTCTATGTTCCGCTAAAGTACTCTTGAGCCTAAATATTTTGTGAACGATTATTAAATCGAAATTCATACACTTGCGAATAGAACAAGAACGTAGATTTTTCACAGCACGAAGATGGGTTTGTTGGTCCAGCGAAAGTTCTCGAAAATTGCTATATTATTTGCGTGAACGGATGTGTGTAAAACTCAGTCATTCTATAATTTCTGTTGATGATACACAAATCCGTGTCGTAGAGTAGGTCATAGCTTCTAGATTGATCGGTATAAAATTGCGAAGCAAAAACGTATTTCCTTGTTAATAAACGAGAGCATTATAATACATACAAGGTAATTTATAATTTTTGTATAGAAGTGTATGTTCTTTGTCAAATATGCAAGAAAAACAATTGTTTTATTGTGAGCTTTGAGACTATTGATACAACGAATGCGTCAAACACTGGAAAAACTTGCATCATATTCGAAATGTTGTACTATCAATAGTAAAAAGGCGGATACTAGTTCAAAATGGAGCTTCAAAAATGTATTTTATAAGAACTTACAACAAATATGTTGCCTTCTGTTTTATTTGCGTTATTTATTCATTAATAAATTGATTTTATATACTTTTGTATACCTATTTAATGTAATAATGGCTGAACAATAGCTTGACGTTACGAAAATTTAAAGCATCATCATTCGACGTTATTTTAATTCCTCTGTCCCGTATCTATGAATTCCAGTTCTCTTTTTCTCGCCGCTGAAGATTCTTCGTCTTCCGCCGTTTTCAATGCGCTGTATGGTTTCTTCAGCAGCCCGTTTTTCATTTTCGTGGCGGGCTTGGTGCTGCTGGGCCTGTTTTTCTGGTACCTTGCTTCGGATAAGGATAAGGTGAAGCGCAATATCGGTACGTTTTTCATTCTGGGCATTTCGACGTTTTCGATTGCTTCGCTGTTGACGAACAGTATCCGTTACGGGATCGATATCAAGGGCGGTACGTCGTTTACGCTGCGTGTGGTGCCGAATATTATCGACGGTATGGAGCAGCCGATCGATATGGACAAGGCCTGTACGGCCATTCAGGAACGTCTGGACGCTTCCGGTACGAATGAAGTGTCCGTGATGGCGCAGGGCAAGGACAAGATTCTGATTCAGGTGCCGGTGACGGAAGACGCCGAGGTGGATGCCTTGCGCGACAATGTGACGCGTATCGCCAAGCTGGAGCTGCTGAAGGTGCATCCGAATAGCGATGTCATTCTGTCGGACGTCGATCCGGAGACGCGCAGGCCCCGTGCCGTGCCGACCGGTTTCCGTGTGATGAAGCACGTATTTGAAGATGATCAGGGCAAAAAGCATGAGAGCGATTTGGTGATCGAACGCCGTTCCAATGCCCAGTCCCAGGAAGTTTACATTACCGGTAAGGATATCGCTTCCGCCAACCCGGATTACCAGAACAAGGGCCATGTGAATGTATCGCTGAGTACATCGGGCGCCTACAAGATGAAGAAGCTGACTTCTTCGATGCAGCTTGGCCGCGATCGGCTCGCGGTGGTGCTTGACGATAAGGTTGTGAGTGCTCCGGTGGTGCAGAATACGCTGTACAAGGAGTTTTCTATTTCCGGTCTGGATGGGAAGGGCGAGGCTGAAAATCTGTCGAAGATTCTTTCGAATCCTTTGACAAACAAGCTTGAAGTGCTGGGCGAGCAGAAGGTGTCCGCCTCGCTGGGTCTTTCTGCTTTGGAGCAGGGTGAAATGTCCGGGATTATCGGTCTGTTGTTTGTGTTCGCCTTCGTTTATGTGTACTACCGTTTTGCCGGTATTGTGGCGATGATGGGTCTGGCGATCAATGCGATCGTGCTGCTGGGCATCATGTCGCTGTTCGGTTTCGTGCTGACTCTGCCGGGTATTGCCGGTATCGTGCTGACGCTGGGTATTGCCGTGGACGCGAACGTGCTGATTTACGAGCGCATGCGCGAGGAGCGGGAGCAGGGCCGTTCGTTCGGTACGGCTCTTCGCAATTCGTTCGAGAAGGCGTTCTCCGCCATTTTCGACTCGAATATTACATCGCTGCTGACGGCTCTGATTCTGTTCTGGCTGGCGAGCGGTTCGATCAAGGGCTTCGCGGTGACGACTTCCGTCGGCGTGCTGACGTCGATGATCGGCGCGTTGATCGTGACTCGCGTGCTGTTCTACTGGGCGGACAGGTTCGGCGTGATGAAGGACGCCAAGTTCCTGAATCTTTTCAAGAATCTGAAGACGGTCGATTTCATGGGCAAGGCTCGCATCGTGACGATTTCGACGATTTCCGTGCTGGTGCTGTGCGCCGGTTATGCCGCGTACAAGGGTGAGGGATGCCTCGGTATCGACTTCACGGGCGGTTCTTCCCTTTCCTACAATATTCCGCTGGGTAAGGAAGATCTGCTGAAGTATCAGGATGTGGATGCCGCCGTGAGTCAGCTCCGCGGCAGCCTGAGCAAGGCCGCCACGGTGCAGGAGTTCACGAATCCGGCGAAGTCCAATACGATTCAGATCCGTTGCGCCAATGAGCAGGATGCGAAGCTGGTGGAGGATTACCTGAAGAAGAATGTGTCGGGCGTGAAGGCATTCTATGCGGAGACGGATGCCCCGAAGGATGCGGATTCTCTTGAACCTCCGAGCCGTGAGACGGTGAGCGCCCTTCTCGGCGAGACGTTCTTCAATACGGCTATCTGGGCTCTTGCTGCCGGTATGTTCGGCATCATGATGTATCTGGCGCTGCGCTATGAATGGTCGTTCGCCATCGGCGCTCTGGTTTCGACGCTGCACGATATCGTGGCGGTGATTCTGCTGGTGATCGTGTTCGGTATGGAGCTGAATATTATCCACATCAGTGCGTTCCTGACAATTGCGGGTTATTCGATCAACGATACGATCATTATTTACGACCGTATCCGCGAACGCCTGCGCGTCGCTCCTGAAGACGAGCCGATCAAGGATATCATGAATGAGGCCATCAACTCGACGTTGTCCCGTACCTTGCTGACGTCCCTTTGTACGTTGGCGGTGATTGCCTGTCTGTTCTTCTTCGGCGGCCCGGCGATGCGCGATTTCTCTGCCACGATGATGATCGGCGTGATCGTGGGTACGTATTCTTCCATCTTCATCGCCTCTCCGGTGGTGCTGGCCTGTTCGAAGAAGCACAATCTCCGCAAGGAAGTGCAGGCAGCCCATGTGGCGACGGTTCCCTCCTCTTCTGCCGACGAATAAGGATCCGGCGGGAGGAAGGGCGAGAGCCTGTTCCGATTTTACCGATTTTCAACCCGTGGCGGCCATGTGCCGCTGCGGGTTTTTGCTTGCAGGGAAGAAGCCGTCGACCGGCCTGCGGCACGCAGGGAGGCGGCTGGGGAGTGGCCGTATTGAGGCCGGGGAAGAAACCGGGTTGCCTGATCGCTGGGGTCAGCGAGGGCTTTTCCGGATGTTCTCGATCATGTGGTCGAGTTGTTTGGATTCCCGGGCTTCGCGGGTGTAGAAGCCGTAGTATTTGTTGTTCCTGCCTTTGACGAGCTGCCAGTGCTCGAAGGGGAGTTTGTGGCCGACGGGATAGATTTCCCGTAATGATTCGACGGAGTGGGGGGCATCCTGCCAGCGTTTGGTGCTGTAGTCGCCGGGGGGCATGATTTGGAGGCGTCCGCACCAGATCCACGGATCGAGGATGACGGCGTGCGGCCATGCGCTGTAGGCGGGGGAGATGTAGACGCAGTTGTGCTCGGAGCCTTCGGCCTGGTCGCGTACGCAGCAGCCGATGCGGAAGTATTGCAGCGGGCGGCGGCGGAGTTCGCGGTACATGTCGTGCTGGTAGTGCCAGCAGAGGCCGCGGTCCTGCATGTTGCCGTTGACGAGGATGTTGTTGAGCCAGCCGGGCAGGGTGGTGTCGTTGAGCCGGGCGATGTCTGCGGAGGCCTTGTAAGCCTGATCGGAGAGCCATTGGGCTTCGGCCTGGGCTGCCGGGAGGCTTGCTTCGGCCGGGGGAAGGAGGCGGAGCAGGGTATCCTTGAGTTCGGTGCGCTCTTTGCGGATGGTCGGGGTGTTTTCGTAGCCGGCCGGCGGAGGGAATCCGCAGGAGCTCAGGAGTCCCAAACAGAGAAGGGCGTAACAGATTTTTCCGGCCGTCATGGTTCGACAGGACGCTAGCAGATCGGCCGCCTTATTGCCAGCGCTTTTTCTGGCAGTCAGTCTCCGGGCTTGTGTTTTTGTTGCGTTTCGTTTAATGTTTTCGGAGTATGCTGACCATCAAAAAACTGACGAAGGCCCATGCCGGGCGCACACTGTTCCAGGAGGCGGAGATGTCGATCAACTGGGGGGAACGCTGCGCGCTGGTCGGTCCGAACGGTGCGGGCAAGTCCACGCTGTTCCGCATGATTCTGGGTGAGGATGCGCCGGACGAGGGTTCGATCATGCTGGACGAGTATGCGGTGGTGGGCTATCTGCCTCAGGAAGCGGGCGACCCCAAGGAGGAGTCCGTGCTGGAGATCGCGATGGGGATTACGCCCGAGATGGAGGAGGCGATTCACGTGATGAAGATGGCGGAGAAGGAGGGGAAGACGGATTCCCCGGCCTACGGCGAGGCAGTGGATACGTTCAATGCGTTGAACGGTTACCAGCTTGAACCGAAGGCGAAGAAGATTTTGAAGGGGCTTGCTTTCCGAGACGAGGATTTTCACCGTCCCGCCCGCGAGATGTCCGGCGGCTGGGTGATGCGTGCGCATCTGGCCCGCCTGCTGGTGGCGGAGCCGGATCTGCTGATGCTGGACGAGCCGACGAACCATCTCGACCTGCTTTCGCTGCTGTGGCTGCAGAGGTATTTGAAGAATTATCCCGGCGCGATTCTGATGATTTCGCACGATCGCGATTTCATGGACGAGCTTGTGGAGACGGTGTTCGATATCGAGGATGAGAAGCTGGTGTCGTACACGGGCAATTATTCTTCGTTCCTCGACCAGCGTGAGGTGCGCTACGAGCAGCAGGTGGCGGCCTACCGCAACCAGCAGAAGGAGATCGCACATATTCAGGAGTTCATCGACCGATTCCGTTCGATCAATTCCAAGGCGGGGCAGGTGCAGAGCCGCGTGAAGCAGCTGGAGAAGATGAATCTGATCCCGAAACCGAAGCAGGGTCGGAAGGTGTTCAAGTTCAATTTCCCGCAGCCGCAGCGCAGCACGCAGAAGGTTATTGAGCTCGAAAAGGTGTCGCAGGCGTACGGCAAGAGGAAGGTGTACGAGAATCTCGACCTTCTCGTGGAGCGCGGCGACAGGATCGTGCTGGTGGGGCCGAACGGTGCGGGCAAGTCGACTCTGTTGAAGATTCTTGCCGGCATCATTCCGATCGACGGCGGAAAGCGGACGCTGGGGTTGACGACGCGCATCGGGTATTTCTCGCAGATGCGTTCGGAGAATCTGACGCCGAATTTCACCGTGCTGGAGGAGATCATGAAGGCCGGCCCGGAGCTGCGCGAGGAGGAAGCCCGCGCGGTGCTGGGTTCTTTCCTGTTCCGCCGCACGGATGTGGAGAAGCGGGTGGAGGTGCTTTCCGGTGGCGAGAAGTCGCGCCTGAGCTTGGTGAAGTTCCTCGTCGATCCGCCGAATCTGCTGCTGATGGACGAGCCGACGACCCACCTCGACCTTCTTTCCGTGGAGGCGCTGAGTCAGGCGCTGAAGCATTACGAGGGTACGTTGGTGTTCATTTCCCACGATGTGCATTTTATCCGTTCGCTGGCGGAGAAGACGCTGCACGTCGCCCACGGCGCGGTGACTCCGTATGCGGGCGGGTATGATTATTATCTGGAAAAATCCGGTATTCTGGATGATGAGAAGGGCGGCATGGATAGCTGACGCTGCATTTTTGTCATGACCAGAGCAATTTTTTTGCAACCTTGACCGGTACCGGGTGTTTGTATGGGCATGAAGGTTTCCAATGATACTGCACGCGATCAAGCGCTGGATGCGCTGCTCGGGAAGGCTCGCAAATATGCGGCGCCCGAGGGTTTTGCGGACAGTGTGATGTCCAGGCTTGGAGACGCTGAGTCTCCCTATTCAAACCGCAGGCTGCGCTCCCGCCGTTGGTGGGTGGCTTCCGCAGCTGCTGCAGTGTTGGCGCTCGGCGCGGCTGTGCAGGTGCTTCTGCCCTCCCTGTCACAGCCGTCGTCCATTGCTGTGAGCGATGTTTCTCTGCCGGATGATTCCGTGCTTCTGGCGGATGCCATGCGCTCCATCGGCGACGAGGAGCTTGTGGATGCCATTTGCACGATTGTGGAGAACAACGGCGCATCCCTCAGTCTAGACGAGTTTGCCGCGATGGAGTGGGACGATTCAGTACTTCAATAAGACGGATAGTAGCAGAAAATGATAAACCCCGGATTGTATGATCCGGGGTTTTTTCGTGAGGAGCTGTACCGAAGGTGGCGGGAGGGCATGCGGAATGTGCCGCCCTGCGGTTCGTCAATAGACGGGAGCCGTGCCTTCCGGGTAGAGGTGGTGGTATTTGATGGCTTCGTTGCCGACGATGAGGGCGGTGCCGTAGATTTGCTCTTCCGTGGCGAGGCGCGTGACCATGGCCAGCGGGAAGAGGATGCCGCTCAGGATGTGTCCGTAGGAATGTACGGTGCCCATGAGGTTGAGCAGGCGGGTGGTGATGTCCGCCGCGTCGAGCGTGGGGAAGATGAGTACGTTGCTGGGCCTGCGGATGGAGCTGGGTTTGACGCGCATGGAGTAGGCCTCGTGGCTGATGGCGGCGTCGATCTGGATTTCGCCTTCGATGGCGATTTCGGAGTTGAGCCCTTCCTGACGGATTTGGGCCTGTGCGAGCGCGACGGCTGCCTGTACGCGGTTGGCGGGGAGGTCGGGCTTGCTGCCGAGGGTGGATGCGCTCAGCATGCTGGTCTGGATGGTGTGGCCGAGCAGGTGGCGGGCGAATTTGGAGGTTTCGACGGCGCTGTGGGCAAGCTGTTCGATCGTGGGTACGGGGGTGAGGATCGAGTCTGCCGTGAAGTAGGTACTCTGTCCGTACCGTTCGGCGAATTCGGGGATGTGCAGGATGTTGATGCCGAAGAGTTGCGGGTGCTGGAAGTCCTGCCTGTACCGCATGGCGGCGCGCACGATGGCGGCGGTGCCGAGGCTGTTGCCGGCGATGACACTGTCTGCCTGTCCGTACAGGGTCATCATGGCGGCGAAGTGGATGTGCTGGACGACGAGGGAGCAGACGTCGATTTCGTCGTTGCCGATGATTTTCTGGATGCGGGTGAGACGTTCGCAGAAGACGGGTACGTCCGGGCTTTTCGCGGGTTCGATGATGCGGACGAAGTTCAGGGGGATGTCGTTCTGCTCGGCGATGCGGCGGATGATGTCGCGCCGGCCGAGGAGGATGGGAGCCGCCGCCATTTCCTGTACGAGCCATGAGGCGACGCGGATGATGCGCGCGTCTTCCCCTCCCGTGAAAACGAGGCGCTTGGGATGTTTGCGCAGGTTTTCCAGAAGAGGCTCGGTAAATGTATTGGTGGAAGGTTCGAGCATGGCGGTCGTGTTCAAATCACCGCCATGCTATCACAGGACGGAGGGGGTATCAATCTCAAAGGGTGAGGCCGGAATGTTTTTTCGGCAGGAGGTTGCGGGTTGTTTCCGGAGTGGGTGTGCAAGGCGTCCGATTTTGCCGTTTTCACCTCTCCCGGCATATCCTGCATGTTGCATTATATGCTTGCATTCAAAAAAAAAGAGGCTATACTCCGCGCGACCCCCGCGTGGGGGTAAATTTATTGTTATCATGGATACTCGTCGCACGTTCACTACAGGTTATGGTAAGCAGGGGGCCTTCTACTCCCTGCCGTCTTTGGCGGATGCAGGTTACGACAGGGTCGGCCGTATGCCCGTTTCCCTCCGTATTGTGCTGGAGTCCCTGTTGCGCGAGTGCGACGGTTTGAAGGTTACGCAGAAGGATGTCGACAATCTGGCGAGCTGGGAAGCCAAGAATCCCGGCAGCTACGAGATTCCCTTCACGGTGGCCCGCATCATTCTGCAGGACCTGACGGGCGTGCCGCTTCTGGTGGATCTCGCTTCCATGCGTTCCGCGATGCAGGATCTGGGGCGCGACGCTTCGGCCATCGAGCCTCTCGTGCCGGTGGATCTGGTGGTGGACCATTCCGTGCAGGTGGACTGGTCGGGCTATCCCGATGCGCTGAAGCAGAATCTCGCCCGCGAGTTCGAGCGCAATACGGAGCGTTACAAGTTCCTCAAGTGGGGCCAGCAGGCGTTCAAGACTTTTTCGGTGGTTCCTCCTTCCGTGGGGATCGTGCATCAGGTGAATCTGGAGTTCCTCGCCCGCGGGGTGATGGAGAAGGACGGCGTTTTCTACCCGGATACGCTGGTGGGTACCGATTCGCATACGACGATGATCAACGGCCTCGGCATCGTGGCCTGGGGCGTGGGCGGCATCGAGGCGGAAGCCGGGATGCTCGGCCAGCCGATTACCTTCCTCGTGCCTGAAGTGGTGGGCGTGCATTTGACCGGCAAGCTGCGCGAAGGCGTGACGGCGACGGATCTCGCCCTGCATGTGACGCAGATGCTCCGCAAGCAGGGAGTCGTCGGCAAGTTCGTGGAGTTCTTCGGCCCCGGAGCTTCGTCGCTGACTCTGCCGGACCGCGCGACGGTGGCGAACATGGCTCCCGAATACGGCGCGACGATGGGCTACTTCCCCATCGACGAGGAATGCGCCCGCTACCTGCGCGCCACGGGCCGCAAGGAGGAGGACGTCGTTTCCTACGAAAATTATTACAAGGCGCAGGGCCTGTGGGGCATGCCGCAGCGCGGCGATATCGACTATTCGGTGGAGCTGGATCTCGATCTTTCATCCGTGGAACCGGCTGTGGCCGGGCCGAAGCGTCCGCAGGATCGCATCGTGCTGTCTTCTCTCAAGGAACGCTTCAACGAGCTGCTGACTCTTCCGGTAGCCGAAGGCGGCTACGGCAAGGCCGAGCCTTCCGCTCCCGTCCGCGTAACCATGCACGGTGAGGCGGGCAATCCCGATTCATCCGCAACGCATGACGTGGAACTGCGCGACGGCAGCGTGCTGATCGCCGCCATTACCTCCTGCACGAATACCTCGAATGCCGGGCTGATGATCGGCGCGGGTATCCTTGCGAAGAAGGCTGTCGCCCTTGGCCTCAAGGTGCCTGCCTACGTCAAGACTTCCATGGCCCCCGGTTCCCGCATTGCCGATACCTACTTCAAGGCGAACGATCTGCAGGATGCGCTTGACGCCATCGGCTTTTCGACCGTCGGCTACGGCTGCACGACCTGCATCGGCAATTCCGGCCCGTTGAACCACGATCTCGAAGAGGCTGTGAAGGCGAACGACCTCGTTTCCTGCTCGGTGCTTTCCGGCAACCGCAACTTCGAGGCCCGCGTGCATGCTTCCGTGAAGGCGAACTTCCTGATGTCCCCGCCGATGGTGATCGCTTTCGCCCTCGCAGGACGCGTGGATATCGATATGGACAAGGAGCCGATCGGCAAGGGCTCCGACGGGCAGGATGTGTACCTGCGCGACATCTGGCCGAGCAGCGAGGAGATCGCCGCCGCCGAAGCCCGTGCCGTGAATGCCGATGCCTTCCGCGAGATCTATAGCCTGACGCCGGACAAGAACCCGCTCTGGGCTGCCGTCGAAGGGCCGCAGGGTGCGACTTTCGCATGGAATGACGCTTCGACGTACATTCACCGCCCGCCGTATTTCGACGGGTTCAACGGTTCCCGCCGCGACATCGAAAATATTGCCGACGCCCGCCCGCTCGGTATCTTCGGCGATTCGGTGACGACCGACCATATTTCCCCCGCCGGAGCCATCCGCGCCACGGGCCCGGGCGGCAAGTTCCTGGCTTCGATGGGCGTCGAGCGCCGCGACTTCAACACCTTCGGCTCCCGCCGCGGCAACGATCTCGTGATGACGCGCGGCACCTTTGCCAACGTGCGCCTGAAGAACCTTCTCGTCGAAGGCACGGAAGGCGGCTACACGCTGTATTTCGGTGGTGAAGCCATTTCCGCTCCCGATGTGGAAATCACCGCCGCTTCCGGCACGCCGACCTTCATTTTCGATGCAGGCATGGCCTACCGCAACGAAGGCGTGAACCAGATTATCATTGCCGGGGAAGACTACGGCATGGGCTCTTCCCGCGACTGGGCCGCCAAGGGTACGAATCTGCTCGGCGTGAAGGCCGTCGTTTCCAAGAGCTTCGAGCGCATCCACCGCTCCAATCTTGTTGGCATGGGCGTGCTGCCGCTGAACTTCGCCGATCCGGCGGATTACGACCGCGTGAAGAATCTCAAGGATGCGACTTTCAGCATTACGGGCCTGCACAACGATATCGAACCGCGCGCCACGGCCACGCTTGTGGTGAAGCCTGCCGGGGAAGCCTCGTTCGAGCTGCCGGTCGTCGTCCGCATCGATACGCCCATCGAGAAGGAATATTACCGCGCCGGGGGCATCCTGCCCTATGTGCTCGGCAAATACTGCTGATTCGCCATGACGAAGGATGAAGCCGTAGCTGTCCTTTGGGAGTACCATCGGCTGCACCAGAATCTGAAACCCGCCGATCTGCTCCTCGTTCTGGGGAGCAACGACGAGCGGGTAGGCGTGTACGCCGCCGGGCTGTACAGGCAGGGGCTGGCTCCCCGCGTCCTGTTTTCCGGCGGAGCAGGCCGTTTTACGGAAGGGCTGCGCGGCACGGAAGCGGAGCGGTTCGCTGCTGCAGCCGAGGCGGCGGGGTTGCCCCGCGAGGCGATTCTTCTCGAAACTCGTTCCACCAACACGGGGGAGAATATCCGCTTTTCGCGCGAAGTTCTGGAGGAAAACGGTTTGCAGCCGCAGAGCATTATCGCCTTGCAGAAGCCTTACATGGAACGCCGCACGCTGGCGACGCTTGAAGCCCAGTGGCCGGGTATGCCTTTTCAGGTGTCCGCGCCGCAGATGACCTTTGACGAGTACCTGACGGATACGCTGAACGAGGAAATCGTCATCTCCGCGATGGTGGGCGACTACCAGCGCATTCTGGAATACCCGCGCCTCGGATTCTCCACGGAGCAACCTTTCTCCGCCCGTGCGGAAGAAGCCTTCCTGACGCTGGTCGGGCTGGGATACACCTCCCAACTGCTCAGATAACGTCCCGGTGCCATGACTCGTGCAACGCCTCCACTCGAACAACAGAACGGCCGCGTGGTCTGGGTCGATTTCTGCCGGGTGCTGACGGCATTTTACGTGATTATCCGGCACAGTGACCGGGCATGGGATAGCCTGTACCTGTTCGACAAGTTCAATTACCACAGCCTCGTTTTCATTTTCTTCTTCCTGTCGGGCTACTTCGCCCGTCCGCAATCCGGTGCGTGGCTCGATTGGAAACGTGCGTGGATGCTGGCCAGGCCGTGGCTGCTCTGGGGCGCCGTCGGCTTGTGCGTGCTGCTTCCGTATTATCATCACGAAGCCTTGGCGCGCGGGGATTTCGGAAGCCTGTCCTTCGCCTCGCTCGCCCGGGGGATGGGCTTGACGGATTGGAACTATTTCGCCGCGTACAATGTGCCTCTCTGGTATCTGAGGACTCTGATCGTTCTGGCTTTGTTCGCGCCCCTGCTGGGCAGGCTCTCTTCCAAATGGCTGGCCATTCTGATCTGCGGTGCGTGCGCCGTCCATAATCTGACCTATTATCCTGATGCGCTGCAGCCGGACTGGATGCCGTTCCGCACGTATGAGAGCGTGCTTGCCGCCGGGGTGTTCGCCCTCGGCATGCTGGTGCGCCGCCATGCTGATATGCGAAGGTTCACCGCGTTTATGGAACAGGCCGCATGGGCTCCGATTCTGGTTTCACTGGCCGTGTTCTACATGGTGTACGAATGGCAGTACGATCCGGCGGCATCCTGTGCGCTGATTGCTTTGGGAGGGTTGAGCGTTATGAGTACGAGCATTCTCGCTGCGCGCCATTTGCCGCGCTTTGCCGCCCGTGTGGCTGCATACGGGCCGGCCGCATTCCTCGTCTTCGTCGTCCATTATATCGTTCAGCAGCCCGTGAAGGAGCAATTGATCGCCTGTTTCGGCGAACCTGTGCCGCAAATCATTACGATCCTGACTCCCATCGCCGCGATGGCATTTTGCCTGCTGCTGTACCGCGGCATTGCCCGTTTCCTGCCGCAGTATCTCGAACTGCTGTGCCTGGTGAAGAAGCGCGCCTGATGGACAACATGCCGTTCATGCAGGACGAAGCATGATCCGCGCAACGATGGAGTGCCTTCAG
Source organism: Neoakkermansia glycaniphila (assembly GCF_001683795.1). Lineage (GTDB taxonomy): Bacteria > Verrucomicrobiota > Verrucomicrobiia > Verrucomicrobiales > Akkermansiaceae > Akkermansia > Akkermansia glycaniphila. The sequence continues at coordinate 51,696 of NZ_LIGX01000026.1, forward strand.
GCAGCGGATGACTGTTCCGGGCAAACAACAAGGCCAGGCGCATGATCGCACCTGGCCTTGCCGGAAGGTTATGATGGAGAAGGCGCCGAGGCTCTTCTCACGCGTGTCCGGTTTTAGCGGCGATTGCGGTTGTAACCGCCACCATCGCGGCGGCCGTAACCGCCTTCGTTGCGCCTGCCGCCACCGCCGTTGCCGCGGAAACCGCCGCCGCCCGAAGGCTGCTGGGGCTTGGCTTCATTGACGACCAAGGGGCGGCCCTGGCAATCCTGTCCGTTCAAGGCTTCGATAGCGGCGGTCGTCGCTTCGGGAGTGGCCATGGTGACGAATGCAAAGCCTCTGGGCCTTCCGGATTCGCGGTCGGTGGGGATGAAGACTGCAGTGACTTCACCGTGAGCGCCGAAGAGATCGCGAAGATCCTGTTCGGTAGCGTTAAAGGATAAATTTCCGATATAAATTTGTGTGTTCATATTAACAAATCGACGGGTGTACTGGTTTTTCTTTGAAGCGTTCCCCGGGGTCGGGGATTGAACTCGTCAGATTTGAAATAAAACAGACACTGGTGTCGAGAAAAAGACTATGCTCTCAATGCAAAAACTGCAAGCATATTATGCGTAAACCTGCATATTCCCGCCTCCATTTTACCTCCATTTCCGAAAAAATCCGGAATTTGACCGCAAAAGAGCTGTAAAATGACGAATTTGTTCCCGAAACGGGAGAAATTCGACTTTGGCCTATGCGGCTCCTGAAGCCCGGCCATGCCATCGGCAGGCCGGGTGGGAAAGAGGGATGAAAAACGGCAGGTTACTGTTTTTCGGGCATCACTGAGCGGTCGGGCACCCATTCGATGGCTCCTGCGCGGTCTGCCGGTTCCGCTTTGCGTACCGGGATGAAAGAAACTCCCCACGATTGGAAGTCTCCCGTGTAGGGTTGTTCGATGACAAGCGTATTTTCCCCCTTTTGGAGCTGGAACGGCACGGGATCGCGGGCCCACCAGAATTCTTCATTGTCGAAGGGAAGTTCATTGGCGGGCTGGAACCATGTGTGTTTCTCATAGCGGCGCTGTCCTGCGAGCCTGTAGGTTACGGGGTTTTTGAGTTCCTTCCCGTTCAACCAGATGCGCGTGCCGCACTGCGACCATTCTCCGGCCTTCGGCATGCCCGAACATCGGCGGGTGGCGCGGCCGGGGGCATCGAAGCCGACGTAGGCATGCATGGTGCGGTCGGAATCGGAATGGAGAGTAGTGGTCGCCCAGGCTGTGACGCCGGGTTTCTGCTGGCGGAACATGCCTTCGGAGCGTGCCCGCGTGCGGAAGGACAGATTGCCGCCGTCTTCCTGTCTCCGGGCGATGTTCAGCTTGTTCAGATCGCCGTTCAGGATGGCGTTGCGCACATTGTCCGCATCCGCCTTCGGTGCGGGGCCGACAACGGTCCACCGCATGAAGGAATCGCGCCAGTAGGGGAAAGGTATGGCTTTGTCCGCAGATTCGGCGCGTTGGATATCTTCGAGGCGTTTTTCAAAGAGTTCGAATGCCTTGCGGGGTTCCGTCCCTTGTTTCGGCAGATAGCCTGTGTAGCGGGAGGCGTCCTGCTGCGAGCCCTTCCATGCGCGTTCGGCATAGGTGTACATGACGGGATAGACTCCGCTCTGCATGTTGATCTTGCTTTTGTCGTCCACTCGCACATCGGGCCACAGGCACAGGAAGGTGCCGAGGGCTTTGTCGGTGCTCTGCGGGGTACCGCAGTATTGGCGGAAGAAGTTGCAGCGAACGAGGACGGCGGGGTCGGCAGCGTTCAGATAACCCATGGTCGAATCGAAGAAGGCTCCCGGCTGTTTGCCGGGCTTGAATGCGTCTTGCGCGCCTTCGTCGCCCCATACCTGCGCGACGACGCCTTCGGGGACGGGCAGGTCGTTTTTGCCGCCCCACTGGATGGGCCTGCGACCAAGCGATTTGACTTTGCCGCTCATGCGTTTGGCGAATTGGACGGCATTCGGAATATGGATTTCATCGGCACCTATGTGCAGCCATGGGCTGATGTCCGCCGGGATTTCCTGGCAGAATTCTTCGAGCAGCTCTTCCAGAATGTCCTGCCCTTTGTCGCTGGCCATTTTGAAGCCGAAGCAGCGGGTGAAATAATCGCTGTGCCCGGGCATGTCGATTTCCGGAATGATTTGGATGTGCCGTTCCCTGGCATAGCGGAAGAGCTCGCGAATCTCGTCGTAGGAATAGGTTTTGTCTACGTCGCGATCTTTCGTGCGCTTGGAGGGATCGTTCAGAATGGGGTATTTTTTGCATTCGATGCGCCATGCCGGGTAATCCGTCAGGTGCCAGTTGAAGGTGTTGAGCTTGACCTTGGCCATCTGGTCGAGATGGTTCTTGAGATCGTCGATGGTGCGGTAGTTGCGCCCGGCATCATACAGGAAACCGCGGATGGCGTAGGCAGGTTTGTCCACGATGGAGCAGCAGGGAATGCCGCCCGGGTGCGCGGCGAGCTGGCGAAGGGTTTGCATGGCGTAGAAGGCTCCGGCATCCGTCGCCGCCTTGACGGATATTTCGTTTTTTGCCACATCAAGCTGATATCCTTCAGCACCGAGGCGTTCCGCATCGGCTTTGTCGAGAACGATGGATAATGTGCAGGTGCGAGGTTTTGAATGGCCGTTCCGATGGATCAGTTGCTTGAAGACCGTACGGATGCCTTCGGGCAGAATATCGCTCGCTTTTCCTTCCGTCGTTTTGCCGTTAACGGTGAGAACAGCGAGCCATGCCGTGCTTTCATCCATCTGCAAGGTGCCCTCTTTCCATTCCACTTGGGAGGGGAAAGGAAGCAGGGAAACGGGGGCTTTTTCTTCCTGCGCCAGAGGATGGGGGCTGGTCCATTCGGCGGCTATCAACGGCATGCAGGCAAGGAGGGCAAAAGAATGTATGATGGCGTTCAACATTCTGGTAATAATAGGGAAAGGAGACGCCATGTCAAGCTGAAAACGGAAAGCGGATAATTCGCTGGACAAAGCGGCGGCGTTTTTTATGTTGTTCCGGAGGATGGTTGATGCCCGAACCATCCGGATTATCCCCCCTCTGCCATCCATGAAACGCGAATCTTCCCCTTGCCGTTGAAAAGATTTCAGGACGAGAGTGTTGTCGTGCCCGATCCTTGCGTCGGGCGGCGGTGCTGAAGTCCTGCATCCCGGGCGCACGGTCAATATGCCGTGCCCGCGGCCGAACAGCGTGCCGTTATGGTTGCGCCGCCTATTGAAATGGATGGGTTTGGCTGTCATGTGGTCGGTTCTTTCGATGCTGGCGTTGTTTTGTTTCCTCATGTTGTCCGTTTTTGTTATGGATATCAGCGATTCCGGAGGCTGGACCCGCAAGCTGCCGGAAGGCTGGGAGCGCGTGCATGAGGTGCGGACGGTGGATGAGCTGGCGGCAGCCATGCTGCCCTGCAAGGATCTGCGCCACCGGATGCAAATCGTGTACGAGAGAGGGAAAGCGCGGGTTCTGCATACCTGGACGGCGCAGGAATGGGCCGGGACCTGGACGCTGACTTGTACGGAGGATGCGGACGCGCCGGGCGAGGTTCGTTCGCCCCGGATCATGTATGAGGATGTTGCATGGAGTCTCTATGATATGGATATGGCCGCGCTGGAGCAGGGGGATGTTTCCCTGATCCGGCGCATATCCGACAGGGAGTGACCTTCTGCCCGTTTTCCTGCATGCAAAAAGCCGCCCCGCATGGGCGGGACGGCCTGTGATGCTTCGGCTGGATGGGGCTGCTTATTTGACGAGCAGTTTTTCCAGCAGTTCCTGCGAGTTGGCGGCGAGCTGGGAGGGGTCTTCCAGCATGCCGGCGCGGAGCAGGGCGGTGTTGACGATCTGCCCGGCGACGAGTTCCGCGAGAGCGGGATCATCCGTGCGGAGGTCGGCCAGTTTTTTGACGAGGGGGTTGGTGGGGTTCAGTTCGAGCTGCGGGTGGCTTTCGGGTACTTCCTGTCCCATGGCTTTCATGTAGGCGCGTACTTCGGGGCCCATGTCGTCCGAGCCTTGGAGGGCGATGGCGGGGCTGCTGACGACGCGTTTGCCGAGGGTGATTTTCTCGAATTTGCCTTTGTAGAGGGTCTCGAGCCATTCCTGCAGTCCGGTGGATTGGGTTTCGTCCAGCCCGGTTTCCTTGTCGCCTTCGATTTCGGGGAGGTCAAGGTCGGCGCGGTCGACGGCCTTGATGGGTTTGCCGTCGAAGCTGGAGAGGGCGTCGATGACGAACTGGTCGCCGTTGTCGGTGAGGAAGGCGACTTCGTAGCCGCGGGCCTTGAGGGCGTCGAGGTACGGGCTGTTTTCAAGCTGGGCGCGGGAGGGGCCGTTCAGCACGTAGATGGCTTTCTGGTCTTCCTTCATGCGGGAGACGTATTCCTCGAAGCTGGTGAGCTGGCCCGCATCCGTGAAGGTGGATTCGAAGCGGAGCAGTTTGCCGAGGGCTTCCTTGTGTTCCCATGTGGTGACGATGCCTTCCTTGAGGAAGCGCGAGAACTGGGCGTAGAATTCGGCGTATTTTTCCGTGTCGTCCTTGGCGATTTTTTCGAGGTGCTTGAGGAAGCGTTTGGTGATGATGCCGTTGATTTTGCGGATGATGGAGCTGTCCTGAAGCATTTCGCGGGAGATGTTCAGGGGGAGGTCTTCGCTGTCCACTACGCCGCTGAGGAAGCGCAGCCATTCGGGGAGGAGGCCTTCGGGCTTGGCGTCGATGAGGACGCGGCGGCAGTACAGGGAGACGTTCGATTCGCAGCGACCGAATCCGGTGTTTTCCGGGTTGGTTTCCGGGACGAAGAGCAGGGCGTTCAGAGCGATTGGGGCATCGGCGCTGAAGTGCATGTAGCTGAGAGGCTTCGTTTCGGTGTGGGCGATGAACTGGTAGAATTCGTCGTATTCTTCGGGTTTGACATCGCTTTTCGATTTCGCCCAGATGGCCTGGACGGTGTTGAGGTGCTCACCGTCGAAGTCGATGGGGAAGCTGATGAAGTTCGAGTAGCGGGTGAGGATGTGGCGGACGCGGTAGGGCTGGGCGAATTCCTTGTCTTCTTCCTTGAGGTGGATGATGATTTCGGTGCCGCGTTTCGTGTCGGCGGGGGCTTCGGAGAGGGTGTAGCCGTCCTGCCCGTCGCTGACCCATTTGACGGGGGCGGCGTCCGGTTCCCACGAGCGGGTGATGACTTCGACTTCTTTCGCGGCCATGAAGGAGCTGTAGAAGCCGACGCCGAACTGGCCGATGAGGTCGCCCTTGCCGTCGCTTTCCTTGATGGCTTCGAGGAATTTCTTGGTGCCGGAGTGGGCGATGGTGCCGAGGTATTCGACGACTTCATCGCGGGTCATGCCGATGCCGGAGTCCGCGATGGTGAGGGTGTTCTTTTCTTCATCGGTGGTGATGGAGATGCGAAGTTCGCGTTCCGGCTCATAAACGGCGGCTCCGGTGAGCTGCTTGAGGCGGAGTTTTTCGAGGGCGTCCGATGCGTTCGATACGAGTTCGCGGATGAAGAGTTCCCGGTCGCTGTAGAAGGCATGGATGACGATGTCGAGCAGCTGGCGTACTTCTGTCTGGAATGGATGTGTATCTGTTGACATATAGGTGAAAATAGGCTGTTCCCATGATAGCGGATACGGGCTTCCGGGTCAAGGGGCGGAGGCCCCGGAAGCGTGCCATGCGTCCAGCGGAGCGCGTCATGCAGGGTGGGGTGGTGTATTCTGTTTTACATGGGATTTTCTTTGATTATTAGGAATTGATGGGCCACAGATTGCACTGATTATCACAGATTTTTTGATGGAAATTTCAACTTTCTCTTTACGTATTCGTTGAATGAGTGAGGGTAGAAAATGTTTTTTTGCCATTCTTTCCATGTCATTGATTTGACGATTCGATTGATGGCAAGATGTTTATCATAAATATTGTTCTGTGTTAATCTGCGAAATCTGCGGCTTCCCGTCCCATGCTTTTTTCGCATCACGTGATTGAATGGAAAAGCGTGGCCTCTGGCGCGACTTTCGGCTTGATGATGGTGCGGTGCGGTGCTATCGTACCTTTGTATGATGAAGATTCTGGTTGCCATCGATTTTTCGGACGCCACCCCCGAGGTTGCCGAGCAGGCGGGCAAGCTTGCGCGTGCCATGCAGGGTGAGATTCACCTGATCCACGTTGTGGAGCCGCGTATTGCCTACGACGTGGCCGGAATTTTTCCGGAGGACGTCGTGATTCCGAAGGAGGAAGTAGGCAAGAGTATGACGATCAAGGCCCTTTCCGAGATGCGCCTGCGCCAGCTCGCCGAGGAGTTGAAGGATCAATGGGGCGTCGTCGTCCACTCGAAGGTGACGGATGAGTTCGACACGCAGGAAGCGATTGAAACCTATGCGGAGAAGGAAGGCGCGGATATGATTATCGTGGGCAACCACAGCCACAGTTTCCTTTCTTCCGTGTTCCTCGGCAGTGTGGCCGAGGAGGTGATCCGCCATGCGAAGGTTCCCGTACTCGTGGTGCCGGTGAAGGCGTTCGATGCCGATAAGCAAGGAGAAGGCGCATGATGCTGAATCTGCTGTTCATCGGCGATATCGTGGGGGAGCCGGGCCGTACTGCTGCCATGCGTGCGCTGCCGGAGCTGCGGGAGGAGTTCGGCCTCGATTTCATTGTGGTCAACGGGGAGAATGCCGCCGGAGGCCGCGGCATTACGCCGAAGATTGCGCAGGAATTGCTGCGGAGCGGTGTGGATGCGATTACGATGGGCGATCACGTATGGGATCAGCCCGATCTGATTCCGTGGATGGATGGGGAGCCCCGTTTGCTGCGTCCCATCAATTACCAGCAGGGTACGCCGGGCCACGGTTCCGTGCTGCTGGAGACGCCGAAGGGCAAGGTGGGCGTGGTGCAGGTGCAGGGGCGGTCGTTCATTCAGCCGCCGCTGGAGAATCCTTTTGTAGTCGGGGAGCAGGAGGTGCTTCGCCTCCGCGAAGAAGGCGCGCATGCGGTGCTGGTGGATGTGCATGCGGAGACGACGAGCGAGAAGATTTCCCTCGGTTATTTGTTGGACGGCAAGGCGAGCGTGGTGATAGGCACGCATACGCATGTGCAGACTGCGGATGATATGATTTTGCCCGGCGGTACGGCGTATCTGACGGATGCCGGGATGTGCGGGCCTGCCGTGAGCGTGCTGGGGCGCGACAAGGATGCGGTGCTGAAGCGGTTCTGTACGACGCTGCCTTCCAAGTTTCCCGTGGCGGATTGGCCCGTGCGCCTGTGCGGTGCGGTGGCTTCCATCGATATGGAGACGGGCAAGGCCGTCCGTTTCGAGCGCATTCAGCGCATGTATGAAAAGAATGCCTGAGCGATGATGACGGAGAGTTGGGAACAGAGGTTCGGCGGGATTGCGCGGCTTTACGGGCGCAAGGATGCCGAACGCCTCGCTGCTGCGCGGATGGCGGTGGTCGGGATCGGCGGAGTCGGTTCGTGGGTGGCTGAAGCCTTGGCGCGGACGGGAGTCGGCCATGTGATTCTGATGGATCTCGATGATCTGTGCATCACGAATACGAACAGGCAGATTCATGCGCTCGACGGTACGGTTGGCCGCTCGAAGACGGCAGTGATGGCCGAGCGGCTGCGCCTGATCAATCCCGAGATCGAGGTGGTGGAAGTGCCTGCCTTTTATACTGTTTCCAAGCCCGAACGATTGTTCGGCGAGAAGCCCGGACTGGTGATCGACGCTATCGACGCGATGAAGCCCAAGGCTCACCTGATTGCCACTTGCCATGCCGAAGGCGTACCCGTGGTGACCTGCGGGGGCGCAGGAGGCCGCATCGATCCTTCGCAGGTGAAGCTGGCCGATCTGGCGCGGACGCACGGCGATAACCTGCTTTCCACGCTCCGCAAGATGCTGCGCCGCGAGTATGGCCTCCCGTTGGAGGATAAGGCTCCGGAGATCGGCATTCCCTGTGTGTTTTCTCCCGAGAAACCCCGCTATCCGCAATGCGACGGCGGCACGGCTTGCACGCGCGACCCCGGTTTCACCGGTCGCATGGCCTGCGATTCGGGTTTCGGTTCCGCCACGCATATTACCGGGAGTTTCGGCTTTCTGGCTGCCGGGGCAGCCGTCAATCTTTACCTTTCGTCCAAGCAAGACCAATGAATACCACCGCCAAACGCACCATTGCCGCCGTGCTGCTCACGCTGACGCTGAGCCAGTGCGATACGACCAAGAGCGACCTCGAAGCGATCGCGAAGCAGAATGCCGTGATCATGAAGGAGCAGCCGGGCAATTATTTTGTCGCCCGCCGCTACCATGTGCCCGGAACCCGCTTCTGGGGTTATGTGCGCACGCCCCGTACACCCTGGGCAAAGGCCGATCTCGTGCTGATGGACGAGGAGCTTTGCCCCACGCCCGACCGAGGCCCGGAAGACGGTCCGAACAAGACGTATGGCCGTGACCAGAATTACGAGTATATTCTGTACGGCAACTATACGGGACGCTATGCCTACGATCCCAATTCCAACCAGAAGCTGAAGGTGTTCCGGGCGAAGAAGTACCAGCTTCGCAATGCCGATCCGGGCTGGCTGTTCAAACCGTCCGAACGTTATTCGACGAAGGAGGTTTCCATCCGTCCTGCGATCATTCCGGCGACGGCCAAAGTGCAATAATGGGCTGGACAGGGTGCGGCATCAGTATTAGTATAAGGGCTCATGAAGCTCTCTCTGATCGTTCCCTGTTATAACGAAGCCGAAGTTCTGCCCATCTTCCGCAAGGCCGTGCAGGATGTACGGCCGCAGTTGCGAGTCGATGAATTGGAAGTGGTGTTCGTGGACGATGGTTCGCGTGATGCCACTTTGTCCATTCTGCAGCAGTTCAACCGGGAAGATGCGAGCCTGCGGTATGTGTCGTTTTCCCGCAATTTCGGCAAGGAAGCGGCGATTTATGCCGGTTTGCAGCATGCTGCGGGGGATCTCGTGTGCCTGATGGATGCGGATATGCAGGATCCGCCTTCGCTGCTGCCGGAGATGGTGGGTGCCTGTCTGGATGAAGGTTACGATACGGTGGGTACGAGGCGCAGCACGCGCTCCGGGGAGCCGCCGATCCGGTCGTTTTTTGCGCGGTGCTTTTACCGCTTCATCAATCATATTTCCGATACGAAGCTGGTGGACGGCGCACGCGATTACCGCCTGATGCGCCGCCCGGTGGTGGCTGCCATTCTGGCCATGCCGGAGTACAACCGTTTCAGCAAGGGGATTTTCCAATGGGTCGGCTACAAGACGAAGTGGCTGGAGTACGAGAATGTGGAGCGCGCCGCCGGAGAGACGAAGTGGTCGTTCTGGAAGTTGCTGAAGTATTCCTTTGAGGGTATCATTTCGTTTTCCACCGTGCCGCTGGCTCTGGCTTCGTTCATGGGCATGCTGTTGTGCGTGATTGCCATGGTGACGATCGTGGTACTGGCCGTGCGCCATTTCCTCGATCCGATGACGGCCGTTTACGGCTGGACTTCTCTCGTGTGCCTGATCATGTTCATTGGCGGCGTGCAGCTGCTGTGCATGGGGATTCTCGGCCAGTATATCGCCAAGGCGTATCTGGAGGTCAAGAAGAGGCCGATTTACATAGTTGGAGGCAAGTCCGAATAAGATTGCGGATCAAATGATGCGTATTGTTCATGCTTGCGAGGAGGATTTGCCGGAGATTCTCGCCTTGCAGCGGCTCGCATTCCGTAGCGAGGCCGATTTGCTGGGCTGCGAGACGATTCCTCCGATGGTGCAATCGCTTCCCGATCTTGTGCGGGAGTTCGGAGAGGGTACGGTATTGAAGGCCGTTTCGGATGAGGGCGCGCTGGCGGGGTCGGTGCGAGGCTTCCGGGATGGCGAGACGCTGAGGATCGGCAAGCTGATGGTGCATCCCGGTTTTCAGGGACGCGGCCTTGGCCGAAGGTTGCTTGCCGCGATGGAGGAGGAATGCCCGAGCTGCCGCTACGAGCTGTTTACGAGTGTGGCAAGCAATCGGAATCTGGAATTGTACGGGAGCATGGGTTATGAACCGTTCCGTGAAACGGATCTGATGCCCGGCGTGCGGCTCGTTTATCTTGCCAAGATGCGGAACGGCGCGCCGGGGCGGGGTTGATGGGCGTTCAGGAACCGAGGCTCATGGTGATATAGCCGCCGCTGAGGTTGCGTGCGTCGAGGCCCATGTTGCAGAGGAAGCGCGTGGCGTTGTAGCCGCGTACGCCGACCTGGCAGAGGACGAGGATGGTTCGATCTCCGGGGAGTTCCTGCCATCTGGAGCGCAGCTGCGAGAGCGGGATGTTGACGGCTCCGGCAAAAGGCTGGCGGACTGTTTCCGCCACCTCGCGCACATCGAGCAGGAAGGTGCCGGGCCGGCCGATGTCTCCGGCATGTGCGAGGGGGTGCAGGCCTCGGAGGTTGTTGGCTGCGGCCATGCCGACCATGTTGACGGCGTCTTTGGCCGCTCCTTCCTGCGGGGAGTAGCACATTTCCGCTTCCTCAAGGTCGTACACGGTGCCGTTTTTGCTCATGAGGGCGGCGATGACGTCTATTTTGCGCGCGGCATCGTTTTCGCCGATGGCGGTGGCGCCGAGGATGAGGCCGTCTTTTTTGCGGTACACGAGGCGCATGTGGATGGGGGTTGCGCCCGGGTAGTAGGTGACGTGCTGGTATGGGTGGGCGTCGATGTATTCGTAATCGTCTTCATAGCCGAGGCGGGCGAGCGTGTCCGGGTTCATTCCGGTCATGGCCACGGTGGTGCCGAAGATGCGCAGGACGCTGGTGCCGAGTACGCCGTGGAATTCTTCCTGTCTTCCCATGATGGAAGCGGCGGCGATGCGCGCCTGTTTCTGGGCGACTCCGGCAAGGGCGAGGAGCATGGGCCTGCCGGTGACGCGGGAGACGACTTCGACGGCATCGCCCACGGCCCAGATGCCGGGGACGGAGGTTTTCATCTGAGTATCGACGATGATGCCGCCCGTTTTGCCCGTTTCGATGCCGGCGGTGCGGGCCAGTGAGGTTTCGGGGCGTACGCCGATGGAAAGGAGGATCATGTCCGCTGCCGGGCTTTCCCATGCGTCCGCGTATGCCTGCAGGCGGCCGTCTTCCGTGCGGCGGATGCCCTGGGCGATTTTCCCCGTTTCGATGCGGAGGCCGCGTTCTTCGAGCAGGCGGGAGACGTATCCCGACATGTGGGTGTCGAGCGGGGGCAGGATGTGGGGTGCGCCTTCGACGAGGGTGACCTCCAGTCCGAGTTCCCGGAGGTTTTCCGCGACTTCCAGTCCGATGAAGCCCGCGCCGACGATGAGGGCGGAGCGTACGTTGTGGCGGCCGATGTAGGCTTTGACGGCTTCGGCATCCGGGACGGTGCGGAGGGTCATGACCCCCGCAAGGTCGATGCCGGGCATCGGCGGGCGGAAGGGCGCGGCTCCGGGGGAGAGGACGAGTTCGTCGTAGGGTATGGGGAGTTCTTCTCCTGTGGCAAGGTTTCTGACGAGGAGGGTGGAGGAGGCTGCGTCGATGGAGATCGCTTCGTGGTTGAGGAGGACTTCGATGCCGTAGCGGCTGCGGAAGAGTTCCGGCGAGGCGAGGATGAGGGAGGATTGTTCGGGGATGACATCGCCGATGTAGTACGGCAGGCCGCAGTTGGCGAAGGAGACATAGCCGCCGCGTTCGATGATGACGATGCGCCGCCCGGCGCCGAGCCTGCTGAGGCGGGCCGCCGTGGTGGCTCCTCCGGCAACGCCGCCGACGATGAGGGTGGTGAGTTGTTTGTCCATGGTGGTGGTGACAATTGGTCGGTGGTTAATGTTCAATGCGGTTCCACGGCATTTTGGATAAAAGGACGGCGAGTCCGCAGAAGCCTGTCAAACCCGCCATCAGCAGGCCGAGGCTTGTCATGGCGGGCAGCAGGAGCCACCAGAAAGAGATCTGCCACGCGAGGACAAGGCCGAGAAGGTTGGCGGCGCCGATGATCATTTGCACCTGCCTGATGAGGGTGATGCCATGCGTGCCCCGGTTTTTCTGCACCGGCCTGCCGCTTTCCTGCCAGGCGTTCATGCCGCCTTCGAGGATGCAGCTTTCGATGCCGCATGCGCTTTGGAGGTGCGCGAGGGCCTTTTCGGCGCGTTTGCCGCTCTGGCAGATGATGCACAGGGGGCGGGCTGCGTTCTCGGGGGTGAAGGAGCCGTCGGCCTGCAGGCGGTCGAGCGGGATGTTCCTTGCGCCGGGGAGATGCCCCTGGTTGAATTCGAGTTCGGTGCGGACATCGAGCAGTTCGACGTCGCTGCGTTCCATGCGGGCATGCAGTTCTGATGCTTTCATGATTATATTCGCATATCGCGATATTGAGAATATAGACTTGACTCTTTCTTTCGTCAATTTTAAAATCGGGTGTATGACAAATCAGCAGTCCTTATGTGCTTCGCCCGGCATGCTTGCGGAACTGGCCGTTTTTTTCAAGATGCTTTCCGAGCCTGTGAGGCTCAGGCTTTTATCTTCCATTTGCACGGAGGGTGAGGCGACGGTCGGCGAGCTGGTCGAGCGGTTGCAGATTCAGCAGAGCGTGGCGTCGAAGCATCTGAAGCTGTTGTTCGAGTCCGGTTTCGTGGGAAAGAAGCCGGACAAGGGACGCACGCTTTATTTCCTGCCGGATGATACGCTGTGCGATTTGTGCGGTCTGGCGGCGGAGAAGATCATGTCCCGCGCGACTTATTACCGCGAGTTGCTGGATGGCGCCGCGCCGCGCTCGGAAGGGGTTTGAACGGCGAGCAGCGGGAGGTTTAGAGGAAGCGGTAGTCGGCGGCATAGGCCGCGAGTTCGTCTTCGCTGCCGAAGAGGGGCCAGAGGTGCCCTTCGAGCTGGATTTCGTCCGGATAGCAGCGGAGGACGCCGTTTTGCATGGAGATGATGCCGGTGACGGTTTTCTTCCCGGCGACGGAGTCGAGGATTTCCCTTTGAGGCGAGGCGTCGGGGAATCCTGCGGCGATGGCGGCGATGTCCGGATTGGCGCAGGTGCATGTTTCCAGGATGGCCAGCCAGCCGTCCGGCAGGAAGTGGAAGTCGGTGGCGGCATGTTCTCCGTCATTGAATCGGAAGGTGTCGCGAGGCTCTTTCCGGTCGCTCCATCCGCACTCTCCGGGAAACCGGTCTTCGACGGAGAGCAGGGTTTCGAGCATGCCCAACCGATGCCTGAGGGTTTCGCTGCTTTCGTTTTCGGTAGCCGGCCGTTCCGTGTGTTCATCGCCGGACGATTCCACGGGGATGTCCTTGTGCCTGCCGACGAGGAAGACCGGTACGGCGATGCCGAGCAGGATGACGGCTAGGACGATGTAGATCATGGCGGTGCGGCAGTGCGGTGCTGGGTTATTCGGCAAACCATTTCAACGCGTCGGCGATGTGCGGGCGGTAGAAGCTGTGGCCTCCTTCGTGCCATTCGACGCGGGTGTTTTTGCAGCCTTTGGCCTGCATTTTGGAGATGACGTCCTGCACGAGGGCGGGAGTGGCGAGGTTGTCGCGCCTGCCGTTGGAGAAGAAGTATTTGACCTGGGTGGATTTTTCCGGCGGGCATTTGTAGGCGTTCGCCAGGTCTTCATAGACGTAGAAGCGCGAGCCGCCGACGAGAGCCCCCTTGACGGTGATGCCTGCCTGATGCAAGCCGCCGATGGCATGGACGGAGGAGGTGCCGCCGCCGGAGAATCCGCCCGTGGCGAAGGTCCAGGAGCGGAAGGCAGGCCATGCCTGCTCCAGCATGTTGCAGGCCGTGCGCAGGGTGGCGGCGTCCAGAACGTTTTCACGGGGAATGCCGGCGGGATTGTCTGCCGAGACGATGATCCAGCCCAGCTGCTGGGCCGCTTCCATGAAGGCGGGGATGGCGATGCGGTGGCCGCCCGATCCGGCATTGCCCGAGATGGTGGCGCGGACGAAGATGACTTTTTGCGGTTTTTCCGGGTCGAAATCGGGCGGTACGGTGACGGACAGGCGCAGGATGGGCTGCATGGGCAGTCCTGCCGAAGGTCGGATTCTTCGCTCGACGACCTGTTTTTCTTCCTGTGCGAAGGGGATTTCGTAGAGGTATTCCTTGCCGGGCTCCAACGGGCCCGCGAGTTCGCGGACGGGGGATTCCGCCAGCATTTGAGCCCGCTTCTGCGAGTCCGGCGAGAGTTTTTCCATCGGGACGGAGACTTTTTTCCCCTTCATGTCGAGGGAGACTTTGTTGCCCTCCAGTGCGAGGAATCCGGCGGTGATGGTTTTGCCCCGGGTGTCCGTCCACGTTTCGGCGGACAGGGCGGAAGCCGCGAGCATGCTGCCCGGCATGAGCAGGCAGAGGACGCGGCGGTTGAGGGATTCAGGCTTCATAGACCATTTCCTTGCGAAGGGTTTCCACCTGTTTGCCGAGGCCGAGATAGGAGGCGATGGCGAAGCCGAATTCGAATGCTGCGCCCGGGCCGCGTCCGGTGATGATATGGCCGTCCCGTTCGACGGGGGCATGCGTGACCGTCGCCACTTCGGAAACGGCGGCGATGACTTCGTCCGCCGGGTAGGCTGTGACCCGTTTGCCGTCCAGAACGCCTGCGGCGCGCAGCGCGATGGGGGCGGCGCAGATGGCAGCGACGAGGCCGCCTTTTTCATGTACCATGCGGACGAGCCGCAGGGCTTCGGGCGTGTCGCGGAGAACCCATGATCCGGCTCCGCCCGGGAGGATGATGCCACCGACTTCCGATTCGTCGACATCGTGCAGGAGGATGTCCGCCCGCATGGAGATGCCTCGTGCGCTTTTGACTTCCCGTTCGCCGACGCTGGCAGTGACGACGGGGATGTTCAGGCGGCGCAGGATGTCGACAGGCGTGCAGAATTCGACTTCTTCGAAACCGGGCGCCATCAGGACGAGTATGGTGTCTATCATACCTGTTTCATATCATGGTTGATGCGGGAGTGCAAGCATGGAGTGGCCGTATTCCGGCAGGTGTGCAGGATGCCGTGTGAAGCATTTGGCGAAACAGGAACTTTTTCTTGCTTTTTACGCATCATTTGATATGTATGGCGTATGCCGAAGCTTTCCTCCCTTTCTCCGACTGCTCTTTCCCGCCTGCTGGCTCTGGCGGGGAAGCTGGGAGAGGTGCGCGGGTTGAAGGCGCAGCAGCCGGATGCGGCGTTTCGGGAATGGGTGCACATGGAGAATGTGCGGGGCGCGATGGCTCTGGACGATTGCCCGCTGGAGAGGGAGCAGGTGGAGGCGATTCTGAAGCAGGAGCCGGTGTATGTGGCGGCGGAGGTGCGGGCGGGCTGCGCCTTTCTGGCGGATGCCTTTGTGCGGGCGGAGTCGATGGATCCGTATCGGTACGAGAGTCTTGAGGGGTTGGCTCCCGGGCTGCGGAAGGAGCAATTCGTGGTGCGCCGGGGCGAGAGGTTTTCCTATGTGGTGCCTCCGGCCGGGCAGGTGGAAGGGCTGCTGAAGTTTTTCTTCGGCGGGCTGGAGGGTGAGAATGCGGTGCTGTCGAGCTGCCGCTGGGTGTACGAGATGCTGCTGCTGGCGCCGTTTGCCCGTTGGAATGCCAGTATGGTTTGCCTGTGGCAGTCGGTTTTCCTGTGTGCCTGTGATCCGGTGTTTTCCGTGCTGCCCGTGGCAGCTCTGATGCATGAGCGTGAGCCGGAACTGGACAACGCCCTGGAGGCGGGGTATCTGGCGGGGGACGCGATGCCGTTCGTGGAATGGATGCTGGGTGTGCTGGCGGATGCGGTGGATGTGCTGCTGGAGCATCACCATGGAGCTCCCAAGGCTCCGAAGAGGCTGGAGCTGTTCCGCGCAGGCTGGCGTGGAGGGATGTTCGGCCGCCGCGATTATGTGGCTTTTTTCAAGTCGATTTCCGTGCCGACGGCGAGTCGCGATCTGGCGCAGGGCGCGGATGCCGGGCTGCTGCGGGTGTACGGCAACGGACGAGGCACCCGCTACGGATTTGCCCGGAGAGGGTAGAAATTGTCAGTGGGCTCCGGTCTTCGACATGATATTGATGATGAGGATGCCGAGGACAATGAATCCGAGGCCGATGCAGGCGGAGAGGTCGAGGCGCTGCTTGTAAATGACGATTCCGATGATGCTGAGGAGTATGATGCCGGCTCCGCTCCAGATGGCGTAGGCAATGCCTACGGGCATTGCTTTCAGAGTGACGGAGAGAAGGTAGAAGGCGCACGCATAGCCGAAGACGGTGATGAGGGATGGGACAAGCCGGGTGAATTGCTCGCTTTGCTTGAGGCTGGTGGTGGCGATTGTTTCGCAGATGATGGCGAGAGCCAACGCTCCGTAGGTGATGACCGATGGGTTCATGGCGCGTCCGGGGCAAGATGGAAGGTTTGGGCGGTGAGCAAGGCGAGTACTGAGCTGCGCATGGCGGCGGGCAGGGCCGTGTGTGAGCAGTCCGCCAGCCAGAGGCCGTCTGCGGCGCAACGGATGGCTGCGGCTGCGGGACTGCGGTCTTCTTCGCCGCTTCGGGCGATGTGGGCGGCAATCCAACGATTCCATGTTTCGGCAAGATGGAGGTCGGAGCTCATGGCAAGTGCGGCGGCGCCCAGAAGGCGGCTTTCATCCGGTGAATCGCCGGGCAGGGCGACGGCGGACAGGTAGGCGCGGGTGAACCGGCCTACCGGTTCGGAGTCGTTGGCCTGTATGTTGCGGATGCGCTGATCAAGCCGGGACAGGAGTGCGGCATACAGCGCTTCGATCAAGTGCTGCCTGCTTGGATAATGGTGCAGCAGGCCGCCTTTGCTGACTCCGGCCATGCGAGCTACGGCATGAAGGGTGATGGCGGCGAGTCCCTGCTCGGCGGCGATGCGTGCAGCTGCCTCGAGGAGCTTTGCGCGAACGGCGTCAGGTTCGTTTTTGCGATGAGGCGGTGTATTCATGAATAAAACATACCGTCTGGACGGTTTTTTGGAAAGGAGAAACACTGTCATATTGCCGGCAGAGATGGAGCCGGACGGCTGTGCGCGGGATGTGTGAGAGGTGCATGGTGCAGGTTGTCTCGCGGTTTCGGCATGTGGTTCGTAAAAGGGCCTGTTGCGGGCTGGAAGATAAAGTTCGGCATTGCGCGACGGAGTGCAATCCGATTCTGCCGCTTATCCAGGAATGGAAAAAGCCTCCTGAACGCTGGTTTCATTCAGGAGGCGAGAGGGGAGTGGCTGCTGTTGTCCGTGGCTTGCCGTTATTGTTTTGCGGCAGCTTCTTTTCTTTTGGCAGCCATGTTTTTATTGAGCTGGATGAATTGCGCGCGGCCCATTTCCAGTTCCTGAATTTCCCGGGTTATTTTTTTTGCCTGTTCGCTGTCTGCGGGCATCAGGTCGAGAGCTTTCTTGTAGGCGTCGAGACACTTGTCGAAGGCGGCATCGTCGACGGCAGCCGGAAAAAGAGCTTTCCCTTTCAGGATATGGGCTTGCACGGTGTTTTCGGGCAGGAGGTCTTTTGAGATGAGTTCATCGATGGCGTTGTTCTGTTCTTCGGGAGTTTGCCCGCTCAGTCTGATGTCCCTCAATTGGCTCTGCTCACGCATGTTGCGCGCCTCACGAGCGAATTGGAGGGCCTTGCCGGATACGTTGCCGGGATCGCTTTTGGCGATCGCTTCCTTGAGATCGGTATAGTAGGGGCGGAAGTTTTCGGGAATGGTGTCGTAGGCTTCCAGAAGTTTTTGCGTTTTTTCCGTGCCGCTCAGGCGTACTGCATGATCGAGGAGCGTTTTGTAACGGGCATAGTTTTGGAGGGCATTTTCCATTTCTGCAGTTGCCTGCGGAACGCCTCCCTTGGCGCCTACCATGCTGCCGTAGGGCAGGCCGTCCGGCGTCATGAAGAGGACAGTCGGGAAGGTGCGGATGTCGAAGCGGTCGCGGACACGTTCGTTTTTGAGTTTGACGTCCGCCGGGATTTGCTTGTTGGGATAGTCCAGTTCGAGAAGGACAAAGTGCTGGCTGGCGCGGTCCTGAAATTCCGGTTTGCTCAGGACGTTCTTTTTCTGGATCATGCAGGCCTTGCACCAGTCCGAACCGGTGAATTCGACGAAGAGGTGTTTGTTTTCCTTTGCCGCAGCGGCTTTGGCGGTGTCGTAGTCGGTCTGCCATTCCGCGGCAAAGGCGGTTGCGCAGAGGGCGGCAAGAGAGGCGATCAATGGACGAATCATAGTGTTTGTGTTCTATCATGTTGGCGACGGGATGGCAAGCGGCAAAGGAGCGTTCCGATATTCTTGTGCGGCATCGTGCATGATTGCGGACGTATTGTTTCGCGGGCGGTTTCCTTCGTGTTTTGAAGGGTCTGTCGGACATTGGGCTTGCAAGGCGATGGGGCAGGCGGGTATAATGGCGCTAATGAAAGTGTTGGGCCGCCAGTCCGGCCGCCCTGCCGATCAACCAGAATAATATCATGAAAACGCTTATTTCCAATGCTCATATTATTTCTCCCGGTGTTGAGATCGTGGGAGGTTCGGTGCTCGTCGACGGCAGCCGGATCGTTGCGGTGATTCAGCCGGGCGATACTTTGCCGCAGGCCGATGTGGTGATCGACGCCCAGGGCCAGATGCTGATGCCGGGCTTTATCGATATTCACAGCCACGGCGCAGGCGGTTGCGATACGTGCGACGCCAAGCTGGAAAGCCTGCATACGATTGCCGAGTGCAAGATGAAGGAAGGTGTGACGAGCTGGCTGCCGACGACGCTGACGCTCGCTCCCCAGACGCTGGTGGATGTGTGCAAGACTGTGGCCGAGTACCGCAAGGATATGAAGTTCGCCAAGGTGCCGGGCGTGCATCTCGAAGGGCCGTTCATCAATCCGAAGTGCTGCGGTGCGCAGAATCCCGCTTTTGTCCGCATGCCGGATTTCGAGGAAGTGGCAGCCCTGCATGCCATTACCCCCGTGAAGTTGATTTCCCTGGCTCCCGAAATGCCTGGTGCAAACGATTTCATCCAGAAGGCGACTGCCGAAGGGATGACCTGTTCCGCTGGTCACAGTGCGGCGACGCATGCCGATTTCACGAAGGCGAAGGCCGCCGGCCTGAAGCACCTGACGCATTTCTGCAACCAGATGTCTCCGCTGCACCACCGCGAGATCGGTCTTGTGGGTTCCGGCCTGCTCGATAACGATATCAAGATCGAAATCATTTGCGATACGATCCATCTTTGTCCGGATATGCTTGAGACGGTGTTTACGACGAAGCCCGCCGAGCAGATGCTGATGATTACGGATTCCCTTTCCTGTTCGTGGATGCCCGACGGCCCCGGCGATCTCGGCGGTCTGCCGATCGTCGTGAAGGGTGGTGTGGCCCGCCTTGCCGAATCCGGCAATCTGGCCGGCAGTACGCTCCACTTTGCCCATGGCCTCCGCAATGTGTTCGAGATTACCGGTATTGCCCTGAGCGAGCTTGTGAAGGCGACTTCGTGGAATCAGGCCCAGTCTCTCGGTCTGCACGATCTGGGCAAGATCGCGCCCGGTTTCACGGCTGATATGGTTCTGCTCGACGAGCATTTCGATACGCTTCAGGTGTATATCGACGGCGCTCTCGTCTGGGAGCAGGAATAAGAATGTTTAACCCCATATCCGCAGCCTGATATGTCCATGCCTTTGATTCGTGTGAGTCCGCTCGCCCGGAAATTGTGTGTCCAGTTCGGCTTGTCTCCGCAAGGTATTCCCGGTACAGGGCCGCGAGGCAGGGTGATGGCTGCGGATGTGGAATGTTTTCGTGCGGGGCAGGATGCGGAGCCTGCCCGCGGGTCGGGTTCTACCAAGCTCGGCAGTTCGGCGCTGGCTCCTAACAGGGAGATGGCAGGCGATTATTTCCATTTTTCGATGGAGGCGGATATGGCGAAGCTGGCCGCGATCAGTACGCCGATCGCCGTCCAGTGCGAGAAGCTTCTCAACGGCCGTTATTCCCTGTTCGATTATATCGTGCGCGCCGTGGTGAAGGCCTGCCTGACGCAGGCCGACTGGCTGGCGGAACGGGGAGATTTGAATGTGCTGCTGGTCGAGGACGGAGGGACGAAGCTGATCGGTATTGAGAAAGCCGCCTCCAAGTCGATTTACAAGATTGCGCAGGAATCAAGGGAGGGTGCGACGCTTCCGGAAGGGGCGCGTACCGATGTGGTGGTGTGCGATGTGGGCCTGTCTCCGGAGGAGGTGGCCGATCGCATGGGTGCTGCTACTTCCGTGGTGGTGAAGATCGAAGGTACGTCTCCCAAGGTGCGGATCGAGTGTGGCAGGCCGGTGTCCAAGCTGATTCTTCCGGTGACGCTGTATGTGAATAGCCGGATTTTGGATGAGCCTGCTGCTGGGTTGGTGGCGGGAGAGCTCAAGACGCTTCTTGAGAATCCTGTGATTCTTCTGCTTTTGTAAGCGGGGAAGAAATTGGCGGTTTGCCGGTGTTTGTGCCTTTTGCCGATTGCCGGCAAGATGTTGGCGTCCGTTTTGTGAGGGATGAGCGCGGAAGGTGTTTTGTGACGATGTTGTGATGCTTGTGACGCTTCTGTTACACTTCTTTTTCTCGCATCTTTTCCGGAGCGGTGGTATTGCATAGGTAATCCAAACGTTCATGCCGATGATAGGAACCCTGTTGAAAAGTTGTGTGTTGAATGAAGCCGCCGGACGGTTCGCCGGATGCGATTCTGCGGATTCTCCGGATCGCCTGCCTCCGCAGGCATGGAAGAAGCCTCCGGTGAAGTTGAGCCTCGAGGTGCGCGACGGCGTGGTCGAATTGTCGATTGCGCCTGCAGAGGGTTATCCGGGCGACGGTTCGTCGTTCGTGGCGGGGCTGAGCGTGAGGAACCGGAGCCGCCTGGCCCGCAATGCGGTGATCTGGGGGCAGTGCTGTTCCGGCAAGGAGTGTTGTTATTCGTGGCCCGTCGAGAAGCTGGCGAAGCTGGTGACGCCGTCTGCCAATCGTGGGCTGTATGCGGTGACAGTGTCGATCGTGTTTCTGGATGAGCAGGAAAAGGAATGCGGCGAGCTGTGGCGTTCCGAGGAGCTGGTGTCGTTTTATTTGTAAGTGTGTATGCGGCGGATGGCGATGTTTGGCGTGAACCGCGCGCTTTGTTCTTGACTCCGCGGGGCCGCTTCGCTATGCTGCCTTTGCCGCCGGGAGCCCATGGAGGGTCGGCTGGTCAATCCCGCCAGGACCGAGAGGTAGCAACGGTAGCTTGTCCGGCTTTGCCGTGTACGTTCCCGGCGGTTTTTGGTGCCCTGTGAGACGGGCTGTTCCCGGCAGGATACGCTGTTTTCCGTTGTATCTGCAAGTAGAGGCTCCTGTTTTTTCTTGCATTGGTTTTTTAACATTATATAATGAATTCATGTGGAATTGGATGAACGTTAATGTCTGCCGTGTTGTTGCCTCTTCCGGTTTCGTTTTCGGAGCTGTTGCCGCCTTTGGCGGAGATGTGTGGGTGAGGCCTTATATTGACGGGCAGGAAGTAGTCGGTACGCCGCTGAAAGCGGTGGTTTCATCTCCGGATGGCAAAGCGGTTCCGGTGTTTCGCTGGGAGCGCAGTGATGAACGAGGCGGCACGGCATCGGTCGTGAAGGAAGGGAAGGATGCCGGTGTGTATACCCTGTCCGCGCAGGATGTGGGGCAGTATATCCGTATGGTTGCCGGTGCGGGTAAAGATGCCGAAGAGAGTGCATGGATCGGCCCGGTCATTACCCGGGAACAGGCGGGGCAAATCCATAGCTATTTTGACAATACGCGCCCGTATCAGGATAATGTAGCGGAGATTCGGCAGGAGGTGGATGCCAGACTGGCTGATGCCGTGTATTTTACCGTTGCGCATGGGCGTCTGCACGGTTCTCCCTATGCGATGGTTCGCGGCAAGCGCGTGGCTCTGACGGATGAAACGCGCCCGCTGTCGATGGGTGGGAAGATATATGTACCGGAGGCGTTTCTTTCATCCTTGTGCCATGTTGTTGTGCCTTCAAAGGATGTGAAGAGAGTCGCAGGGAAAAAAGTGTGCGGGTTGGCAACAGCCGCCCGGCTTTTACAGCTGAAAGTCTGGCTGGCGGATGAGCATCAGAGCCCGGTACCCAATTTCCGTATGGCGCATATGGGCGAAGGGCTTGTTGTGTTGTCTCCGAAGGATGAAGTGTTCATGCCGGTGCGGGATCGGGATCTGGTGAACGAGGCATGCAACGGGTTGTTCGATATGAAAGCGAACGACAGGCAGCTGCAATGGCTTCGCGATTCGAAATTCGGCATGTTCATCCATTGGAATCCCTCGTCTCTGGCCGAGGCCGAGATCAGTTGGGAGCGCAAGGCGAGTCGTCCCAAGGACAGCGTGAACAAGGGCTGCAACAATGCGCTGGATTTCGAATACGACCGTTTGTACAAAAAGTTCAATCCGGTGAAGTATGATCCTGCCGCCTGGATGGATGTGGCGAAAGACAGCGGGATGAAGTATGCTGTGCTGACGACGAAGCATCACGACGGGTTCAGTAATTTCCCGTCCGAATTCGATGTGTACACGATTTCGAAGTCTCCGTACGGCAAGGATATTGTCAGGCAGTTTGCCGATGCGGTTCATCAGGCCGGGATGAAGCTGGGCTTTTATTATTCCGCTCGCGACTGGTATCATCCCAATTATCTGACGAACCAGCATTACCGCTATCTGGAATATTATATCGGGCAACTGACGGAACTGCTGACCCGCTATGGGAAGGTGGATGTGCTGTGGTTCGACAGTGTGGGCAACAGTTCTCTCAATGATTGGGATCCTCGCACGGTGCTGCGCCGTTTCAAGCAGTTGCAACCGGATATTCTGGTAAATGACCGTATGAATGTGGTGCGCATGCAGAGGAACGATTTTCCGGCCGAGTTGAAGGGCGATTTCAAGACGCCGGAGTGCAGGCTGGGCGGTTTCGACGATTCCGTGCCGTGGGAAAGTTGCATGACGGTGGCCAATGTGCCGAATACGGGCTGGACAGGCAGCTGGTCGTACAGTTCCAAGGCCAAAACGGTTCCCGTAGAAAAATCGATTATGTTTCTGGTGAACAATACGGTGAAGGACGGCAATCTTCTGTACAATATCGGGCCTGCGCCGGACGGTACGCTGGTGCCTGAACAGGCGGACGTCTTCAAGGCCATGGGCAAGTGGCTGAAGGTATATGGCGAAGCCGTGTACGGAACACGAGGCGGCCCCCTGAAGAATCAGCCGTGGGGTGGAAGTTGCTACAAAGTGGACGGCAACGGGAAAAAGACGGTCTATGTGCATGTATGCCCGCTGATGGCCGGAAAAGGCAACGCGTTGACGGGGAGTGTACCGCTTGAGCTCAAGGATTTGAAGGATTCTTTCACGGAAGCGACGGTGATCGACGACAGCAGTTTCAACGGAAAGCCCGCAAAGCTGGAAAAGACGGACAACGGATACAGTATTTCCCTACCCGAAGGAATGTCGTGGAATGCCGTCGATACGGTGATCCGTTTGCGCTGACGGTACCCGGAGCGCGTCGTGCGGTTTACATGCCGCTTATCTGGCCGGGCTGGGTTTCCTGCAGGCGCGTGAAGATGGAGTCGTAGGTGTCTTCGAGGATGGTGTTGTCCGGGTAGGTTGTTTCGAAGAGGTCGAAGGCTTCTGCTGCATCGGGGCATTCCGGGTAGTATTTGAGGGCCGCGGTTTCGTCGAAGAGCATGTCGGCTTCAGGCATTATGGGTGCGCCCTCGCAAAGAAGGTCGAGTACGTAGCCGTGTTCGGTATGGCGTTCGATGGTGAACTGCTTGCAGGGAAAGTCGCTGTGTCCGTCTTCCTGATAGAGGTAACTTCCTTCGAGGACGAGTACGCGTCCGTTTTCCAGTTCGAGGAAGTAGCGGAGGCTGTCCCGTTCATTGCCGCGGAGCCGGAAGGCGCGGCGGGCGGTGTAGGTGGTGGTGGTCAGCAGGCCCGCTTGTTTCATGCGTTCCAGTTCTTCGATGATGGCGCGTTCCCTCATTCTGCGGGCGCTGAGCCAGGCAATGACTCCAAGGGTAGCCAGAGTGGCGCAAAAACCGTAGGCGAAGACGAGGTCGGCCAGCCGGGGATCGCTGCTGCGGAGGTATTCGCGGATGAGCCAAAGAATGGCGATGATGACGGCCAGGGCGAGGAGGAAGTATCGGTTGGTGCGCATGATCGGCCGATATGGTAGCAGGTCGTCAGAGGCATGGCAAGCTGCATTGCCGCATGGTTGAATGTGGACGTGTATCTGGCAATATTCGTGCGTATGCTGTTTTCAAGGAGTTCGAGTATTTTTCACGATTTTTTTATTGCTTTTTTCCATTTGCTTTGTAAGACTGTGTTTACTTACTATTGCAGATCGTTCTGTATTGATGCAAAGTGTTCTGTGCATGCAAGTGCCATGACGCGGTATCTGGTCATATCGAGACATGGGTTTATCAACACATATAACTGATAGAAATAGAATAATGAAATATATTTTGTCCGCCGCCATGCTCGCTCCGGTCGCCATGGTTCAACCCGCTTTTGCTCAGGATGCAGATGAAGCTCCTGCGAGCAAGGAACAACAGGTGCTGGAAGCCATGGTGGCTGTGACGGCAGGCGCTATCGAAATTATTGCCGAGATCAAGGATACGGCTACCGCCGATGCGGCCGCTCAAGGGCTTGAACAATTGGCAACGCTTGCTGCCCAGGTGTCGGAAGCCGCCAAGGGTGTCGATCCGGAAGCCATGGGCAAGTTGATACAAGAGAATGCCGAAGATATCGAAAAGCTGGATACGACGTATCAAAGTATGTTGAAGGTTCTGGCCGAGAAGGAATATTTCGGCAGCGCCGCCCTGAAAACAGCCGTCGAGAAGCTCGAAGCCGCTCAAAAGTAAGCGGGTCGATTCGATAGGCAGGGCTGTTTTCCTCCGGCAGGAAACAGCCCTTTGATTTTATGCCGGTGCGAGCCGATTGATATTATTTTTCATACGATGAATGCATTTTTTGTGGCGGTGTTCCGCTGGGTAGGTTGTTTTTGCCTGTTTTCCGGTGCTTTGGTGCAGGCGAAGGAGAAGGAGGAGACATGGGCCATTTATTGGTATTTGTGCGGCAGCGATTTGGAGAGAAAGCATGGTGCCGCCAGTGCAGATCTTGAAGAAATGCTGGATGCCGATCTGCCGGAGAATGTGAAGGTGGTGATTCAGACGGGCGGTGCGGCTGTATGGCATTCGGAGGAGGCGGATATTCCGGCCGACAAGATTGCCCGCTTTGTGTACAGCGAAGGAGAGTTGGAGAGGGTGGCTACGCTGCCGCAGGCGAATATGGGGGATGCTTCCACGCTGGAAGGTTTTCTGAAGTTCTGCAGGGAGAATCACGATGCGGACCATAAGGTTTTCATTTTCTGGAATCACGGGGGAGGCAGCATCGGCGGTGCGGCCTGCGATGAAAATTTCGAAATGGATGCCTTGTCCCTGAAAGAGATGAAGGAGGCTTTCGGCAAGGTGTTTGAAGCATCTGAGGAGGAGCCTCCTTTCGAGGTTATCGGGTTCGATACATGCTTGATGGCTTCGCTCGATACGGCGAAGACGTTTCAGGGGCTGGGGCGCTATCTGGTGGCTTCCGAAGAGTTGGAGCCGGGCAACGGCTGGTTTTATACGGGTTGGCTGGATGCTCTCGGTGAAGATACGTCAATGGACGGCAAGGCTCTCGGCAAGGTGATTTGCGATTCCTATCTGGAGGGATGCCGGGAGGCCGGAACGGAGGACGAGGCGACACTTTCCGTTGTGGATCTTTCCGGAATCGGCAAGCTCAGCGATGCGTACGATCTGCTGGGTTATGAGGCGGTCATGCGGGCTTCCGAGGACAGTAAGGTATTCGCCAAGCTGGGAAGGCAGGCGCAGAAGGCGGAGAATTACAGCAATTCTTCCAAGGGAGGCTATTCCAATATGGTGGATATGGGTCAGATGGTGAAGAATGCCGGCAAGTTGCTGCCGGAGCATTCGCCTACGGTGCTGAAAGCACTGCAGGAGTGCGTGGTGTATAAGGTGAACGGTCCGTACCGCAAATCGAACGGTCTTTCCTGTTATTATCCGTTCGACGGCGATAAGGAGAATTTCGGTACGATGCTGGAGCAGGGGCCCAGTTCGTTTATTGCCTATTACGGCTGGCAGTTCGGTTTTGTCGATTTGGAGACGGCTTCGAGTCTGGCGGAGGTGTGCGCCGCCGCCGCGCATGATGCCTTGTTCGGCGAAGAGGGAGGGGAGGAGAATGAGCTTGAGGCTTTGCCGGAGAAGCTGGAGGAGGTGAAGTCCGATATCGATAAGCTGGAGGATTTTCCGGTGAAGATTACCGATGACGGTAATGCCTTGCTTGCGCTGGGCGCAGACCGTGCGGAGTGGATCGACCGAGTGAATTGCGTGCTCGCCATCGTGGATGCGAAGGAGGATATCATTGTGTTTCTCGGCAGTGATGCGAATCTCGATGTGAATTGGGATGCGGGTACGTTCGAGGATCGTTTCAATGGCAAATGGGCTCATCTCGACGGGCATTTGCTTTATATGGATTTCAAGGAGAACGGCGAGACGTTTTACCGGTATGAGGTTCCCGTGTTGCTGAACGGCGTGAAGCATCATTTGTCTGTCGTGTACGATTTCAAGGAAGAGGGCTACAAGATTCTGGGTGCGCGCAAGGTGGAGGAAGGGTCGAAGATGGGAGAGAAGAATTTGGTGAAGCTGAAGGAGGGCGATAAGATTACGACGCTGATGTACGGTCTTCAGATTTCCGGAGAGGATTCCGATCCGACGGAGGTGGAGATTGATACGTTTACCCTGGGCAAGGCGTTCGGGATCAAGGATGAAGATATGGGTGACGGTGAGTTTGCCTATTTGTTCGATATGTATGATGTGCAGAACCGTTCGGCAATGTCGGATATTGTGTTTTTCACGAGTAAGGACGGCAAAATTTCCGTTAGCGATTCGCTGGACGGGGCTTCGAATGAGGACTCGGAGGATCAGAAGGACGAGAAAGAAGAGTGATTCGGGCTTAGGCCGGGGTTCCGGCAGGAACGGTTGACCAGATGTTATGCAAAACGGCCATGGCTCGATTGAGCCATGGCCGTTTGGTTGGATGGGAGGCAGTATGCTTCAGTAGTTCAATTCGCCGGAGAGGACTTTGCGTTCGAATTCGGCGAGGTCGATGACTTCTCCGGTGCGGCGGGCGTGTTCGATGGCGAAGGCGATGACGTGGGAGTGCGCCGAGGCGGCGATGGAGGTGGTCATGGCGTCGGCATCAGGTACGGTGCGCATATCGTCGTAGAGGCTGTCCACGAGGCCCCAGTCGCCGCCGCCGTGTCCGGCGTAGCCGCCATCGGGTTCTTCGACTTCGACTTTGCGGATGGTTTTGCTGAAGTGTTCGGTGACGGTTATTTCTCCCGGGCCGTTGTCTTTGTAGAAGGCTCCGGCGCGGAGTTTGGCCTTGGTGCCGTAGATTTCGATGTGGCGGCCTTCTTCGAAGGCGGTCATGGTGAAGGTGCCGGTGAGACCGCCCATGAAGCGCATGATGGCGACCTGGTGGTCGGGCTGGTCGTTGTCTTCGCACTGGAAGGCGTCGCGGCCCCATTTGGAGGTGCGGAGCCATTCGGTGATTTCTTCTTCGGTGGCGGTTTCCGCGCCGTCCATGACCATGCGGAGCCAGCGGCGGCAGCTTTCGTCGGAGATGTATTTGCGGGCGTCCCACGGGTCTTCGCCGACGGGGGTGGTCCAGTCGACGCAGCGGACGGGGCGCGGTTCCCTGAGGGTTTCCTTGCGGAAGAAGGAGAGTTCGCCGAAGCTGGCGACGTTTTCGCATTTGCGGCCCATGAGCCAGTAGAGGATGTCCATGTCGTGGCAGCATTTGGCGACGATCATGGGCGTGGAGGCGATGCTGCTGCCCCAGTGTCCGCGGACGAAGGAGTGGCCGAAGTGCCAGGCTCCGACGCCTTCATTGGCGTTGAAGGTGATGATTTCACCGAGTTCTCCGCTTTGGATGACGTTGCGGATGGCGTTGTAGAAGGGGGTGTAGCGGAGGACGTGGCAGATGGCGACGCGGCGGCCGAGTTTGGCGGCGAGGTCGCGCAGTTCGAGGGCTTCGCGGAGGGTTTTGGCGATGGGTTTTTCGAGGAGGACGTCGTAGCCGAGTTCGAGGGCTTTTTTGCAGGGTTCGAAGTGGTAGTCGTCCTGCGTGCCGATGATGGCTACATCCGCCATTTTGGGCTGGGCGAGGAGTTCGGCGGCACTGGAGAATAGGCGTACGCCGGCACGTTCGTTTTCCGGGGCGTAGTCGCGTACCTGTTCGGCCCGTACAGGGACGATGTCGGCGGCGGCGGTGATTTGGAAGCGGTCGGGCCGTTCCATGGCGAGTTTCATGTAGGTGCGGGTGCGTGCGCCGCATCCGATGCCTGCGAGTGTGATTCGAGTGTTGCTCATGTTGTGTGTATGGACAAGGGGTTGGGCGGCGTGCGCCGCCTTGCGTTCAGGAGCCGGGATGGGGAGCCTGGGCGATTTCGCCGTTGGCCGGGGTGGTGTAGTAGAAGGGGTGTCCCCAGAGGACGAGGAGTTCTTCGTCGGTGAGAGGGGTGAAGGAGAGGTCGTTGTTGTCGAGGGCGTACCAGCCGGGGTGAGGGGCGTTTTCCCGGGTGGCCCCGAGGTGGAGGAACCAGCGGTGGTTGAAGGTTCCGTCCGGCATGGGGACGGGGTATTTCCAGATGTGGCAGTTGCAGTCAGGGCTGTGGACGTCGTGTCCCGTGCGGTCGGCGAGTATGCGGCAGAGGCAGCGGAGGAGGAGCCGTTCGTTTTCGCTGAGTGCACCGATGCCTTCCTGCACGAGGAGGTCGGCAGGAAGGCTGTAGAGGGCGTTGCCGTCTCCGGCGGCAGAGAAGATGTCCTGCGTGTAGAGGATGCATGGGCCGGGTTCGTCCCATGCGGTGTATTCTTCTTCGGTTTCGAGGATGCCGACGATGCGTGCGATCTGGATGCCTTCATCGGCCCAGATGAGGTCGTCGATTCGTATTTCCGTGCCGTCGGGGTACTGCATGTCGAGTGTTTGCGTTATTTTTTGTCGTCGGCCGGTGCGGGGAGGATACCCGTTTTGATGAGCAGGGCATCCGGGTTCGGGTCGCGGCCCATGAAGTCCCGGTAGAGTTCGGCGGCGGGTTTGCTGTCTCCCTTGCTGAGGATGGTGCGGCGGAAGTCCGCACCGACTTTGGGATTGAGTACGCCTTCCTTGAGGAAGCGGGAGAAGGCGTCCGCTTCGAGGGCTTCGGCCCATTTGTAGGAGTAGTAGCCTGCGCTGTAGCCGCCGGAGAATACATGGGTGAGGGAGCGCATGAGGGATGGGCCCTGTTCCGAATAGTCGGGACGGTAGTCGGCGAGGACTTCGCTGTCGATTTCATCGATGCCGCGGCCTTTGTATTTGTCGTAGTTCATGTGCAGTTCGAGGTCGAACTTGGCGACTCCGCATTGGGCCATGGCCATGGAGGCGCTCATGAAGTTGCGCGCGGCGATCATTTTTTTGTAAAGGTCGTCCGGGAGTTTTTCGCCCGTTTTGTAGTGGCGGGCGAAGATGTCGATGGGTTCGCGTTCCCACGTCCAGTTTTCATTGATTTGGGAGGGAAGTTCGACGAAGTCCCAGGCCACGCTGGTGCCGGCGAGAGCCTTGACGTCGACATCCGAAAGCATGAGGTGGAGGAGGTGGCCGAATTCATGGAAGACGGTTTCGACGTCGAGGTGGTTGAGCAGGGCGGGCTGGTCGCCAGCGGGCGGTGTGATGTTGCCGTTGATGGAGCCGATGTGCGGGATGCGCGGTTGGCCGTTCATGGCCGGGAGGCCGTGGCTGAATGGGCTCATCCATGCTCCGCCGCGTTTGGTGGCGCGGGGGTACCAGTCCATGTAGAAGGAGCCGAGGAGTTCTCCGGTGGCGTTGTCTTTGATGTCGAAGAAGCGCACGTCGTCATTCCATACTTCGACCGTGCCTTGCGGGGCGGTTTTGCCACTGCCGGGTTCGATGTAAGAGGTAGGCCGTTCGGTGATGGAGATGTTGTACAATTTGGAGTAGATGTCGAACATTCCCTTGAAGACATTTTCCGCCGAGTAGTAGGGTCTGAGGGCTTCGGCATCGAAGTCGTACTGTTCCTTGCGCAGTTTTTCGGCATAGTAGGAGCGGTCCCACGGGTCGAGTTTGGCGACGGGTTTGCCCGTTTGCTTTGCCTTGAACTGGCGCAGGGTTTTCTGTTCTTCGAGGAATTTGGGCTTTACCTTGTCGTGCATGTTTTCGATGAAGGAGAGAGCCTTGGCTCCCGATCCGGCCATGCGGCGCACGGTGGTGAGGTCCGCATAGTTTTTGAAGCCGAGCAGACGGGCTTTTTCATCGCGCAGGGCGAGGATTTTGGCGATGATGGGAGCGTTGTCGTACGGAGCCTGTCCGACGGTGTTGTCGGCACGCCAGACTTTTTCGCGCAGAGCGGCATTGTCGGCGTATTTCATGATGGGGCCGTAGGACGGGTATTGCAGGGTGACAAGCCATTGGGGATTTTTCGCGTCGCCGTGTCCCTTGGCTGCGGCTGCGGCCTGCGCCGTTTCCATCCATGATTCGGGCATGCCCGCGAGTTCCTTTTTGTCCTTGATGACGAGTTCCCACGCGTTGGTGGAGTCGAGGACGTTTTCGGAGAATTGTTTGGAGAGGGTGGAGAGTTCTTCGTTGATGGAGGCGAGGCGTGCCTTTTTGTCCGGCGGCAGGTCGGCGCCGTTGTCGCGGAAGCTGTCCATCGTTTCGGTGACGAAGCGTTTTTGCGTGGGGCTGAGATTTTTCATCCATTCGCACTGTTCGGCCTTTTTCAGGACGCTCCAGAGTTTTTCGTTGTAGGCGATGGAGTTCCCGAAGCGGATGATGTCCGGCATGAGCTGGGTGATGACTTCTCGTTGCTTCGGGTTGTCGCGGACGGAGTCGAGCGTTTGGAGACGGTCCCAGGCGCGGTCGAGCGGTTCGGAGACTTTTTCAAGGGCGCCGAAGGTGTTTTCATAGGTGGGTTCGGTGACGCTGCACAGGGCTTCGAGCCGCTGCCGGGAGAGCTTGAGGGCGATGGGGATGTCGATTTGCGCCTGTTCAGGGGTGAGTTTGGACCACTGGGGAAGGAGGCCTTCGTCGAGGAAGGGGTGCTTGGCGGTTTCGTCCGGTTTGGCGGAGGTTGCAGGAGCGGCCTTGGCTGCGTTTTCGGCATGCAGGGGCAGGTTGCCGATGCAGAAAGCGCACAGTGCGAGTGCGAGTTTGTTCATGTTGTCCAATGTGTACGTTAATTGTTGAGTGGATTTTAGCGCGTTTTTGCGTCCGAAGGAATCTCTTTTTGCGGCTTGATGCCGAGGCTGTGCAGCAGGGCGTCCGGTTTGGGGTCGCGGCCCATGAAGTTGCGGTAGAGTTCGGCAGCCGGTTTGCTGCTGCCTTGGCTGAGGATGGTGCGGCGGAATTCGTCTCCTGTTTCCGGGTTGGTGAGGCCTTTTTCACGGAAGCGGGAGAAGGCATCTTCCGCCAACATGTCGTTCCATGCGTAGGTGTAGTATACTCCTGCGTAGAAGTTGGCAAAGATGTGGAGGTTGGTTCGAAGCGGGCAGGAATTGAAGGCTGTAGCAGGGAGGGAGTTTTTGCGGATGATTTCCTGTTCGACGGTGTCGATGTCCTTGCCTGCGTATTGTTCGTAGTGCCTGTGCAGTTCGAGGTCGATCAAAGCCTGATGGTATGGGACGATGGCGTCGTATGCCTGAAAGAAGCGATGATTGGCCGTGAATGCGGTGAGGAGTGCTGCCGGGATGGCAGGTTGCGAGATGCGGGCGAGGATTTCGGGTTCTCTGGCCAGTTTTTCGTGAAGGATGGAAGGGAATTCTCTAAAGTCCGGTTCCAGTGCGTAGTTACCCAGGCTGGGGCATTCGACTTCTTCCAGCATTTGGTGAAGGATGTGTCCGAATTCATGGAAATAGGTGGCGATGGCTGTGCTGGAAAGTGTTCCGGCAGATGGAAGGGAGGTCGTGATGGCGGCGTAGTGGGGAATGAGAGGTGATTGGGGAGAAGCCGGTTTGCCGATGCTGATGGTTTGCGTCCATGTGCCGGGCTTTTTTCCGGGCCTGGGATCGCCGTCGATGTAGAAGGAGCCGAGGTGCGTGCCGGTTGTTTTGTCGCGCACTTCATAGTAGCGTACGCCCGGAGCCCATACTTCCGCTGTGCCCGGCAGGATGGCGGGTTTACTCCCCGGTTTTGCGAAGGCGGCGGGACATTCGGTGATGCTGATGCCATACAGTTCCGAGAAGATGGCGAAGATACGGGGCAAGACGTAACGAGTCGGGAGATGCCGGCTGAATTCGTATCCGTTGAACGGCGCTTCGTCTCTGGAAAGCCGTATGGTGTAGTAGCCGGTATCCCATGGCTGGAGGATGGCGGCTGCATTGTGCGTGTGTTCGGCTTTGGCCTTGCGAAGGTTTTCCAGAGCGGTTTCATGCTGCGGAGTGAGGTGGTGGAGCATGGAGCGGATGTGCCGTTCGGCGGCTTCGGAGGTTCCCATCATGCAGCGGGCGGCCACAAGATCCGCATAGGAGGCGTAACCGAGGATGCGAGCCTGCTCATGGCGCAGGGCAAGGATGCGTTGAATGACGGAGCTATTGTCGTGCGGCGTTTTGCCGAGAGTTTTCATGGCTGTCCATACGGCTTCGCGCAATTTTTCGTCGTCGGCGAAGCTAAGGATGACGAAAGCCTGGTCCAGCCGGGCCATGCGGCGGTTTCCCTCCTGTTCGAAGTGCAGGGTTTCGATGCCGCCGAGATCGGCGTATGGCGTCAGATCGAATTGCCATTCACGGCGGGAGTCGATCAGATTGGCGGAGAATTGCTGGGCAAGATCAGTCAGTTCCTGTTTGATGGCAGAGAGCCGGGCTCTCCGGGCGGGCGGGAGGTCGATGCCTTCCATCCTGAAGCGTTGGATGACTTCTTGCATGAAGTAGCGGCGATGTGGCGGCAGGGTTTTGGCCCATTCGCTGGCAGCAGCCTGTTGCATGATTTTCCAAATGGTTTCGTTTTGCCAAAAAGCGGTGTCGAATGTGGTGAACCGTGCGAGGAGTTCTTGTGTGGCGGTGCGCCATTCAGGGGAATCACAGGTGGAGGAGAGGAGGCTGGTACGCATGACAGTGTTGACCATCGTCATGTCGTTGGCCAGTTTGCCGAATGTATTGTCATAGGTCGGTTCGGTGACCTGTTCGATGACTCGCAGCTTGTCCATCGCGGCTTGCAGGGCGATTTCGGAATCGATGCGCAGTTGTTCCGGCGTCATTTTCGACCATCGGGGCGGCCCGCTGTTGTCGAGGAAAGGGTGATCTTCCGATGTGGCCGTTTCGGCCTGCCGTACAGGAGCCGGTACAGTCGGCTCCGCATGCAGAGGCAGCAGGACGAGGACGACGGAGAATAGGGAGCGAAGGATCATGGTTTTATTGGGGCGGGAGTGGTTTCGACGTTTTCGGGATATTCGAGGTCGGGATCAAGGTAGAGGTAGCGCTGGATGGAGGCGGGAGAAGGGTCGATTCCCATGAAATTGCCGTATAGTTCGCTTGCCGGTTTGCTGTACCCTTTTTCGAGGAAGGTTTGGCGGAACCGCATGCTTTCGTCGAAAAAGCGGTGGCGGGCACATGTGGCCAGCTCTTCACTTCTGAAGTATGTATAATAGAGTCCGGAATAACCGCCCGCGAAGATGAAGGTGTTCCGGCAGAATGGGAGGTATTCCGTCAGGTTCTCCCCCTGCGGGGTGAGGTAGAGGTAATCACGCAGGATTTCCTTTTCGGAGGCAGCGAGGTCCTGACTTGCATCAAGGTTGCCGTGCATGTGGATTTCGAGATCAAGCAGGGATTCGCAAAGAATGCGGAACTGTGTCTGGATGTCCTCATATTCTTTCAGATTGTTGTAATTGAGGTATGCTTCAGTCGTGAGCGCCGGCTGCATCAGAGATGTGAGGACATCGCGCCGTTTGGCCAGGTTGGCATGAAGCGTAGCCGTGAATTCGTCGAAATCGTCCACGCTGGTTTGGAATCCGAGGTAATCCTGTTCTGTATTGCTCATGAATCGGTGAAGGACGTGGCCCAGTTCGTGCAGCATGTGCTGAATGCCGGCTGGATACATGAGTGCCTGAATTCCATGCGAAGATGAAATGACCGAACAATGAACCTTTTGCAATGGATGCGGATAGGTGGTGACCGGTATGGTCCAGATGCCGGTTTCCTTGTTCTCCCGATATTCCAGATCAAGGTAGATGGCGCCTCGGCGAGCATTACTTGTCTTGTCGGTGATTTCAAAGTAGCGGACTC
This sequence comes from Neoakkermansia glycaniphila, assembly GCF_001683795.1. Classification (GTDB taxonomy): domain Bacteria; phylum Verrucomicrobiota; class Verrucomicrobiia; order Verrucomicrobiales; family Akkermansiaceae; genus Akkermansia; species Akkermansia glycaniphila. Next base: position 85,990 of record NZ_LIGX01000026.1, read on the forward strand.
CCGGATGCCATACTTCGACTGTGCCGGCAGGGGCTTTTTTGTTGCTTCCCGGTTCAAGATAGACAGTTGTTCTTTCCGAGAAAGTGATGCCGTACATGTGGGAGAGTCGGTCAAAGATGCGCTGGAGAACCATGTCGCTGGTGAGCATCTTGTCGAAGTCTGCAAAATGCTTAAGGTAAATGGAAGATAAGATGTATGAATAGTAGGGGACATCCCATGGTGCAAGTTCTGCCTGCGGATTTTCGGTAAGTTGCGCTTTGATATCCTGCAGGCGTTTCATATTTCTTACGTATGCCGGGTGAAGGCGCTGCAGGCTGTTCCGCACGTATTCGGCGGCTTGGGCTCCGGTATTGATGGAGCAGCGAGAGGCGATGCGGTCGGCGTGGTTGGCATATCCAAGCACTTCTGCCTGTTTTTGGCGGACGGCGAGGATGCGGCGGATGAGGTCGGAGTTATCGTGAGATTCTTTGCCGATGGTTTGAAGGCTGCGCCATAAGGCTTCACGCAGTTTTTCATCGGGGCATATGCCGAGTATGGTTTCGGCGATATGGTACCGCAGGAAGCGGCGGCCGTTTTCCTGTTTGACGTATTCAGGCGGTAGTTTATCCAGTATTTTGTAGTCCGTGATGTCGAATGTCCATGCAGCTTGTGCATCGGCCAGATTGGCTGCAAATTGGCGTTTGAGAGCAGCGAGTTCATTTTCACGTATGATGAATTGAGCTTTCTGGTCGGGTGGCAGATCCGCACCATTGTCGCGAAATTCGGCCATGAATCGGGTAATGAAGTGATGGCGACCGCCGTACTGGCGACGCATCCAGTCCTGGGTCACCATTTTTTTAAGGATGGGCCATATGTGCTCGTTATGAAAGAGAGCTTCTTTGACCTGATTGTATTTTTTGTCGAGTTCGGTGGCGAGTTTGCGGTGTTCGGGTGAGTCTCGCAACCGAATGAGCACTTCCGCCCTGTAAAAAGCATCCATGAGAGTGGCGTTTTCCAGAAAGATGAGGAGCGTGTTGTCATAGGTCGGTTTTTCGACGGTTTCAGCCGTGCGTATTCTTTCTATGTACTTCCTCATGGCCGCGTCGATGTCTGCGTGTATCTGGCCGGGGAGCAGGCGCGACCATTCCAGAGGTTTTGATATCTCAAGAAGCGGGTTGTTTTCCGATGACGGGATACGGTACGACAGCGGAGGGGGTGGGAGAGCACCATCCGGTTCCGCATGCAGGGGGAGAAGACTGAGAAGAGCAAGGGCTAGGTGTCTTATGTTCATGGTTCTTGGTGAGCGGACTGTGTGTGCGGGGTGGTGGGCTGTATGCCGAGAGTTTGCAGCAGGACGTCGGGTTTGGGGGCGCGGCCCATGAAGTTGCGGTAGAGTTCGATGGCGGGTTTGGAGTTGCCTTTGCTGAGGATGGTGCGGCGGAATTCGGCTCCGGTTTCCGGGTTGGTGAGGCCTTTTTCACGGAAGCGGGAGAAGGCATCCTCTGCCAGCATTTTGTCCCACAGGTAGACGAAGTAGAGTCCGGCGTAGGCGCTGTTGCTGAACAGGTGCATGTTTTCCCGCAGGTTGGCGAGGTCGAGTTCCGCATGGGGGACGTTGTTTTGTTCCATGATGGTTTTGACGAGGTCGTCGAGCGGGGTTGCATCGTCGATGTGCCTGCTGTGCAGTTCCAAGTCGAGCAGGGCCATTTTGTACTGGAAGATTTCGTTGCCGATGCGGAAGAGGTTCCGGTTGGCAAGGATTTGTTCGTAGGCGTCGTCCGGCAGCGGGCCTTGGCAAAGGCGCTGGAGGATGTCGCGATCCCATGTCCACAGTTCATTGATGATGGAGGGGAATTCGTTGAAGTCGCGGGCGATGGAGATGCAGCCGAGGTCTGTTTCCTCACCGTCGTAGAGGATGCGGTGGAGGGCATGGCCGAATTCGTGGAAGAGTTGTTCGATGCTTGCATGGTCGAGGTCGTCGTCCCATTCGTGAGCGAGGCTGATGCAGACGATGCCGGGTGTGCGGGATGAGCCGAGCCGGATTTCCTGTGTCCAGATGCCGGGGCGTTTATCGGGGCGGTTGCCTGCATCGATGTACAGGGAGCCGAGGAGTTTGCCGGTGGCTTGGTCGTGGATTTCGAAGAAGCGTACATGGCGGTTCCAGACTTCGACGGTACCCGGCAGGACGGTTTGTTTTCTGCCGGGTTTGGCGGCTTTGGCAGGGCATTCGATGACGGAGATGCCGTAGAGCTGCGAGTAGATGCCGAACATGCCTTGGAGGACGTTGTCGGCAGGGAAGTGCGAGGCGAGCGCCCAATAAGAGATTTTGCTTTGTTTTTCGTAGTGGCGGGCGATGTAATAGGCCTGGTCCCACGGTTCGAGGCGGGCGTCCGGGTTGTTCGTTTCGTCGGCTTTGAGGCGGCGCAGGGTTTCTGTTTCTGCGGCGTATTGCGACCGGAGTTTGTCGATCATGCCGCAAATGTGCCGTTTGGCGGCGGCGCCTGTGCCGAGCATGGTCCGGGCGGCGACCATGTCCGCGTAGGTGGGATATCCCAGTAGCTGCGCCCGTTCGCGGCGAAGAGTGAGGATTTGTTTGATGAGGGGTTCGTTGTCGTAGGTTCCGGTGGCGATGGTTTGGAGGGCCTGCCAGATTGTTTTTCGCAGTTGTTCATCTTTTGTGACGGCCAGTGTTGGGCGGGCGTTTCCGTAGTTCAGGATGCGGCGGGGCGTGCCGGTATGAGGGGTCGGTTGTTGGGTGGCCTCCGGAGCGTTTTCTTCGCCAATGGAGAGTTCGAATGTTTTCGTAGAGTCGATGATGTTGGCGGTGAAGCATCGGCTGAGTCGGGAGAGTTCCTGGTCGATGGCGGCAAGGCGTGTTTTTTTCTCAGGCGGAAGGTCGGCGCCTTCTTCTCGGAAGAGATTCACGGTTTCGGCTATCAGGCGTTGCCGGGCGGGGGAGAGTGTGCGAACTTCGTCACTGCCGGCAACTTTTTTAAGCGTATTCCATAATTTTTCACTGTGGAATGCGGCTGAAGAAGCCTGGAGGTAGAGAGGTTCCAGTTTTTCGGTCGCTGTTCTTGTTTCGGGGGTGTCGTGCAGTTTGACGAGGATGAGCCAGCGAAGCCACGCTTGGAAGAGTTCGTGATTGCCGGTGTAGAGGCCGAAGGTGTTTTCGTAGGTGGGTTCGGCGGCGTTTTCGATCGCCTGTATGATGGCGGCATGCCGCTGCAGGGCAATGGTACAGTCGATCTGTGCCTGTTCCGGCGTCATTTTCGACCAAGCCGGAAGTTGCGTGTCGTCGAGGAAGGGATGGTTCTGCAGCCGGATGGCTGCAGGCGGGGCGGGTGGAGCAGCGGGCGTTTGTTCCTGCGCGTGGCAGGATCCGAGGGCGAGGAGGAGCAGGAGGCTGCGAGTGAAGGTCATGGCTTGGAGGGTTCGCCGGGGGCGGAGAGTTTGCGGATGAAGGCGTCCGGCTTGGGGTCGCGGCCCATGAAGTCGCGGTAGAGTTCGATGGCGGGTTTGGAGTTGCCTTTGCTGAGGATGCAACGGCGGAATTCGGCTCCGACTTCGGGGTTCAGGATGCCTTTTTCCTTGAATTTGGAGAAGGCGTCGGTGGTGAGCATTTCTCCCCAGAGGTAGGCGTAGTATCCGGCTCCGTAGTTGTCGACGAAGAGGTGGGTCTGGTCGTAGAGGGGGATGGGGGCATGTTCGGTGGTTTCCGGGCAGTAGCCGGCAAGGATTTCGCGTTCGATGCGTTCGGGCGGCATGTCCTTGTATTTTTCATAGTTCATGTGTACTTCAAGGTCGAAGTGGGCGATGGCGCATTGATTCATGATGCTGTTGGCCCGGAGGAAGTTTTGCGAGGCGAGCATGCTGCGGTACAGTTTGTCCGGGAGGGGTCTGCCGGTGGTGCGCTGTTTGGCGAAGCGGTTGAGGGCTTCCCGTTCCCAGACCCAGTTTTCGTTGATTTGGGAAGGGAATTCGACGAAGTCGAGGACGGTGTTGGTGCCGGAGAGGTCGCGGATGCCGACTTCCGAGAGGCAGTGATGGAGGGTGTGGCCGAATTCATGGAAGAGGGCCTGGATGTCTTCCGGGGACATGGTGGTGGGGCGTGTTTTGGTGCCGATTCCGGTGTAGCTGCAGATGGCCGCCAGCCGGGGGATGCGGGGGTGTCCGGCACGGGGCGGAGAACCCGATTCGATGGTCTGCATCCAGATGCCGTCGCGCTTGTTGTCGCGGGGGTTCATGTCCATGTAGAAGGATCCGATGTGTTCGCCGGAGGCGGTGTCGCGGATTTCGTAGTACCGGACTGCGGGATCCCATACTTCAACGGTGCCTTCCGGTGCGGTTTTGCCGCTGCCCGATGCGATGCAGGCGGTGGGGCGTTCGGTAATGGTGAGGCCGTAGAGCCCGGAGAAGATGTCGAACATGCCCTGGATGACGTGGTCCGCGCGGAGGTAGGAGTCGAGTTTGCCTTTCTGGTCGTCTGCCTGCGTTTCGTATAGTTGGTGGCCGTAGTAGGCGACGTCCCACGGGTCGAGGAGGGTTTCGGCGTTGCCGGTATGTTCCCGTTTGAGGCGGCGGAGTGTTGCCATTTCCTGCCTGTAGGCGGGCATGATGGAGTCGTGGATGGTTTGCAGGAATTCGGCGGCATGGGACGCCGTGCCGACCATGCGGTCGTCGGCAGCCATTTCCGCATAGTTGGCATATCCGAGGAGGCGCGCTTTTTCATGGCGGAGCTGCAGAATGCCGCTGATGAGGGGGGCGTTGTCGTGCTTGCCCCTGCCGATGGTCTGGAGGCTTCTCCAGATTTCTTCCCGCAGTTTCGGGTCGTCGCCCTGGGCGAGGATGCTGTAGGCGCTGCCGTCCTGCGCGGTGACGAGCCATTGGGGGTGTTCTTCATCGCCGAAGCCCTGTTCCTGTGCCCGTGATTGGAGGTAGCGGACGGTGGAGTACGGCAGTCCGGCGAGGCGGGAGCGGTCTTTGATGACGATTTTCCAACTGTTGGCGGAGTCGAGTGCGTTGGAGGCAAAGCGGCTGGAGAGGGCAAGGAGTTCCTGATTGATGGCGACGAGGCGTTTTTTGCCTTCAGGCGACAGGTCTCCTCCGTTTTTGCGGAAGAAGTCCATGATCTGTTCCTTGTACCTGTTTTGTTCGGGGGTGAGGTGTTTGGCCCATTCGCAAGCGTCGGCTTTTTTCAGGATTTTCCAGATTTTTTCGTTGATGAGGACGTCGTCGAGCCCCTGTTGTATGGTGGTTGTGATGCCGGTGACGGCATCCCGCTGCCCGGTTTCGTTGCACAGGGAGGAGAGTACTTCGAGCCGCAGGCAGAGGCGTTCCAGGTTTTCGTCGATGTTGGCGAGTTCGCCGAAGGTGTTTTCGTAGGTGGGGTCGGTGACGTTTTCAAGCTGCCGGACGCGTTCGCGGTATTGGCTCATGGCGTGGTCGAGGTCTATTTTGGCCTGTTCGACGGTGAGTTTCGACCACTGGGGTGGCCCGTTCCATTCGAGGAAGGGGTGTTCCGCCGCCGGAGCGGTTGTCTGCGGCGCAGGGGCGGCAGGAGGTTCGGCATGCAGCGGGAGGAAGCAAAGGGAGGCAAGAAGGAGGATGCGGGGCAGTAGAGGCATGGTTTTGGAGAGTTGGTTTGTCGGTGGGGCAGGAGGTTTTGCCCCACGATGGCGGCGCCCCGTTTCCCGCTTGGGTGGATGCGGGAGGGGGCGCCGATGCCGTGAGGCGGGGAGGTCAGGCGATGATGCCTGTTTTGATGAGCAGTGCGTCCGGGTCGGGGTCGCGGCCCATGAAGTCGCGGTAGAGTTCGGCGGCGGGTTTGCTGTTGCCTTTGCTGAGGATGCAGCGGCGGAAGTCCGCACCGACTGCGGGATTGAGTACGCCTTCCTTGAGGAAGCGGGAGAAGGCGTCGGCTTCGAGGACTTCAGCCCATTTGTAGGAGTAGTATCCGGCGGCATAGCCCGTGGAGTCCGCGAAGAGGTGGGTCATGCGGCGGAGGACGGACGGCGCTTCGATGGGGTTGGGCATGCGGTAGTCCGCGAGGATTTCGCGGTCGATTTCTTCGAGGTCGCGGCCGCGGTAGCGGTCGAGGCGGGTGTGTAGTTCGAGGTCGGGCTTGCCGAAGGAGAGCTGGCGCATGCAGGCCGTGGCGCTTTGGTAGTTGCGTGCGGCGAGCATTTTGGCGAAGAGGGCGTCCGGGATGGTTTCGCCCGTTTGGTAGTGGCGGCCATAGAGGTTGACGGATTCGCGTTCCCAGCACCAGTTTTCATTGATTTGGGAGGGGAGTTCGACGAAATCCCACGCGACGCTGGTGCCTGCGAGGCTTTTGACTTCGACATCGGAGAGGAGCTGGTGGAGGAGGTGGCCGAATTCGTGGAAGACGGTTTCGACTTCGCGGTGGTCGAGCAGGGCCGGGGCGGCGCCGACGGGTTTCGTCATGTTGCCGCACATGAGGCCGAGATGGGGGATGCGGGGCTGGCCGTCCATGGGCGGAAGCCCGGTCTGGAGGCAGTTCATCCATGCTCCGGCGCGTTTGCTGTCGCGCGGGTGCCAGTCTGCATAGAAGGAGCCGAGGTGGTCTCCGGTGGCGGTGTCGTGGATGTCGTAGAAGAGGACTTCGGGGTGCCAGACTTCGACGGCGCCTTCGGGCAGCGGTTCGCTGCTGCCGGGTTCGCGCCATGCGGTGGTGCGTTCGGTGACGCGGATGCCGTAGAGAGTGGAGTAGATGTCGAAGAGGCCTTTCATGACGTTCGGTACGGAGTAGTACGGGCGCAGTTCTTCACTGTCGAAGTCGTAGAGTTCCTTGCGCTGTTTTTCGCTCCAGTAGCCGATTTCCCACGGGTTGAGGCGTTCGGCGGGCTGTCCGGTGATGCGCTCCTTGTAGCGGCGGACGGTTTCCTGCTCTTCAATGAATTTCGGGTGGACTTTTTCGTGCATCGTGTCGATGAAGCGCAGGGCGTTGGCCCCGGTGCCGGCCATGCGGCGGGAGGTGGTGTAGTCCGCGAAGTTGGCGAAGCCGAGCATTTCGGCCTTTTCCTGCCGGAGGTCAAGGATTTTGGCGATGAGGGCGGCGTTGTCGTACTGTTCGCCGCTGCCGATGGTGTTTGCCCCTTCCCAAAGGGTTTTGCGGAGGGAGTCGCTGTCCGCGAACTGCATGACGGGGCTCATGGAGGGGAATTGGAGGGTGAAGCGCCACTGCGGGGCTTCCTCGGTGCCGTATCCTTTGGCGAGGGCGTTCAGGCGCGCGGCTTCGCGGGCGGAGTCGGGCAGTCCGGCCAGTTCCGATTCATCCGTGACGATGTGTTCCCACGCGTTGGTGGAGTCGAGGACGTTTTCGGAGAATTGCTTGGTGGCCAGCGAGAGCTCGGTTTCGATCTCGGCATAGCGGGCCTTTTTGTCTTCGGGGAGGTCGGCGCCGCTTTCGCGGAAGTCGGCGAGGGTTTCCTGAATGAAGCGTTGTTTCGCGGGCGAGAGCCCGGCTACCCACGGCTGTGCCGCAGCATGCTTCAGTACCTGCCACAGGCGGGGATTCAGGGCGATGGAGGAAGAGAAGACGACGACTTCCGGCATCAGTTCGGCAATGGCTTCGCGCTGTGCGGCATTGTCGTTCACGGAATCGAGGTGCATCAGGCGGCCCCAGGCGCGGTGAAGCGGTTCGGAGGCGGATTCAAGCGCGGCAAACGTATTGGCGTAAGTGGGTTCGGTGACGCTGCAAATGGCATCGATGGAGGCTTGGGCCTGCTTGACGGCTTCGCGGATATCGGCCGATGCGCGTTCGGGAGTAAGCTCGGACCATGCGGGGAGCATGACCGGGTTCAGAAAGGGATGGCTGTTCATGATGTGTCGCTTCCTATCGAACACCTGCAAGGCCTTCGAGTCAAGCCAAGGAAGCGTATGCAGCGGGGTGAATTGCTGCATGGCGGAAGCACGAAAGCGTAAAAATGCCTTGCCGGGAAATACCTTTCGACCTATCATGTAAGGGATGGACGGCGAAAGCGAAAAGAAGAGGGGTCTGCGCGAGTTGCGCCGGCTGCCGGGCGTCGGCAAGGTGATTGCGGAGGATTTGTGGAATTTGGGGCTGCACGGGGTGGAAGAACTTGCCGGGCGTGATGCGGATGAATTGTACGAGGCGCACAATCGCTATCGCGGTGCGGTGCAGGACCGCTGCATGCTGTACGTCTTCCGCTGCGCCGTTTATTATGCCCGTACGCCTGAGGAGAAGCGGGAGCCGGAGAAGCTGCTTTGGTGGAACTGGAAGGGGTGATGTTTTTTATTGACTCTAGTGAGGGATTCTATTCTTATATCCTTAATAACAAATTTATTTATGATGGACAAACGAAGAAAAACATTTCGAGATCGTGATGAATATAATCGCATAATTGTTGCTGAAAATATCGTGAAATTTCTCCATTCCGAGGTTGATGTGTTTCCCATGTTACTTGATGGGCCTTGGGGATGCGGGAAGACGGAATTTTGTGAAAAATTTCAATCCTACATTGAAGAAGAAGGTGTTTTACCCAGTTACAAATGTATTTATATTGATACATTCAGGGCAGACCATCTGGACGATCCGATCATTATGCTTCTGGCAAGTTTAGTAAATATGAGTCCCCATCCGGAAGAATTTGGAAAAGTGGCAAGGCGTGTAGCTGGTTCTTTCATAAAAGGCGTGTTGAGATTGTGTGCCGGAGAACGTGAAGAAAAGTTGCTTGAAGGAGTTGAGGATTTGTGCCAATCAATCAAAAATCCGGTAGAGTTGGCTGTATATCAATCTATGCAAGAATATGAGAGTAGCCAACAAATGATTGATCAGTTAAAAAAATGTTTGTCAGAATTGGTGAAAGAGCAAAAAATCATCTTCTTATTGGATGAATTGGATCGCTGCCGTCCCGATTTTGCAATTGAATTATTGGAACACATGAAACACATATTTGATGTCGAGGGTATCAAATTCATGCTTGTTGCCAATTCGGCCCAGTTACACGCGATCATTAAGCAGCGATACGGTAATACGGTGGATGCGAAGAGGTATTTGGATAAATTTATTAAAATTAATATCTCTTTTCCACGTACAGCAAAACGTGGTTCGAGAGAGCGAAAGGTAAGTCTTCTGCATTTGCATGCCGAATTAGCTAAACACAAAGAAACGGATTACATTATTGGTCAAAAGTACGTCAGGGAGTTCCTTGAACTTTTATTCGATATGCAATACCGTTCATTGAGAGAGATTGAAACATATAGTAGATATATTTATATATTTCAATTAGTTGCGAATGATGGATTGAGAATGGCAGATGATGATTCTCCCGCACACATTATTCTTTGCATGATGTTGATCTATTGTTATTGCTTTGAAGAAAAGATTATGGAGCGAATGCTGACTTCTTCGATTCCCACTGAAGAAATTATTGCATTGTTTGCCCCTAATATATCTCAAAAGGAGATACTAGTTGCAAAAGATCAATATGATATTCTAGAAAAATGTTATGCCTTGTTTTCTCTTTTGTCGACTTGTACTACATGGAGAGATGGTTTCTTGAATATGTGCAAAGATTTATATAAATGCGATGAACGCGAAGGATTTGATAAAATGTTGAAAGAGAGATGGAATGATGGCATTGCCTGTCTCAGCCTTATGCGATTGAGTACTGCTTTGTAACGTGCGAAATGAGAGAAAGCAAAAACCCCTGAAGCATGTTCAGGGGCTTTTTGTTTGAATTGGTAGGCCTATAGGGACTCGAACCCCAAATATCGGTGCCAGAAACCGGTGTGTTGCCAATTACACCATAGGCCTGTTTTCAGGTACGGACGGAAATTATCACGGTAGAGGGTGGAAGTCAAGAGGGAAAATGATGCCTGAAGCGGAGATGGGCGATTTTTTCGGGCTTGAATGCCTGCCTGCCTGTTTGTAGAATGCGCGCATGGCCTATCTGGAGCTTCAGGACGTATGTGTGCATTTCCCGGTGCGGAAGGCTTGGGGCGTGTCGCGCGATGTGGTGAAGGCCGTGAACGGTGTAAATCTTCAGGTGGAGCGGGGCGAGATTCTGGGGCTGGTGGGCGAGTCGGGCTGCGGCAAGTCCACCCTTTCGCGGGCCATCATGCAGTTGCAGCCGCTTACTTCGGGGCGCATCGTGCTGGATGGCGAGGACCTGTCGCAGCTTTCCGGTGCGGAGGTGCGCCGCCGCAGGCCGGATTTCCAGATGGTGTTTCAGGATCCCTACGCATCGTTGAATCCGCGCTTCAGTGTCTTTGCGACGCTGTGGGAGGCGCTTTCCCGTCGCAAAGCTTTGCCGAAGAGCGGGCGGGAGGAGGCTGTGGCAGAGCTGATGGAGCGTGTGGGATTGAGTCCCGAACTGATGTTCAAGTACCCGCATGAGTTTTCCGGCGGCCAGCGGCAGCGCGTTGCCATTGCCCGCGCCATTGCGCCGGAACCTGCCTTGGTGATTGCGGATGAACCTGTGTCCGCGCTCGATGTTTCGATCCAGTCGCAAATACTGAATCTGCTGACGGATCTGACAAAGAACCTCGGCCTGACGATGATTTTCATTTCGCACGACCTTTCCGTTGTCCGCTACATGGCCGATCGCATCGCGGTGATGAGGAAAGGGGAAATCGTGGAATACGGCGACGGTGAGCGGGTTTTCACCGCTCCGGAGCATGATTACACACGCCGGTTGCTGGCGGCGGTGCCGCATATTTGAACAAGACGGCAAAATTTTTCGATTTGTCGTTTGCAGAAATGATAGAAAAATCATTTTGAAAGATGCAGCGTTGGCTCAACGCGTGTTGTGCTTGAAACGGGGGATTAAAGGCAAAACTCAATAAAAAACGCGAACTATTGAGATGAAATTCGCCTTTTGTCATTACAGGTGAAGGCGCAGTGCGTTGAAAAATAGATGTTGACAGGTGAAGTGGGTTTCTGTATACAAAAACAGCATGGTTTTGTTATACGTGTTTTGTTGTTTTGGACAGAATAGCAAGCACGCATAAGGAGAGGATGCGACCCCCGACCCAAAAAACAGTGATGAAATTTATTGTGTCTTGTGTTTGCCTTGTTACATGTTTTCTTTTGCAATCAGTTGATGCAAAGACATCGTTTCAGGAAGATCGTCCGGAATGGTTCGTGAATCGGTGTGTCGTTTTGCCGGAACATGGATCGGTGCTTGTTCATATTATCCTCCCGGAAGCTCAGGCAAAGGATGAAATCGCGGCTTCCCAAGTGAGTATAGCCGCATACGATCATTTGCACCGCAGGGTGGAATCTTGGGAACCCGGCCATGTGCTGAATGCTCCCACGCCTGATTATTGGGACGGTATGGCTCCTGACGGTATGCAACGGTTGGTGCGATGGATGACCGTGCCTTTGAAACGGGGGATGAATTTCATTGTGGTCCGAAATGAGGTGGGTACTCCGTCTCAGGAAGTGATTCCGCTGTTTTGTGCAAGAGATTTCCGCATTTTCCTTGCTCCATCATCCAAAATACTTGCAGGAAATGGATTGAGAGACAAGAATCATCCGTTGGCAATATCTACGCCAACGCTGGGATGGATCGTCGGGGAGGATGCTCAAGGATCGCTTGTTTTCGATGTGAGTCTTGCTCTTAAAGTACGGAACGTGCGGTATGACCGTTCGGCAGAGAGGCTTTCTTGCAAGCTCGTTTTTCAAAATACTTCCCGTCAGCCTGTTGAGATTCCTGTATGGGGGTACCGTTTTGCGCTGCGCGATCAAGCTAGCCGTATAAATCTGCTTGTGGATGATGATTTTCTCTATTCCGGAGATTGCTTTTGTCCGGATGATGAAGTTCTGCAAGGTCTTGTGCCTGTATCTGTCCAGTTGCAGCCCAGGCAAAGTTTTGAAAGGGAGTTTTCTTTTTCCAATGTGCCGTTACCTCCCGGGAGGCATGATTTGAGGCTTGAGCATGCTTTTTTTCCTTTAGAATATCCATCTTTTGTTCTCCATGTTGTAAAAAGTGACGATTCGACTGACCAGTCAACAAGGGATCATGCCGATGATTATAGTCTGCCTCCATATTTGATTTTTCTCTCGGAGAAGGATAGGGGAAAAGAGCTGAAGCAGGAAGAGACCATAGATGGTGTGCGGTATAGATTATTCTATGCGCCTGCGGGTGAATATAACCCGCCGCAAGGTTCTTTTGTCGTGCCTGATTTAGGACAAGATAAATTTGATTTTCATATGTATGCATATTATCAGGAATATTTATCAAGAATGAAACCCATGAACAAGGAGTAATGTATTTTCGAAGTGACTCTTCATGTTCAGGGTTCAGTATTATGTTTTTCTATGAGTCGATACAGGGCGTATCATCAAATTTTCCCCCATCTGTGGTTCAAAAACAATGGACGAATTTTCGCCTTTCACATTTCACATTAATATAAATAACAATGACTTTCTTCCGATTATTGGTGCTCCCGTGCATCATGTGCGCAACGTGCTGTACATCGTGTATTCAACAGCAAATACGGCAACATTATATGCCTACATGGTCCGAACCTTCGGAAGAATCCTATCAAGCGACGTATGCGAAGAAGATCACCGAAGATGAAATGACTTCTCGATGTGCGAAAAGTGGATATGCGGTTGCCGGTACCTACCGAACATCTATTATGTTCCGGAATCGGCAAGAAAAGGTGCGGGCTGTTGTTTATCGCAAGAAGGGAGATCGATATTCCAATGCCATCGTTTGTCTTTTTCAGAGAAATGATCCGCAATTCCTTTTGAATGAGCGGGGGTATGGGTATGTATACCTCCGCAATGACGATGGTTCTCCCGCTGAATAATTTGTTCTTTGTCTTTTGAATATGAAAACATCCATATAACTTATGAATTTCCATTTTTTATTCATTCTGCCTGTTTTTACCCTGTTCTGTTCTGCTCATGGCAGTGTGGCACAAAGGCAAAGTGTCGTCCAACAGGAGGTTTCTCCTCTGAAGGTGGAGGTGGGCGATGTGTTGCGTGATAGCCAGTCTGTGCATGTGTTTTTGAAGGCTGGGTTGAAGGTGCCGGGGATGACGATGTTCGGCATGGATGATGCCGCCTTTCTTCACTTGAAATCCAAACCGAATAGCAGGTTGTTATGGATGACGTATGGACATTTCATGTTCAATGAAGAAGGCGCGGTACGGAGCGATACGGATATGACGATTCTCCTTTTGGAGCCGCTGCCGAAAGAGGCGTTCGAGGTAGAGGGGGAGGTTGCTATACTGGCAGCGGAGCGGGATGAGCCGATGAAGGCCGTGGAGGTGACGCTGCGCGAGAATACGGAGTTTCTTGTCGGCGATATGCCCGTGCTTTTGCGTTCACTTGAGACAGGATCTGATTCGGTTGCTTTGGAATTGAAGTTTCGTGATGTCGTCGGGGTTACACGGTTCGAATTCATGAGGGAGGATGGACAGCCGTTGCGAGCGATGCGGGAGAGCGTGGTGATGCTCGGGCTGGGCAATACGCAGTATACGTCCTACCGCATTTTTACGGATGGTAAGCCGTTGAAGTCGGTCAAGGCGGTGCCTTACCGGTGGAGCCAGCCGAAGGTGTTCCGGGTGCCGGTGAAGTTTTCCGTTCCGGCAGTGGTCAAGGAGCAGGAATGTTCCGAGTCCGGCGAAGTGCAGGAGGCAAATGTTGAAATGGTTGTTTTGTGAGAAACGGATGAATAGGCGAACGCCTATGAGAGTTTGTGAAGATTGCCTTCGTATTGAGGTAAGAAAATTTGTGACATCTCTTCAGCACGTATGTACATAATAATATATAGAGAGGATTTAAATATATTCATAATTGAATCATTAATTCTTGATGTGTGTCGATTATGAATGAATGCATTGTATGATTGAATCTGGATATGCCAGATCTACTATATTTACAATCATCTTTTTTATAATAGGATGAGTGAGTTTAGCTGAAATCGGTGGAATAGTGTCTTGATTTGGTGACCAATGTAGACCATCATCAAAAATTATTCGTAAAAGATAGTGGCTTTCAGGGATATTGGCATTTAAACTGGTTGCATAATCCAGTTTGTGTCTGGTCGTGTGTGTATCGAAAAATTTAGGATTAGCGTTGGGCAGATGTTCAATTTGTTGGAATGCCAGTTTTTCGATCGAATATCTGGTTATTGCGCAAATCGCAAGAGGATCACTTGGCTGGTCGCCTTTATACTTTTTAAATTCTTTCATAAGAAATTCTTGGAACTTTCCGGCTTTTCCCCAGCTTGATTTTGTACCAGAAACTGTACGTAATTCAGTCCTGAAATCATAATCATCCGTATGATAATGCACGAGATATTTGGAAATATTCTCAAGTAATGTATTTGGAATTGTTTTGTCTGAACGCGCGGCGATAAGCTTTTGCATAGCTGGGGTAGAATGATGCTGCAGATCTGTTTTCAGATATACTATATTTTGCTTACTAAATACATAATTATAAAAAAAGGATGGATTTAAATGAGTTAAAATTATTGTGTAAATGGACCTGCCTTGATGTTTGTAATCATTAATGAGTTGGGATATATAATATTGCGCTACAGTAAGATTGGCGTCATCCAAATAGTCAAAAATTTCATCTATTATTAATATTGCACGTTCTTTTGTTAAATTGTATCGAGTGATATATAGTAAAGAGATAAGTATTAATATATCTCGTTGACCATTTGAGATGTGTTCCGGATCAGGTAGTTCAACAACTAAATTACCTTGGGTTTCTTTTATAGAAACATCTTTCCATGACGTATTGAGATCTTTTATACTTTGTGTTAATGATTTTTTGATATTTGAATAACGGAGCCATTTCAAATGCTTTATTAGAGCATTAGGTGTGTTCGTCTCTATTATCAATATTTGCCAAATCAGTAAGAAAGCATCTATCTGGTCGATACTCCCTGTTTTTTCGATAAGAGTCATAAATTCCTTTAGCTCTGGCAAATGATTGATTAAAGCAGTTAAAGATTGGTTGATTGCATTTTTTGCTTCTTCCATTGTACCTTGGTAGGAAGATAATTGCTTCCGGATCTCATCAATTTTATCAAAATGTATTTTTTTTGTAAGAGTTAAGATATAAGGATTGCATTCGAGACATCTCATAATAAATATATTTGATTCTAAAAGTACAGATTTCATATTTGGGAGTGCATCAGCGTGCAATCCAAATATCTGTTTGAGTTCTCTTATTTTGTATGGGGATACTTCACGCGAGATTTTCTCGCATATAATGATTGGGGGTATGATCATTTTTCCTTTAGGTCTTCTTGAACCGTACTGTGTATGGGCTTGGATTTTTCGCAAGTCGGAAATGACTTGAATATCAAAATATTTACGGACGGTATTGGTACGTGTATTCTCTGTAGCTTTTAAATTTTCTGGACATCCATTTCCGTCCACAGTCAATTCGATTTGTGGTTTGTTTTCTTCGCTATGCATGTGGCGATCCTTATCAGCTAATTTAATGGATGTGTGTTTTGATATACTGCTAAACGCTGTAGCAATGGATGTTTTCCCAAAACCGTTGGGGGCTACTAAGATATTGGGGCGATTTTTGATTATGTCATCGTTGATTATCATTTCACGGATACCTCGAACGTGGCTAATTCTAATATTCTTGATTGTCATATTGTATAATGAAAGTTTAGTGGAAATAATAATGGGTTAGGCGGGCACAATTAAATTTTATTAATATATCGCAAGATGGATATTATAAATTTCGTGCTAATTATCAATCTTAATATCTATATAAATATAATAAAATACAATAGTATACTAATTTGTTATTTTATTTTGGCGTAAACAAATAGCAAAATACCATCTATCCAATCTTATGGATATGACTTAAAAACGATATTGCACGGTTGTTTTGTTATCCTTCCAAATATTCGGCGATGAGTTCGAGAAAGTGGGGGAGGTATTTTTCCGCGGTGGCGGGGCCGATGCCTTTGATGGGCATGGCGGCTTCGGCTGTGAGAGGTTTGACGGCGGAGAGGGCGAGGAGGGTTTCGTTGGTCATGATGCGGTAGGGCGGGATGCCCTGTTCATGAGCGAGGTTTTTCCGGAGGGCGGAGAGGAGGTCGTAGAGGGCGCGGTCGGGTTGGCCGAGGGCGATGCCGTCGATGGTGCGGGAGGAGGTTGTTCCGCGCATGGGGCTGTGGGTGATGTTGCCCGCCCAGCCGGTGGTGGGGATGGTGGCGGGGGTTTGACCGGTCATGATGTCGTGGCCGCGACGGCTGAGGGTGAGGAGGGGGCGGTCGCCTCCGGTGGTGGCGAGGCAGCCTGCTTTGGCGAGGCAGCGGAAGAGGGCTTTGATGGCGTTTTCGCTGAGGTTTTTGAGGATGCCGTAGGTGCTGAGGTCCGTCATGTGGGCGATGGCTGGGCTTTGGACTCCACGGAGCATTTGCATGATTTTGTTGCGGCCGAAGATGGCTTCCCATGTGCCGTCGCTGCGGCGACGGGAGGCCCGTGCGATGCCGCTGAGGGCTTTGCGGACGGTGAGGAGGGGTTCGCCTTCGAGGGCGGGGTAGGAGGCGGCATCGGGTGGGAGGCAGATGTCGCACCGGCCGCAGGGCTGGGGGTCGGGTTCGCCGAAGTAGTCAAGGATCCACTGCTGGCGGCAGGTGTGGCTGTAGGCGTATTGGGTGACGGTGTCGATTTTGGCGTGGTCGCGGGTTTCTTTTTCGCGGAGGTGTTCGCGGTCGATGCCGAGGCGGGTGGCGGGGAGGTCGGGGTGGCAGATGCGGGTGCCGCGGGCTGTTTTGCCGGGGATGTCGTAGCGTTGGATGGCTCCGGCATGGACGAGTGTGGCGATGGCGGAGCTGATGCCCATGGTGTTTTTGATGCGGAGGGAGTCGGCTATTTCGTCGATGGTGGCTTCGATGGTGTGGGTGTCGGGGTCGCTGTGGCGGCGGAGCCAGGTGTAGATGTCTGCGATGGTGTTGTAGCCGGGGTTGGAGCCTTCGAAGAAGTATTCCTGTGTGCGGAGGTCGGCGTGGTTGAAGAGGAGTTCGCAGTGGGCGGGCCGGCCGTCGCGTCCGGCGCGGCCTGCTTCCTGGTAGTATGCTTCGACGCTGCCGGGGATTTCGTAGTGGGCGACGAAGCGGACGTCCGCACGGTCGATGCCCATGCCGAAGGCGTTGGTGGCGACGGCGATGTCCGCCTCTCGGTTGATGAATTGGTTTTGGGCGTATTCGCGTTCGGCGTCGGTGAGTCCGGCGTGGTAGGCGATGGCGTTGATGCCATGTTCTTTGAGGTCGCCGAAGACGGTCATTACTTTTTTGCGGGTGGAGCAGTAGATGATGCCTGTTTTCCATTCGCGAATGAGCTGGTGGAGGCGGAGGAGTTTTTCCTGCTGGGTGTCGCAAGGAGTGGTGCGGAAGGTGAGGTTGTCGCGGGCGAAGCCGCTGATGATGACGGCGGGGTCGCGGAGGCGGAGGTGGTTGAGGATGTCTTCCCGGACCTGGCGGGTGGCGGTGGCGGTGAGGGCGATGGTTTGGGGGTGGCCGAGTTGTTCGATGACGCGGCCGAGGCGGAGGTAGTCGGGGCGGAAGTCGTGGCCCCACTGGCTGAGGCAGTGGGCTTCGTCGATGGCGATGAGGCTGATGGGTGTTTCCGCGAGGAGGCTCATGAAGGAGTCCTGAGCGAAGCGTTCGGGGGCGACGTAGAGGATTCTGCAGGTTTGCTGCCGGAGGGCGCGCAGGCGTTCGCGGTGTTCTTCAGCGGTGAGGGTGCTGTTGATCATGACGGCGGGGATGCCGCGCTGTTCGAGGGCATCGACCTGGTCTTTCATGAGGGCGATGAGGGGGCTGACGACGAGGGTGAGGCCGGGCCTGCAGAGGGCGGGGAGCTGGTAGCAGAGGGATTTGCCGCCGCCGGTGGGCATGATGGCGAGGGTGTCCTTCCCGGCCATGACTGCCTGGACGACGCTGTCCTGCCCGGGGCGGAGGGAGCTGAAGCCGAAGGTGGCCTGCAGGGTGTCGAGCGGGTCGAGGTGGGCGTTTTGTGGTGGCATGTCCGTGTGGCGGCCGTGCGGGCAGGTGCGGCGCGGCGGGTTGGTGTGTAGGTTTCCGGGCCTGGAGGGGCCTAGAGGTTCTGGTTCATGTCGAGTGCGGGGTTGGGTTCGCACGTGGTGCCGACGATGACGGCAGGTACGCCCGCCACGGTGGTGTGGGGCGGTACGTCGGTGAGGACGACGGAGGATGCGGCGATTTTCGCGCATTGGCCGATTTCGACGCGGCCGAGGATTTTGGCCCCAGCTCCGATGAGGACTCCGGAGCGGACGATGGGGTGGCGGTCGCCGTCTTCTTTGCCGGTGCCTCCGAGGGTGACTTCGTGGAGGATGGAGACGTTGTTTTCGACGATGGCGGTTTCACCGACGACGAATCCGGTGCCGTGGTCGAGGAGGATGCCGCAGCCGATGCGGGCGGCTGGGTGGATGTCGATGGCGAAGGTTTCGGATGCGAGGCTTTGGAAGAGGTAGGCCATGAGGTGGCGGCCTTCCTGCCAGAGGGCGTGGGAGACGCGGTAGGCTGAGATGGCGTGGTAACCTTTGAAGTAGAGAAGGGGGGCCAGGGGGGTGTGGCAGGCGGCATCACGCTCGACGATGGCGAGGAGGTCGGCGGCCATGCTGCATTCGATGGCGGGGTGGTCCCGGTAGATGCCGAGGATGAGGGGTTCGAGGCGGTCGCGGGCGATGTCCGCCCGGGCGAGTTTGCGAGCGAGGAGGGCGGCGGAGGCTTGGCCGAGGCTGCTGCTGCTGAGGACGATGTCGTCGAGGATGCCGGCGAGGCTGGGTTCGGTTTCGCGCGCAGTCCGGGCTTCCCGGCGGATGTGGTTCCAGAGGTTCCGGGTTTGTTCGGGGGTGGGCGGGATGTTTTTGTCCGGGTTGCAGGTCATGGTTGTGGCCGCCTGCGGTCAGTTGCGGCAGTTTTCGAGGAGTTCGTCGAGGCGGTAGGTCATTTCGACGAGGGCGTCGCGGTAGGGAGTTTGCGGGAGGAGCCAGAGGGATTCGCGGGCGGCAGCGGTTTGGGCGAGGCCTTCGTCGACGGAGCGGGAGATGGCTTCCTGAAAGGCGTTGGTGCGGGAGATGCGTTCGTAGTCGATGCCTTCGCGGCGGGCGATGGCGTCGTGTACTTCGGCGGCGATGTCGTCGCTGCTGGATTCGAGGAGGAAGTAGACGGGGAGGGTGAGTTTGCCTTTTTCGGCGTCGGTGTGGAGGGTTTTGCCCGCGCTGTGTTCGTTGCCGACCATGTCGAGGCAGTCGTCGTAGATTTGGTAGGCGATGCCGAGGAGGGTGCCCATGCGGTTGAGTTCGTCGACGATGTCCGCAGGCATGCCGGAGATCCACGCGGCGCCTTTCATGGCGGCTGCGAAGAGGGAGGCTGTTTTTTTGCGGATGAGTTCGTAGTAGTCCGCCCGGGTCATGTCGAGGTCGAAGAGGCGGGAGGATTGTTCGACTTCGCCCTGGCAGACGTCGCGGACGATTTGGGCGATCATGCGGCAGAATTCGGTGTCGCCGAGTTCGGTGCCCATGACCATGGCGTGGGAGAGCATGACGTCGCCGAGGAGGACGGCGAGTTCGTTGCCCCAGAGGGCGTTGGGTGTGGGTTTGTCGCGCCGGGTGTCGGCATGGTCGAGGACGTCGTCATGGACGAGGGTGGCCATGTGGACGAGTTCGAGCATGGCGGCGAAGGTGATGTGCTCGGGTTTGATGCCGCCGGTGGCACCTGCGGTGAGGAGGACGAGGCCGGGGCGGATGAGTTTGCCCTGCGCTTTGCAGATCTGGGCCATGTAGTCCTGCACATGCGGTTCGAAGCTGGTGACCTGTGCAGCGATTTGTTTTTGCACGAGCCTGAGTTCGTCTCGGATGAGGTCAAGCTGTTGTTTTTGGCTGCGTGCCTTGGTGAAGAAAGGAAAGCTCATGTGCTGGTGGGTCTTGCCGTGCAGGCGCGGGAGAGCGATAGCATATCATGCGGTGCGGATTTTGCAATACTAAAGTGGTTTTCGGCGGCTGTCGGCAAGGGGTTGCGTGTGTTGTGCCCGTTGTTGCGGGCAAGTTGTTTTCGGACGCGATGCGTTCTTGTGCAGCGGTTGTTTTGGTGGTATTGTTCCGGCATGGAGTTTGCGAATTGTTTTGAAGACGGCGTGGAGCTGGCCTGCCGCAAGGATCCCCGTTTCAAGGCGGATGCCTACGATTTTCTTCGGAAGGCGATGGATGTGGCGACGGAGCGTTATGCCTGCAGTCGGAGCAATAAGCATTTGTCCGCCGAGGAGTTGTATATCGGCTGCTGCGCCCATGCTCTGGAGGAGTACGGGCCGCTGGCGAAGCTGGTGTTGCAGTCGTGGGGGGTGCGGAGTTCGGAGGATGTGGGTTGTCTGGTGTATAATTTGATTGAGGTGGGTATTTTCGGGAAGCAGAAGGGGGATTCCCAGGACGAGTTTGCCGGGTTGCCGTCGATGGAGAAGATTCTGGATGAGCCTTATTGTCCGGAGGAGCAGGACGGCTGCCGGGCGCAGGGTTGAGGGTGGAGTTTTGATTTGTTCGAGTTTATGTCAGAGGCGTTGTTCGGTTCCGATGTGAGGTGGCCTGCCGAGTGGGAGGCTTTGGAGGCGGTGTGGATTTCATGGCCGCACCGGGAGGATTTGTGGCAGGGCGGTTTGGCCGAGTTGCAGGGGATTTATGCGGGGCTTGCGGCGGCGATTGCCGGGCAGGCGGAGGTGCGGATCAATGCGGCGGCAGGGTTGCATGCGGGGGTTCGCCGTGTGTTGCAGGAGCGTGGGGTGGAGAGGTTTTCTTTGTTCGATCATGCGACGAATGATGTGTGGTGCCGCGATCACGGGCCTATTTTCGTGCGGCGGAGGGATGGCGGTTTGCAGGTGACGGATTGGCAGTTCAATGCATGGGGCGGGAAGTTCGCGCCGTGGGATTTGGATAACGAGGTGCCGGAGAGGGTGGCGGAGTCGCTCGCGCTGCCGAGGTCTTCGTCGAGGCTGTTTCTGGAGGGCGGTGCGATTGAGGGGAATGGCGCGGGGCTGTTGCTGACGACGGAGGCGGTGTTGCTGAATGCGAACCGTAATCCGGAGTGGAGTAAGGCAGATGTGGAGGCGGAGCTTGGCCGGATGCTGGGTACGAAGGAGGTGTTCTGGCTGGGGCAGGGGATCGAGGGGGACGATACGGACGGGCATATCGATGATATGGTGCGGTTTGTGAAGGAGGATGCGGTGGTGTCGATTGTGGAGCCGGATGTGCATTCTCCGCATTACCGCAGTCTGGCAGAGAATAATGAGAGGCTGCAGGGGCTGCGGACGGTGTCCGGTTCCCGGGTGGAGGTGGTGCCTTTGCCGATGCCTGATCCGCTGGTGGCGGAGGATTGGCGGCTGGAGCAGTTGCCCGCGAGTTATGCGAATTTCCTGATTGTGAATGATGCGGTGCTGGTGCCGGTGTTCTGCCAGGAGCGGAATGATGACCGAGCGCTGGGGATTTTGCGCGAGTGTTTTCCCGGGAAGCAGGTGGTGGGGCTGGATGCCCGCCGTTTTGTGATCGAGGGCGGCGCGATTCATTGCGTGACGCAGCAGCAGCCGGTCGTTAGTGGAGTGTGGGAGGTGCAGGGATGATTGAGGTGGTGGATGTGCTGCTGCCTTTGCGGAAGGCGGTGAAGGAGAGCGCCTGGCTGAAGGCTGCGGCGGGGAAGCTGGGTGTTTCGCCGACGCGGATCGGTGGGGTGCGGCTGGTGAAGAGGTCGATTGATGCGCGCCGGAAGCCGATTTGCGAGTTGCTGCGGCTGGAGGTGGCGGTGGATGAGGTTTTGCCACCGGAGGAGTTGCCGCAGTGCGCCTATGCTCCAGTGGCAGGCGAGGCGAAGAGGGTGGTGATTGTGGGGTCGGGACCGGGTGGTTTGTTTGCGGCGTTGCGGTGTCTGGAGCTGGGGTTGAAGCCTGTGGTGCTGGAGCGCGGGAAGGATGTTTCTTCCCGGCGGTTCGATTTGGCTCCGCTGATGCGGGAGGGGCGCGTGATGGAGGATTCCAATTATTGTTTCGGCGAGGGCGGAGCAGGGACGTTTTCGGACGGGAAGCTGTATACTCGGGCGACGAAGCGCGGCCCGGTGCAGCAGGTGTATGAGGTTTTCGTGGCGCATGGCGCGCCGAAGGATATTCTGGTGGATGCTCATCCGCATATCGGTTCGAATTTGCTGCCGAATGTGGTGAAGGCGATGCGCGAGTCGATTTTGAAGGCTGGCGGCGAGGTGCATTTTTCGACGCGGGTTTCGGGGCTGCTTCGGTCTGCGGACGGGAAGCGGTTGTGCGGGGTGGTGTCGAGCGATGGGCGCGTGTGGGAGGGCGATGCTGTGGTTCTGGCGACGGGGCATAGTGCGCGCGATGTGTACCGGTTGTTCCATGAGGAGGGGTTGAGGCTGGAGCGGAAGCCGTTTGCCGTGGGGGTGCGTATCGAGCATCCGCAGGCGTTGATCGATGCGGCGCAGTATCATTTGCGCCCCGGCGAGGCGAGGCCGGAGCTGCTGCCTGCGGCGCGGTATGCGCTGGCGACGAAGATCGCAGAGCGCGGGGTGCATTCGTTCTGCATGTGCCCGGGCGGGTTTATCGTGCCTGCGGCGACGGAGAATGACGAGGTGGTGGTGAATGGGATGTCGCTGTCGAGGCGGAATTCGCCGTTTGCGAATTCGGGGTTCGTGGTGACGGTGGAGCCGGAGGATACGGATGCGTTCGCTGCCGAGTATGGTGTGCTGTCGGGTATTGCGTATCAGAAGGCTTTGGAGGTGGCGACTTCGCAGGCGGGAGGCGGTTTGCAGAAGGCTCCCGCCCAGCGGGTGGCGGATTTTCTGGCGGGGCGGGTGAGCGGT
This sequence comes from Neoakkermansia glycaniphila, assembly GCF_001683795.1. Classification (GTDB taxonomy): domain Bacteria; phylum Verrucomicrobiota; class Verrucomicrobiia; order Verrucomicrobiales; family Akkermansiaceae; genus Akkermansia; species Akkermansia glycaniphila. The sequence continues at coordinate 108,825 of NZ_LIGX01000026.1, forward strand.
TCTCTGCCGGAGACGAGTTACCATCCGGGGCTTTCGCGTTGGGATTTGAATGCTTTGCTTCCGCAGGAGGTGGCATGGCGGATGCGGGAGGGGCTGAAGTTTTTCAACGGGAAGCTGCGAGGTTTTGCCGGGGAGGATGCGCTGCTGATCGGTTGCGAGACGCGGACGAGTTCTCCGGTGCGTATTCCCCGCGATGCGGAGTCGTTGCAGCATCCGGAGCTGGAGGGGTTGTTCCCCTGCGGGGAGGGTGCGGGCTATGCGGGCGGTATCGTGTCCGCCGCGCTGGATGGCCGCCGCTGTGCGGAGGCTGCCGCAGGGTGGCTCGGGAGGTAGTTTGTTGCAGGGCTGCGAGATGAGCCGGGTGGTGGCAGCGAGGTGGTGAAAGTTTGAGGGAGTATGTTGCGTATCCTTGTCTGTATGCAAGGCAAGGGTTCGGTTTTTTTCCGTTTTTCGTTTGTGCTTTCCGGCCGTTCGGCGGTGTGGTGGGTGTTGGCGTTTTTCCTCCTGTTTGCCGTTCCGGGATGGAGCCGTGAGGTTCTGCCTCTTTCGGGAGATTGGCAGCTTTCTTTCACTCCGGACAAGAAGGAGGATACGGTTGTTTTACCGGGTACCATGGATGAATGGGGCAAGGGGAACGCCAATACGAATCGCAGCGAGACGAAGCATTTGTCCCGCCTTGTGACGTTTGAGGGAGAAGCCCGGTACAGGAAGGAGGTTCTGATTCCGGAGTCTTTCAAGGATAAGAGGGTTTTCCTTCATCTGGAAAGGACGAAGTATACGAGCGTTTTTGTTGACGGGCATGAGGCAGGGACATGCAATTTGCTGCAAACTCCGCATCGTTACGATCTGACGGGGTTTTTGACCCCCGGGGTGCATACGATTACGGTTGTTGTCGATAACAGGAAGAGCCACTATCCCGGCGGCGTGGGCAATTCCCATGCTTTGGTCGAGCATACACAGACGAACTGGAACGGGATACTCGGCGAGATTTTTCTGGAAGCCCGTCCTTCCGCTCTGGTTGAATCTGCCATGGTTTTTCCTCGTCCGGAGGACGATGCGGTGCGTGTGCGGTTGAGGCTGAGGAATTACGGGGAGGCGCGTCCGGCCCGGATCGAGCTGCAGGCGGTGCCCGGTTCTGCGGAGGCCAGCCGCCCGGCGGGGATGTCTCGCGATTTGGCTTTGAAACCGGGGCTCAATGAGGTGGTTCTGGAGTATCCGATGGGGAAAGATTCTCTGCTCTGGAGCGAGTTTTCACCCGCTCTTTATGTGATGTCGTGCCGGCTGGAGGCCGGAGGCGAGTCGGATGAGAATAAGACGGCGTTCGGTATGAGGAGGTTTTCCACGTCCGGCACACATTTCTGCATCAACGGGAAGAAGACGTTTCTCCGGGGCAAGCACGATGCCTGTGTTTTCCCGTTGACGGGGTATGCGCCGATGGATAAGGAGGCATGGTTGAAGTATTTGAGGAAGTTGTCGTCGTATGGCATCAATTATGTGCGGTTCCATTCGTGGACTCCTCCGAAGGCGGCTTTTGAGGCGGCGGACGAGCTGGGGATGTATCTTCAACCGGAGATTCCCTATTGGGGCGGCGTGGACGGTTCCAATAAGGAGTTGATGGATTTTTACCGGCGCGAGGGCGCGGCTTTGATCGAAGCCTATTCTTCCCATCCTTCGTTCGTGATGTTTGCTCTCGGTAATGAGCTGGGAGGCTCCGGCGAGGCAATGCGCGCCATTATCGACGGTTACAGAGGTTTGAATGCCGATGTTCTGTATTCTTTCGGGTCCAATAATAATCTGGGCCGCGACGGGTACCAGAAGGGGGAGGATTTTCTGACGACCTGCCGAATCGGAAGGGATGAGAATCGAAATTTCGAGAATCATGTGCGGTCGTCTTTTTCTTTTGCCGATGCCGAGCATGGCGGTATTCTGAACGGGGTGTATCCTTCGACGAGGATTACTTACGAGAAGGCTCTTGCCGGATGCCCCGTTCCCGTGATCGGGCATGAGACGGGGCAGTTCCAGGTTTATCCGGATTATCGGGAGATGGAGAAGTATAAAGGTGTGCTTCGTCCGTGGAATTTGCAGGTGTTCAAGGAGCGCCTTGAGAAAGCGAAGATGGGGGATTTGGTGGAGGCGTTCCACCGGGCGTCGGGTGAATGGGCCGCGCAGTGCTACAAGGCGGATATTGAGCTGGCAATCAGGACGCCGGGGTTCGGCGGGTTCCAAATGCTGGATTTGCAGGATTTCCCCGGTCAGGGTTCGGCGCTGGTGGGTTTGCTGGATGCATTCATGGATAGCAAGGGGATTATGGAGGGCGAGGAGTTTTCCGGGTTTTGCCATGCGGTCGTTCCGCTGGCTTTGTTCGATAAGTTTACGTGGACGAATGCCGAAGATTTGGCGTTTGATGTGCAGGTGGCCAATTACGGGGCGGATGCCTTGCATTCCTCTTTGCTCTGGAAGCTTGCGGATGCGAGTGGCAAGGTGGTGAAGGAAGGCCGTGCCGAGGTGCGTGCCGGCCAGGGAGAGTTGAGCCCGCTTTCACATGTGGCGGTTCCTCTGGACGGGATCGACAGGCCTTCCATGCTGACGCTTACTCTCAGGCTTGAGGGTGAATCGCGCGAAAACAGGTATCATTTGTGGGTTTACCCCGAGCGGAAGGAGGAGGTGAAGCCGGTGAGTTGCGAGGTGGCTACCCGAATGGACGATGCGATGTTGAAGCGGTTGAGCGAGGGCACGGCCGTGTTGTGGTTCCCGGATCACCGGGATGTGGCCGATATGTCCGTCGGCGGTATGGCTACGCCCGATTATTGGAATTTCGCGATGTTCAAGGGTATTTCGGAGGGGATGAACAAGCCCGTTTCTCCCGGTACGCTGTCTTTGCTGATGGATCCGGAGCATTCGTTGTTCAAGGAGTTTCCGACGGAGGGGCATACGGATTGGCAATGGTGGAGTATTGTCAACAATTCGCGGCCTTTTATTCTCGATGCTGCTCCGGAAGGTTTGCGTCCGGTGATCCGGATGGTGGATAATGTGGAGCGCAATCACAGGCTGGGGCTCGTGTTTGAATTGTCCGTGGGGAAGGGCAGGCTGCTGGTTTGCATGGCCGATCCGGCGGCTCTTCTTGATAAGCCGGAGGGGAGGCAGTTCCGTGCTGCTCTGATTTGTTATGCCGATTCGGAGGATTTTCGGCCGGAGTTCAGGTGTTCGCCCGAGGAGTTGAAGCGCATTTTTTCGCAAAAAGCTTTTTCTCCGGATATTATCAAGGTGGAGAATGCGACGGATTACAAGGATCAGGCGCCCAAGTGACGGTTTTCTCTGCGGTAAGCGGGGGTGTCGCTATGCCTGCTTGTCGGCGGGCGGTTCGTTGCCGGTTTTCAGGCGGCGGGCGATGAAGGCGAATTCGGCGAGGTAGAGCCACGCGACGGCAAGGAGAAAGAGGAGGGCGAGCGCCTGTTCCCATCCTTCGGTCCAACCGTATGCGGCCGGCAGGGCGATGGTGGCGGTGATTCTGAAGAGAGGTTTCTTCAAGGCTTTCAGGATGTAGGCCAGCAGCAGGGCAAGCAAGGAGAGGATGAAGCCGAAGATGGCGATTTCCGGTTCGGGGGGCGCTTCTGATGAGAGGATGCTGTTCACATAGAATAGGATGCCGAGGAGGATGGAGTTGATCCAGAAGCAGATCGGAGTAAAGAGGATGATCACGGGATCGGGTGGGTG
>NZ_LIGX01000027.1 GCF_001683795.1 Neoakkermansia glycaniphila
GTTCAGCACGGCGTGCGTCACGACTTTTTCCTCTCTCTTTTTCCTCCTCTCAAGTGCTCTCCGCAAGGTTTCGTCTCCTCGCTGCCGGTCTCCCGGCTTCAGCACTTCGAAAGTCTTTCCTGTAAAGTGTTCGCCTCTTCTCCTGAAGAGTTTGCCCGCGGCCCTCGCTTCACTCTCACTCGCCCTTGCCTTGCCGGCTTCCGGTTCGTTCCGTGTCGCGTCTTTCGCGGCGCCCCGTAGTGGGGTGAGGAGAGTTTACTCTTTTTTTCTCTCACGTCAAGGTTTTTTCACTCTTTTTTTCTTCACCTCCTCCCCAAACTACCCCCACAACACACCCATAACAACTCGCCTTGAACAATTTATACGTTTTTGACTTTTTGTGATTTTTTTAAAGAAAAATCCCACAAACTTGCAAAATTGGCGAGATTCTGTGCTTTCAGGCTCTTTCTTCGCTTTTCAAAGGGATTTTATCACACCAGACGGACTATATCTCGCCGAATTCAGAAAGAATGCCTCTCCTATAGGCTTCCCTCCGTTTTCCCATTTGGGTTGCACCTGTACCTCGGGGTAGCTTGCAAAGTTTTCTTCGTGAAACCTATCTTCTTTCTTGACACCATTGGCAAATGAAGGATGATGGATTATATGTTTCGCCATATTTGTTCCAGCTGTATCCTGGTTCTATTCGCAAATTCCGCGCATGCAAACGCAGCGGCGGATGCAAATGCTTCACCGTTGCACGTGGAGGAGGTCAATTCAGTTGCTACCGTTCATTCGGAGCAGCCGCTGGATTGGCCGTCAGGCGCATCTTTGCTCGAGTTCAAAAAGGACGGGATGCTTTTATCCCGGCTTATCGTGCCCGCCGGATATATCGAGACGGTTGTCGATGATGTTCTTGCACGTGTGGCCGTGAAAGTTCAGACGAGTAATGCCACGTTCGAGATTCACCTGTTCGATCCAGCCAGCAGGCAAAGTTTCCCCATCGATATCGATCCGCTTCACCGCGAGTTCACCCGGCTGGAGCCCCATATAACGCCGGAGATGTTCTGGAATGTTGCCCGGATTCAATGCGTGGAGTTCAAGAAGGGAACACAACACTGCGTCGTCGGCCAGGCGACCCATTCCAGGACATTCGGCCATTATGGCGCACTCAAGAGTATGACGATTACGGTACCGTTTACCATTGATATGGCCCAAAATCCTCCAAAAGAGCATTTTTTGGAGCAGCCTCGTGGCGCTTTGTCCATTCAGCCGGGTACCATCACGATCGAGGATGAGGCGCCACCCCTTGTTCCCATGGAGTCCATTCCGGCGGCATGGGTGCGCGAGTCATTTACCGGCAAGGAATACGGGCAGGCGCTCGTCGATGCCCAAAAGAAGGAAGACGCTGCATGGGACAAACTGAAGCAGGAGATTGAAACTGTGGGAGATGATCTGGTCGCCGAGTTCGATATTCGGCGCCGATTTTTCGAAGAACATCCCGATTTCGGTACGGATAGCAATGCCGGATGGTTTCCTGACTGGTTTTTGCTTTATCCCGAGGCAGCCAACGATCCGAATCTCGACCCCTCCATGAAAAGGGAGCTTGTTTTAAAAGATCTCGTGTTGAAATATGAAGAAATTTACCGGAACAACGCTCTTTCCGGTTCCGTTCGAGACAGGTTTCTCTACGCCTGCTGGCCTGTGCATAGGGACGAGGCACTTGCGAAAAAATGCTGGCAGGAGAGAGATGCTTTCGTGAAAGATCTGTTCCTGAAGCGCAGCAACAGTCTTGCTGGCGCCTTGCACGATTTTTCCATGACGAAGATGTGGTCGGAATTGACGAATCTTCCTCTTTCCCGATTCAAAGCGGGTTCCTCTCCCGCAGCAGGAGAATATTACCATCCCTATTATGAATGGAAGGAGCCGGACGGCAATACCCGGAAGCTCCAGTGGGATAATGTCGCCGCAGGGCTGGTTCTGAGCGAGGCGGATTCAGGCCGATGGATCAAGATTTTCACGCGCACCCCGGACGGCTGGAAGTCGTTTACCGTTCCGCAGGAATAGGAATGAGGTCTCGCTCAACGCAAAAAAGCGCCCGCGTGCCATTCGGTACGCGGGCGCTTGGTTTTCAGGATGTTTCCCGTTTACTTGGAAGCTTCTTCGATGGCAACGGCCACGGCGACGGTGGCGCCGACCATGGGGTTGTTGCCCATGCCGAGGAGACCCATCATTTCAACGTGGGCAGGCACGGAGGAAGATCCGGCAAACTGAGCATCGGAGTGCATGCGGCCCATGGTATCGGTCATGCCGTAGGAGGCAGGGCCGGCGGCCATGTTGTCCGGGTGCAGGGTACGACCCGTACCACCACCGGAGGCAACGGAGAAGTACTTCTTGCCCTTTTCATTGCATTCCTTCTTGTAGGTGCCTGCAACGGGGTGCTGGAAGCGGGTCGGGTTCGTGGAGTTGCCGGTGATGGATACGTCCACGCCTTCATGCCACATAACGGCAACACCTTCACGGACGTCGTCGCAACCGAATACGCGCACGGCGGCTTTCGGTCCCTTGGAGAACGCCTTTTCGCGCACGACATTCAACTTGCCGGTGGCATAGTCGAATTTCGTTTCAACGTAGGTGAATCCGTTGATGCGGGAGATGATGTAGGCAGCATCCTTGCCGAGGCCGTTGAGGCACACGCGAAGATCCTGCTTGCGAACGCGGTTGGCGGATTTGGCGATACCGATGGCGCCTTCAGCGGCGGCAAAGGATTCGTGGCCGGCGAGGAAGCAGAAGCATTCCGTTTCATCGCGCAGGAGCATGGCGGCCAGGTTGCCATGGCCGAGGCCGACCTTGCGGTCGTCCGCCACAGAACCGGGGATGCAGAACGCCTGAAGGCCTTCGCCGATGGCTTCGGCGGCTTCGGCGGCTTTCTTGCAGCCTTTGCTCAGAGCGATGGCGGCACCGACGACATAAGCCCATCCGGCGTTTTCAAACGCGATCGGCTGGATGTCATTCACGATTTTGCGAGCATCAATGCCCTTGGAGAGGACAAGCTTTTCAGCATCTTCAATCGAAGCAATACCGTACGGGGCGAGGGCTTCGTTGATCTGCTTGATGCGACGGTCGTAGGATTCAAAAAGAGGCATAATATAGATCCTTTCTCAATAAATGGTAATATGTTGTAATTATTCGTGGCGGGGATCAATGTGCTTCACGCCTTCTTCGTCGAAACGACCGTACTGACCGGTGCACTTCTGAACGGCTTCGTTGGCATCCATGCCCTTCTTGATCATTTCGAGCATCGGACCAACGCGGATGAACTGGTAGCCGACGATTTCGCCGTCTTCATCGACCGCGAGCTTGGTGATGTAACCTTCAGCCATTTCGAGGTAGCGGGCGCCTTTGGCACGAGTGCCGTACAGGGTGCCGACCTGGGAGCGGAGGCCTTTGCCAAGGTCTTCAAGTCCGGCGCCGATGGGAAGGCCGCCTTCCGAGAAGGCGCTCTGCGTACGGCCATAGACGATCTGGAGGAAGAGTTCACGCATGGCGGTGTTGATCGCGTCGCATACGAGGTCCGTATTCATGGCTTCCAGAATGGTTTTGCCCGGAAGGATTTCCGAGGCCATGGCGGCGGAGTGGGTCATGCCGGAGCAACCGACGGTTTCCACGAGAGCTTCTTCGATGATGCCGTTCTTGACGTTGAGCGTCAGTTTGCAAGTACCCTGTTGAGGAGCGCACCAGCCCACACCGTGGGTCAACCCGGAGATATCCTTGATTTCCTTGGCCTGTGTCCACTGCCCTTCCTGAGGAATGGGGGCCGGACCATGGTTGCAGCCCTTCTTGACGCAACACATCTGTTCGATTTCGTGAGTAAACTGCATAGTAATCTATGTTTTGCTAGAGGTTGACATGCAGTATAACTCCCCGATGGGAAGCTACACCTCGTCGAGCATATGATAACTGTTTTTTTCACCGCTGGCGAGTACAAAAACGAGATTTGTCCGTCTTTGCACCAAAGCATTATTTTTGCCTGATTATCAATAAAAAATAAAATTCAATACATCGTTCTCACACATTTTTTTGAAAAAAATCGCTTTTTATTTAGGACGATTCCTGTTTCATGCGTTATTATTCTTGTAAGGCATGCCGGAGAAAGCAATCAGGGACAGCAAAGAGACAGGGGATTCCCCCCTGGGCAATTGCGTCGATTGGTTCCGAACCAATCGGAACAGCCTGCTGGCTTTCGCCCGGCTTCAGGCGTCCGGCGATCTGGATGCCGATGACCTTCTGGCAGAGACGATCAAACAAATCGCCCGGGCACTTGCCGACAAGCGCGTGTCCGACTCTCCGGATGACCTGACGCCTTATGCCTTTACCACCATACGCCATACCGCCATCACCTGGCGGAGGCGCAATACGAATCGCCGCTGCTCGGAACAAAACTATAGTACTGAAGCCGAAGCCACGGAACAGATTCAACCATGGATGAGCGTTTCCGAAGATACCGACTATCTCAAGAACCGATTGCAGGAGAAGCTTCTCCAGCTGCCGGTCGAACTGGCGGAAATCATCATCATGAAAACCTGGAGCGAGCTTTCTTTCTCGGAGATTGCCCGCATTACCAATACCGCAAAGAGCACGGTGGACAGCCGATACCGAGACGCCCTTGCCCGACTGCGGAAAATGTTGCGAGAAGACCCCATATTCTACTGAACCATGTACAGCAATTCTACACCTCCCGAAGAGAGCGATATCGAGACATTGCTCAGGCAACTGGCCCTGCCCGAGATGGATTCCCGGCAAGGCACACGCCTTGAAGCATGTCTGATTACCGAATACTCGTCCCGGAAAAACCGAAAGAAATATATCGTCCTGGCGCTCGCCGCCGCTTTCATCGCCGTACTGGGCAGCCTCGCCCTTCTGGCACCCGGCACCACCCAGGCGGAAACATCCACCCGCCTCGTGCGCATCACCCCGCTGGGGAAACGCAACGAGGGTCAGGCATACAATCTCCTGTACGAAAACACCGTTTCCATCCCGACAGGAAAGAACGCCAAAGTCATCGTCACAGTCCCTGAAGAAAAAACCGTCATCGTATCCGATGACGTCATTTAACTCCACCTTCCGTTTGTCCATGAATACCATCAAACACATACTACTCCTTTTCATCCTCTCTATCCTGTGCGGAGCGGACTTGGTTCGGGCAAACGAAAAACAGGAGCCTACCGTCGTCCACCCCTCCGACTCCCCGGTGCTGTTCGGAGTCATTTCCACGGACATGCCGCTTGATATGAGAAAAGAACTGGGAACCCGGATCGCCGACGACGAGGGACTGTGCGTCACAGCCGTCTCCAGATTCAGCCCGGCGGAAGATGCCGGTATCCGCCCGGTCGACATCATCCTGAAAGTGGCCGGGCAGCCCGTCGCCACCAAGCTTGATCTCCTGATGATTCTGCAGAAATACAAACCGGGCGACACAATTCCCGTCCACATCCTGCGCCTCGACCAGACCAAGGAATTGAACCTCACTCTCGGCAGCCGCAACGGACTCCAACAGAAATACAAAGCGCGCAAAGAAACTTCCACTCTGACCTACGGCAAGGATTGCGACACCGCCACAGGGGTAGTCGCAGAAAACCCCTTCAATTTCGAATCACCACCTGCTTCCGCCCGGAACGATTTGCAATCCGAATGGTCCGCCGCTCAAGACAGTGAGCAAAAAGATTTGCACCGCAACAAAATAAATGCGTCGAAACGGGCTCCAAACAGCCAAATCCTCCCTCCTGCTACCATGAATCAAAAAACCGACCTCGTTCCTAATAAAATGGAGCAGATACAATGCCTCCAGAATACGGTCATCGACCAGCTCGCAACCGACAACCCCGACCGAAGCAAAGTACAGGATTCCCTGTTGCAAATTCGCGCATTGGCATCCGGGCGCACCGATCAGGGCCACGCCTCCATCCATCTCGAAGATGCCGAAGGGCAAATCATCATCAATGGCTCGAACCAGCACGTCACCGTGGAAACCATTCCAGAGAAAAAGAAAGCTGGCACAACCTACAGAATTGATATACCATCCAAAAGCAACCCTCTGCCGGAACCCGTTCGGAAACGCCTGCGTGACCTGAACCAGTAAGCGGCAGAAGCACCGCCACTTCCCGAAGCCCATTCACCTTCCCTCTTCATACGATGAATATCTTCCGCCTCCTGTCCGGAGTCCCGTTGATCGCCTTCACCGCTCCCGCCACCCTCCCGGCACAGAACATGACGCCGGAAATCCGGCAAGACATCGCCCGATTACTGACCCTTCAAGTACTCACCCATATCGGCGAATTGCAGGAAACCTTGGGGGCAGCCTTCCAAAAAATACTCTACGTCAACACCTACCGGAGCATTGTACTGTCCGGAAAAGAATGTCCCCAGCCTGAAGCAACCGCATGCCCGGCTGCCGCCATCCTTGCCAACAAACAGCTCCACCGGTACGGGGGAGACTTCGAGGGCAAAGACGTCATGACCAGCATACACACCGAGCTGGATACCTATGACCTGAACCAGGCCACATACCAAAGCGAACTTGAATTGATCCGCAAACGCCTGCGCGAACACTACCTCCCCATCCTCAAACAACGCGAACTTGCCAAGGAACGCCAGCTACTCCGGATAAACGCCACGAGGCCCGAAGTCACCGTCCTGCCGAACGGCATCCAATTCGAAATCGAACCCGGCAATCAGGATATACGGGACATCAGCCGCTCCACCAGCGAAACCGGCATCACCTTCTACACCCGCATCACGCGCGACATACAATTCGATGCCCTGCCGGAATCCATCCGGCAAATCGCCGACCAATTGCCACCCGCCTCGAGCTGGACCTTCTACATCCCTTACGAAGCGGAACAGGCCGCGGAAGAAGCCGGCCGCCGCGCGGCGCAGGACATGGCCACCCGGCGCGAAGAACGCCTGCAACAGCTGATACCGGATCACATGCGGAACTCCCGCCCGGCGCCGCCCACCGAAGCTGCGGCTCCACCCAGGGAACGCAAACCCCTATTGCGGCTCAAAGTCTGGAAAGACACCCCCGAATACCCCGCCACCGTGCGCCCCGATGCCATCGAAACCGTCATCTGAATCTTCCCATACATGCGGCCATGAAAGCGCAACACCTCCTTTTCCTGCTGTACGCAGCCACCTGCTATGGACAATCGAACGAGCCCGAACAGGCCCAGCCGCTCTCCTGCATCAGAACAGACAACAGACCCAACGCGAAATCCGCTTTTGAAAACGCCTCCCAGGCCATCGACTACCTGAACACGGCCATCGCGCCACTTTCTCCGGAAACGCGGCAACGGCTCACCGACGTCTGGAACCTCAAAACGCAGGACCAACGCATCGAAGCCCTGCATAAATGGATTGAGGAAACCCGCACATCCGGAAAATCGACCGATGCCGCCAGCTTCCTCATCATCGACGCCCAGTTGCGCTGGAACAACCACTTCTGCCATGAAGAACAGTCGCTCTTCTACCAGCACCTCACCCAGTCATTCCAAACGGACAACCCCGTCAACAACACTCGCACCAGACACTGGCTCGACTACCTCAGCTACTACACCCCCTGCCGCGTCGATGAAATCATCCCCATCATGGATGCGGTCAACGAACGGCCCCTGCAGCAAAACCTGAAAAGTTACAACCCATACATGATCAACATATGGCGGATCTGGACGGAACCCGTCGGATACGCATCCTCCATCATGTCCGGCAAAAACGACGGGGACAAGAACAAACTCAACTACATCCTGCACAACTATGATGCCCTCCTCAACAACCACGTCAGCCGGGGGCTCGTACGCTGGCGCTACGCCTACGGGCAAAACCTCCCCGAAGGAGTCGTCTCTGCCATGCGAGCCATGAAAGACCGGCACGAAGGCATCCTTCCCACCCCCGCCACGCTGGAAAACATCGGCAGGCAGGCGCGGGAACTCGAATCGGAACTGCAAGGCTTCATCCCCCGTTGCAAACTGGCAGTCGACCCCGCCGCCGAGCCCTGGATATCTTTGGACAATCCGGAAGCCACCCTCTTCCAAATGCCGGATACCTCAGCCGTCACCCTTCCACAATGGAACCCCACCCTCGCAGGCGCAGCCGACAGCCTTGAACAGGCATGCGGCATCCTGCAAAAACTGGCAGAACAGGCTTCCAACAATGGCACCCTGCAAGCCGTCCAAGCCTTCGCCCTGGCCGAAGGAGAACTGGCGCTTCCAAAAAACTACTGGCACTCATGGCTCGGCGTAGAAGGCTACGATACCTACAAATACACCATCAACTCCATCTACAAACCGGACGGCGTCGACATCACCATCACCAACACGGGCGCACGCTTCTCGCGCAACGATGCTATCCTGCAAAAAGCCTCGCGCGACCTCTCCGTCGCCTTGCACCGATGCATCCTCCACCTCGCCAGCCTGGAACATGCTGAAAAAGCGGATGTTCTGGCACAAGGCTGCAGCATGCTCGCACACACCATCAACCGATACGACCTCTGGCCCCTCCTGTGCAGCGAATATGAACTTCGCGGCATCAGCCCCGAAGCATACAGCGGACTTATTCGCGAATTCAAGGGCAAACCGGAAATGCTCAATGCCTTCGCCGCCTCTGCCGGCATGCACGGCATCACCCTCCTCTCGGAAGCCATCGACCGAGGGAACGTCACGGCCACACACATGGCCTCCCTCATGCGCGAATTCTTCATACTGAACAGCGCCATCACCGCCACGGAAGAAGAACGCCGCCGCATCGCCCGATCGTGGTTCGAGCAGGCAAAGCAACACAATCTGCCCACTATCACGCAATTCCTCTGCCTCAAGGGATATGCCAACCTCATCAACCAATGGCAGGACATCCCCTCACACTTCGTCTCCAACACATATGCCTATACGGGCTACAAACTCGTCAAACAGGCACTGGACACAGGAGACGCCGAACGCGCCAGCTTCATCTACAACCTCATGACCCAAGACCCCCGCAGCTACAGCCAGGCCACAACCCGCCTCGCCAAAGCAGCGCTGGAACAGGCAGAAGGTAACGTCGCGGCAACGGAACGAGCCGTTGCCGACGCAGTCATTCTGGCCGCCATCCAAACGGGCCGCAACGACTTTCAGGCATACATCGCCCGGCGCGCCCTCATCGACGACGGACGCCTCGTCGAAGTCGAAAAAATCCTCACCCTCCTTCGTTGGAAAGACAACCGCTTCCTGCAGCGATACCTCATGGAAGAATTCGCCCGCGCAGGACAATACGAATCGGCGGCATTCCAGGCCGGAAGCATGATGCACCTTGCCTGCATCAACTCCACCCCCGTCACCGGACTCAGCTCACAGGCAGACATCGTCGAACTCCGCATCTATGCAGACACCTGCCGCGCCCTCTCGCTCCTCCGGCAGGGAGAACCGGCCAAAGGGCATCCCCTGCTTGAAACTGCCCTGCAACAAATGCTCCCCATGCCGGAACTCGCCGCCAAACTGGCACCCGTCATCCTCTCCTGCCAATCCCTTCCCCCCGCCCAACGGGAAAAAATCAAACAGCGGCTACTCTCCGCCTGGGACAAAACTCAAAAACAGGCTGACCGCATCGCCCTCGGAAAAATAGCGCGTACACCCGTCAAAGACCTGATACCCGCTCCGGAAATAACGGGTGCCAGCGGCGAAGACTACGACCGCTACCCGAAATTCACCTCCAAAACATACGACTGGCATCTCATCCTTCCCGGAGGCACCAAAACCGAACTCTTCCAAGCGGCTATCGTCATGGCGGACTACGAAACCCCGCACAACAAATGGGTCTACCTGCGCAATGAACAGGGCCGCACCGCCACCGTCTTCCTGAACACACTCTTGCCGGAAGACATCGACAACATCATCGACTGGAAACGGCAGAACAACATCCACACATGGACGGAAGCCCCCTCGACCGACTCCCTGCGCTACGCGTGGCCGCCGCTGGACGGAACGCTCGTCTACAAATCGACTCACCTCATCGGCGCTCAAGCCGACATCGACGACGGAAACACCCCCTACATCCTGGTGCGCCGCCCCACGGGCAATATCCAGAGGCTCACATACGACCGCCTCAGGGAAGAAGACCGGAACATCATCGAAAAATGGGAGCAACCCGCCTTATCGACACAGGACACGCTTCGCACCTTCCCCTCATGGAAAAGAGCTCTTGCCTATGCCGAATGCAACCACCTCCTTGCCACAGCATACGTCCTAGGCAAAAGGGGAGGCCCCGAAGAAGACGAATTCAAAAAGCAAATCCTGGACGACCCGAACAAAATCGACCGTCTGAACAGACTGCATGCCGTCGTCATCTGTTATCAGAACGAAAACGGCGAATGGGATGAAAATGCCAAGGAAATCTTTCGACTCCTCCGCCCGACCATCGAAAGTATCAGCCCGCCCGGCAGCAACCCGGACAACAACCCCTACACATCCGGATTCTATTACACCTACGGACGCAATCACGCCATCTATGGCGCATCCTTCCGGCAAAATCACCTCTCGGCAGAAGAACTCGACTTCGAACAAGCAATCGAGCAGGCGGACACGCAAAAAGTATCCGGCATGCTCGCCCAACAACCGAACCTCCTTCGCACGCGATTCAGCATCGGCACCTTATCGCCCCTGTGCGTTGCCATCCGGCACGGCCACCACGACATTGCCCGCATCCTGCTGGAACACGGAGCCGAAGCGGACAGCCGCGACCCCTACGGCTACACCATGCTCTACACCGCCTGCCTGTACAGGAATGTTGAAATCGTAAAACTCCTGCTTCAGCATGGAGCCGATCCCGACCTTCCGACCTACCAGCATATGGGGTTCGACGACGACCTCATCCCTCGATGCCCCATCTCCGGATGCGGCAACCATCCGGAAATCTGCCGCATCCTCCTTGATGCAGGAGCCAACCCGAATGCTTCCCGCAACGGCGGCCCCTCTCCGCTTGTCCAGCTCACAGGCAGAGCACCCAAACCGGGCACGGACGACATAGCCAACACCACCGCATGCATCAACATGCTCCTGAAAGCGGGGGCGGATGTCCATGCGGAACAGGGCCGCGCCTTGAGCAACGCCGTCATCAACAACAGGCCCGAATGGGTCAAATCCCTGCTGGCCGCCGGAGCCGATCCCAACGGAAAAGGCGACCGGAAAGACGCCCCCCTTCACATCGTCAGAGAACCGGAAATCTTCCATCTGCTGCTTCAGGCAGGTGCCGTCATCGACCCTGACGACCCCTACACCATGAGCAATGCCGTATCCAACGGCCTGCGAGACTGCGTCGCCTATCTGGTCGAACGTGGCGCCCGCATCGACATCCATCCTGAAGGACAATCCCTCCTCCAATGGGCCGCACGAGGCACCACCCGCTACGAAACCGACTTCACCAAACAAAAAAAACGCATCGCCGCCATCATCGCCACCTCGGAATACCTCATATCCAAAGGACTGAACGTCAACGAAACGGACAAAACAGGCACCACCTTACTCGCCTATGCCCGCAAAAATGCGGCACCTGCATTTATCGACATGCTCCTTCGCCACGGAGCTCTCGACCAGCCAGTAGCCACCCAGCACAAGAATTCCTAATCACTGAAGCACGCCAAATAACCGCGAACTCTCACATCGCTTGCTTCCCGGGCGGCACCTTATGCGGAAACACCTCGGGCAACTTCGCCCGCAGCTCCGGAGACAGGGCATTCCATTGTTGGCGCAGCATCCGCGCATGACCGTACGGCAACCTGCCGAACCGTGCTACCGCACCGCCATCAGCCAAAAGCTTCACCATACGCACATCCGTAGCATCCGGCATCCGACCCTCGCGGAACAACCCGGCATAAAATGCCAGCACGGAATCGCCATCCCCATGCTTCCGGGCATTCGGAGATGCGCCATGAGCCAGAAGAAGCCGCGCCATATCCATCGCCAACTCCCGGCTCAATCCATCCTTGGCTCTGGCAACATGGCGGCAGCATGCCATAAGAGGAGTCTCTCCCGACAAAACATTCGGGAAATCGGCGGAAGCGCCCCTATCCAGCAACAGCTTCGCCACCTCCTGCATACGTGCGCCTACACTCACCTGCCCGGCCCCTGCCACCTCGCCCGACAACTGCGCAGGCAGAGACTCGCAAAGATACAGCAGCAAAGAACGCCTCACCGGAACATCCTCCAACTCCGGCCCCTCTTCAAACAATTCAAAACTCGCATCGGCCTCCACACCCCGATCCAACAGAAACCTTGCAATATCCAAAGCATCCCTGCACCTGGGAGACACCCACAGCAAAACAGGCCGCCCGTTGGACGGCACCTTCACATCGGCACCCATACCGCACAATTTCTCCACCAACTCCAGACGCCCCATAGCCACGGCGGCACCGAGCGCCGTGACCCTCGGCTCACCTCCCAGATCGTTCAACTCGGGCGCCTGCTCCAACAACACATCCACCACCTGCATATATTCCGGGTAACGGGCGGCCCACATCATCGCCATATAGAGAGGCCTGTACCCCGCCACGCTCCGCCCGTTCACATCCGCTCCATGATCCAGCAAAAACCTGACCATTCCGACTTGATCTTCCACCGAATGCTTCGACTGGCCGCAGAAAGTATAGGGGTGCATCGCCAGCGTCAGCGGAGTATCACCCTCCGGATGAACCATCCATTCGCTCACCGCGGCCATCCGCCCATTCACCTGAGCCCCCCGCTCCACCAAAACACGCGCCAAATCGTACTCCCCCAAACCCAGAGCCAAATGCAACAGGGACTCGCCACGCTCATTCGATCTCGCCGCGTCTCCCGTACGCAACACTTCATCGATCAGAGCCAGCCGGGACCCAAACACCTGCCACGCATGGCGGCTATTCCGGGTCTCGCACCATACCTTCATCGCGGGCTTCAACCATGGGACATCAAACCATCCCTTCTCCCCATCGGAAAACAAAACCTCGCGCTCAAGCAGCACCTCATACTCCTTCACATAATAATCGCGCACTAATGCCAAACTCTGCCGCTCGGGCATCGTCCATGAAACATGATACTCCTGCTCGCGTTCCGGCAAAACGGCCAACACGACTCCGGCAGCAACCGCAGCCAACAACAAACCGTTCATCCACTTGAATCTCATCTGAAAAAACAATTTAATCCTATTCAACCGCATCCTTCAAAATGGACAATTCAGGCAAACGGGCAAAAACATCCGGAGGCAACTCCTTCAACCGCTTAATCTCCCATTGGTCCGGCTTGCCATCCGACCACAGCAGATCGACCTGCGCACCTTGATCCAGCAGCAGGCGCACCATACGCACAGCAGCCTCCCGACTCTTGCCATCTTTCGACGACAAACAGCTGAAACATTCCGCTAAAGCCGTCTTTCCATTCTTGGGATTCACCACATTCACGGAAGCACCCTTCTCCAGCAAAATTCGCGCCATATCCAGCACCCGCTCGACCTCTTCCGGCCCCTCCTGCAAAGTAGCGATCGAAAGATCGCGGCACAGCTTCATCAACAGAGTCTGCTCGGAAGCTGACACATCCGTCCCCATACCGTCTTCCACATCTTCCGGCAACGTAATCATTCTCGCATCGGGATCGGCTCCGTGATGCAGCAGCACCTTCAAAATGGCCGGAGACGACTCGCGACTGCAATTCACCTCCACTAAAGGACATCTCCAACCGCCACGGAAGCGAACGGACCTATTCACCTCCGCTCCCATCCCGATCAGCCTTTCCACCATAGGGAGATTGCCGAACGACACGGCGGAACACAATGCCGAAAACTCATATTCCTCTTCCCTCACATCGATTTTTGCTCCTCCATCCAGCAACAGCCCGGCAATCTCCGTATACTCCGGCTGTACACTCGCCCACAAAAACGCCAATTCCAATGGACACAAATCATTGATCTGCCTCACGTTCGCATCCGCTCCATGCTCAAGCAGAAACTTCACTACATCAATGCGCCCCGCTGCCTCGAACCTCTTCTGAGCCCCCCTATCATCGGCCACCAGATCCTCAAACATCGGAAAAGGAGTGATGGCATAGGTCAAAGGAATGTCGCCCTTACCCTCTACATCCATCCCGAAACGCGGTTGCATATACACCTGCAGATTCACGTCGGCTCCACGATCCACCAGCGCCTTGGACAGATCGTGAAACCCCATGGCAAGGGCCAGATGAAGAAGAGAAAAACGATCCTTGTTCGCATACTTGGCATCACCCGTCTTGGCCGTATGCTCGACCATCTGCAAAAACGGATACATCATCACATGAACACACACGCGCTTCACACTCCGGGTAACCGCCTTACTGAAAATGTTCGGCTCATTCTCCAACAAAGCGCCGTCCCCGCTCCTTGAAAGCTTGCCATTCAGATCCTTTTCAACCTGTTCCCAAAAAGAAAGCTCTTCGCGATCAATCATCTCAAGCATCCGGCTGCGGGCCTCCCCGCATCGGCGGTAAACACCGTCGATCGCCTTCCGGTCCTGCGCAGACCATGAATCGTGATATTCCAAATCCTGAGCGGATTGAGCCACGGAAACCAACCCGGCTGCCGCAGCAACCGGCACCTGCCAGCAAAAAGAACGGTACATCATGATAAATGGGTAAGGGAGCAAAACAGCCGCTTCCATTGAATCAACGGAAATCAGGCCATCCAGACTGCCTCCATTCATAACACACGTCCCTCGCCTCGTCAAACGAATACCGCCTCCCGCCTCCTCAACAGGCGCACTTTGCCATTGCCATCACCCCCCTCCGTTCCTATAATACGAGAAAGGTATGAGGCATCCCTTTCCCCTCGCATTAATCATCTATGCAGGCGGCTTGATCCTGCCCGCCGCCTGCAGCCAAATGGCGCCGGAAGTCGTCTCCGGCGCCCTTACTTCTCCGTTGCCGGAAAAAAGCGGAAACAAACAGCACCTGCACACCCCCCACCCCGGCGAAACGAAATGGTACCTCTTCCTGCCTGAAGAAGCGCCGGGAGCCTGCCTCAAAACCGCACTCGACCTTCACTGGAAATTCGCCCCCTCCCTCGACCTCGGCGAATGGAAAGCCTACCGGCCTTCCGACCGCAAACTCATCATGGAAGCCAAAGGCTCAGAATTCATCCTGTACCGCGGATATGTCTGGGATGGAGCCACCATCGGCATCACCACCGTCGCCCTGCTCGCTCCCACCGTCGTACATGATGCCCTCTACCACGCACTCATGCACAAGGCGCCCATCAACCGCGCCATTGCCGACGCCATCTTCCGCGAACTCATGAACCAGCACCGCTTCCCGGCCGCTTCCCGGTACTACTACGGAGCCAGATGCGCAGGCACCGTCTTCAACAACCCGGACAACCCGCCCACCCTCATCATGGAAATCACTCGGAAGGCGAACCAACCTGCCGGATAAGCCCCTCAAGCTTTGCCGAGAAAGGCACCTCCTTACCTTCACCTCTCTCATACGGAAAAGCAAGACGGAACGGCTCAAACACCGAACGCTCATCTCCCGTCCAAGAAATCAACGGAGGCAGAAACGGCAGCTTCAAAATACCGTACTTCCAATCGTACGTCACCTTCACGTCACCGGAAATCACCCTCTCACGCCCGGAACCGCTTCCCGTTGCCGTACGCCTCACATCCACCAGCTCCGCCCGAAGAGGTTTCTTCGTTGCGGCAAACAGCACAAAACCGTACTGCGAACTCTCATCCTCCATCTTCCCGTTCACCATCTCCCGCACGGTCCTGTTCTCTCTCGGTTGCGACGAATCGACAGGATAAAACGCCTGTCCCTGGCTTGATGCATCGATCGTACAGGACACGCCTCCGCACAACACGGCGGCACTCAACACACATCTCTTCCGGAAAGCAATCATGCCCCCATCCTAGACTACTGCCGAAAAATGAAAAGAGGACAGCATGTCATCGCACCTGAACGAAACGGCGGCACGAAAAAACGACTCTCCGGTTGATCGGAGAGTCGCCACAAACAATCAATGAAAGAAACTTGTCAGGCCTTCGCACGAGCCTTCACGATCATCGAATTGACCGTTTCGGAAGGCTGGGCGCCGTTGGCAAGCCACTTGTCCACCTTTTCCAGATCAAGCGTATAGTTTTCACCTTCCTGCATGGGATTGTAGGTGCCTACTTGTTCGATAAACGAACCGTCGCGACGAGCGCGGCTGTCGACGACAACGATCTTGTAATAGGGACGGTCCTTGGAACCTTGGCGATTGAGACGGATTGCTACCATAATTCAGTATATTTACAGAGATTCTTATGCGAGAGGCGGCCCGTGTTCACACAATGAACGGACGCATCCAGCCTGCGGGGCACGCAAGATGCCACAAATCACCCCCAATGTCAAGCATAAGAGAAACTTTTTTCTCAAAAGTCGGCAGACGCCTTTCCTGCACACCGAACGGGCGAACTTTCCCGGCAACCGACGTAAAATTCAGGCGCCTCAAACTAACATATTCAACGAATCTACCGAAAACCGTGTCGAAACGTACGAAACGCCGGGCGTAGAATGATCCTTGAAAAGATCTCGCTTCTGTGCTAATCATAACGGCGCATCATCCATTCCACGAATCCTGCCAGCCATGGATACACAACAATTCAACGAACAAATCGCGCAACACTCCTCTTGGATATCCCCGTTGCGCTCCGAAATCGCGAAAGTCGTCATCGGCCAGCAGGCACTGGTCGACCGCCTCGTCCTCAGCCTCCTCTGCAAAGGCCACGTCCTTCTGGAAGGCGTCCCCGGCCTCGCCAAAACGCTATCCGTCAAAGCGCTTGCCGGAGCCATGCACGCCGCCTTCTCGCGCATCCAGTTCACCCCGGACCTCCTGCCTGCCGACCTCCTCGGCACCATGATCTACAACCCCGAGAGCCGCCAGTTCATCGCCAAAAAAGGCCCCGTCTTCGCCAACCTCATCCTTGCGGACGAAATCAACCGCGCCCCCGCCAAAGTCCAGTCCGCTCTCCTCGAAGCCATGCAGGAACGCCAAGTCACCCTCGGCGAAACCACCTACCCCCTGCCCAACCCCTTCCTCGTCCTCGCCACCCAGAACCCCATCGACCAGGAAGGAACCTACCAACTCCCCGAAGCCCAGCTGGACCGCTTCCTCTTCAAAGTCATCGTCGACTATCCCAACCGCGACGAAGAACTGCAGGTCCTTGACCTCATGTCCAGCACCTCCCCGCCCGTCGAAACGCAAGCCGTCGTCACCATCGAACAAATCGACACCTCGCGGCAGCTCATGGACAAAATCTACATCGACCCCGCCGTCCGCTGCTACATCGTCGACCTCGTCCGCGCCACACGCGCCCCCGAAACCGTCGACCGCACCCTTACAGGCATGATCCGGGCCGGGGCATCCCCCCGCGCCACCATCAACATCGCACTCGCATCCAAGGCCCTCGCCTTCATGCGCCACCGCTCCTTCGTCACCCCGCAGGACATCAAAGACCTCTCGCACGACATCCTCCGCCACCGCATACTCCTCTCCTACGAGGCCGAAGCGGAAAACATCTCGACGGACGACATCATCGACCGCATCCTCTCCAAAGTACCCGTACCGTAAACCCATCCGCCGTGGACAAAGCGCAAGACATCCTGAAAAAAGTCCGCCGCATCGAACTGCGGGCCCGTAAACTCGCCACCGAAACCTTCGCCGGCGAATACAGATCCGGCTTCCGCGGCCAAGGGCTGGACTTCGACGACTTCCGCGAATACCTCGCGGGAGACGACCCCCGCTTCATCGACTGGAAAGTCACCGCGCGCATGAATACCCCCTTCGTCCGCAAATTCAGGGAATCGCGCGAACAGGCCCTCATCCTCGTCGTCGATGCCAGCGGATCCATGCGCTACGCCTCGCAGGGGCATGACGACAGCAAACTCGAATACGCCGCCCACATCGCCGCCGTACTCGCCTACAGCGCCGCCAAAAACGGAGACAAATGCGGCCTCCTCATCTACGGGCAGCAAACGCACTTCTACCTTCCGCCTGCCAAAGGAATGAAGCAAACTCTGCGCATCATCCGCGAAATACTATCCACCCGCACCGATGAACAGGACGACTCGCTCAACGATGTCGCCGATGAAATCCTCAGCACACAGCGCAAATCCGCCATGGTCTTTCTCATCAGCGACTTCTGGGCACCCACCGATCGCAAAGCCCTCGGCAAACTCTCCTTCAAACACGAACTCATCCCCATCCGCATCGTCGACGACCGTGAACTCCGCCTGCCCGACACGGGCAGAGTCATCTTCCGCGACCCGGAAAACGGCGACTTCATGAACGTCAACCTCGAAAACTCCGGCCTCCGCGAAACGCACGCCCAGCTCACCGCCCAGCACCGCGAAGAATGGTCCCGCGACTTCAAAAAACTGGGCCTCGACTACCTCGACCTCCAAACAGGAGACGACTACATGGCCCCCCTGCGCGCACTCTTCTCCCGGCGCTCCCGCCAATTCTCCCACTAACCGCATCCACCGTGACTCCCGCATCGACCATACCGGCAGCTCCCGCCGCAAACCAACAGGGCATCGCCGAAGAAATCCCCATCCTTGACGACCCGGTCACACCCGAAGGCTACCTCTCCCCGGAAGGCCTCGGCTCACTCGAGTGGACCCTCATCATCGCAGGCATCATCCTGCTGGCCGGACTCATCTCATGGTGGATCGTCATGCGGAAAAAGCCAACCACACCGCCACCCACAGCCGCCGAAAAAGCTCTGGCGGAAGTCGACGAACTCGAAACCTACAAACCCAGCCTGAAGGAATGCGCCCTCAAGCTCTCCCTCATCCTGCGCCGGTACATCTCCGGCAACACCGCCGACCCCGCCCTCTACGAAACCCATCAGGAATTCAACCTCCGCGCCGACTCCCTGTCCGCCCTTCCCGAAACGCTTCAAAACTACACCCGCCAGCTCCTCGACTACATGGCCGCCCTCAAATACGAAGCCAACACTCCGCAGGACGAAGCCATCGCACAACAAATCATCAACGACACAAAAAAACTCATCGGCGACATCGACCGGGCCTCCGCCCCGCACGATAATGTAACAAACCCGCAGGAACCCAAACGCAACCATGCCCGCTGACACCCAGTACCTGTTTGCATCCCCGGAATGGCTCTATGCCATCCCTCTGCTCCTTGCATGCCTCCTCCTCCGGCGCAGAAGAGGCTCATCCGGCTCCATCGACCATCCCACCGTCCGCTTCGTCCGCATCTGGGCGCAAAACCCCGACTCTCTGGCAGGCCGACTGGGGGCCTTCCTCTTCGTTCTCGGCGCCATGGCGCTCGCCGTCGCACTGGCGCGCCCCCAAATTCAAAACTCCCGCACCTACACCACTGCCAGCGGCATCGACATCATGATCGCCTTCGACCTCTCCGGCTCCATGGCATCGGCCGACATGAAAACTGACAAATCGTCCAACAGCATCTCCCGCCTCCGGGCCGCACAGGAAGTCGTGGATCAATTCATCGAACAACGCCCGAACGACCGCCTCGGAGTCGTCGCCTTTGCCGCTCTCACCAAAGCCTGCAGCCCCCTCACCCTCGACCACCGCCTCGTCCGCCAGATCGTCCGCCGCTTCCACCTCAACTTCATCCCGGCGGACGGCACCGCCATCGGCTCCGCCATCGCCCTCGCCGCCACGCGACTCTCCGAACGCAAAGACACCAAATCCAAAATCATCATCCTCGTCACCGACGGAGCCAACAACACAGGCGAACTTTCGCCCATCGAAGCCGCACGCGAAGCCGCCAAACTCGGCGTCCGCATCTACACCATCGCCATCGGCACCGACGAAGGCTCCCGCACCCCCTACATGCGCAACATCGACGCCTTCGATGAAAAAACCCTCAAGGAAATCGCCCGCATCACCGGAGGAGAACACTTCCGAGCCAACGACAACACCAAACTTGAAGACGCCTTCGGCACCATCGACAAACTGGAAAAAACCGAAGCCAAAAAACGAAACGTCGTCACCACACAGGAACTCTTCATCTACGCCCTGATGGCAGCGGCGGCCTTCCTGACCGCAGGCCTCTCCCTGAACATCCTCCGCCCCCATCCCGCACCGTAACCCCTCCCCC
>NZ_LIGX01000028.1 GCF_001683795.1 Neoakkermansia glycaniphila
GTCTACGCCATCCCTGGCCCCATCGACCGCCCGCAATCACAGGGCTGCCACGACCTCATCCGCGATGGAGCCATCCTCGTCACCCGCCCTCAGGACATCCTCGACGACCAGCGATGGAACCACCTCCGCCCTCAGCCGGGAGAACTCCCCCTCTTCACCCACCCGGCAAGCGAAACAACGTCACTCCCCCTCACCGACCCCCTCGACCTCCTCATCATCGACAGCGTACGCATCGGAAACGACGGCATCGACACCCTCTGCCCCGCCACCGGACTCCCTGCCCACGAACTCACCCCACGCCTCGCCCGCCTGCAAATCACCCGCCACCTCCGCGCTCTCCCCGGCGGCCGCTTCACCCTGCCCTGAAAGCAACTGCCATTCAGCTCCACACGCCGAGCAAAAACCGCAGTTCCCGCTTGACCCGGCACAGGGAACACCTTACCATGATAGACATCATGAAACAACTCCCCCTTCTCCTCTCTGCAGCCATCTTCGTTGCTTCGGCAGCCGCCCAACAGAAAACAACCGTACCGAACACGCCTACGCCCTCCGACCATCTTGCCTTCGTACGCGACTACATGCGCGCCGAAACAGGCAACACGGAAGCCATGCTGCAACTCAGCTACGACTACGAAACCGGCACCCGGCTGCTTCCCCGCGACCTGAACCGCGCCCTTTACTATGCCCTCCGGGCAAAACGCCACGGCGCCTCGATTGAAAAACGAGAACTCGACACTCTTCTGACGAAAACAATCGACGCAGCCTCTCAACAGGCATATCCCCATTGGATCCGAACCAGCCCGGATGGAATGTGGCAAATCCTCATGCAGCGCGATGAAACGGCTGCACCCGGCATCCTGTTCGTAACAATCTCCCAAAAAGTCGAACAAAGGGAACTCGAAGATGCCTACTGGCCCATCCTGTACTTCCCCCTGAACATCGGCCAACAAACCTCCGTCCCCGGCATCGAATTCCACGACGACTCCCTGACATTAAGCACCCTCAAATTCAAACTGAACATCCCTTGCAAACAACCTGCATCTTCGGAACATGAAGACGCCTACGAACTGGACCTTGCCGCCCGTGCGAACAATGGCGACACCATCTCTATGAGAACACTCGCCCGTTTGGCCGGAGAGAACCGAGACGAACAACTCAAGTGGCTGCAGAAAGCCTCACGGCTCGGAGATGCTCAGGCCATGTACGACATAGGCTGTCTGTATGATACGCAAAATGCCGATGATGCGGACATACTCAAGGCCAAACAGGCATACGCACAAGCAGCCCAAGCCGGATCCACCGCCGCAGCCGAACGCCTCAACAAACGGACACCAACCGACAATCCCGACGAAACAGCTCTATTCCCTGTCCCCTTGAACTTCCACGCGGGTTCTCCTGAAGCAACCGACGCATGCTGGCGTGAACTCGCCGGAAACGGCATCCGTGGGTTTGCCGGACTCGGCATCGTCAAATTCCGGCATGGAAATAAAACATACTATGGTATCGGAGAACTTCCGAGCGGCCCCGAACCGACCATCGAGAACTTCCTCTCCCACCTCTACGACAACCGCGAACAACTGGTCGCCGACATCGCCAAATGGAACATGGCCTTCAACATCCGACTGTATGGTGAAAACATGAACGAATGGTCAGAACTACCGAAAAACGTACAGCTCAGCCCATGGACATGGCAGGAAAAACGGCTTTTCAGCATTCCCGGTCTGGCCACAGACGACATCCAGCAAATCATCCGGGAACAATGGAACAGCGTCGCCCTACTGCATCCGGACTTCCTCGCCATCCTGCGTGATACCGCAGCACGCGACAACAAAACATTGGCCGACATCTGCAACATATACTGGACCGAAGGAAACACATACGACCTCTCCAGCGCCCGCATGCTGGCCGAACTCGAAGACTCGAACGCCATGTACACCCTCGGCAAACTCTATCTCAGTGAAGAAGCCGACGATGGCTTCCCCCTCTTCATGCCCGGCATCGCATGGTTTGAAAAAGCGGCAAAACTGAACCACCCCGGCGCATGCGCCGCACTCGGCCTCCTCCATGCCGAAGGCCTCGGCGTCAAAAAAGACATTCCCGCAGCACGCCGCTACCTGCAGCGCGCCCACGGCATCCCCGCCGCCGAACGCCTGCTGCATACCCTCCCACCCGCACCGGACAAATAACGGCCTTTCCTCCGCCATACCAATCCTTCACCTCATCACCCGGCGCCTTCAACCCTCCTTGGCTCTCCCCATTCGAACAACAATCATCATACCCCCCATGAACCTACCGCTCCATCTCCTCTGTGCAGCCGCCTGCCTTATCCCGGCCTCAGCCCGCTCCGCACCTGCACAACCTACCCTTGGATCCTGCACCGAACTCATCTCCAACCATCTGAATGCCGCCTTGGGCCGCACCGATGCCATACTTCGGTTGAGCGACAATTACAGACGAGGAATCAACCTGTTCCCGCGCAACTCACGCATGGCTCTCTACTACCATCTCCAAGCCATCCGCCACGGGCATACTCTGGACGCGGCTCTTACATCCCGGCTGATCAACTTCGCCATCTCCGACTCCTATCTGGAATCATGCCCCTCGACCGTCCGGCAAAGCCCGGATGGCAACATCCGGGTCAGCATGCAGCACAGATATCCGGACACACCCGGCATCGTCCACATCACCATCGAAACAAAAACCGACGATCCTGCACCTCATGGATCCTACTTTCCACTCTACACACTCTCCTTCCCGGCGGACCCTTCCGTGGAATTCCATGACGACTTCCTGACTCTATCCTCACCCGGCCATCGGCTCGAGTTCCCCTACAACACACCCTTAGCATTGGGCGAAGAAGAGGACACCTATCGGAACGATCTTCTCGCCCGTTCCGACAACGGCGACACCATCGCCATGACCATCCTCGCCAATCTCAGTCCGGACAAGGAAGAACAAATCGACTGGATGCAAAAAGCCGCCGACCTCGGCGACACCGAAGCCATGTTCATGCTGGGACTGCTATACGGAGAAGTCTACCCCGAAGAGCGGGATCACGACAAAGCCAGACAAGCGCTCACCCGCGCCGCTGAAGCAGGCCACCCCTACGCCGCCGAGTACCTCCGGGGACTGGAACAGCAAAACAGCCCCGAGCAAGATAGCGCTGCCCCGCCTTCCCGTCCCGCTCCGAATCCAGCACCCAACCCGCCTTCCTTCAAACAGGACAACTGGCGCAAAATCGCCGGACACAACATCAACGGCATCTCGAATCTGGGCATCGCCAAATTCATAGACAACGGCAAAACCCTCTACGCCCTCGGCCTCATCTGGGACACCTCTCTCGACACCATCGACACCGAACAAACCTTCATCTATGCCGACATCGGCGAACTGTCCGCCGACCTTGCCAAATGGCGTCTGGCCTTCCAGATACAACCTGAGGAAACCGCCGTGGCAGAACTCCCGCCCGGTGTCCGGCTCATCCCCCTCACATGGCAGGAACACCGCGCTCTCACCCTCGCCGGAACTCCTGCCGCTTATTTAAAGCAAATCTTCCTGCAGGAATGGGCGCATATCGACCCCACGAACCCCGACTTCCTCGCCATCCTCAGAAAAACAGCCGAACGGGAAGGAACCACCCTATCCAGCATCTGCAACCTGGCCCGCCCCGAAGCAAGTGCCTGCCTCAACGCAACCAAAATCCTCGCCGATACCGGAAACCCGGAAGCCATGTATCAACTGGGCCAATACTACCTGAGCGGACACGCAACCTCTATCGACCCCCTCTTCATGCCCGGCATCGCATGGTTTGAACAAGCGGCAAAACTGAACCACCCCGGCGCATGCGCCGCCCTCGGCCTCCTCCATGCCGAAGGCCTCGGCGTCAAAAAAGACATTCCCGCAGCACGCCGCTACCTGCAGCGCGCCCGCGGCATCCCCGCCGCCGAACGCCTGCTGCAAACCCTCCCTCCCGAACCGGAAAAATAACGCCGCATCACTCCGGCAGCTTCGCCATCTTCCAGTCGATCCAGCGGTTCGCCCGATCCACCTTGGCAGG
Source organism: Neoakkermansia glycaniphila (assembly GCF_001683795.1). Classification (GTDB taxonomy): domain Bacteria; phylum Verrucomicrobiota; class Verrucomicrobiia; order Verrucomicrobiales; family Akkermansiaceae; genus Akkermansia; species Akkermansia glycaniphila. Next base: position 4,058 of record NZ_LIGX01000028.1, read on the forward strand.
CACAACCATCACCCGCATACCCGCCTGCAGAACCTTCCCGTCCCGGTTGCTCCACCGGGGCATGAAACTCTCGAACCACCACTTGCCTCCGGTAAACAGCTCGGAAGGAATCAACCCGCGCACCTGCAGCATCGGCACCTCCACCATCACGCCGAGCGGGCGGGCATCCGTCACGATCGCCTCCCACTCCTGCGGATGCCCGGCTTCACACTGGCTCTCCAGCCACTCGTAAAGCTTCAGCATATTCGCCTCCTGCTCCGCATTGGCGGAATTCCGCTCCGTCTCGGAAATATGATCCGCCGCCTGCTGCAGCGAAACCGCATCCGGCAGCCTCGGAGCCTTCCCTTCCGGATCGATCACCCGCGCCAGCGAACGGTGAACCACCAAATCCGCATACCGGCGGATCGGACTCGTAAAATGGCAATAATCCGGCTTCGCCAGCCCGAAATGCCCGAGCGGCTTCGTATCGTACCGTGCGCGCATCATACTCCGCAGCAGCGCAAGCTTCAAAATAGACTCGTCGGGATGCCCCTTCAGCTCCTGCATCAAAACAATCAAATCATCCCGCCTCCGCAAATCCCCCACCTTCAGGCCGTACTGCCTCGCCAGCGAAGCGAACTCGAACATCTTCCCCTCGTCGGGATCCTCATGCACGCGGAAAATCGTCGGAATCGACTTCGTCTTCAACGTCGCCGCCACACACTCGTTGGCCGCCAGCATGAACTCCTCAATCAACTGGTGGCTCTCGTCGGAAACCTCGCACTCCACCCCCGTCGTATGCCCGTGGGCATCCAGAAGAACCCGCACATCGGGAAACTCCAAATCCAGCGCCCCTGCCTCCATCCTCCGCTTCCTCAACAGGCGGGACAGCGTTAACGCCTCGCCCAGCATCGCATCCACCTCCGCATCGCCGCACGACGCGCCGTGCAGCAGCACCTCCGCCGCCTCCTCATAGGAAAACCGCCTGTGCGAACTGATCACCGCATCGGCAAACCGCATCTTCACCACCTTCCCCTTCTCCGAAACCTGCATCAGGCACATCTTCGTCAAATGCATCTCGCCGGGGCGCAGACTGCAAATATGGTCGCACAGCTTCGGCGGCAGCATCGGCAGCACACGGTCGGGAAGATACGTCGAATTCCCCCTCCGCCGCGCCTCCGCATCCAGTGCAGAACCCGGCTGCACATAATGCGACACATCCGCAATATGCACCGCCAGCTCCCAGCCCTTCTCCAGCTTCCGCACATGAATAGCATCGTCGAAATCCCGTGCCGTCGCCGGATCGATCGTAATCACCGGGCGGCCGCACCAATCCTCCCGCCTTGCCAGCACCTCCTGAGGAATCTCCTCGGAAAGCCTCGACACCGCCGCAATCACCTCCTCGGGAAACTCCTCCTGAAGCTCATACTTCCGAATCACCGCCGTAATATCCACCCCCTCCGCCTCCGGCCAGCCCAGCACCTCCGTCACGCGCCCCGTCGCCTCCATCTTCCCCTTCGGGTAGGAAAGAGCCTCCACCGTCGCCAACTGCCCGGCCAGCAAATTGCCGGGCACCTCCTCCACCAGCTTCACCCGCTCGGGAGACGTCTGTCCATCTCCCAGCACAAAACCGAACCTGCCGCCGGGCTGATACACACCCACCCATGTGCCGCGCTTGCGCTCCAGCACCTTATCCACCCGCACCTCCACCTGTAAATCGTCCATCGTCGGCTTCCCCTTCCGGAACCTGCGCCAACCCTTCGGCACGGAAAGCCTCACCGAAGCCAGCACTTTATCACCATCCATCGCGCCGCCGCTGCGAAACTCCGGCACGACCAGCTCCACCAAACTATCCGCATGCAACAGCGAACGCAAGCCCGGCAAAGCCGCCGGAGAAGGAATAAACAGCACCTTCCCGCTGCGAAGCTTGCGAATACGGCCTTCCACGGCTCCGCTCCCCTCCGCCTTCCGCAAAGCATACTTCGCCTTGCTCAACCGCACCACCTTCCCCGCAGCCTCCCAATCCCGGAGCAACTGCCGGAGATGCGCACGCTCACGCGACACAAGGCCGAGACTGCGAGCCAATTCCGACTGATCCTGCGGCTGATACCCGGGCTTGCCCATACAGGCAAAAAGAAGATCTTCCAGAGACTGATTCATACCCGCATCCTACCACACCCCGCAAGAGACACAACCCCTTTCAAGGGCATCCGGCAAAAAACCGGATACCGACAAACAACACAAAATGTGGCAGCGTTGCTCAAACGAACGCCGCCATACCGATCATCACCTCCATCCACTCCTCCGGGCCACCACCGACTTCCGGTCACCATCCCAACCAACGGCAACGATCACCGTCGCCGTCTCCGGGAAATGCACATTCGTCGAAACATTCCCATCCGAACCGACGCCGGACAACGTAATGCCCACCAGCTTCCCGCCCTCGTACACCTCATAGGCCACCGCATTCTTCCACACGCCGTGATCCACAATGCACCTCTCCTTCTCCAGCGTCACTCCCTGCCACAACTCCTCCGGTCCCGCCAGCGGCAGGCGATCGCGGTAGCAGGCCATATTATTGGCATTCATATACTGAATCACCGGAGAAGCGGGCTTCGGATACTTCGACGCCTCCTTCTTCACCTCCGCACACTCCTCCGCCGTCATCTTCAGGCGCCCCGTACCGTAATCCTTGAACTCCACATCGATCGGCTTCAGCATACCCACCGCCTCGAAATAATCCGACAAATCCAGCTTATTGATCCGGCATGCCTCACGCATGAAATTCAACTGATGCTGCCCGGCGGACACATCGTCCTTACCCTCCGTCCTCAGCCATGCGTGAAACTCGGGATAAAAATCCCTGTTCCCCTGCCCGGCCTCCTGGCAATACAGATACAACTGCCACAACGGAATCAGACGCACGAACACATCCCCGCCCGTCACATGCGAATGCCCCGTATCGCCCCGAGCCTGCAACTGGTACAGCTCCTTATCGATCAGCGCGCTCTTCGTAAACAAATTGTAGCGTCCGCCCTTCAGGCGTGCATGACCGTCATTGCACGGCAGAACCTCCAGCCTCAGCAAACGGGGATCCACCTCATAGCTCGCCACCATCGCCAGCAGATTATTCGTCACCTCCGTCATCCCCAGCCACTTGAACCCCGGGCGAGTCTGCAGCACATGGCCGAACTCGTGAGCAATCCCCCAGAACCCTGCTTCCAGATACTTCGGATCCAGCAGCTTCTTCATATCCGTCACCAGCGCGATCGCCTTATCATTGAACCCTGCGCCCACGCCATCCGCAAACATATAGCCGGAATCCACCACACGGCCGAACACATGATTCGGCGAACGCTCATTCTTATACCCCATCCCGATCACCTTCAACTCGGCACCGATCAGACGATCGTACAACGCCAAAAGCTCTGCGCCGCTCTCGGGGCAATGCTCACGCAACGCCTGCACGGGAAACACCAGATGCACATACTTCCCGTACAAATCCAGATACGGCGACGAAGCTCCGGCCAGCAACTTCTTCCACTCCTCATTGGAACCCTTCTCCGTAAACACCCCGTTCATCTTCCCGCCCTCAATCGTCACCTTCACCGGCGGAGCGGCCTTGAAATCGTCCGCCGTATAATCGATATACGCCAACCCGTCATGCTCAGGACGGAAAGAAACCTCGCCCGCCTCCAGCTCATACACATCCCCCTCCGGCTTATGCTTGCCGAAAGAAATCACATGCAGCTTCACCGGAGTCGAAGGCTTCCCCTGCATTGACACCGTCACCAACTCGCCCTTGGAAAAATGCAGGCCCGTCGGATGCTCGAACGGATCGAACGAACCGATCTTCAGCCTCTTGCTCATCTGCTGCAAAGGCTCCGAAGCATGCACGGTAAACTCGTGGCGAGCCACCTTCTCACCATCAACGCTACGAACGGCAATACTCGCCTGCACCGTACAAACGGGAGCAGACAACAGGCCGAACAGCAACAGAAAACTCAAACTGGAAAACGGTTTCATCATCTCATATACGCACCTCCACCGTGCAAACTTGCACCGACTTCCCGCCATGACGCAACCATACATTACTTTCCGAAACCACATCGCCAACGACCCGTTTTTCTTCTTGCCTCCAACAACGAAAACCGCTACCTTAACCACAAGGCGAAAAACCATTCAACCATCGCCGCCTTCCCCCATAACCATGAAAACACCATACCTGCTCGGCCTCCTTCTGGCCACGCCGCTCGCCGCCGCCCCTGCCGCCACTCAACCATCGGCAGCCACTGCCGCCGCAGCCGACATCGGCGCCTACCTCCGGCTGGAACAGCAAATGCTCGACCTCATCCTCACTATCAAAGACGAATCCGGAGCCAAAGCCGCAGAACCGAAACTGCAGGAACTGCTGAAACAGATCAAAGCCTCCGAAGCAGCCCTCCCACAGGAAGAACCCGACCCATTGCCCGAAACCTGGCAAAACGTCTATCGGCAAGAGGCAGACATGTACCCGGTCATCATGCACATCGGAGAAAAACTGCACGCAGACAACTTTTACGACTCGAAAATCGTCGAAAACGCATGCAGTTATCTGGCCTCCAGCACCGCCAACTCCGCCCAATGGCTCTCGGCCCAGCAGCAACAGCAATTCGACACCTATGCCGACAAACCGGACACCTCGAAAATCGATGGCATGCTCCGGCTCGGAGCCGGTGGCGGCATGATGTACTACCGCATCGGATTCTTCTCGGAAATCTTCCGTAAACATCCGGAAAAACTTGCCGCATGGCGCGCCATCGGTGAAAGCATGCCCGGCATGGACAGAATCATGGTCATGACCGCCCTCCGCATAGCCGACACCCCGCAATCGAAAAAGGAACTCGCCGAATACGCCAAAAACGACCCCCTCTTTGCCGATCCGGACGAAGACGACCTGCCCCCGCTCAAAGCACTGGAAGAACTCGAACAGGATCCGGAAGAAGCCGCCTACCTAGACATGGCATGGGGCGCCTACGATGCTTCCCGCGACCCTGAATACTTGAAAGCCTTTGTCCGATGCGCCGTCCGCAACACACCCGGCGACGAAAGCGACCGCGTCCAGCAGGCCGCACGATGGAGCGTCAAACAACGCGCTGCACAAAACCCGGCCATCCGAAAAATCGTTGACGACTACGTCAAAACCCTCACGCCGGAACAGCAAAAAACATTCCAGGAACAGGGAGACTTGGACAAAACCAAAACCTACACTCCCGCCGTCGCCTGAAAGATAAAAACGGAGCCGTCCGGCAAACAGAAAGAACAACCCGGCCAGCCCCGAAACAAACGGCCATCAAAAAACCCCGCGCTCTCACGAACGCGGGGCTGCAAATTCAATCACCGGAGGCCGATCAATCGTCGTTGCCGAGCGACAGCGCATCGTCGGACATCAGATCCATATCGTCTTCTTCGTCGGTCTGGCGCGGGATTTCGACGGAACCTTCAGCAGGGAACACTTCAATATCGCGGTACGAATTGAAGCCCGTACCGGCGGGAATCAAGTGACCGAGAATCACGTTTTCCTTGAAACCTTCGAGAGCGTCCACCTTGCCCAGCGTGGCGGCTTCCGTCAGCACGCGCGTCGTATCCTGGAAGGATGCGGCGGAGATGAAGGAATCCGTCTTGAGCGAAGCCTTGGTGATACCGAGGAGGATCGGCATGGCCTGAGCCTTCTCGCCGTTCTTCTCGATCGTCGCCTTGTTGATGCGGTCGAACGTCGTACGGTCGATCTCGTCGCCCCAGAGCAGACCCGTATCGCCCGGATCGGTGATGCGCACCTTGCGGAGCATCTGGCTCACGATGATTTCGACGTGCTTGTCGTTGATTTCCACACCCTGCACTCGGTACACCTGCTGCACCTTGTTGACGAGATGCTCCTGCAGAGCGTCGCGGCCGCAGATGGCGAGGATTTCGTCCGGAGCTTCCGGACCGTCGGAGAGCGGTTCGCCCTTCTGCACGAAGTCGTCGTCATGCACGATGATATGGCGATCCATCGGCACGAGATGCTTCACGCCGGGATCGAGTTCGTCCACCTTCGCCTTGCGCACTCCCTTGCCGCGGGCAAGGTCGAGAGCTTCGCGGGTGCGGAAGATCGTCACGACCTTCTTGCCGCGAATCATCGCGGAATCGATCATCACGTAACCGTCGATCGTCGCCAGCGTACAGGCGTCCTTCGGGCGGCGGGCTTCGAACAACTCGGCCACACGGGGAAGACCACCGGTAATGTCCTTCGTCTTCGACACCTTGCGCGGAGTCTTGGCAAGCTGCGTACCGGCGCTGATCTTCTGACCGTCCTGCACGGCGAGGTATGCCCCCGTCGGGATGGAATAGGTGCCTGTGATCTGCTTCGTCTCCGGATTGCGGACAACGATGCGGGGAGCAAGATCCTGACGGTGGTCGATCACCACCGTAGCGCCACGGCCGGAATCGCGGCCGGCTTCGACAGCCACGGTAATACCTTCGATCATGTCGTGGAACTCGACCACGCCGCCCTGCGTCGCAATGACGGGTACGGAGTACGGATCCCACGTCGCCAGCGTCTGCTTTTCCTTCACCGTATCGCCGTCCTTCACATGAAGGATCGTACCGATGATGAGCTGGTAGGATTCGAGCTCTTCCTTGTCTTCGCCGTACAGCTTGATAAGGCCATTCTTGTTGAGGACGACGTTGTTGCCGTTCTCGTCCTCGACGCACATCACACCCTTGTAGATCACGCGGCCTGCATTCTTGGCCTGGATGATCGGCTTGCGCTCGGAGGTCGTAGCCGTACCACCGACGTGGAATGTACGCATCGTCAACTGCGTGCCGGGTTCACCGATGGACTGTGCAGCGATGATGCCCACGGCTTCGCCGATCTTCACTTCCTTGCCGGAAGCGAGGTTCAGGCCGTAGCACTTGGCGCAGCAACCCTTCTTCAGGCCGCAGGTCAGCACGGAACGGATACGCACCTTCTCAATGCCTACGCGCTCGATGTGCTGGGCGATGTCTTCGGTAATGATCTCGCTCTTGTCCACGATCACATCCTGAGTGAACGGATCGATGATGCGGTCGCACGACACGCGACCGTAAATGCGGGAAGCGAGCGTAGCGATTTCTTCGTCGCCGTCGTAGATGGCTGTCACCGTAATACCCTGATCCGTTTCGCAGTCTTCGCCGCGGACGATCACGTCCTGGGCCACGTCCACGAGCTTGCGGGTCATGTAACCGGAGTCGGCCGTCTTCAAAGCGGTATCGGCAAGACCCTTGCGGGCGCCGTGAGTCGAAATGAAGTACTCGAGCACCGACAGGCCTTCACGGAAGTTCGACGTAATCGGGCGTTCGATAATTTCACCGGAGGGCTTGGCCATAAGACCGCGCATACCGGAAAGCTGCTTGATCTGGGCCTTATTGCCACGAGCGCCGGAATCCACCATCATGTAGAGCGGGCTGGCGACAGCGGAACCTTCGTTGAACTCCAGCTTCGTGTACAGGGACTGCTGAATCACGTCCGTAGCACCGGACCAGATGGAAACCACCTTTTCGTAGCGTTCGCCGTCCGTAATCAGACCGTCGTGGTACTGCTGCGTCACGCGGGACACTTCGTCGTATGCCTTGGCGATCACCTCATCCTTCTGGGCGGGAATCACCATATCCACGATACCGATCGAACAGCCGGAACGGGTAGCTTCCTTGAAGCCAAGGCCCTTCAGCGCATCGAGCGTCTGCACCGTGCGCTTCTGGCCCACGGTCTGGTAGCAGCGCCAGATGATCTCGCCGAGCAGCTTCTTGCCCACGTTGCGGTTGATGTAACCCAGCTCGTCCGGCCAGATTTCATTGAAACGCACACGGCCTGCCGTCGTCACGATCGTCTTGCGGTCCACCGTATCCTTACCGTAGGAAATCGTTTCCGGATCCTTGCCGTAATCGGGATTGCGGAGGCGGATCCATTCGTGATAACCGATCTTGCGGGAAGCGATGGCGAACTCCACTTCGGAAATCGAATCGAACAGAGGAAGCAGATGCTGATTATCCTCGTTCTCCTTCACTTCCACGGCGCGGGTATGCGTCAGGTAGTAGGAACCGAGAATAATGTCCTGTGTCGGGGTCGTAATCGGCTTGCCGGAAGCGGGCGAGAAGATATTGTTCGGAGCCAGCATCAATTGGCGGGCTTCGATCTGGGCTTCCACGGAAAGCGGCACGTGCACGGCCATCTGGTCACCGTCGAAGTCGGCGTTATAGGCCGTACACACGAGCGGATGCAGACGGATGGCGGAACCTTCGATCAGCACCGGTTCGAAAGCCTGAATCGACAGGCGGTGAAGCGTCGGAGCGCGGTTCAGAAGCACCGGGTGGCCCTTTGTCACTTCGGCGAGGATATCCCACACGATGGACTCGCGGCGGTCGATCATCTTCTTGGCGGAACGCACGGTATGTACATAGCCGAGCTCCTTCAGGCGATGAATGATGAAGGGTTCGAACAATGTAAGAGCCATCTTCTTGGGAAGGCCGCACTGGTGCATCTTCAAGTCGGGACCGATCACGATCACGGAACGGCCGGAGTAGTCCACGCGCTTGCCGAGAAGATTCTGACGGAAACGGCCGCTCTTGCCCTTCAGCATATCGGAAAGGGACTTCAGCGGGCGGTTGCCGGCACCAGTCACATGGCGGCCATGGCGGCCGTTATCGAACAAAGCGTCCACGGCTTCCTGAAGCATGCGCTTTTCGTTGCGGATAATAACATCCGGCGTCTTAAGCTTCAGAAGTTCGTGCAAACGGTTATTACGGTTGATCACGCGGCGGTACAGATCGTTCAAGTCGGACGTGGCGAAACGGCCGCCTTCCAACGGAACGAGCGGACGGAGATCCGGCGGGATTACGGGAAGAACCGTCATCACCATCCATTCTGGACGCGTCTTGGAATCGATGAAGCCTTGGGCAAGCTGAAGACGCTTGGCGATCTTGCGCTTGTTTTGCTTGGAATTCGTCTTCTCCATATCGACCTTCAGCTGCTCGACGAGAGCTTCCAGATCAATGGAGGCAAGAAGCTTCTGGATCGCTTCCGCGCCCATCCCGGCTTCGAAACCGCCGTCGTCTTCGTACTCGTCCATCAGGTCTTCGTACTCTTCTTCGGTCAGAATCTGGCCGCGTTCAAGCGGAGCTTCCTTCGGATCGATCACGATATAATCTTCGTAATAGATCACGCGTTCGAGATCGCGGGCCGTCAGGTCGAGCATCAGGCCGATGCGGCTGGGCATGCACTTGTAGAACCAGATGTGCGTCACGGGCACAGCCAGTTCGATATGGCCCATGCGCTCGCGGCGCACGCGGGCGTTGGTCACTTCCACGCCGCAGCGGTCGCAAACCTGCCCCTTGTTCTTGGCGCGCTTGTACTTGCCGCAGGAGCATTCCATATCACGGGTCGGGCCGAAAATGCGTTCGCAGAAAAGGCCGCCCTTCTCGGGCTTGAACGTGCGGTAATTGATGGTTTCGGGATTCTTCACTTCGCCGCTGGACCACTGGCGGATACCGCCGGGGAGTCCGTCGCCTTCCGTCTTCCAGCCGGGGCTGGCGACTGTGATGCAAACTTGGTCGAAGGTCTTGGGCTTTTCGACATTCAGGTCTTGGTGAGACATATGTGTGAATTAAAAAATGGTATGAGGTGCATATGCCCCGCACATTCCGTGCAGGGCGGTTGGAATATTATTCTTCGTCTTCGTCGAGATCGGAAACATCGAGCGGCTCCACGTCCGACGGATCGTCGGAACCGAAGTCGAACCCGCCGGACATGAGGGAATCGAAAAGATCGTCTTCACTCAGTTCGGAAAGCGGACGTTCGGCATTCGTCGTCAAGCGCACATCCAGGCCGAGAGCCTGCATTTCCTTAATCAGCACGTTGAACGATTCCGGAGTACCGGCTTCCAGCGAATTGTCGCCCTTGACGATGGATTCGTAGATGCGGGTACGGCCCTGAACGTCGTCGGACTTCACCGTAAGGAGTTCCTGCAGCGTATAGGCTGCACCGTAAGCTTCGAGAGCCCACACTTCCATTTCCCCGAAACGCTGGCCGCCGTGCTGGGCCTTGCCGCCGAGAGGCTGCTGCGTCACAAGGCTGTACGTGCCGACGGCGCGTGCGTGAACCTTGTCTGCCACCAAGTGGTTCAACTTGAGCATGTAGATGTAGCCGACCACTACCGGGTGATGGAAAGGCTCGCCCGTGAGGCCGTCGATCAGGCGGCTCTTACCGGCTACAGAGCCGTCCTTGCCGTCGCCGATCCACGTGAAACCGTCCACCTTCTTCGCCTGGGACATGTAATCCCAGATCTGCTGTTCGGCGATACCGTCGAACACCGGGGTGGCCACCTTGAAGCCGAGAGCCTTCGCAGCCACGCCGAGGTGGGTCTCAAGCACCTGCCCCACATTCATTCGGGAGGGCACGCCCAGAGGATTCAAAATGATATCCACCGGAGTACCGTCATCCAGGAACGGCATATCCGCTACCGGAAGCACGCGGGAGACAACACCCTTGTTACCGTGGCGGCCTGCCATCTTGTCACCGACGCCGAGCTTGCGCTTCGTCGCGATGTACACCTTCACTTCGCTCACCAATCCCGGATCGAGATCGCTGCCCGTCTCGATCTGCTCAAGCGTGCGGTCGCGTTCTTCGTCGAGATCCTGGAAGCGGGAATCGAACGAATTGATAATGTCGAAAATCGTATTGCGGATCGGGCTAGGATCGATCTCGATCATGTCGTGGTTCAGCGCAAGCTTGCGAAGCAGAGTCTTCGTGATCTTGCGATTGGCAGGAATGATCGTCTCATTCGTACCGGCCTTCGTCACTTCCAACGGGATCTTTTCACCCAGAAGAATATCGGAAAGCTTGCTCGTCAACTGTTCGATGAGGGCGTCCGTCTTCTTCTTGTGCTCTTCGTTGACCTTCTTGAGCTGCTTGCGCAGTTCATTGTCCACGTCCACATTGTCGCCGCCCGGAGCATTGCTGCAAACCACGCGGACATCCATCACGATACCCGTACAGCCCGGAGGCACGCGGAGGGAAGTATCCTTCACGTCGGCAGCCTTCTCGCCGAAAATGGCACGCAGGAGGCGTTCTTCGGGAGCAAGTTCCGTTTCGGACTTGGGAGTGATCTTGCCCACGAGAATATCGCCGGGCTTCACTTCGGCGCCGATGCGAATCACACCGTCGGAACCGAGATTCTTGAGAGCTTCATCGCCCACGCCGGGAATGTCGCGTGTGATTTCTTCCGCACCGAGCTTCGTATCGCGGGCAATCACTTCGAACTCTTCGATGTGGATCGAGGTGAAAGCGTCCTGCTGCACGAGGCGTTCGGAAATGATGATGGCGTCTTCGAAGTTGTAGCCGTTCCAGGGCATGAAAGCCACCAGCACGTTACGGCCGAGAGCGAGTTCGCCGCCGTCGGTATTCGGGCCGTCGGCGATCACATCGCCTGCCTGAATGGACTGGCCGCGTTCGACGATCGGACGCTGGTTGATGCAGGTACCCGCATTCGAGCGCATGAACTTGCGGAGAACGTAAACGTAGATACCCTTCTCGCGATCCGTCGTAATGGCTTCCGGATTGGAGAGGAACTCCTGCGTCGAAACGGGAAGCTCGCCATCGGGAGTCGTCACGATATACTCAGCGGAAGCGGCGGCCACGATGCCCGGAGCTTCGGCCAGCACGACCGAGCGGGAATCGCGGGCGGCCTTGCCTTCGAGACCCGTGCCCACAAGCGGAGCATCGGCAACCATCAACGGCACGCCCTGGCGCTGCATGTTCGAACCCATGAGTGCGCGGTTGGCGTCGTCATGCTCAAGGAAAGGAATAAGACCGGCGGCAATCGAAACAAGCTGCTTCGGCGACACGTCCATGTAATGAACGCTCATCGGATCCACTTCAAGGAACTCCCCGCGCTCACGGGCGGTCACGCGGTGGGATGTAAAGCGGCCCTTCTCGTCGATGGGATTGTTCGCCTGGGCGATCAGGAAGTTTTCTTCCATATCCGCCGTCAGGTAATCCACTTCCTTGCTCACCACGCCATCCTTCACGCGGCGGAACGGAGTTTCGATAAATCCGAACTCGTTGATGCGGGCATAGGTGCAAAGAGAGTTGATCAAACCGATATTGGGGCCTTCCGGCGTTTCAATCGGACAGATACGGCCATAATGGGAGGGATGAACGTCGCGCACTTCGAAACCGGCGCGGTCACGATTCAAACCGCCCGGCCCGAGGGCGGAAAGACGGCGCTTGTGCGTCAGCTCGGCCAGAGGATTGATCTGGTCCATGAACTGGCTCAGCTGGGAACGGCCGAAGAAATCGCGCACCACGGCGCTCAGAGCCTTCGGATTGATCAGCTTGCTCGGCGTAATATCGTTGCGCGTCGCATCGCACAGAGTCATACGTTCCTTCACGAGGCGTTCCGTACGGGCGAAGCCCACGCGGCACTGGTTCGACATCAATTCGCCCACGGCTCGCACGCGGCGGCTGCCGAGATGGTCGATATCGTCGATGATGCCTTCGCCGTTCTTCAGGCGCAGCAAATACTTCAGAGCTTCGAGGAAGTCCGAAGACTGGATCAGGCGGCTGTCGAGAGACGTCGTCAAGCCAAGCTTCTGGTTGATCTTGTAGCGGCCCACGCGAGTCAGGTCGTACTTCTTCTCGTCCTTGAACAGACGATCCAGCTGAGTGCTGGCCTGCTGCACGGAAGTCGGATCGCCGGGGCGGAACTTCTTGTAAATCTCCTTCAGAGCGGATTCACGGTCACGTGCCGGATCCTTCTTCAGCGTTCTGATCAGCACTTCTTCTTCGCGCTGGTCGATCACGTCGATTTCTTCGATGCCCAGATCCATCATCTTCTGGACGGTCGCCATATTGAGCGGCTCGTAAGCCTTGGCCACAACGATCGCCTTCTTCTTGCTGTCGCCGTCTTCTCCGTCGCCGTGCGTCACGTTTTCGAAGGGCACGAGATACTCAAGCTCTTCGCCCGTCACATCGGCCAGAGTCAGCTTCTGAATGGTATAGAACTGTTCGACGATCTGGCGGTCGGTTTCGTAGCCGAGATAGCGGAGGAATGTCGTCGAAAGGAACTTGCGGCGGCGGCGGCGGCGGTCGAGGAACACGTACATCAGATCGTTCGTGTCGAACTGAACTTCAAGCCAGGAACCGCGGTCGGGAATAATGCGGAAGGAATACAGCTCCTTGCCGTTGCTGTGCTTGCTCTTTTCGAAACAGATACCCGGCGAACGGTGCAGCTGGGCCACGATCACGCGTTCGGCGCCGTTGATCACGAACGTACCGCGTTCCGTCATCATGGGAACTTCGCCCATGTACACATCCTCTTCGGCCGTGTAATCGCCGCAAACAAGCTTGAACTTCACCACGAGAGACGCGCTGAACGTTTCACCGCTGCGGATGGCGGCGAAATCGGACATTTTGGGAGGAGAAATCTCGTAGGAAACGAACTCCAGCCGAATCGTGCCATCGTAGCTCTCGATCGGGAAATGTTCGCTCAAAACGGCCTGCAAACCGATTTTCTGACGATCTTCAGGCTTCGTGAACTGCTGTAGAAAGTCAGCATAGGATTGAAGTTGGATCTCAATCAAATTGGGCGGATCAATGACTTCCTTGATATTGCCGAAATTAAGTCGCTCTTGCTTGGGCTTTAACATGTGCTGGCGGAGATGGTGAGTGGTACATCCTTGGCCCGGATGCAGGGCATTTTTTTGCTCGGTAAAACCGACCGGAACTCATCGTATGAGACGATGCTCTCCGGTCGATCCTCCAAGGACGCGTTTTTCGATACGCGCAAGCAGGAGGAGACTACATCTCCTCCTGCTATACCGGGAAAAGCAAGCGACTTACTTGACTTCCACCTTGGCGCCGGCTTCTTCAAGCTTGGCCTTGGCAGCAGCGGCATCGTCCTTGGAAACGCCTTCCAGCACGGCGGCGGGAGCGGATTCAACAAGCTTCTTGGCGTCAGCGAGACCGAGACCGGCCTTCACTTCGCGCACCGCCTTAATCACGGCGATCTTGTTGGAACCGGCGTCAGCGATGACGACGTCGAATTCGGTCTTTTCTTCAGCGGCTTCCGCGGGAGCGGCAGCGCCAGCAGCGGCTACGGGAGCAGCGGCGGAAACGCCCCAGGCTTCTTCGAGACGCTTTACGAGATCAGCAGCTTCGAGGATCGTAAGCTTGCCCAGTTCTTCTACGAGTTGATTAATATCAGCCATTTTAGTATTGTATGTTTAGGTTCTTGTCGCGTTCGGGGGCATCCCGAACATTTCAGTTCTCCGGCCGGAGGCCCGACAGAGGACCGTTTGATATCGGGCGGCGGACAGATGGGAATCAGGCCGCCGCCTTCTGTTCAAATTGTTTATTCTGCAGATTCTGCAGGAGCTTCGCCCTGCTTGTCGACGTATGCCTGGATGACACGTGCCAGTGCGGAACCGGCTGCGTTGATCGTACCAAGCAACTTCGCAAGAAGTGCTTCGCGGGGAGGAAGATCGCCGATCGCCTGGATTTCGGAAGCGCTGAGAACAGCACCGTCCAGAATAGCAACCTTGTAGGCAGCCTTCTTCGAAGCCTTGGCGAAGGTATTGACCACCTTGGCGGCGGCGCACACATCGCTGTTGCCCGTGATGAAGGCCGTCTGGCCGTTGAGGTGTTCGCCGATGTCCGGAAGACCGGCTTCGGACAGAGCCGTACGCATGAAGTTGTTCTTGGCGACATGGCAGGAAGCGCCACAGTCGGACAAGGAAGCACGCATGCCAGTAAACTCAGGAACAGTAATGCCCGTGTAGTCGATGACGATCAGGAACGGAGAATTGTTCACGCGTTCGAACAAACCGTCGATAATGATACGCTTGTCAGGATTCATTTTCGTGTATTCTGTGCTTGAGTTTAGAGCTTGGCGATTTCCGCCTGGCTGACGCTAAGGCCGGGGCACATGGCGCAGGCGATGGTGGCGGCTTCGATATAGGCGCCCTTGGCGGCTGCCGGACGTGCTTTCACGACGGAGTCGATCAAAGCGCGGGCATTTTCCACAATCTGCTCGTCCGAGAAGGAGAGCTTACCGATAGCGGCGGAGACATTGGCGCTCTTGTCAACCTTGAAGTCGACACGACCGGCCTTGACTTCCTTCACGGCCTTGGCAGGATCTTCCGTCACCGTACCCGTCTTCGGGTTCGGCATGAGGCCGCGCGGACCGAGGATACGGGCGAGCTTGCGAACTTCTGCCATGGCGTCAGGAGTTGCAATAGCGGAGTCGAAATCGACATAACCGCCCTGTACCTTCTTGATCAGGTCTTCGAAACCTACTTCGTCGGCACCGGCTTCGAGAGCTGCGGCGGCCGCTTCGCCCTGGGCGAAAACGACGACGCGGACGTTCTTACCCGTACCGTGAGGAAGAGCGACGCTGCCGCGAACCATCTGGTCGGACTTGCGGGGATCCACCGTCAGGTGGAAGGACAGTGTGACCGTGGGGTCGAACTTGGGAGCCGGGAAACTCTTCATGGTTTCCACAGCTTCAGTGAGGCCATAGCTCTTACCGGGGGTAACAAGCTTGGCTGCTTCTTGATAGCGCTTGCTGCGTTTTTTGGACATATGATATTTGCAGTTCGTTCGGGGTTGATTGATGATTCCCTCCTGCGAGAGTTTCTTTAGTAGCCTTCTACTTCGATACCCATCTGGCGGGCCTGGCCTGCAAGAATGCGGGCGGCGCGTTCCGGATCCTTCGTGTTGAGGTCGGGCATCTTGGCGGCAACCACTTCCATAAGCTTGGCCTTGGAAAGGGTAGCGACCTTCTTCTTGTTCGGTTCACCGGAGCCGGAAGCAATGCCGGCAGCCTTCTTGAGAAGGTTGGCGCCCGGGGGCTGCTTGGTGATGAACGAGAAGGACTTGTCCTTGTAGACGGTGATCACGACGGGAAGGACGTCGCCGGCCTGCTTCTGCGTGGCGGCGTTGAACTCCTTACAGAACGCCATAATGTTCACACCGGCCTGACCAAGGGCAGGACCGACGGGCGGCGACGGATTGGCGGCGCCTGCAGCGATTTGCAGTTTGATGATTTTTGTTACTTCTTTTGCCATGGTATTATTATTTTAGCTGGGAAGGGAGACGATTTTCGCACGCCGAACCGGAGTGCGAAAAAGGAAATTAGTTGGCGTTCCGAGCCCGCTCGAGGTCTTCGAGTTCATCGGGCGTCAGCAGAGCCACCTGCGAGTAGTCCAGATCCACGGGCGTCGTGCGTCCGAAGATTTCAACGCCCACACGTACCTTGCCGTGGTCGGCATCGACTTCTTCGATCTTGCCGTTCTGGCCCTGGAAAGCACCGTCGAGCACCTTGACGAAATCACCCACTTCGAAGCTGACCTTCGGACGGGCGATATCTTTGCAGGCTTCCACCTGGGCGAGAAGATCGGCCACCTGGCTGGCACGCATCGGATGGGGTTCGCGGCGTCCGCTGGCGAAGCTGATGACACCGTCGACTGCGAGAATCTTGTACCAGGCGTCATTGTTCAGGGAACCGTCTTCATTGCGGAGAGCCATGTTGATGTAAACATAGCCCGGGAAAAGTTTGCGTTCCACAACGTACTTCTTGCCGTTACGGACATCCTCGACCTTTTCGGTCGGCACGAGGGTTTGGAAAATAAGGGAACTCAGTTCCTGTTCCTTGACGAGGCGTGCGATGTTTTCAACGACGCGACGCTCCTTGCCTGAAAGCACATGAAGAGCGTACCACTGCTCCTGAGGAGCCGGAACGGTGTGATTGACGGAGGTGCGGGTTTGGCGATCGGAAATGCGGGACATGGAGGTCAATCGGAAAAGTTTAGCTCAGGCCGGTAATCGTCCCATTGACAATAGCGGCAAGAATGAGATCGAAAAGGGAGACGTACGCCCCCAGAAGCACCATCGCAATCAAAACGACGATAGTGGAGCCCGACAGTTCACGATATTTGCGGAAGCCGCGCACTTTGGGATCGCTTTCCCACGGCCATGAGCACTTCTTCAATTCACTCTTGATCTCGGTGATATACTGGGAAATTCTGCGGAACATGCTATCGTACTGAAGGAGGAGATTGAAAAAAGAGAAGACTGGCAGGGTAGGAGGGGCTCGAACCCACAACTTGCGGTTTTGGAGACCGCTGCTCTACCAATTGAACTACTACCCTAGATACTTCTCTGTCTTGTTTTGATCTTCAGGGGATACCTGCCTTGATGGCAGGCACCCCCCTATGACCAAGGGCGCAATTGCTTGCAACCCGTGTTTAAAGATTAGGCGAGGATTTCGCTCACGCGACCGGCGCCAACGGTACGACCACCTTCGCGGATAGCGAACTTCATGGTCTTTTCCATAGCAATCGGGGTGATGAGCTCAACAGTCACCGTCACATTGTCGCCCGGCATCACCATTTCGGTGCCTTCGGGGAGCGTCACGCAGCCAGTCACGTCCGTCGTGCGGAAGTAGAACTGCGGGCGATAGTTGTTGAAGAACGGGGTGTGGCGGCCGCCTTCTTCCTTGGAAAGAACGTACACTTCAGCAGTGAACTTGGTGTGCGGCTTCACGGAACCCGGCTTCACGATCACCTGACCGCGTTCGACTTCTTCCTTCTTGATACCGCGAAGGAGGAGACCGACATTGTCACCGGCCTGGCCTTGATCGAGGAGCTTGCGGAACATTTCGATGTCCGTAACGGAAGTTTTGGCGGTCGGACGGATACCGACGATTTCGACTTCTTCCATCTTCTTGACGATACCGCGTTCGATACGACCGGTAGCAACGGTGCCACGGCCGGAGATCGAGAACACGTCTTCAACCGGGAGAAGGAAGGGCTGATCGATCGGACGTTCAGGAGCAGGGATGTATGCGTCAACGGCGTCCATGAGGTCGAGGATAGCCTGTTCGGCATCGGCGTCGCCTTCAAGAGCCTTGACAGCGGAACCCTTGACGATCGGAATGTCGTCGCCCGGGAAGTCGTAGGAGGAAAGAAGTTCGCGAATTTCCATTTCCACGAGCTCGGCAAGTTCGGGGTCAGCAAGGTCCATCTTGTTCATGAACACAACGATGTAGGGAACACCCACCTGACGAGCAAGAAGGATGTGTTCGCGGGTCTGCGGCATGGGGCCGTCAGCAGCGGAAACAACGAGAATAGCGCCGTCCATCTGGGCAGCACCCGTGATCATATTCTTCACATAGTCGGCGTGACCGGGGCAGTCGACGTGTGCATAGTGACGATTGTCGGTTTCGTATTCGACGTGGGCGGTGGAAATGGTAATACCGCGCTCGCGTTCTTCGGGAGCACCGTCGATTTCGTCATACTTCTTCTGCTCGGCGTAACCTTTCTTCGCAAGCACGGAAGTGATTGCAGCTGTAAGAGAAGTTTTGCCGTGGTCAACGTGACCGATCGTACCCACGTTCACGTGGGTCTTATTGCGCTGGAATTGCTCTTTGGCCATATTCTTGATTGGGTTGGGCTGCTTAATCTTTCGTGAAGCATGGAGCTTCTGGCGGGAATTGAACCCGCGACCTCATCCTTACCAAGGATGCGCTCTACCCCTGAGCTACAGAAGCATCACTTCGATTAATCGTCCGCACTTGGACGTAAGCGGCGGCTAATGTACATACTTTTACCTCCGGCGTCAATGATAAAGTCGTCTTTTTCATCAAAATTTCTCACTTTCTCATGAACAAATCACCCAACATTCTATATTTAAGCAATTTATAAAATTCGTCATGTTTACCGCTCCACGCTTGCACGAATTCCGTTTCCGTGGAATACTGCCTCCATGCCGCTGATCTATACTCAGGAACCGCTGCCCTCCCCTTCGTCCGGCAAGGCTGTCCCATCGTGCATCACCGTCTTCATCGGAGGCTTCGGAGACTGGCTGACTGGAGCTTTTTTCAAAACCATGCAGCGCGTTTCCTTTCCGGAGAATCCGGAGACCGAATGGCGGGCCTATTACCATTGGGACGGCGGGAGCCTCGGCATGCTGCACGACGGATGCTCGCGCATTCTGCATGATCTTTCCGCCTGTTCCGAAAGCCACCCCGATGCCGCGCTGCTCCTCTGCGGGCACAGCTACGGAGCCTCGGCGGCCATGCACATCCTCCGCCAGCTCCCGTTCCGGCGCGACAACGTTCTTCTGCTCACGCTCGATGCGGTCAGCCGACGCCAGCCCTCCCACCGCGCAGGCGGCATCAGGCACTGGATCAACTGCCACCTGACAGGCCCATTCACGCCGATCGACACCATTCCCCGCATCGGCGGCCGATGGGGGCATTGCGGCGATGCGGATATGAACCTCACATTCGACTCTTCCGCCATCGCTTCAGACGGACATCGTTACGCGCACAACCGCCCCCTGCCCTTCCTGACCGATGCGTCCCACGGCTCGCCGGGAGCGCTGGCAGCCATGCAAAAAATCGTGCGTTCCCTGTCCGTATAACTGTTTATGAATCACATTGACATCACAGCTCCGGCCAGCTAGGATGGTCTCCTATGAACAAGAAACTGATACCGCTCATTCTGGCCGCAGCCATGGCCCTGCCCGCCATGGCCGATCCGGAAGACCATGTCCGCAAGAACCCGTCCGGCGGCTACCAGTGCGCCGGGAAGGCATGGGAAGACGTGGAAACCATCGTGGCCGAATCCGCCAAAGGAGAACCCGTAGCCATGTACGTCCATGCCGTCCTCCTCGACGAAGGTGACGGCGGATTGAAGGAAGACGAAGCCCAGGCTGAAAAGCTGTTCGCCCAGGCCGCCGAAGGCTTGCAGAAACTGGCTGATGCCGGAGATGCCGCCGCGATGATCCTGCTGGCCGAACTTTACGATGAAGGTGCAGGCGTACGGGAAGACGACCGCAAGGCCGACAAGCTCCGCGCCGATGCACGCCGTATCCAGCCCGCGAAGAAATAGAAAAACGGCATTTCTTCCTTTCAGGCTTCTTGGCAAGACAGCTGAGAAGCCTTTTTTCTGCATGGCAATCAGCTCTCCCCTCGCAATTCCCGAATCTTGTCGCGGAGAACGGCGGCCAACTCGAAATCAAGCCGGGACGATGCCTCCTTCATCTCCTTCTCCAGCTTGCGCACGGCCCCTTCCACATCTTCTCCGGATTCGCCGGCCATCAAATCCCCATACTCGTCCTCATCATCGGGCGTGTAAAGCCTCAGAGGCTCCTGCACGGGGCGATTCACGGTATGAGGCACAATACCGTGCGCCTCATTGTAGGCTTGTTGAATGCTGCGCCGGTAATCCGACAATTCCAGCAGTCGGCGGATGGATTCCGTCACCACATCGCAAAACAGCACGCATTCTCCGTGCTCATGGCGTGCCGCACGGCCGGCCGTCTGCACAAGCGATGTTTCATTACGCAAAAACCCTTCCTTGTCCGCATCCAGAATGCACACCAGGGACACTTCCGGCAGGTCGAGCCCCTCGCGCAGCAGATTGATGCCGACGAGAATATCCACCTTGCCGCTGCGCAGGGAGCGCAATATCTCCACACGCTCGATCGCATCCACATCCGCATGGATATATTCCACCTTCAGCCCGACGTTGCGGAGATAATCGGACAAATCCTCCGCCGTCTTCTTCGTCAGCGTCGTCACCAGCACGCGCTCACCCTTCGCCACGCGGTCGTGGCAAAGCTCGATCGTCGCGTCGATCTGCCCTTCGAGCGGCTTCAGCGTAATCTTCGGCTCCAGCAGCCCCGTCGGACGAATGATCTGCTCCACGATCAGCGGTGAACCGAGCCGTTCGGGATGAAAATCCTCCACCGGAGCCGTTGACGGGTTCGGTTCCACGCGAATATCGCGCAACGACTGGTAAAACACCCCTCGGAAATCCTCGGGAGGAGCCTCGCCTTTGCGCTTCGCCTTGCGGATGGGAATATAGCCTCCCTTATTATCTCCGCGGCAATTCACCAGCTCAAAGGCGCCGGGAGTCGCCGATGCATAAATAATCTGGCTCTGCCGCTCCATGAACTCGTCGAACTTCAGCGGACGGTTGTCCAGCGCGCTCGGCAGACGGAACCCGTGATCGACCAGATTCTGCTTGCGACTGCGATCTCCTTCGTACATCCCGCCGATCTGCGGCACAGTCGCATGGCTCTCGTCGATAATCGTCAAATGATCCTTCGGAAAATAATCCATCAGCGTCGAAGGCGCACTTCCCACCGCCCTGCCGGACAAATGGCGGGAATAATTCTCGATCCCCTTACAGAACCCCAGCTCGTGAATCAGCTCCAAATCGTAATCCGTCCGCATCTTCAACCGTTGCGCCTCGATCAGCTTATTGTGCGATTCCAGCCAAGCCACGCGCTCCTTCAGCTCCTGCCGGATCGCATCCATCGCGGGCAAACGCTTCTCGACCGGAGAAACATACTGCTTCACCGGGAAAAACAAATAGGAATCCAGCCGCTCGCGCACCTTCCCCGTCTGCGCGTCTGTCAGGGAAATGCGATCAACCTCATCGCCGAAAAACTCAATGCGGATCGCCTCGCCGTCGCTCTGCGCCGGATACACCTCCACCACATCGCCGCGTACGCGAAACCTCCCGCGCTGAAACTCGAAATCATTGCGCTCGAACAACAGCTCCACCAGATGCCGCAACAGCGAATCGCGATCCATCAGATCGCCCTGCTTCACCGTCAGGCACAACTCCTTGTAATCCTCCGGCGCGCCGAGGCCGTAAATGCAGGATACGGAAGCCACCACAATCACATCCCGGCGAAGCAACAGCGAGCGCATCGCATTCAGGCACAGGCGGTCGATCTCGTCATTGATGGCGGAATCCTTCTCAATATAGGTATCCGTACTGGCGATATAGGCCTCCGGCTGATAATAATCGAAATACGAAACGAAATACTCCACTGCATTATGCGGAAAAAACGCCTTCAACTCGGAATACAGCTGTGCTGCCAGAGTCTTATTGTGGGAAAGAAGCAGCACGGGCCGATCCTGCCTTGCGATGATATTCGCCAGCGTAAAAGTCTTGCCGCTCCCCGTCACGCCCAGCAGGCACTGATGCTTGTTGCCCCTGTCCAGAGACTTCAGAAGCTTGGCAATGGCCTGCCCCTGGTCGCCGGAAGGAGCAAAGGGAGATTCGAGGCGGAAGATCATAACGTGATTGACAAAACGCAGGGAACAAGGCACCCTAATCGCCATGTACATCCCTACGCAGGAAGAAAGATACTCCAAAAAGTCGACGGCGACGCTTCTTCTTTGCGTCATCGCGCCGAGTGCAGTCGTCCTCGGCCTGATGGGCGGCACCGACCTCATGCTCCTGCTGACCGCCTTCATCCAGCCTCTCGCATTCCTGATCTCCCTGTGCGGCCTCTCCAACACCATGGGCATCATCATCTCCTCTCTGGTTCAGGCCATCCTCTTCTTCATGCTGGCACGCGCCAAAAAGCTCTCGCCCAAAAGGCGCCTCACCATTGCCATCGTCTGGGGCATGAGCATGGCTCTGGCGTTGAAAATCAGCCTCATCTTTGTCCAATACCTCGGCGCATTGGAATCGGCCCAATAGAATAAATTTCATAAGATATTCAGAAAAAGCCGATTATTAAAAAAAGCTCGCCATGGCGTCCTTTTTTTAATAAAGTTCCTGCTGTGATACGCATGCAGACCATCATCCGCGATTTCATCCAATCGCGCCGTTTCATCTTCTGCGCAGCTCTGTTCCTCATGCTGGGCCACCTGCCGGCACAGGAACCCGCCGCCACACCAGCGCCCGCCGCTCCCCAGTCGGCTGCCGCTCCCGCAGAAAACCGTGAACAACCGGTCGCAACACCGACAACACTCTCGTCCGATGCCGCCGGACAAGCCTCCGCAGAAGACACCAAAACGGCCAACATCCACATTCACCACGCCAAGCCCAAATACACCCATGAACAAACGGGCACAGGCGACCAGTACAGTGCCTTTCCCAGGCCACTGAACCAGTACCACGACTCCAACCTGCCGCTGATCGAAAAACTGGTCAACCGCGTACGCATGGAGCCGTTCAACCTGGCCGTCACCCTCATCTTCTTCGGAGCCGTCCTGCATACCTTCCTTGCCGGCAAATTCCAGCGCTATTCCCACGAACTGGCCCGGCGGCACAAAGCCAAACTCGCCGCCTCCGGTTTCCGGCTCGAACACCCCGAACAGCGCATCCCCGTCTCCTTCAAATCCTCCATCTTCCACTTCCTCGGGGAAATCGAAGTCGTCTTCGGCATCTGGATCATCCCCTTCGCCTTCGTCTGCCACGAATTCTACAGCTTTCAGGACCTCAAACTCTACATCGACCACGACTGCTCCTTCACGGAACCCCTCTTCGTGGCCGTCATCATGATCATCGCCTCCTCGCGCCCGATCTACCGCCTTGCGGAAAACACCCTGAAACTCGGAGCCAGCCTCGGCAAAGGCTCCCCGGCTGCATGGTGGCTCTCCGTCATCTGCCTGGCTCCGCTCCTCGGCTCCTTCATCACGGAACCCGCAGCCATGACCCTCGCCGCCATCCTGCTGGCGAAGAAATTCTACCAGCTCAAGCCCAGCAAGCCCCTCATGTACGCCACGCTGGCCCTTCTCTTCGTCAACATCTCCATCGGCGGCACCCTCTCCAGCTTTGCCGCACCGCCCATCGTCATGGTCGCCGAAAAATGGGGTTGGGGCATGGCCCACATGATCCAGCACTTCGGCTGGAAATCCCTCTGCGCCATCCTCATCTCCAACATCGTTTACTTCTTCATCTTCCGCAAGGAATTCAAACGGCTGCACCAGGTCCAGCGTGAAAACAGCGCCTTCGACGATGCCACCCCCACCTCATGGGAAGACCGTCAGGACGTCATCCCCATCTGGGTCTACATCATCAGCCTCTTCTTCCTCGCATGGACCGTCTACTTCGCCCATAGCCCGGCCATCTTCATCGGAGGCTTCATGTTCTTCATCGGCTTCACCATCGCCACCCCTCAGTACCAGAACGAATTCTCCATCAAGGTACCCATGCTCGTCGCCTTCTTCCTGGCAGGCCTCGTCATCCTCGGCGGCACGCAGGGCTGGTGGCTCGAACCCCTCCTGCAAAGCCTCGGCGACAGCGCCACCATGGCCGGAGCAACCATCCTCACGGCATTCAACGACAACGCAGCCGTCACCTACCTCGCCTCTACCGTACCCGATCTGACGGACAACATCAAATACTCTGTCGTCGCAGGCGCAGTCACCGGGGGCGGCCTCACCGTCATCGCCAACGCGCCCAACCCGGCGGGCCAGGCCATCCTCGGCAAATTCTTCAAAGGCATCAACCCCGTCTGGCTCTTCCTCTGGGCCCTCTTCCCGACTGCCATCGTCTACATCTTCTTCACGGCCTTCGGCCATTGACCTCTCATGTTTACCGGACTCGTAGAATGCACAGGGCGCATCGCCTCCATGATTCCCATTGCGGAAGGCGCTCGCTACACGCTTGAAATACCCTTCGCCGCCGAACTCTCCCTCGGCGACTCCGTTGCCGTCAACGGCTGCTGCCTCACGGTGGACGCCATCGACAACAACCGGGTATCTTTCGACCTCCTCACCCAGACCATGCGCGTCACCTCCCTCGGCACCCTGCACGAAGGAAACATCGTCAATCTGGAACGGGCCATGAAAAACTCCGACCGCCTCGGCGGCCACTTCGTCATGGGGCATGTGGACGCCTGCGGAGAAATAGTCGCCGTCGAACCCGTCGGGCAGGACCACAAAATCACCGTCCGCATTCCGGAAGCATACACCCGCTACTGCATCGACAAAGGCTCCATCGCCATCGACGGAATCTCTCTCACCATCGCCTCCATCAGAGGCAGCATCCTTGAATTCTGGATCACCCCGCACACCTTCGCCCGCACCAACCTCTGCAAGGCTCAGCCCGGCACCGTCGTCGACATCGAAGTGGACATGCTCGCGAAATACATGGAAAAACTCTTCGCCGCACGGACGGAAGCCTGACGGCACGCGTCCTCCCATCCACCGTGAACACCACCCTCTCATGGCTCGCTCTGGCTCCCTGCATCGGCATCAGCCAGCTTCCGGCAGCCGATGAATACGCCTTCACCCTCTACGACACCGCCCGCAGCAGGCAAATCCCCGTCGCCATCTACAGCCCCGAATCCGGCAGCATCCGCGGAATCGTCATCTTCAACCACGGCTACGACCGAAACAAAGGCGGCTCCTACCGCGCCTACTCCTACCTCACTCGCACGCTGGCGCAACAAGGCTACTACGTCCTCAGCATCCAGCACGAACTCCCCGGAGACGACCTCCTTGCCATGAGCGGCGACCTCTACCGCGAACGCATGCCCAACTGGCAGCGAGGCGTCGGCAACATCCTCCACGTACACGGCACCATCCGCAAGCTCCGCCCTGACCTCCCCTGGCACAACACCATCCTCATCGGGCATTCCAACGGGGGAGACACCTCCCAGCTCGCCGCCGCCACGCACCCCGGACTTGCACGAACCGTCATCACCCTCGACCACCTCCGCCACCCCATCCCGCGCACATCCGCTCCGCGCATCCACACCCTGCGTGCCTCGAATACCGAGGCCGACCCCGGAGTCATCCCCACGGAAGAAGAGCTGACCCGGCACCGCATCGGGCTCATCCGGCTGGAAAACATGAACCACGGAGACATGGACGACAAAGGCACACCCGAACAGCATCGGCGCATCTGCCGCGAAGTACTCGGCATCCTCTCCGAGACACACCCGGACACCTGAAACGCGCTGCCGAAAAGAACTGCGCCTGCGCTCTTCCGAAAACACACCTCCAATATTCCGTAATTAGGCTTGACAGGGAGGGGGTGCCTTGTGATAGAAATGAGAACTATGCAATCCCAGAACTCTCCCCATTCGGAACCCGTCGTACCGAAGCAGTACATCGTTCCGTTCCTCCTGCTGGTTTCGTGCTTTGCTCTGTGGGGACTCGTCAACGCCATGGCGGAAGCCCTCGTTCCTGCCTTCCAAAGCGTCTTCCCCGAGTTGACCAACATGAGCAAGGCCATGTCGCTGACGGCGCATTACGGCGCCTATGCCTTCCTCGCCATCCCCGCATCCATCATCGTTAAACGATACTCCTACAAAGCCGGCGTATTGCTTGGCCTCGGCGTCTTCGCCATCGGCGTTCTGGGATACATTCCGTCCACAATCTTCCACAGCTACGATCTCTGCCTGTCATCCATCTTCATCTATGCCAGCGGATGCTCCATCCTCGAAACGAGCTGCAACCCCTACGTCCTCTCCATGGGCTCTCAGGAAACGGCAGTCCGCCGTTTGAACTTCGCTCAGGCCTTCAACCCCGTCGGTTGCCTTATCGGCCTTGTCATCGGCAAATTCATCATCTTCGCCAACTTCATCGAACCGACGGTGGCACAACCCCTGACGGATGCACAACAATCCAGCAACATGCAATGGCTGGCGACCCCATACGTCATTCTGGCGCTCGTCGCCATCGCCATGTGGCTCATCATCTTCTTCCGCAAAATGCCCGAAGGCTCAGGTGCAGACAAGAGCGATGCCCACGATCCCAGCCAATCCTTCACGGCAACCCTGAAACGCCTGATGAGCCTCCCCCGCTACTACTGGGGCGTCATCACCCAATTCTTCTACGTAGGCCTCCAGACCATGGCATGGGCGTACATCGTCGACTACGCCGTCAGAACCGTCCAAATCGACCAGGCTTCCGGCATGAGCTACTACATCTACGCCATGGTATGCTTCATCGTCATGCGCATCATCTGCACGGCCCTGATGAAAAAATACAACCCGGCCAACATGATGTCCCTGCTCGCCGTGATCGGCATCTTCCTCTGCCTCGGCGCCATCTACCTGCCCGGATGGAGCGGCCTCATCTGCGTCATCGCCATCTCCGCCTGCCTCTCCCTGATGTTCCCGACCATCTACGGCATCGCCCTGCGAGGCCTCGGCCCCGATGCCAAACTCGGAGCGGCCGGCCTCATCATGTCCATCCTCGGCGGAGCTGCCGTCCCCCCCATCTTTGCGGCGAACCTCGACCACGACTTCCTCTCATGGACCACCATGGGCCTCTTCCCGGAAGCCGAAGCCATCGTCCGCTCCTCCTACTACATCCTCGCCGCATGCCTTGTCATCGTACTGGTCTATGGCATCCGCTTCCGCAACACCCATGTCACCCCTGAAGACGAAGAAGAAAACCCCTTCGTCGTTGAAGCCACGGGAGAACTTCCCTCCGGCGGCAAACAATAACCTTCCCATCATAGAAGAAAAATCATCATGAAAACGACACTCCCCACCATCGGCATACGTCCGACCATCGACGGCCGCCGCCTCGGCGTCCGCGAATCGCTCGAAGAACAAACGATGAACATGGCCAAACGAGCCGCTGCGCTCATTGAAGCCAACATCCGCCATGCTTCCGGCGAACCCGTCAAATGCATCATCGCCGACACCTGCATCGGCGGACCTGCCGAAACCGCCGCCTGTGCCGACAAATTCAAGGCCAACAACGTAGGCGTCTCCCTCTCCGTCACACCCTGCTGGTGCTACGGCAGCGAAACCTTCGACATGGACCCCTTCATGCCGAAAGCCATCTGGGGCTTCAACGGAACCGAACGCCCCGGCGCCGTCTACCTCGCCGCCGCCCTCGCCGGACTCAACCAGAAAGGCTTCCCCGCATTCTCCATCTACGGCAAAGACGTACAGGACGCGGGTGACACCTCCATCCCCGCCGACGTCGAAGAAAAAATCCTTCGCTTCTGCCGCGCCGGCCTCGCCGTCGCCACACTTCGCGGCAAGGGATACCTCTCCATCGGCGGATGCTCCATGGGCATCGCCGGCTCCATCGTCGACCAATCCTTCTGGGAAACCTACCTCGGCATGCGCGTACAGGCCATCGACATGACCGAAGTCCGCCGCCGCATGGACCAGAAAATCTACGACGAAGAAGAATTCAAGCTCGCCATGCAATGGGCCGACGCCGAATTCAAATTCGCCGACGACCGCAACCGCGCCGACCTCAAGCTCGACGAAGCAGGCCGCCGCAAAACCTTTGAAGAAAGCGTCCTCATGGCCATGATCTTCCGCGACATGATGCAGGGCAACCCGAAACTCGTCGCCAAAGACCGCGCCGAAGAAGCCATGGGCTACCAGGCCATCGCAGGCGGCTTCCAGGGCCAGCGCCACTGGACCGACTTCTACCCGAACGGCGACATCGCGGAATCCCTCCTCAACTCCACCTTCGACTGGAACGGCCCGCGCGCACCCATGCCCTTCGCCACGGAAAACGACTCCCTCAACGGAGCCTGCCTCCTCTTCGGCTACCTCCTCACCGGGCAGGCCAACGTCTTCGCCGACGTCCGCACCTACTGGAGCCCCGATGCCGTCAAACGCGTCACCGGCTACACCCTCGAAGGCCATGCCAAAGACGGCATCATCCACCTCATCAACTCCGGTTCGGCCGCTCTCGACGGCTGCCTCGCCTGCACCGACAAGGATGGCAAGCCCGTCATGAAAAAGCACTGGGACGTCACGAAGGAAGATGCCAAGAAAATGATCGACCAGGCCACATGGTGCCCGGCCAACCGCGAATACTTCCGCGGCGGCGGCTACTCCCTGCGCTACGCATCCAAGGGCGGCGCTCCGCTCACCATGACGCGCCTCAACATCGTCAAAGGCCTCGGCCCCGTCCTCATCGTCGCCGAAGGCTGGAGCGTCGAACTCCCCGCCGAAGTCCACAAGACCCTCGACGAACGTACCGATCCGGGTTGGCCGACCACATGGTTCGCTCCGCGCCTCACCGGCAAGGGTGCCTTCACGGACGTCTACAACGTCATGGCCAACATGGGCGCCAACCACGGAGCCTTCACCTACGGCCACATCGGTGCGGACATCCTCACCATGGCCTCCATGCTCCGCATCCCCGTCTACGCCCACAACGTAGCCGACGGCGAAGTCTACCGTCCGACCGCATGGGGCCTCCACGGCACCACGGATCTCGAAGGCGCCGACTTCCGCGCCTGCCAGAACTACGGCCCGCTGTACGGCAAATATTGAATCAACTAACTATTAAATAGCCACAGATTACGCAGATACGCACAGATTGGTAATAAGCATGGAAAAATGAACGCATCCCGGTTCCAGCAAGGAACTCATCCTTTCGGTCTCGATACGTTCTTCCCTTTTCCGGTTTCCGTCCCGTCTGTGCCAATCTGTGAAATCTGTGGCTTTTTCCTTCCCTACCATGCTTGTTCTTTGTCTTGACTGCGGCGCGACCAATGTACGCGCCATGATCGTCGACGACCGCGGCCGGATCGTCGGCAAAGCCTCCCAGCCCAATTCCACCAAACCCGGCGACGAAAATCCCGGCTACCATATGTGGGACGCCGACCGCATCCTTGCCCAGCTCTCCGCATGCGCACGCGAAGCCCTTGCAACCGTCGATGCCTCACAGGTCAAAGCCGTCACCATCACCACCTTCGGCGTGGACGGTGCGCTCGTCGATGAAAAAGGCAGCCTCCTCTACCCCGTCATCTCGTGGAAATGCCCACGCACGGCGGAAATCATGAAACGCATCGGAGACTACATCCCCCAGGACAAACTGAACGCCCTCTCCGGCGTTGGGGAATTCGCCTTCAACACCATCTACAAACTCGTCTGGCTCAAGGAAAACCGCCCGGAACTCCTCGACCGGGCCCACGCATGGCTCTTCATCTCGAACATCCTCGCCCATCGCCTCACCGGAGTCATGGCCACCGACCGCACCATGGCCGGCACCTCCCAGCTCACCGACCTGCGCACGGGCAACTTCTCCGATGAAATTCTTCAGGCCATCGGCGTACGCAAAGAACTCTTCCCGCCCATCGTCAACGCAGGAAAAACCATCGGCGCCCTCACGCCGGAAGCCGCCGCCAACCTCGGCCTCCCCGCCTCCGGCATACCCGTCGTCTCCACCGGCCACGACACCCAGTTCGCCGTCTTCGGCTCCGGAGCCGAAAAAAACCAGCCCGTCCTCTCCTCCGGCACATGGGAAATCCTCATGGTACGCGCCGAAAAAGCCGACCTCGGCGCAGCCGACTACGCCGCCGGAGCCACAGCCGAATACGACAGCGACCCCGCCCTTCTCAACCCCGGCCTCCAGTGGATCGCCTCCGGCATCATCGAATGGGTAAAATCCACCTGCTACCAGGGAGCCAACTACGACACCATGGATGAAGAAGCCGCAGCCATCGCCCCCGGCTCGCACGGCGTCCGCCTCATCCCCAACTTCCTGCCATCCGACCCCATGCCCGGCTCCATAGAAGGCCTCATCCTCGGGCGCACCCGCGGCCACATCTACCGCGCCGCCATGGAAGCCCTCACCTACCGCCTGAAAACCCGCCTCGCACGCCTCGAATCCGTCGGCGGCTTCAAGGCGGCAAGCCTCCTCCTCGTCGGAGGCGGAGCCCGCAACAAAATCTGGACTCAAATGCGAGCAGACGTTCTCGGCATGCCCATCCTCGTCTCCAAAGTCTCGGAAAGCACCGTCCTCGGCGCATCCATGTTCGCCTTCAGCGGAGCTGGCATCTACCCCTCTCCCGAAGCGGCACGCACCGCCTTCGGCATCGAATACGACACCTACCTCCCCGGCGCACAGCAGGCGGACTACGCAACCCTCGCCGCCTCCATGCACGACGCATAACCTCGCGGCAACAGCATGCCGGGCGAATGTCGCAACAAAACAATCGTCATCCGACCGCAAACATGCTACACTGCCGTCGTCTTACACCACCACATCATCATTATGTCTGAAGACTGGTCCATCAAACCGCCGCTTCCCGATTATGTTTTCCCGTGGGAAAACCATGATCCGAAAACTCCCGAAGAAGTCGAAGCCTTCTTCCATTCTCCTGAAATCGTCGTCATCAAGGAACGCATGTGCGACATGGGCCGCCGCCTGTGGCAGCGCGCCTATGTGGACGGCAACGGCGGCAACATCTCCGTACGCGTTGCCAAAAACCTCGTCCTCTGCTCTCCGACCCTCTGCTCCAAAGGCTACATGAAGGTAGAAGACATCTGCCTCGTGGACATGGAAGGCCGCCAGAAGGCAGGCTACCGCCCCTCCACCAGCGAAGTCAAAACCCACATCGCCATGATGCGCGAAGTCGGTGTCAACTCCTGCATCCACGCCCATCCGCCGTGCTGCAACGCCTTCCTCTTCGCAGGCGCAGTTCCCCCATCCGGCATCAACCCCGAAGCGGACATCTTCCTCGGCCACATCGCGCTGGCTCCCTACGGCACCCCCGGCTCTCCGGAAACCGCCAAAGCCGTCGCCGAAGCCTCCCGCCAGTCCACCGTCGTCTTCATGGAAAACCACGGAGTCATCACCGGTGCGCGGCACGTCGAAGAAGCCTACTGGTTCATGGAAAATGCCGATGCCTACTGCCGCATGGTTCTCCTTGCCGGACTCCACAAGGCACCGCTCAATCAGGTACCCGAAGACGGCGTCGAAGACTTCCTCGCCATCCGTAAAGCCCTCGGCTACACCGTACCGGAAGGCCAGCCCCTGTACAACATGAGCGAATACGCCGGTTATACGCTGGGCCGCCCCAGCAAAAAGTAAACCGAAGCTATTCGCAACATCTTGCAACTTCAGGCAGCGGCCTTTCCGGTCGCTGCCTTTTCATTGCATTCATCTCGCTTCCGCAAATACAACAGGCACCAAGGGAAGAACTCATTGTAACTTCCGAGGAGAATCTTCCACCATAAAACAATAACCGCGCACGCGCTCGCCGGCCCATTCATGAAAATTCTCCCGCACGGCATACCCGCGATCGGGCGCCGTAAAATACAGGGACCACTCCGTACCGAAATATCCGGGCGGCCCGGGAATCATCGCCGCGGTCGGGATATACTCGAAAACAACACCCTTGCGCCCTCCATCCTTCCTGCCATAGGTCATCGAACGAGTCCAATCCTGCCCGTCGTTCATGCGGTGCGTCTCCTTCACATCGTCTCCGGACGAGAAATCCAGAATCAAGGCCGATTCCAAACCCCAACGGTATTTCCAAGGACTCCATACCGACCAGCCATCGCGAGAGCGATCCCCCAATTGCGGCTGTTTATTCCACGAAACCTCCGGGCGTTCCCCCTCGCGAATCACGACTCTCTTCCCCGCCAGGCTTTTCGGAGCCTTGACGGTCCGCGACGATACATCGGGGCAAACGAACGGCTCGCGCATCTCTACCATCCTGGCCAACGAAAACTCCGGTTCCGGTTTCTCCGACTGGCACGCAACCGCAAACACCGCCGCGAATGAACCGGCGATTCTCATACATACATCTTTCATAGGGCTGTCTTTGTTGTCTGCCTTCCGATCCCGCTGATCAGGCTCCTGAAACACGTATCCAGGTCACTCCCGCAACAGCACATCCAGCGCGCGGCACTCTGCCTCAGTTAAAGCCGGGGAATCGAGGCAAGCCGCACAATCGGCCAGCTGCTCCACCGTACGCGCACCAATCAGGGCGGACGTCACCTCCTGCTTGCGAAGAACCCACCGCAAGGCAAGCTGCGTCAATTCCCGGCCATGTTCGCGCGCAAAGGCATCCAGAGCGGCCACCTTCTGCCGCGTCGGCTCCAGCCGGTCTTCCGTCAGGAAAACCGACCCGCTCGCCGCCCGCGAACTGCCGGGCACGCCCGCAAGATACTTCCCGGTCAGCACACCCTGAGCCAGCGGTGAAAAGGCGATGCCGCCCACTCCCTCTTCCTTCAGCGTATCGAGCAAACCCTCCTCGGGAGACAGCTCCATCATATTGTAGCGGAACTGGTGAATCAGGCACGGCACCCCCGCATCCTTCAGCAGGGCGCAAGCACGGCGCGCCAGCTCCGGCGGGTACTTGGAAATACCCGCATACAACGCCCGTCCGCTCTGCACTGCCGTCACCAGAGCTCCGATCGTCTCCTCAAGAGGCGTCTCGGGATCGGGACGGTGCGAATAGAAAATATCCACATAATCCAGCTTCATCCGACGGAGCGACTGATCGAGGCTCGCCAACAAATGCTTGCGGGAACCCCAGTCCCCGTAAGGCCCGTCCCACATCAGATGCCCCGCCTTCGTCGAAATCACCACCTCGTCCCGGTGCGTGCGGAACCCCTTCTCCATCAGCTCGCCGAGCCGGGCTTCCGCAGCTCCGGAAGGCGGGCCGTAATTGTTCGCCAGATCGAAATGGGTAATACCGAGATCGCAAGCCTTCGCCAGCAGGGCATAGCTCTCGTCCACCGTCGAAGTCTCTCCGAAATTGTGCCACAACCCGAGACTGATCTCGGGAAGAAGAATGCCACTCCTGCCGCAACGTCTGTAATTCATCGCCACTATCCTACACTTCGCATACGGTGAACGCAAGCATGGAACCGTACTCCACGCATAGGCGGATTCGCGACGCAGGCATGTATCTTCTTGACTTTCCCGTAAAAAAGCGTAGATGTAAAAAAGAACGGCACCACGAATTTCCCCCCATGAAGAAGAAAACGCTTTCCGCCAAACAACTGACCAAAGACTCCTCGAAAGGCCACCGCAACTACATCATCCTGCTGTGCGACGTACTCCTCTTCTTCGCCATGCTCTTCTGGCTGCCTCTCGACCCGGAAGTCTCCAAAGGACTCGCCATCCTCGCATTCATCGCCGTCCTGTGGTTGACGGAAGCCGTCCACGTCACCATCACCGCCCTCATGGTACCCGTACTTGCCATGATGCTCGGCATTCTGCCGGGCAAATCGGCCATGGTGGGATTCTCCGATCCCATCATCTTCCTCTTCTTCGGAGGCTTCGCCCTCGCCGGAGCCTTGCATGAACAGAAAATCGACTCGTGGCTTGCCGGGAAAATACTCCGCTTCTCCAAGGGAAAACTATGGCTCGCTCTCGGCCTCATCTTCATGGCGACCGCGTTCCTCTCCATGTGGATGTCCAACACCGCCACAGCAGCCATGATGCTGCCGCTCGTCATCGGCCTCATGTCGGAAGTGGACGGAGAGAAATACAAAACCACATGGATCTTCGCCGTCCTCGGCGTCGCGTACAGCGCCTCCATCGGCGGCATGGGCACCCTCGTCGGCTCCCCGCCGAACGCCATCGCCGCGCATGAGCTCGGCATGGGATTCTATGATTGGTTCCTCGTCGGCTTCCCGGTCGCATGCGTCTTCGGAGTCGTCGTCTTCGCCGTCATGTGGCTCATGCTTCGCCCGAAACTCACCCTCAACATCCAGGCAGACAAGGAAATATCCGCCGCCAGCAAGGAAGCGGGGCGCGACAAACTGGACGGGAAACAGAAACGAGTCCTCGGCCTCTTCACCCTCATCGCCCTTTGCTGGATGTGCAGCAGCTTCATCTCCGGCCTGCTCGGCAACTTTGCCGAAATGGACGCCATGATCGCCCTCTGCGCCGTCGTCCTGCTCGCCGTCTCGGGAGTCATCAACTGGACCGCCATCGTCAAAAACACGGACTGGGGCGTCCTCCTCCTCTTCGGCGGCGGCATCACGCTCAGCTCTATCCTCATGAAAACCGGAGCGGGGCACTTCCTCGCCGCCCAAATGACCGAACTCAGCGCGGGGCACAGCACCTTCTTCTTCCTCCTCATCGTCAGCGCATTCATCTCCCTCCTCACGGAATTCTGCTCGAACACCGCCAGCGCCGCCCTCGTCGCCCCCCTCATGGTCACCGTCGCCGCTGAAATGGGCATTCCGGCGGAACCTCTCGTCCTGCTCATCGGCATCGGCGCATCCTGCGCCTTCATGCTCCCCGTCTCCACCCCGCCCAATGCCATCGCCTACGCCTCCGGCAAAGTACCCCAATCCGCCATGATCCGCATCGGACTCACCGTCGATCTCGTCCTCATCGTCATCAAGGCCGGGTGGGCCTACCTCTTCTGGATGTAAGCCCCGGTACGCCATCATCCTCCGCAAGCCGCACTTTGGGCTTGATTCCGCCTCCCCTTTCACGTTCAATGGGGAGGTGAAATCTCTTTCCCTGTTCCTGAGCCTCGGCACCTTGCTGGCACTCTCATCCTGCGGTCCCTGCAACTGCAACTCCTACAACAAGGACTACCTCGACGACATCAAGCCCACCAGCTCGAAATCCTTCTAATCCGACGGTACATCCATGTTTGAAATCCGCGAAAAACCCTCCATGGTCGAACGGGCCATGCTCGTCTCCATCTGCCTGCCCGGCGACAACGTCCATGAAAAACAGGCCATGCTTGACGAACTGGAAGACCTCGTCTCCAACCTCGGCATAGGCATCGTACGCAAGGAACTCGTCCGCACGCGCGACGTCCACGCCAAATTCCTCTGCGGCACCGGCAAGGCCGAAGAAGTACGCATGGCAGCCATCGCGGCGGAAGCGGATTGCGTCGTCTTCGACAACATGCTCGCCCCCTCCCAGCAGCGCGAATGGGAACGCCTCATCGACGTCTGCGTCATCGACCGCGAAGAAATCATCCTCGACATCTTTGCCAAACGCGCCCGCACCCGCGAAGCCACCATGCAGGTGGAACTTGCCCGCATGCAGTACTCCCTTCCCCGCATGGCCCGCATGTGGGCCCACCTCGACCGCCAGGGCGGCGGTTCCGGCGGAGGCAAAGGCGGCGGTGGAGCATCCCGCGGCGAAGGTGAAAAGCAAATCGAAGTGGACAGGCGACTCGCCCGCGCACGCATCGAATCCATCCAGAAAGACCTCGAAGAAGTCCGCAAACAGCGCAGCACCCAGCGCAAGGAACGCGAAAGGCAAGGCGTACCCACAGCCGCCATCGTCGGCTACACCAATGCCGGCAAATCCTCCCTCCTCCGCCTCGTCGCGGAAGCGGATGTACTTGCCCAGAACATCCTCTTCGCCACACTCGACACCACCACGCGCAAAATCGAACTCCCGGACGGCCAACCCCTCCTGCTCACGGACACCGTCGGCTTCATCCGCAACCTCCCCCACCGCCTCGTCGAAACCTTCAAATCCACCCTCGAAGAAGCCGTCCTCGCCGACTTCCTCATCCAGGTCGTCGATGCGTCCGATCCCGAAGCCCTGCGCCACTTCGAAACCACCCTCGAAGTCCTCGCCGAACTCGGCGCAGCGGACAAACCCATGGTTGCCGTCTTCAACAAAACGGACCTCATCCCCGACGAAGAACGCGCCTCCGTCATCGAAACGCTCACGGCCGCCGTCGGCATCCCCGTCGTCCCCATGTCCGTCGTCCGGGAACAGGGAGCGGACAGCCTCATGAACGCCTGCGTGGACATGCTCTCGCACCGCGTCGTCAGCCGCACCTACCGCATCCCCCTCTCGCGCAGCGACATCATCGCCGCCATGCATCGCGACGGCAAAGTCGTCTCCACAGAATACGACGGCAACGACGCCCTCGTCACCGCCACACTCCCGAAAAGCTTCGCGCAGAAAATAGCCTCCTACGCAGAACCGGGCGGCGAACATTGAACGACTCCTGTATGACGGTTGACCGGAATGCCGCTTGACACCGGCTGCACGGCGCACCTATACTACGAGCATGAACGCACGCCTCCTGTTCATGATACTGTTCGCTTCGGTCGCCGTGGCCGTGCTTCCCGCATGCCATCACCACCGCAGCCATTCCTCCGGCTACCACAGCAGCCACAGGTACCATTCATCCCATCCGTACAGGCACGATAACGGCCGCCGCTACTACAAACACTGCCACTGAACGGGAACACACCATGCCGTCCACCATCGTTATCAAGGTAGGCACCAGTTCCCTGACCAATGATGCGGGTCGCCTCGAAGGCGAACCCGTCATGGGCATTGCCTGCACCATCAGCCAGCTCATCGCACAGGGGTACCGCGTCATCCTCGTCACATCCGGCGCCGTCGGTGCGGGCGTCGCCCAGCTCGGGCTGGACTCCTACCCGCGCGAGCTCGCCCTCAAGCAGGCCTGCGCCTCCATCGGGCAGACGTACCTCATGCACAAGTACGCCACCCTCTTCGAATTCTTCGGCATCACCGTCGCCCAGCTCCTGCTCACGGCGGACGACATGCGCAACCGCCCGGAAAACATCCGCGCCACACTCGACGAACTCTTCTCGAAAGGCAGCGTCGTACCCATCGTCAACGAAAACGACACCGTCTCCGTCGATGCCCTCAAATTCGGCGACAACGACAACCTCTCCGTCCTCGTCGCCCGGCTCATTCAAGCCGACTACCTCTTCCTGATGACGGGAGCGGACGGACTCTACAAATGCGAAAACGGCAGGCGCACAACCCTCTCCGAAGTAGCAGACGTGGACGACGCCATGCAATACATCGAAGACAGCACCGGCAAATTCTCCACCGGCGGCATGCGCTCCAAACTCGAAGCCGTCAAAAAAGCCACCTCGCACGGCATCACCACCTTCATCAGCCACGGCCACCATGCCCACCGCATCCTCGACCTCCTGAAAGGCGAAGGCATCGGCACCAAATTCCTCCCCGTCCGCCCCTCATGAGCGCCATCCAAGCCTGTGCGGAAGCCGCACGCACCGCCGCACGCCAACTCGCGCTGTTCCCGAACTCCGTCCGAAGCGAAGCCTTGCGCCGCATCGCGCAGGCTGTCCGCGAAGCCTCCGGCACCCTCCTTGCCGCCAACCGGGAAGACGTGCGCCTCTCCGAAGAAAAAGGCCGCCCCGCCGCCTTCCTCGACCGCCTGCGCCTCACCCCGGAGCGCATCGAACAGATGGCCGCCGGCATGGAAAAGGTCGCCTCGCTTCCCGATCCTCTCGGCGAAACCATCGCCGAATGGACACGCCCGAACGGCCTCCGCATCCGGCAGGTACGCGTCCCCATCGGCGTCATCGGCTTCATCTATGAAAGCCGCGCCACCGTCACCTGCGACGCCGCCGCCCTCTGCCTCAAATCCGGCAACGCCGTCATCCTGCGCGGCGGCAGCGAATCCCTCGGCTCCAACCTCGTGCTGGCGGACATCTTCGAGCGCGAACTCCCCGCCGCCGGACTCCCCGCCGCAAGCGTCCAGCTCCTCCGCAGCGGCAGCCGCGACGAAGTCCTCGAACTCTGCGCCTGCGGAGGACTCGTGGACGTCATCATCCCCCGTGGCGGCAAGGGACTCGTCTCCACCGTCGTCGAACATGCGAAAATGCCCGTCCTCAAGCACATGGACGGCATCTGCCACACCTACGTCGACGAAACCGCCGACTTTGCCAAAGCCATCGACATCGCCGACGACGCCAAAACCCAGCGCCCCGGCGTCTGCAACGCCATGGAAACCCTCCTCGTCCACCGCAACATCGCGGCAGACTTCCTGCCCCGCATGGCGGCACGGCTGGCGGCACGCGGCGTCGAAATACGCGCCTGCGCCGAAAGCCTCCCCCTCATGCCCGGCTCACTCCCTGCTACCGAAGAAGACTGGCGCACCGAATACGAAGACCTCATCCTCTCCGTCAAAACCGTCGGCAGTCTGCAGGAAGCCATCGACCACATCAACCGCTACGGCTCGCACCACAGCGATGCCATCATCACCGAAAACGCCGAGCATGCCGATGCCTTCCAGCGCGGCGTGGACAGCGCATGCGTCTACCACAACTGCTCCACCCGCTTCAGCGACGGAGAAGAATACGGCTTCGGCGCAGAAATCGGCATCGGCACCGACAAACTGCACGCCCGCGGCCCCATGGGACTCCGGGAACTCACCTCGTACCAGTACCGCGTCACAGGCAGCGGCCAGGTCAAAGACCCCGCCCGGCTCGCCTGAACGGCACACTGCTCCGCAACGTCACCCATTCGGCAGTAGCCTCTGCACCCGGTCGGCACGCGGCAGCAGCACCGTCACCGTCGTCCCCTGCCCGGGACTGCTGGCAATACTCATACTCCCGCCGTGATCCTTCACGATACGGCGCACAATCAGCAGGCCCAGCCCGTTGCCCTTCTCCTTCGTCGTCCGGAAAGGCTCGTAAATACTCCCCAGCACCTCGTGCGAAATCCCGGAACCTGAATCGCACACATTCACGCGCAAATCCGCATCCGTAAAATCCGTCTGGATAAACACACCGCCCTCCGCCGGATTCGCGATCGACTGGTACGCATTGCGGATCAAATTATAAAACACTTGCGCCAGCTGCGTCGCATCTCCATCCACCAAAGGAAGCTGCTCATTCCACTGCACCCGCATCTCCACCCCGCGGGCCGCAATCTCCGGGGCCAGCACATCCAGAGTCTGCCGGATCACCTCATTCAAATCCACGGGCGAACGCTGCACCTCCGTCGGCCGCACCGCCTGCAGGAACTGCTTCAGAATCGTATCCAGCCGCTTCGTCTCCGCATGGGCCGTCTCCAGCAAAGGTTCCAGCATCTCCCGCTCCTTCCCGCCGAGCGCCTTCACCTTCCGTGAAATAAGCTGCAAATGCAACCCGAGAGAATTCAGCGGATTCCCGATCTCATGCGCCACGCCTGCCGCCAGAAAAGCCACGGCATTGAACCGCTCTGCATCTGCATTCTCCTCGCGCCTGCGCTGCGACTCCGTATCGTCATGAATCAGCACCAGATACCCGGAAGACGGATCACCGATCGGCGCCATATAGAAATTATAATGCCGCTCCTCCGGATAATTCACCTGCAAATCGCGCGAAATCGCCAGCTTGCTCTCGCTCAGCTGGGCCAGCGTACACGTCTTCCCCACCAGCGTCTCGAACGACAGATTGAGCAGATATTGCACGGACTTATCGAAAATCTTCGCTGCCGCACGGTTCGCAAAAAATGCCTTCCCTTTCTCGTCGAACAAAATCAACCCGTCCCGCAGCGACTCGAACACCTCCTGAAACAACCCCTTCTCCGCCGCAAGGCGCAGCAGCAGACTCTGCACATCCGCTTTACCCATCCTGTCGATACGTGCGACCAGCTTATCGAGAGTCTCCTTCTTCATCGTAAAACACCTGCATCCTAGCACGCCCGGACGACGAGTCAAGACAAAAGCCCCCACATTCCCATTGCCCGAAACGACTTTCTGTGATACAGTACAGCGTACCATCGACCTGATGCCAACCATGCACACCCAAAACCAAACCTTCGACATCGTCGCACTGGGAGAACTTCTCATCGACTTCACCACATGCGGCATCAGCGAACAGGGCAACCGCCTGCTTGAGGCAAACCCCGGCGGAGCCCCCGGCAACTTCCTCGCCATGCTCGCCCGGCTCGGCTTCCGCACAGCCATGATCGCCAAGGTAGGCCGAGACCAGTTCGGCCGCGACCTCAGGCGAACACTTGAAGAATGCGGCATCGACACCCGGCACATCCTCCTCGACCCCGGTCACAACACCACGCTCGCCTTCGTCCATAACGACGAACACGGCGACCGCGACTTCTCCTTCTACCGCAACCCTGGAGCCGACATGATGCTCACCGCCGATGAAATCGACCCCGGCATCTTCCGGCACACGAAAGCCTTCCACTTCGGCACCATCTCCATGACCCACCCCGGCGTCCGTGCCGCCACACTGCGCGCCCTGCACCTCGCACAGGAAAACGGATGCCTCATCTCCTTCGACCCCAACATCCGCCCTCCCCTCTGGAAAAGCATGGAAGAAGCCGCCGAACAACTCCATACCGGACTCTCCGCCTGCCACATCGCCAAACTCTCCGCCGAAGAACTGCAGCTCGCCACCGGCATCGACAACATCGACGAAGCCGCCCTCGCCATTCTCCGCCAATACCCCGGAATCCGCTTCCTTAGCGCCACCATGGGCAAGGAAGGAAGCACCGCCTACTGCGGCGGCCACCGCATCCATGCAGACACCTACACCTCCGTACCCGCCATCGACACCACCGGTGCCGGAGACACCTACGGAGCCTGCATCCTCGGCCAAATCCTACGCCACGGCATCGGCAACCTCACCCCCGAAACCGTCACCGGCATGCTCCTCTTCGCCAATGCCGCCGCCACTATCGTCACCACCCGCAAGGGGGCTCTGCGCGCCATGCCCTCTCCGCAGGAAATCGCCTCCTTCATGGAAACCCACCCGGCTCCCGCCACCTCTTCCGGCCTCTACTGAACCTCTCGCCCCCCCTCCATTCCTCACATGCAAACCCAATACACGCTCGACGACCTCGCCGCAGAAGCTCCCGTCATCGGCGGCAAACCCGCCCGCCTCGCCGTCATCGGCAACCCTATCTCCCACTCCAAATCTCCGCAAATGCAGCAGGCTGCGCTGGACTACGCCCGCATCGAAGCCTCCTACATCCGCGTACTTGCCGAACACGGCAACTTCCCCTCCGTCGTCGCACGCCTGCAGGAACTCGGCTTCATCGGCTGCAACGTCACCGTCCCCTACAAAACGGAAGCCTACGCCCTCAGCACCCCCGGCGACCCGCTCGCCATGGTCACACAGGCGGTCAACACACTCGCATTCAATACGGACGGAACCATCACTGGCTTCAACACGGACGGCATGGGCTTCGCCCGCGCCATCCGCGAATGCTTCTCCGTGGACCTGCGCGACCTGAAAATCGTCCTCCTCGGCGCCTGCGGCGGAGCCGGAACCGCCCTCGCGCACACCTGCGCCCTCCAGCACTGCGAACGCCTCACCCTCGTCAACCGCCCACGGCCCGAACTCGCACGGCTCCGCGATGCCCTCGCCCTCTCCTTCGTCGATGAAGAAAGGCTCGCCGGAAGCGCGGAACGCCTCACCGCCTTCGGCTTTGACCACCCTGCCCTGCGCGACTACATCGGCGAAGCCGACCTCATCGTCAATGCCACCGCACTCGGCCTCAAACCCACCGACCCCTCGCCCATCTCTTCCTCCCTCATCAGCGCACACCACCTCGTCTACGACCTCCAGACGCACGACGACGCCTTCCAGATGCAGGCCCGGGACCTCGGCGCACGCGTCGAGAACGGCCTCTCCATGCTCCTCCATCAGGGAGCCCTCGCCTTCGAACGCTGGTTCGGGAAAACACCCAGCATCGCCGCCATGCGCCGCGCCCTCGAAAAAGCCTGATGCACCCCTCCATGCCATCCGAAACAGAACGCACACTCGCCATCCGCCACGCTCTCGTCGCATGGTTCCTCCGTGAAGGCAAAGACTACCCGTGGCGGCGCACCACCGACCCGTGGGCCATCCTCGTCTCGGAAATCATGCTCCAGCAAACAACCATCCCCACCGTACTCGGCCGCTATGAAGCATGGCTGCGCCAGTATCCCACCCCGGCGCATCTCGCCGCCGCCAGTGAAGAAGAAGCTTTGAGATCGTGGGAAGGCCTTGGCTACTACCGGCGCGTCCGCTCCCTGCAAGCCACGGCGAAAGCCATCGCCGAACGCCACGGCGGCATCTTCCCGCAGAGCCCCGACGACCTCCGGCAGCTCCCCGGCATCGGCGATTACACCTCCGGAGCCGTCCTCTCCTTCGCCTACAACATCGCCGCTCCCATCGTCGATGCCAACGTCTCCCGCGTCCAGGCCCGCCTCGACAACGACCCGACACCCATCGACAGCACCGAAGGCCGCAAACGCCACTGGAAACGCGCC
Organism: Neoakkermansia glycaniphila; assembly: GCF_001683795.1. Lineage (GTDB taxonomy): Bacteria > Verrucomicrobiota > Verrucomicrobiia > Verrucomicrobiales > Akkermansiaceae > Akkermansia > Akkermansia glycaniphila. Next base: position 46,559 of record NZ_LIGX01000028.1, read on the forward strand.
GCCGAACTCCTCGACCCGGACAACCCGCGCGCCTACAACTCCGCCATCATGGAACTCGGGCAAACCTACTGCACCCCCACCTCGCCTGACTGCCTCCTCTGCCCCTGCCGCGAACACTGCCTCGCCGAAAACCCCGCATCCCTCCCCGTCAAAACGCCCCGGCCCGAAACCCTCGAAGAAACCCACCACGACATCCTCTGCCTCACCGGCCGCGGCATCCTGATGGAACTCCAGACCAACGGCCGCCACCTCGGCATGTACCGCCTTCCCCGCCGCACGGCCGATGAAACGCGCGGCATGCGCAAACTCGGCACACAGAAATACGGCGTCACGCGCTATAAAATCACAAGGCTCCTCTATCAGGCGCCGCCGGACACCGAACCGCGAGCCACCGAAACTTTTGTCAGCCTCGACGCGCTGCCCTCCATCCCAATGGCCTCGCCGGACCGGAAAATCATCCTCAAACACCTCCCGCAAGGGAACTGAACCTCCCGCACTGCAACCGAACAAAACGCCCTTCCCCATCAGAGGGAAAGGGCGTTCGGCTATCTGAAAAGAAACGGGAAACCCGCTCCGATCACCTCGCGGCAGCCTTCGCCTTCGGCTTGGCCGCTTTGGACGGACGGTGCTTGTACTTCTCCGAAGAATAAACCTTCACATAATCGATATACATGGCGGCGCCCTTCTTCTTCAACGTCTCCTGATCGATCGGCCCTGCGGATTCCACCCACTTCCCTCCGATCTGCTGGTCGATAATGATATAAAACTCGTGCCCTTCCTTGCCGAAAGGCCAATTCGAAGAATTGTTATTCATGGACTTGGTAGCCTTCCCGTCCAGATAAAAAGTAATATTATCCTTCGTCCACTCCACGCCGTAAGTATGCCAGTCATTGCGGTTGAACGGAGTATTCTTCGTCTGGCTGGTAGCCTTCCCGTTATTGCCGGCGTAATGAATCGTCTGGTGCACTCCGTCCTCAAAATTGAGATGCTCCATGATATCGATCTCACCGCCATCGGGCCAGCCTCCCCCATGCTTGGGCAACATCCAGATCGCAGGCCACGTCCCCTTCACACAGTCGAACTTGGCTCTCACCTCCACATAGCCGTATTGGAACGAAAACGTATTCATGGAATCGATCCCCCCGCAGGCATACGTGGGCTTGGCTTCCTTCTGATTCACCTGAGTCGTATAATTGCCATACCTTCCCCACAAAGCCATCACGGTAGCTCCGTCCTTCTTGCCGAACTGAACGAGCGGCTTGTCTTCCGATTGATACCTGCGCCAATCGGGAGGAGAAGGCCAGTCTACATAGGCAATGCGGCTCCAGTTTCCGGTATTGAGCGACGGGCCGGAAAAATCGTCGGAAAAAACGAGCTTCCAATCGTTGTCGGACGACCACGGCTTCTCGGCCAGGGCCATGCTGCAACCCAGCGAAAACATCCCTAAAAGATAAAGCGGCAACTTCATAGTCGCTGCAAACAATGCATGACAAACAGCGATCTGTCAATCAAAAAGGACCGGCGAGAACCACGACATCAAATCATAAAATATTGAAAAACCAATAAAAAAATGAACTTATGTGTTTTTTGATAGTATACCAATAACACGGTACAACGGCATCCGTCCGGCACGCCGTCCACGCAAAACGCCCTTCCCCATGCAGGAGAAGGGCGCTTGCAAAATACCGGAACGGCAGGAATCAGAACGAATAGCTCGTACCGAGGCGGGCCGTCTGGTTCACCTTCTGGCTGGCTGCCTCCACTTCGTAGTGCAGGTTCACATTCCACTGCTCGTCGATCTGCCAGGAGGAGCCGACATAGCCGCGCACCGCATGGCGTCCGACACGGGAATCCAGCATCGTAAACGTCATATTGCCGTTCGCCACGTTCGACTTCGGATTCCTGCGAACCAGATCCGGCACATAGCTCGCACCGAAATAATTCGTCAGGGACGACTTGCCGTCCATCTGAATCGTATGCTCGAACGTCGCACCGATCGGGAGGCGCAGAGCATGCATCCGGGAACGGTCCACGGCAAAATCACCGGCGCCGCCGTTAAACGTATGGGCATCATGCTGGGCAAGCACGAACTCAAGCCCCACATACGGATTGATCGACATATTCGAACCCACCTTGCGGTACCATGTCAGCTGCGTTTCCAAATTGTAGGAATCGCTATTCCAGCGTCCGGTGGAGAAATTGCCGTTGCGGAAGAACTTGCCGCGGTTCCGGCCGCTGCCGTAACCGGCCATATAATCCCATGCCACCAGACCGCGGTCGCAGGCATGCAACGTCGTACGGCCGTACACCATCCCCATCATGATATCCTGATGAGTCTTGCCGAGGCCGCGGTTCGTCCTTTCGGAACCGATAATCTGGCCGAAAGCTCCGCCGAGAATCGAATTGTCGCTCACGGCATCATCGTAACCGATGGCGTAGCCGCCGCTATCCTTGCGGTAGCCGCGCAGGGCCTTGCCGATATTCTCGTTCAGATAGAACGCCTTGCCCCAAAGATGGCGCTGAGGAGTCTGGCGGTAGAGCCCCAGGCTGAGCTGGCCTGACACCGCAGACGAGAACGCATCCATGGCATCAGTCATCGTCCACAGGGAATTGATCGTCGATTCCTGAAGATCGGGCACCACCGGATTGACGAACACGAAATTCTTGATCGCATCCTTCTGGTTGTAAACACCCGTCGCCTCGCCGTAATCCACATCCTTCGTACGCAGCGTGATATTGTCACTGTAAAGCTGAATATCGCCCGTATAGCTCTGCGTCAATTGCGAGGTATCCAAAGCGATATGCGACAGGTCGTTGCCTTCCTGTGCGGCAATCTTCGCAATGGCATTGCCTTCGTTCTGATTGGCAAGCATCGCATCCGTCATCACGAACACCCATGTATCGCGGCCCTTGCTGGAAGAATAGCCGTTCACATTATTGAATCCCTTGTTGACGAACGTCGCAGCAGAAGGAGCGCTATTCATATTGCCCACCTGATTGTTGCCGGAAAGCGTCACCACCACATCGACGGGGCGCTCGACAGCCTCGTCGCGAACCAGATTCACCGTACCCGACTGGGCGACGCCCTCGTCGAAGAACAGCTCCTGACGCACGTTCACTTCGCCGCCCTTCACTTCGAGGTGGGAACCCTTCCCTGCAATCAGCTTATTGGCGGATACTCTGGTGCCAGCAACCACATTCGTCTGCTTATCGTTGCCGATCACATGCAGCTCGTTGGCATCCAGATTATTCTCCTTCGATTCATCGAGGCGGACACGGGCTTCCGTCTCTCCGCTGCTGGCGGCATAGGAGCCCAGCGTAATGCCTTCCCATGAACTGCGCGTCAAATCAAGATTGCCCTGATGCAGATTCACCCAGCCGAAACGGTCCTTGTCTCCAGCGGCATACGATGCGGATTCCTCCAGCTTCACTTCCTTGTCAACCACGAGCGCACCGCCCTGATTGTCCAACTTCGTATCGGCTCCGGCCACGATGAAATTCTGGGCATTCACGTTCGACGTACTGCCGATCACCGTCCGTTCGCCCGTCTGGGCCTGCACTGTATCCACCGTCACCAGGGAATGCGTTCCCGCATTCTCATTCAGCTTGATCTGGGCTGCCGTGGAATCCGTCGCGCTCACCGTACCGAACGACCCCATGAACAGGGGCTTGTCCTGATTGCCCGTGGCTGCGACGAGATCGGTATTGCCGCCGGAAGCGGTCACCGTGCCCGTCTCGTTGATCTGGTTCACCTTCAGCTCGCCGCCAAGGTTCACGATCGCACCGGAAGTAGCGCCCACCGTAGCAGAGGACTGCTGCTCCACATGAATCGTCTCATTGGACTGAATCACCTTGTCGCCCGTGCTGTAATCGATCCCCGCGCGGAGAACGTACAGATAGGTACGGAGATCCTTGCCGTCCACAAGCTTCGGCGTAAAGGCCCGCTTCATGGAATCCACGATCCCTTCATGCGTCACCTTGCCGTCGCCGTCGCCCTTGATCACGAACGTACCGATATTCGCCAAAGCGTCGATATCGAGCGTCACGTTGAAAAAGCCGGTAATCGTCTGGTACCAGTTATTCTCATTGTCCACCTTGGCATGCTTCACCGTATTGCCCGCCCAAAGGGTCGCACCCTTCGAAATGGTCAGCGTCGGAAGCTTATCGGCAGGCGTTCCGGCGGGGAGGAGATTGCCGTCCTTATCCGTACCGTACACCGTATTTTCAGCGTAGAAATAGCCTTGCTCCTTGATGATCGAATCGGAACCGATCGTCAGATTGCCTGTGCGGGCGTCGACATAGTACATACCGAAACCGCCGTTGGCATTCCACGCACAGCCTTCATTGATCACCACGCCGCCGGAAGGAAGCGCAGCAGTCTTGTTCTCGGAAGTCAGATAACCCATCGTCCGGAAAGTCGAACCGTTCTGCATCTCGATCATGCCGCCGGACTGCACCGTCGTGCCCTTCAGCACGTTCAGAGAGCCGATCACATTCAACGTCGCATTCTGCTTCACATCCAGACTGTCCGCCCAGAGGTAATCCTTGCTGATCTCGCCGACGGGAGTCACGCCCACCGTGGCAAACACCTTGTCCGCCTGATCGTTGCCCACCGTCACGGTACCGATGCGCACAGCATCTCCGGCAATAAACGTACCGCCGAGCAAATGCACGGGACCGGAAAACACGCGGGGAGAAGCAATCGTCATCTTGCCGCCGTACATCGTCAGAGTGCCGGTAAAGGCATCCTCGCCGTGGGCGTACATATCGCGGGCTTCATGATTGCCGCCGAGAACATTGATCGAACCGTTGCCGCAAATCGTACCGGAGAACTGGGACGTACCGCCGTTTCCTTCGACGAAATTGACGACCGAACCGTTGCCATTCAACTCGATGTGGCCGGCAAAATTCGTCCCGGCCTGCACATTCACCGTACCCTTGCCTTCCACCACCACGGGATTGCGCTCCAGCCCCACATCCGTGGAAGCTCCGCGGAACCACGTACCGGCCAGGAAATTGAGCACGGCATCCGTCTTGACGAGCACATGGCCGTCTGCAATACCGGCCAGAGCGCCGTTGCCAACAACCGTCACGTCATTCTCTACGCCGCGTTCGCCCAGATCGAGCAAACCTCCGTAAATCGTCGCGCCACCTGTACCGAGCCCGGTCTTGGCATCCACACGGATCGTACCGCCGTACAGCTTCGTGCCGCCGGAGAAGGAATTCTCCGTGCGGATCACCAGCTTGCCCGTACCGTACTTCTCGATCGACGCATTGCCGACGATCGAACCGTCGCCGTGCCACAACAAATCGCCGTTGCCGCCATTAAAAGCTACCTCGATAATTCCGGAAGGCTTCACATTGCCGTTCACGCTGACAAGCCCCTTGATCGTCACATCGCCACTGCGGGTGAAATGCACCACGTCGAGATCCTGGAATGCCCAGTCCACGCCATCCGGCATATCCTTATTCCACACCTTGTTCGTCGACACCTGATTCCAGACGCCGATCCCGTTGCCATGGCCAGCGCCTTCGCCGTCCCACCACAACTCGGCGCCCACAGGAGCATTCACCGTCCAATGGGCATACAGATCATTCCCGTTCCATGAGAAAGACCACGTACCCTGATAGGCATAGCCGTCCCCGATCACATTCGTACCGAGACCGTAAATCAGAATATCGGAAAACGTCTGCCCGTTGCGGGAACCGTTCGCATCCGTCATCAGAAGATAATTCTGATTCGTCGCCCAGCGGGAATCGCCGTTGAAATCGAGATTATTGCTCAGGAAAAGGTGGCCGCCGAGCGACCAGCTTTCCGTGGTCACCGTCAAACCGGAGGCTTCCACATTGGTATTGAGGAACGGAGCGATATCAAACGTAATGCCGCTCTGCATATTCACGGAAGCAGAAGCCAGTGAAGCGCCGCTACCCGTTCGGAGAATCGTCCGGGAATCGAACTGAGCCGTCTTCGCCACCATGGCGCCATCGCGGCGCATCTCCAGCACGGAACCGCCCCATGCACGGAAATCGAAATAGGTATCCTTCACCTGATGTCCGCTGCCGTATGTGGAAGACCACACATCGCGCATCGACAGGCGGCCCTTATCCACAATCGACAGGCAGCCCTCATACAGCTCCGCAGCCCCGGCAATATAGGAATCGAGCACCTGCCCTTCGTTATACTGCCCGGAAACGACAATATTGCCCGAATAGCCGGCCATACTGTTCATATGTACCTTGAGGGACGAATTGCCCGGACCTTCCGCATCGCTGTAACGTGTAAAATAGAAAGGATCGTAGAAGAAAATGGACTTCCCGGCAGCCGCACGCATCTCGAAATCGACCTGGTTCATCGCCTCCTTGTACACCGTACCAACCAAACCCATGCGGGACTTGTTCGCTCCTCCGTTGCCCGTATTCTGGAAATTGTCCTTGAACGTCACATTGCCGTAATCGGCGGAAAGAAGATACTTCGTCGTAGACGGATAATAATCCAGCGTCACGTACACGGCCGAACCTTCTCCGAGCGTCGTGTTATTGGAGAACATGACATCTCCGTTCTTCTCGATATTGAACCAGTAGCCGGATGCAAAAGCACCTGCGATTTTGTCGGCAGAATTGCCGTCGAACAGCACCTGCCCTGTCGTCCCGGTAATATCTACGCCTGCGCGGGCGTAAAGCGCGCCACCATAACAAGTGGAGCCATTCGCCGTATTACCGACGAACTCGACATTATCGTTGCCTTCAAAAATGGCATATGACCAGGAAAACAATCCTCCGCCCATCCCTCCGTTACCTCCGGTCAACGCGTTGTTCTCGAACCGAACCGTACCGTTGTTGCTGAATGTCGGCTGTCCGGAACCATAAATATAAATGGCACCGCCACTTCCCGTAGACCTGTTGCCGGAGAATAAAACCGAATCATTGCCGGAAACTTCGAAATTGATCCTCGAATTGGGGGAATACAAGCTGATGGCGCCGCCGCCTCGAATCCACGATACATTCGGATCGTTGAAAATATTGCCGCTGAATGCCAGAGACTTGTTATCTTTCAAATACACTCCCGTCCCGGCACTGATGGCGGGACCATCCCACTTGCTTTGATTCCCCTGGAACAAAACATCGCCGTTACCGAGCAGCGACACGCTTCCCTGCCCGTAAATAACACTGACGTTATTGCGGAACGTCAACGCTTCATAAGAATTCAAAGCGAATGAACCGCTATAATCATTGTAAATGGTACCCGTCTGATTCTCCTTGACCAGAGAACCATTCTGATAATCACCGGCGAATCCTTGAGAGGAAACGACAAAAGCGCTCAACAAAGCGGCGCGCAACAGGACAGGAAGATGCAACTTCATAATAATAAGACATATAGGAGCAAAAATAAACCCCGCACAATTTTAGCGGATTATAAATCCTGTGTCAATTAAAAACCATTATATAACGCAATACGTTTTCATTCAATAAATTCTTTTAATTATACCTAATTTTAAACGGTGTTTTTCATGTCCATTTTTTTGAATTTTGTTCATTTTTATATAACAAAAAACATACAAATGAATTCATAATACATTTATTATTATTGTACAAAATAATCAATAAGCGGATTTATAATCCGTCTTCACCCCTCCGAATGTATGACACAAACAACAATTTCATGGAAACACAAAGCCTCTGAAAAATATTTTACAAATAAAATAACTCATAATAAATAAGTAAGAAAAAGTTATAATAATTTCAAAACAATCGAAAAAGGTAATACATGCTTGGAAACGATAGAAGAGTGACGAATGCGACGTAGAAAACATGCAAATGGTCGGATTACCACAGACAGCTCCAATCCGGCATATTTCTACAACTTCGACCATAGAGACCATTATGACCAAAAACACGCTAATTTCTGCCGCATGTCTCCTCGCAGGCCTGCCCTCTCTTCTGGCCGCCGCACCATCCGAAAACGACCCGCCGACATCGCCCGTAGCCCCTGTATACAATGACAGGCACTGGGTTCCTGCTCGTTATGCCAAAGTCAAGCAAAACATGGCCAACCTGCCTTGCGATGTCTTCTTCATCGGCGACTCGATCACCGAACAATGGGAAATCGTCGGTAAAAAAGTATGGGATGAAAAATTCGTTCCGCTCAAAGCCGTCAACTTCGGAGTCAGCGGAGACCGCACCGAACACATCCTCTGGCGCATGGAAGACACCAAACTTGCCACTACCACCCCTCCCAAGGTATGCGTCCTGATGGTGGGCACCAACAACATCGGCACATGGAAAGGCAAACAGACACCAAAGGAAACCGTCGAAGGAGTCAAAAAAATCGTCACGACTCTGCTGGACAAATTCCCCTCCACCCACGTCATCATCCTTGAAACCACGCCGTACGGCCCAGACCCCAAAGGAAACCTCCGCATCCTTGGAGAAAAAGTCAATGCCGAAATCCGCAAACTCAAACTGCCACGCACGAACATCGTCAACTACAACAAATACTTCCTCAATCCCGACAAAACCTTCAAACCCGGCCTCTTCAAGGACCACGTCCATCTCACCGAACAAGGATACCGCGTCTGGTGTGAACACCTGCTTCCCGAAGTCGAAAAATGGCTGAAAAAAAGCGATCAGGCATCCTCCCGTTCCTGATCCTGACGCCGCATCACGTCCGACTCCTCACACTGCCGCGCACTCCTCTCATGGAATGCGCGGCATTTCCACACACCAAGCCCACTCCTTCCGCTGCCAATGGGATGGAACCGGGCAGCCAAACACATCCCAGGCGCAGACATCCGGCACCAACCGCACCACAGAATGCATCTCCTGCATACCGTCAACACATGGCATCGCCTACATGGTCAAACGGCCAATGAAACCGTACGCACGCCCTCTGCCGCATGCTCGAGCAGCAACCACACCGTGCCCTCCGGCATCATCGAACCGTCAAAGCGATTGGCCCACTCTGCCAGAATCAAATCGCCGCGTTCCAGATACTCGTCCCAACCGATCGCAAGCAACTCCTCGGGCAACTCCATACGGTAAAAATCGAAATGGCACACGGGAATACGCGCATCGGAATGCTCGTGTACCAGAGAAAATGTCGGACTCACACCGGGATTCCCGGCGCCCAGCCCCTCCAGAATACCCTGCACCAGATGCGTCTTCCCGGCCCCCAGATCGCCGACCAGTCCCACAACCTGCCCCGGTTGCAACACCTCGGCAAGCAACCTCCCCAACCCGCGCATCTCCTCGGGAGAAGACACCGTCCTCACTCCGGAATTGAAAATTTTATGCAAATTCTCCATAAAAAGATTAAATTTTACTTGCCAGCCGTCGAGCCGTATGTATAATGTGCCCGCCCGCTCCGGCGGGATCAATACGAATTAGTGACATTATGGCATACGCAGTTTTCAAAACAGGTGGAAAACAGTACCGCGTGCAAGTCGGCGACGTTCTGACCGTCGACCGCATCGCCACGCTGGCGCAAGACAGAGAAGCAACCTTCGACCAGGTCCTCCTCGTCGAAGCCGACGGCACGACCAAGATCGGCACGCCCACCGTTTCCGGTGCGACCGTGACCGCCAAGGTACTCGACGCAGCCGCTCGCGGCGCCAAGGGAGTGGCTTTCAAATTCAAGCGCCGCAAGGGGTTCCACAAAAAGAAGGGTTTCCGCGCCGCTCTGACGAAGATCGAAATCACCGCAATCAAGGGCTAAACTTAACCAACATTTTTACTAGATATGGCTCATAAGAAAGGTCAAGGTTCCGTACGCAATGGACGCGACTCTCGCAGCAAGCGTCTTGGCGTGAAGAAATTCGGTGGACAGGTCGTTATCGCTGGCAACATCATCATCCGCCAGCGCGGCACCAAATGGCACCCCGGCAAGGGCGTGGGCATGGGCCGCGACTACACCATCTTCTCCCTTGTGGACGGCCGCGTGTTCTTCGACCGAGACGGACGCCGCGTCAACGTCGCCCCGGCAGAAGAAGCCTAAGCAACTTGCGGACACCGCAACATCTCCAACGGAGTACCCGAAACGGTACTCCGTTTTTTGTATGCATAGTACAGCAAATCTTTCTGATGCACGCGAAATTTGCTATTGACACATACCAGAAATCAATACATTATGATGAACGTAGTATTCAATGATATGACACGAAAAGATTTACCAAATATCCTCTATCAACTTCTTCAGAAGCTTGGAGGAAAAGCCTCCATGATGACTATTTTCCGAGAGTTTTGGAAAGTATATGGAAACCAATTATCCCCTGCCGACGATATGTTTTATACATGGAACTACGATATCAGATGGGCAGCCACACAACTTCGCCAACAAAAACGGATGAAAGGAGCATCTACGAAAGAAAATACTCACGGTGCACCTGTCAGCCCCAAAGGCATATGGGAAATTATTTAAGGATTTAGCTATATCCCAATCATTCTTTCTCAATCGGCCGTTGGAGAGAAGTTGTAATGAAAATATGCGCCAAGTTGGCAAAAGCGCGTGGTAGCCCCAGCAGGAATCGAACCTGCAATTAGCGTTTAGGAAACGCTCGTTATATCCATTTAACTATAGGGCCCTGAAATAAAGACGGGCATATTAAGCTCGAAATACGGAATGAAAGCAAGCAGAAAACGTATCAGAACGCAATTTCCCGTCATTCCGGCATCATCCCGTTCCGCCATCACTTCAAGCAGAATGCCACCGCCGCTTCATCCATAAAAAGGAACAGGCAGACAGCAAACGCCGCCTGCCCGCAAAACCGCTGTATCCCGACGGTTACTTCATCTTGAGATGAAGACGGAAAATGCACTTGCCGCCCTCATTCGACACCGTCGCATAAATACCGTCCATAACCGCATCAAGAGCCGTCACTCCGGCAAAAGCATTTTCCACCAGTTCGGACTTGCCGACGATCCGGCGCACGAACGAGGCATTGTGATCCATCCACTTCTTCAACCCTCCCACACGGAAGACGAAAAGCCCCCCTCTGGCCGTACCGGACGGCGATTGAGCAATACGGACGATCTCTTCGTTCCAGAGGCGCGACGTACCCAGCACCAGCGATTCATCCGTCAGAATCAGGTTCGGTTCGCAATTCGGCTCATCATCCCCTTCTGCCAGAGAATAGACTGTTCCGCCGTTTCCGAAGGTCGATACCCGGAGAGTTTCAGGCATCATCTTTTCCCAATCCTTGCGGGACAATCCTTCCTTGAGGGCAAGTTGCTCCACTTGGGATAACAGGGCGTTCCACCCGGAAACGATCTGGCTGCGATCCCTGACGCTTGCATACAAAGCCACACGGGGAGCTGTCATTTGATCCAGAAGAGGCTGTGTCGCCGGGGAAATATCTTTCGGGAAAGAGCCCTTTCCGTCCACCAGAAGAGCTGAGTCCGTACCCAGCCCTTCCCACATGGTGCGGCACGATTTCCACATGGACTTGACGGTTTCCGCATACTGCCTTTCCTCTTCCAGCGTTTTGCGGCTGGAGATGCCTCCTCCTATCGTCGAACCGTACCAAATACAAGCAACAGCATTTTCCACCATATCCGCCAATGTCTTCGCGGCAGCCGGATTCACGGTCTGCTCCATCAGAAGAATCGTATCCGGATTGTCTGCCAGTGATGCCAGCGCCAGCGACCTGCCATCGTCGAACCATACAGACTTGCTCCCCGTCATTTCCACATGAAGACCGTCCTGCTCCCATGCGATGCATGTCGATGCACACGGTTCGGGCAACCCTTTGCCATCGGCCAGCGGATCAAGCACTCCGGCAACGGCGGCTTTGGCATCCTTCATCGTCTGACGGTCGGGCCAGTCGGCCATTTCCACGACTCGTTCCAGCAATTTTCTGGTTCCGGCATAGCGAGCCCGCTCGTTGGCTTCCATCGCGGCCACCAGCTCCTTGCCGGTATACATCAGGAAATTGGGCCGGTATGCCATCTTATCAGAGGCAAAAGCCAGCTTATCCGTCTTCAAAATGGATTCATCGGCATTGGCCGCCAGCTTGAGCTGGGTTGCAGGATCTTCCGTCATGGAGAGAATAAGCTTCCCATCGTGCACCGCACCCAGCACATAAATCTTTCTCCCCTTCAATCCCTCCAGCAGCTCGGTCAGAGGTTTCTTCATATTCGACTTCATGCTCTGGCCAAACACCCGCAACCGATCCGCCAATTGCGAACCTTCGATGCAAATGCCTGAGAAATGAACACCCGAATAATCACCCTCGTGATACACGCCCGCCCACTCTCCGGCACGCGATTTCAGCATGGCAATCATGGAAGACATCTGGGCTTCCACCATCGGCATCATTGAGCGTTCAGGGGTCACGACCGCCAGCAACGGAGGCATTGTGCCCGCATGCGCCCAGCCTTTCGCCGCAACCAACACATCCACCATGGCCTGGTCGGACAAACCGGAAATCCATGTACCCAGCGCTTCGTCGTCTTCCAGAAACTCATGCAGAGTTCGGCTATCCTTGGCGGCACGCACAGCTGCATACAAGGGAGCCATGCTGCGCATGCTCTCCGCCGATCCCTTGCCGCAAGCAATCACCGCATTGCGCACGCCAAGCACCGGCAACGGCACGTCGACAGCTTGACCGTCATTGAACAACCGGACGAGCTTCGAGCCGCACAAAGTCGTGGCTGTCTCGCCCACATCGAACGCACCCATGACGAATTCGGTATCGGCAGGAAAAAGCGACAATGACGATTGGAAATTCGAGCGATACTTCATCTCGGCGGTTTCAAGGCCGTTGCCCTGCCAGGACGCAGCCGGAGCGGGTTCCTGCGCATACACGCAGGGAATAAGCAAAGCTGCGAGGAACGTCGTCTTCATCTTCATGTTCATGATGTAATCGGGGAAATGTGGGTGATGGCAAAGCGGGGACACCTGTCCGGCACTTCGCTTGTCGAGTATAGAGAGGAGCATAATCGCTGTCAAGAAAGCAATCCTGCCCATCCTCCATATATCATGCCAGCAAGTCGCATACTATCGACTCCCTGCCGGTACCCGCTTGTCCGGAACGCGATACCCACCGCTCAACCTTCGTCCAATGCACCTTCCCCGCATCACGCACCATCACAGGATGCAAACTTGACTTTGCCATACGGGCTTGCTACCATTTCGACACGAATCATGTTTTCATTCCTTGCCGACAAACTGGACAATACCTTCCGCAAACTGCGCGGACTGGGAAAGATCTCCGAGAAGAACATCTCCGATGCGTTGAAGGACATCCGCGTCGCCCTGCTCGAAGCCGATGTCGAATTCTCCGTGGCGCGCGAATTCATCGCCCACGTCAAGGAACAGGCCATGGGTACGGAAGTACTCAAATCCATCAAACCCGGCGAGCAGATCGTCAAAATCTTTCGCGATGAAATCGCCGAACTCCTCGGTGGAGACGTCGCCACGCTCGACCTCACGGACCCCGCCCGCATCCTCGTCGTCGGCCTCAACGGTGCAGGCAAAACCACGACCAGCGCGAAACTTGCCCTCCGCCTCAAAAAAGAAGGCCGCCGCCCCCTTCTCGTCGCTTGCGACTTGATCCGCCCCGCCGCCATCGACCAGCTTGCTACGCTGGCGAAGCAAATCGACGTACCCGTCTTCACACCCGCTCCGGGGGAAAAAGATGTCGTCCGCGTTGCCAGGGAAGCCCTTCAGTGGGCCAAAACGCAGGACGGAACCGTCATCATCTTCGACACCGCCGGCCGTCAGGAAGTCGATGAAGAACTCATCGGCGAACTCAAACGCCTGAACGACTACATCGACCCGCGAGAAACCCTTCTCGTCGTCGATGCCGCTACCGGCCAGCAGGCCGTTCAGGTAGCCTGCACCTTCAACAACGCCGTCGGCATCACCGGCATCGTCATGACCAAGCTCGACGGCGATGCACGCGGCGGCGCCGCGCTCTCCATGCGCTCCGTCACCGGCAAACCCATCAAATTCGCGGGCGAAGGCGAAAAACTCGACCAGTTCGGACCCTTCGTACCTGACCGCCTCGCGGACCGCATCCTCGGCATGGGCGACATCGTGGGACTCGTGGAACACGCCGCCGCCCGCATCGACGAAGAACAGGCCATGAAATCCGCCCAGCGCATGGCGGAAGGCAAGTTCGACTTCAACGATTTCCTCGACCAAATGCGCATGATGCAAAGCCTCGGCCCGCTCGAAGGCCTGCTCGGCCTGCTCCCCGGCTTCGGCAAACTCAAAAAGCAGATACCCGCAGGCGCCCTCGACCCCAAGCGCATGAAGCACATGGAAGCCATCGTCCTCTCCATGACGAAAAAGGAACGCAGCAACCCCATGCTTCTGAACCCTTCCCGCCGCCGCCGCATCTCGGCAGGCTCGGGCCGCCCCATCTTCGAAGTCAACAAACTCATCAAAAACTTCACCGAAATGAAGAAAATGATGTCCGGCAAAGGCAAAATGGGCGCCATGATGAAACAAATGGCAGGCAGCATGCCCGGCATGGCTGGAGGCGGCGGCATGCCCGACCTCAGCGGCATCGACATGAAAAGCCTCGGTATGGGAGGCCTGAAAGGCATGGCCCTGAAAGGCGCCCTCAAGGGAGTCGGCGCAGCCAACAAAATAGGCAATCTGTTCCGCGGACGCTGAACGCGGAACCAAGCAACATCATCACCGGTACACCTCACAAGGCGTGCCGTTTCTTTTGGGACAGGGGAAGGAAATTCTCTGCCTCAATGCTTCTCGAGCCGTCCCACATTCGAACGCGCATCCGCATTGCCCAGGCCGGCGGCTTGCCTATACAAGGCAAGAGCCTTCTCCCGGTTCTTATCCACACCCTTCCCCCGCTCATACATGGAAGCGAGATTGTTCATCGCCTTATCGTCGCCAAGCTTCACGCCCTCCTGATAATAATGGACGGCCTTTCCTGCATCCGTCTCGCCCGCCAGCCCCTCTTCATACAGATAACCGAGGAAAAAAGCGACTCGAGGCATCGTGGGAGATTGGTCATACAGGCGCGACAACACTTTTCGGGCCATCTTCCCATCAGCTTCACAGCCGATACCGACCAACAGATAACGCCCCCACTCCACCAACGCTTCAGGATACAGGCTCGCAGCTGCGCGGAACACCAGTTCATAAGCCTTCTCAGGATTCTTCGCACAGGAACCGTACCCCTCTTCCTTATACCTGGCCAACCGCAACAGCCCGGGAGCATAATTCAGCACAGCCATACGCTGCGCCATCCCGCACGCCTTTTCCGGTTGAGGCGCACCACCGTACTTGCCCTCGTACAAATGGCAAAGCGACATCATCGCCGCACAACTATTCTGCTCCGCAGCACGCAGAAGCAGTTTTTCGACACGATCCACCACATCGCCCGAAGCCTCCTTATCCGAATCGATCCGTCCCAGCAACGCCATGGACACACGCAACAGAGCAATGACTTCACCACGCTCCGCCGCCTGCACCATATCCTCCTCGAAGCTGCCGTCCACCTCTCCTCCAACATCTTTTCCGACCCCCGCCCATAACAGCGAAAACTGCGGATACACCTTCATGGCCAGCGCATCCCCCTTTCCGGCGGAGCGGCGGAGCAACTCCAAGGCATCCTGATGAAACAGGGCAAGCCCCTGCTCCATCCATGCACCGACGGCCCTGGTATCCCCCATCGAAAGCCACCGCTGCAACACCCTGCAATAGGCCGCGGACATTCCCGGTTCACCCTTCACGGCGCGCATGCGCAAAGCCGCCATCCCCTGCGCCAGCGTTTCACCCATTCGGGCACGCAAATCCTCCCCTAATGCACCATGCTCATACTCCGACAGCAGAAAATCGATAAACAGCGGGTCTCCGTCGCGCGAACCATGCATCAGCAAAACAGCCTGAAACATATCGTTCCCTGCCGTCTTACCCTCCAGAGACCACCTCAAAGCCAGCGCCAGCATCCCGCGACCGTACGCCGCACGAGCCAGCCAGTAATCGTACCACCGTGAAGGCTCGTGGAACCATGGCGCATCGGCGGAGGTACCGGCGAACACATCGCCCCATACCTGCCGCTGCCCTGGGGAAGGCGGATTCATGGCATACAGATCGGCATTCTCCACCCCCTTGCGACTCCAGAACAGCACCAGCTGGAAAGCAGCGCGCACATCTCCCTTATCCGCAGCACCGAACAGCTCTTCCGAACTCCGGCACTCATACGGCAGTCCTTGCCCGCCGTCCGGAGAAGAGGATACCGCATCCGCCATGATCCATGACGAAAAACGGCACAAATCCGCCATCTCCTTTTCAGCTGCGCGCGTACCGTGCTGCTTTCCGGTTTCCTGCGCAAAAACGAACGAGGAAAGAGAAAACAAAGCACAGGCTATGGCGGCATGAGGGAATTGTATCGGCATAAAGTCAATGTAACAAAGCTTGCGACTTCCTGTGAAGAAAAAAAGGCGGCTGCACCACAAAAAAACGCCCTCTCCGGTTGGAGAGGGCGTCAAAAAAGAAAGACTATCGCAAAAATCAGCGGGCGGTCTTCACCGTCATGGCTTCCTTGCCGATACGGCCGCGGAGATAGTGAAGCTTCGCACGGCGCACGAGGCCGCGGGAAACGATTTCAACCTTGGCGATGCGGGGAGTGTGTACCGGGAAGGAGCGTTCTACACCTTCGCCGTAGGAAATCTTGCGGACGGTGAATGCTTCGTTCACACCGGAACCGCGCTTGGCGATCACGATACCCTGGAAAATCTGGACGCGTTCCTTACCACCTTCGATCACTCGGGTGTGAACCTTGACGGTATCACCGACGTTGAAGGGGGCGACCTCCGCCTTAAGTTGTTCCTGTTCGATCTTGTTGATAATGTTCATCTTGCTTTCCTTGTATTCGACGTTAAATGAGACTTGTAGTGAGTTGGGTGGCGGATTCTACATGAAAAATCCTGTCTTGGCAATGCAAATTTCTCATTGCAACCCATTTTTTCTTCCCAAAGCGCCGGACGAACGGAAAACAACGCCGCCGCCAACACCCTGTCGGAGAGGAGGAAACGCTATTTCCTTCTTTACTTTCGTTTCCGCATCCGTTAAAGTCGAAGCGTGGTTGCCATTTGCATCGTCGCCCTGTTTGCCTGCGTCGGACTGATCGATGCAGTCTGGCTTGCATGGAAAGGCGAATGGCTCATGCTCGCCATGCTGGCGCTCGCCGTCCTGACACCGGTTCTGAAATGGCTTTACGGCCTCGTCGCCTTTCTGCTGAAACTGTTCCTGTACTATCCCGTCCGCCGCATCGCGCCGGCCCCCGCATCGTCGCTGCAAGTATTCTCCATCTTCCTGTCGCACGTACTCGCCACCCTTTTAATCGGCAGCGGCCTGTTCGCCCTGTGCGCATGGAGCATCCCCCAAAGCCGCGCCCTTTCCCTGCTGACTGCGCTCATCCTCACGGTGAACACGGCCGTACCTCCCTCCCGCAAAGAAGAACAGAACGCCTTGGCGGACACCCTGCACACCGTCTCCTTCGTCGCAGCCCTGAGCACGTCCGGCGTCTTCATCCTCGGAATCCTCTTCCTGCATGCGGACGAGGTCATCTGCGGCCTGATGGCACTCCCCGTCGTCATCGCGGGTGCCGTCTTCAACATCAAGCTCTATCGCAAGCGCCTTCGCGCCACGGGAGGCACCACCCCGTGGGCCAAGCAATAACACGCGCCCAGTCGGTTCGGGCTTACTTTCCGGACTCCGCCTTACGGGCCTGATCTTCCCTGTCCTTCTCCATCTGGCTGCGAATGCCCGCCAGAAACACATCCTCCAATGAATTGCGGGGATGGCCGGAACCGAGCCACCTGGCCTCTCCATCCTCATCCACCACACGGCGCAGTCGTCCCAGAAGGTCGGAAGACGCATTCTCCAAAAGAATCTCCTCGCGTTTCGCATCACGAGTCAAATCGTCCATTGACCCCTCGGCAATAAGAAGCCCCTGATACAAAATCCCCACGCGGTCGCAAACCTCCTGCACCTGCTCAAGCAAATGCGAACACAGGAACACGGTCATCCCCTGCCCCTTCAACGCCATCACAATATCCCGGATCACGCGGGACCCGATCGGATCCACCCCTGCCGTCGGCTCATCGAGCACAATCAGCTTCGGCTTCTGCACCAAAGCCTGCGCCATGCCGATACGCTGGAGCATCCCCTTGGAATAGCCGCCGAGCCTTCGTTTTGCAGCATCCTGCAAGCCGACCAGCTCCAGCAGCTCATGGGTTCGCTCCTTCAACGCCCGACCGCGCAAACCGCACAGCTTGCCGTAAAAGCGCACCGTCTCCTCACCTGTCAGGAACTTGTAGAAATAGGGATTCTCCGGCAGGAAACCGATCTGTTCACGGTTGGAGGCATCCGTCGCCGAACGGCCGAACACCTCGCACTCGCCTGAACTCGGAGCCAGCAAGCCGATCAGCATCTTCATGATCGTCGACTTGCCGGAACCGTTCGGCCCCACCAGTCCGTACACGCTCCCCTGCGGAATCTGCAGGGAAACGCCTTTCACCGCATACACACCTTCCCTCCCCCAGGGAGAGGGAAACTGCTTGTGCACATGGCGGATATCGACGGCAGGAGCAGCCATAACTGAAAAATCGAAAAACGACTCACTCACTCTCGCCCAGCCTGCGCAACAGAGAGGCAGACATCTCAATCGCCTTCTCCCAGAGATCCAGCCGCATATTCTCGTTCGGCGAATGAATGCGGGCATCGGGCAGGCACAACCCCAGCAAAAGGGCATCTACGCCGAGCTGCTTGCTCATCTCCGCAATCACGGGAATACTGCCGCCCTCGCGCACAAGCACGGGCTTATTGCCGAAAGCCTCTTCCAGAGCCTGCTGGGCTGCCTTGCCGTAACGAGAATGAGGATCGCACACATACGCCTCGCCTCCATGCTGATTCACAAACCTGATCTCGACGCCCTTCGGCGCCACCTTCTCGAAATGGGCCTTCACGAGCTGCAAAATACGCTTGGGATCCTGCCCCGGAACGAGGCGACAGGAAATCTTCGCCACCGCCTTCGTCGGAATCACGGTCTTGCTACCCTCTCCTTCGTACCCGCCGAAAATACCGTTCAGCTCGAAAGTCGGACGAGCATAGATACACTCCGCTCCGGTATAACCGGCTTCCGTACGCAAAGCCTTCACACCCGTCAGGGCAGCCAGCGAAACATCGTCCATACCCGGCACCCGGCTCCACATCACGCGCTCCCAATCTGCCGGAGGCTCTACGCCGTCGTAAAAACCGTCGATCGACACGCGGCCTTCGGCATCATGGCACGTCGCCAGCATCTCCGCCAGCACCGTAATCGGATTGGCCACCGCACCGCCGAACACCCCGGAATGAAGATCCATCGCCGGGCCGTTAACGATCAGCTCGCCGCAGGCCACCCCGCGCAAACCGTAGGAAAACGTCGGCACATCGGGTGCAGCCATCCCCGTATCGGAAACGACGATCACATCACAAGCCAAAAGTTCCCTGTTCTTTCCCAGAAAATCGATCAAACTCGCGCTGCCGACTTCCTCTTCGCCTTCCAACAAAAACGTCACATTCACGGGCAGCGTACCGCCGCCTTCCTGCAACAGCGACTCCACACCGAGAATATGGGCGAAAAGCTCGCTCTTGTCATCCGAAGCTCCTCGGGCATAAATGCGCCCGTCACGCACGACCGGCTCGAAAGGATCGGACTCCCACAACTCGATCGGATCCACCGGCTGCACATCATAATGCCCGTAAATCAGCACACGGGGCTTCCCGGGAACCTCCGGACTCTTCGCAACGACAATCGGATGGCGCGCCGTCCCATGGCTACGCGCATCGAACCCCATGCCGGACAACTTGTCCACCAGCCAATCCGCACAATCCGCCACATCTCCGTCATGGGCACGCTGCGCCGAAATACTCGGAAAACGCAGCAACGTCATCAATTCATCCAGTCTGCTCATGACAACCACTCTACGCAAGAGCCTCAGGAAGGCAAGCCCCGAATGCGGCAGCGGCCACAATGCGCATGACCGCACGCTTCACCCGGATATGAACCGCGCCAACAATCTAACACAATCTAACTTATAACGTATTCACAATCCTGCAGCATACATTATACGCTTCCCAACCGCCAGCGAGTATGCTAGCATGTCGGCGGCCTTCTCCAACACCGTATGACCCGCCTCCGACAGCAACTCAACATCCCATGTATCATTCTTACCGGGCTTGTTTTGATCGACGCCTGCCCGGCAGTTCCTTACATAACGAATCGAACTGCTACAACTCGAGTCTCTGATCTCGAACAGCAACGACAAGCCGAAAAAGTAATTGCACAACTCGGCAGCAGCGACTTGAAACAATCGGACGAGGCCTTCCTGACTTGCGCCCGGCAAGAGAATGCCACGCTCACTCGCGCACTCCGCGAAGCAACCTATTCCGACAATCCGGAACTGGTGCGGCGCGCACAAATTGCATTGGCCCTCCAAACGCTCGCGTTGGCAGCTTCCACTGAAGACACCACCATTTTTCGGCTCAAAGCCCTGTACGAACTGGGAGACACGGAATTCACCACCATAGGCCTCAACCAGTGGGCGAGGGAACTGCTGACGGAAAACCGCGGAGGCAATGACGAAATCACCGCACTATGCACGGCGTTGGAAAGCTGGGACAACGTCAACCCCAAACTCGAAAGCGCCCTGATCTACCAAAGACTCATCCGCGCCTACAATCAGGGAGCGGATGACCCGCTCGGGGAACTCCGCCCATGGGTACAGGGATTGTACCGGCGCCTCAGAGGATTCAGCGACAACAAAATACTCCTGTATAACGACATCCTTCGCAACAACACCGAAGAAGTATACTTCCGCCATGGTCCGTGGCAATCCAACACCTGCCGCATCTGGACCGCCCCGCATGAATACGAACCGCTCGTTCTGGCAAACTCGCCGACGCGGTATGAACTCAGGCAGTTGCACTACCTCACCCACAACTTCAACACCTTGCGGACGGATATCGCGGAAGAAGGCATCAGCCGATTCAAACGCAAAGGGCAGGCCCTGCCTTCCTGCTGCATGAAATCCATGAACAGCCTGGCGGCGCGCCATCATCTAATACCCGTCGACATCCCTGCTACCGCCAAACAGATCAGAAACGCCGCAGCCACCATCCCGAAAAACATGCAGGGCTTCATCCCCCGCTGCCTGCTGGCACTTGGCGGAAAAATGCCGGCATGGGAAAAAATGGACGTCTATGATGACCTGAGCATCATGCACTTCCCGGACATCACCGCCGTCCGCCTGCCCCAATGGAACTGCGCTTACCTCATCACCCCGGATGAAAACACGGAATCGTACAGGCAGACATACAAACACAACCTGACCGAACTTGACGAACTCTGCAAACAGGCCAAGGCAAAAAACAAAACGGACCTGCTCATCGCACTCGCCCTCAAGGAATGCGACGACGCCCTCCCGGACAATCAGGAAACCCGCCACTCCGCCATCGCGACCAAACAAACGGCATGCTACAGCCTCCTGCTTGAAATGAACCTCGGCGACCTTGCCGTACCCGTTCCCTCCGAAGAAGGTCCGGAAAGCTTCAACATCATCGTCTCCAGCAACGATGCCAACCGCGACGAATTCGAACGCCTGCGGGAATTCGTTCCCCGCCAGCTCCACAGCTGCATCACCGGACTGGCCGTACTCGAAGAGCGAGGCGAATGGGATGCTCTCCGGACGGACTGCGCAGCCCTCGCTGAACTGCTCAACCGCTACGACGTCTGGTCACTCCTCATCTGCCAGCACGAACTCCGGGGCGTCAGCCCGCTGGCTCTGGCCGAACTCTTCTCACACTACGAACGCGACCCGCAACGAATCTCCCGCTATTTCGACATCCTTCGCTCTCCTCACTACAGCATCTTCCCGCAGTTCAACCGCGCATGGGGACTCGGAGGAGGCATACGCGCCGCCAACATCCTGGCAGGCAAAATCCCTGCCACAAACAGCGACAGGCAGGACATCCTTGACCGCATCGTCATCAACGGCATGGAGGGTTATCGGAACGGCACCATCGGCATCGACTCTCTCCATATCATGATCCGCCTCCTTGGCGAACAAGGCTATGGAGAAGCCGCTGGCGCACTGGCCTCACTCATTCCTGAATTCGGCAAAACGGGTTTCCCGTCTGCCGTCTATGCGATTGTCCACCACTTCATCGAGCAAAACAGGTTGGACCAGGCGGCCCCCTTCATTCGGGACATCAACGCCAGCAAACGATATGACCGCCCCCTGCTCCACCTCGCCATGTCTGAATATGAAGAAGCCCTCGGTCACGACGAACTGGCATGGAAACACTACAAAAACGCCGTCACCCTCAACGCACTCTTCTTTCAGGCCGGGTTGAGGGACGACTACGACCTTTTCGTGCAAACCCTTCTGACCTACGGCAACTACCGCGATGCCGAACGATTCTACTTCAACATGGGCCATCGTATCGTCGACATGCACAACCTGGCCGAAGCCTATGTTGAATCCGAACAATGGGACAAGGCGAACTACATCTACGAATACATCGTACACCGCGGCATCTGCGTCAACGCCCCGTCCTACACGGACCCCACCCATGAACAAATCGTCCTCTCGCGAGCCATGGCGGATTGGACTCGCGGCATGGTCCGGCTCGACCAAGGCAAACAAACGGAAGCATACCACCACATCGAACAGGCACTGTCGGACATCAGCGGACATCCCCGCCTCACCCAAGACATCCTGACCAGACTCCTGCCCAACACCGCCATCCCGGCAGAACGCCGCATGCAATGGAAAAACAATGAAATCCGGGCCCTCGAACAAAAACTTCACAACCAGCCGAAACACCCAGGCGCCCGCATGGCGCTCGACACCCTTCGCGCCACACGCCTACCCTGATCACGCCCCGCCGCCATGAACCGCACATCTCACATCCTCGCCTCCCTGACACTTGCCGGCAGCGTACTCGCGCAGGAAGACGCCACGCGCACATGGACGCTCGACAACGGCCAAACCATCCAGGCTGCAGCCATCTCCACTCCGGGAGACAGCATCTATCTTCAGAAAAAAGAAGGCCGCACCCTCCGCATCCCGCTCTCACGCCTGAGCGCCCAGGACCACGCCTACCTCCGCACCTGGAAAAAACCCGCTCCTCCCTCCGCCGTACCCATGCTTCCCCATACAATGGCAAGCGATGCAGACTCCATGCCTGTCCACACATGGAACATCGGCAACGGCCAAACCGTCCGTGCATCCATCCAAAGCCTGGGACCGAACGACCTCGTCATCCGCACCGGCGACGACCGCCTCTACAACCTGCAACGCAACGCGCTCACCCCGCAGGAAACGGCCCACGTCGAAGAATGGAAACGCTTGAACAGCATCCGTAATTGGAACGTATACTGCCAGTTGCACAGCAAGGAACCGCTCATCATCGAAGCATCCCTTTCCGACGCGATTCGGCGAACCGCCACACTGCGTCTGCTGGACGGCAGCCAGACCATTTACCGCTTCAGCCAATTCAAAGGGGAAGATCTGGACATCCTCCAGACCTGGGACACTCCGGACGAACGCATGGAACAAACCCTTGTCTTTCACACGGATGCAGCTGCTGCAGAAGCCGATGCCAAACGACACTCACGCCGGATCATGCTATTCCTCGTAGGGAAAAAGGGAAGCAGAGAAGAATCGCTCTGCGAACAATTCATCTGGAGCAACCCCTATTTGATCGAGTATTTGAACAAAAAATATACTCTAGTGCGCTATTACTGCGATGAAAACGGAAAATGGCCGGAACCCGTCCGTTTCCTCTTGGATAGGCAGACTCATCATCACGATTATCCATGGCATAAGACATTTCCTCAACTCATCATTGCCCATCATATCACACAAATCGACTACAATGCTCCCTCCTATTATCGCATCAACCTGAATGTCGTCCAGCCCTGTTCAGGCCTCAGCATCCCGGATGAACACTTTCCCAACTCCCATCCCGCCGCAAACCTGAAAACGCCTTAATCCCTCGTCTTGGCCTGCAAA
Source organism: Neoakkermansia glycaniphila (assembly GCF_001683795.1). GTDB lineage: Bacteria > Verrucomicrobiota > Verrucomicrobiia > Verrucomicrobiales > Akkermansiaceae > Akkermansia > Akkermansia glycaniphila. Next base: position 70,592 of record NZ_LIGX01000028.1, read on the forward strand.
CGGGCACGCCGCAACTCCTCGCGCAACGCATGCGCATGCTTCCCCTCAGCCGACGACTTGTCCATATCGCGGGCATACTCCAATGCTGCCACGGCTGCATTGAAAGCAGCCTCGGAACGCGGAGAATGCACGCCATCATACAAAACAGCCGTCTTCCTCAGCAAAAGAGGATACAGCACACGAAGAGCAGCGGACTGGCGCAGGGCAACGGGCCGTCCGGCATCCTTGCAAAACGCGGCAACCTTGTCAATCACCGCCTTCAAGGAACGCGCATCGGCATTCGGGGACAAATCATGCACCTCCCCCATCAAAAGAAATAAATCCGCGCGATCGGACGCCTCCTTGACACGCCCCTGCAGCCTGCTTCTATCTGCCGATCGCAATGCGGCGGCGTCAGCCAGCCTATCGGCCAAAGGCAAACCATCGACCGTCGCCACAGCGCCGGCGACGCTGGCATACAGCCCATCCCGATCCGTCAGCACGAACGCAGGCGTATAAACCACCAGATCCCGCATCGCCTCCGCCGCATTCGAACGGCTCGCGCGATCAGCCGTCGCATCGCCAAGCTTCACAACCTCCCATGCCACATGGGCAAAACGGGCATCCCTCTTCAACTCGTCCAGCACGGCTCCCAATTCACGGCACGGAGCGGAATCGTCCACATACACGCGCCACACCTCGCCTTCCCGAGACGGCTCCGCATGCGCAACCTGCACGGAACACACGGCCGCAGCCGTGCAACATCCATAACCCAGACAGCGAAACATCAGACCCGGCGAATCGTAATCCGCTTATAACGATCATCACCGTCTTCCGACACCGTCACGACCCCTTCGATCTCCTTGAGTGCATTATGCACCAAACGGCGATGATAGGCATTCAAGGGCGGCATCTTCTGCTCCTCACCCGATTCCAGCACGCGTTCAGCCAAAGACCTTGCCTTGCCCAGCAGCCTCTCCTCACTCTTCTCGCGGTAATGGTCGCAATCGACCTTCACCCTCGGAGCATCCGGCAGAACATTCTGAATCATACGGTTGACGAGATACTGCAAATCGTCCAGACGATCACCGTCCTCACCGATGAGAAACCTGGCATCTTCCGATGCAATCTGAAGGCAGACGACACCGTCCTCCTCCGTCACATCGACATCATATGCGAAACCCATTGCATTCAGGATATCGCCCAACGACTTTTTGGCTACTTCAATCAAATCCATAGGACATCTACAGTATTGCCTCAAAATGCCTCCGAGACAAGCATAAAGTGAACCAGTCCGGAGTAAAATCCGGTATATGCTCCATTTCCGCACCACATGCAGCCATGCTGATTGCCCTGGTTCCAGCCCATCCGAGCCTCCGATCAACCTCACACGCAGGCACCAAGAACCAACCCCTCGCCCAAAATGCCATCCTCTCGCTTTCCACTTGCAAACCTCGGGGAACATGATACAATCGGCGTGATATGAAATTGCGCTCTTTTTCCAGTTGCAAACGCGGATTTACGCTCATTGAAATCCTGATCGTCATGGCTATCATCGCCATTCTCGCTGCGATTGCCTATCCCATCATCACCTCCAAACTCGTCGAAGCCAAACGCATGGAATCGCGAAAACAGTGCACCGACATCGAAAAAGGAATCAAAGACTTTTATGAGGACTACAACACCTATCCCGTCAAGAATGAAGGCTCCATTGCCGACAGCGGATCCGGCACCACCATCCGCACCACGGAAAGAGACCCGAACGACCTCATCACCATCCTCTTCGGCAAGGAAAAATCCGAAAACCGCATCAACGAAAAGAAAATCCAATACATCACCGGATCCATCGTTGAAACGAAAGTCAACGGCATCTACCGCCGCGGCGACAGCTACGGCTATTACGACCCGTGGGGCGAAGCCTACTACGTCGAAATCACCCACAATGTCGATGGAGAAGGCCTGAACGACCCCTGCGCCACCGGAACCAACAAATCCACGGATCAAAGCGTCATCGTCTGGGGTACCGGCCCCGACAAGGAAGGCCCTCGCGGCACCGGAGACAACACCAAAGACAACGTCTTCTCCTACAAAAGCGGCTCCAAATAACCTCTTCAAAACTTTCGATCACCACATAGCCTAAACCCATGAGCTGGTTCCAAACGGATGACGTGCGCATCACGTCCATCAAACCCCTGATATCCCCCGCCATCCTCATTGAGGACTTCCCCTGCACGCCGGAAGTGGAGCAACTCGTCTCCGAAACGCGCCACAACCTCCAGCAATGCATCAAGGGAGACGACGACCGCCTGGCCGTCATCGTCGGCCCCTGCTCCATCCACGACCCCGAAGCTGCCGTCGACTACGCCGGCCGCCTTCGCTATGCGATGGACCGCTACAAGGACGACCTCCTGATCATCATGCGCGTCTACTTCGAAAAACCGCGCACCACCGTCGGCTGGAAGGGCCTCATCAACGACCCCTTCATGGATGGCACATTCAAAATCAACCGCGGCCTGCGCATGGCCCGCGGCCTCCTCATCCGCCTCGCGGAAATGGGAGTGCCCGCCGCCACCGAATTCCTCGACACGATCTCACCGCAGTACATCGCCGACCTCATCACATGGGGAGCCATCGGAGCACGCACCACCGAAAGCCAGGTGCACCGCGAACTCGCCTCCGGCCTCTCCATGCCTGTCGGATTCAAAAACGGCACCTCCGGCAGCACGCAAATCGCCATCGACGCCATCGTCTCCGCCTCCAACCCGCACAGCTTCCTCTCCGTCACCAAACAGGGTGGAGCAGCCATCGTCTCCACCTCCGGCAACGACACCTGCCATCTCATCCTCCGCGGTTCCAGCCACGGCACGAACTACGATGAGGAACACGTTCGCAAAGCGTGGGAAACCCAGCAGAAAGCCGGCATCTCCAACCGCCTGATGATCGACTGCTCGCACGGCAACAGCAACAAGGACTGGCGCAACCAGGCCGTCGTCGCGCAGAACATCGCCGAACAACTTGCCGAAGGATCGGAACTCGTCGCTTCCGTCATGATCGAAAGCAACATCGTCTGTGGAGCACAGCCCAACAAGCCCCCCTTGAAATACGGGCAGAGCATCACGGACCAATGCGTCGGATGGGAAGAAACCCTCGACATCTTCGAAACGCTGGCCGAAGCAGTCCGGAAACGCCGGGCCCGCACACAGGCATAAAACCTCCGCCCGCATGAAAGAACCGCCTTCATGCGGGCGTATTATAGAAACCCGGCACCCATCGTCTCGCACCACATTCATATGAAAACACACTGGACATTACTTCTCACTCTCGGTATCTCCGTTGCCAACGCAGCGCCCTTGCCCGCTACCCAGCGTGAAACATTCGACTTCGGCTGGAAACACGCCCGCTTCGGCAACATGCCCGACGGCACCGTACAGCCTGAACCCGGAGCGGAATCCGCCCCCCTCACCTCTTCCAGCCACGAACACCAGAACATCGCCATGAACGCGATGGACGGCAACCGCAACACACGCTGGTGCGCCGCCAACGCCAACCCCGGCCACTACATCACAGCCGACTTCGGCAAACCCGTAGCCGTCAGCCAAATCAACGTCATCTGGGAAAAAGCTGCACCGCGCGACTACGTCATCTCCGGTTCCGATAACGGCAAAACGTGGACCGACATCGCCGCCCGCATCGGCGACAACGGAACGGAATCGGCGCAAAACCTCTACGGCAAAAACCAAAAACCTGCCGACTCTCGCGCTTACCGCTACTACAAATTCACCGTCAACGGAACTGGAGGCGGCAACTGGGCCAGCATCCGGGAAATCGAATTCACCGATGCCGCCGGAAAGAAAATCAAACCCGCCGGCGAAAAACTCAATGCCAACAAAGTACCGTTCGGAACCAACTTCGACGACACAAAATGGCGCTCCCTCAACCTCCCGCACGACTGGGCCATCGAAGGCCCCTTCCGCCCCGAACTTGAAAACGAAACCGGCAAACTCCCGTGGGTCGGCATCGGCTGGTACCGCAAAAGCTTCGACGTACCCGCCGATGCAGGAGAACACCGCTACTACCTCGACTTCGACGGAGTCCTCTCCATGCCCAAAGTCTACGTCAACGGCGAACTTGCCGGAGAATGGGGCTACGGATACTCCTCCTTCCGCGTAGACATCAGCAAACACCTCAAACCCGGCCAGAAAAACACCGTCGCCGTCCGTGCGGAAAACCTTCCGCGCTCATCGCGCTGGTACCCGGGCGCAGGCATCTACCGCCACGTATGGCTCACCAAAACCAACCCCGTCCATGTCGACAACTGGGGCGTATCCATCACCACCCCCCAAGTCTCCAACGACAGAGCCACGGTCGAAATCAAAACAACCGTCCTCAACACATCGGACAAACCCGCTACCGTCTCCGTTGAAAACGCCGTCGCAGGCGTAGCCGGAGCTGCGGGCAAACCAGAAACCGTCACCATCCCCGCCGGACAAAGCAAGGAAATCACCTCCACCATCCAACTCGGCAACCCCAAACTCTGGGATCTTGACACCCCCCATCTCTACGACCTCGCCACCACCATCAAACTGGACGGCAAAATCATCGACAAAGTCAACAACACCTTCGGCGTACGCACCGTCGAATGGAAACCCGATGGCTTCTACCTCAACGGCCGCAAAGTCCGCATCAACGGCGTCTGCCAGCATCACGACCTCGGACCGCTCGGTGCCGCCGTCTATGCGCGCGGCTACGAACGCCAGCTCGAAATCCTCAAGGAAATGGGGGTCAACTCCATCCGCACCTCACACAACCCGCCCGCTCCCGAACTGCTGGAAGCGTGCGACCGCATGGGCATCCTCGTCGACAACGAACTCTTCGACATCTGGGAACATCAGAAATACGACAAAGCCAACGGCTACCACATCCTCTGGAAAGACTGGCACGTCAAAGACCTCCAGAACTTCGTCAAACGCGACCGCAACCACCCCAGCGTCATCTGCTGGAGCGCCGGCAACGAAATCGACGAACAGGGCACCGCTCGCGGCAAAGAAGTAGCTCAGGAACTCGTCCGCCTCTTCCACGAAGCGGATCCCTCCCGCAAAGTCACCGTCGGCTGCAACAACCCCAATGCATGGAAAAACGGCTTCGGCGAAATCTTCGACATCTACGGCTTCAACTACAAACCCCACCTCTACGGCGAATTCATCAAACAGCGCCCGAACCAGCCGGTCATCGCCTCCGAAACCTCCTCCTGCGTCTCCACGCGCGGCGAATACTACTTCCCCGTCAAATGGGGAATCGGAGACGGCTTCTTCAACTACCAGGTCAGCTCCTACGACCTCTACGCCCCCGGCTGGGCCTACCGCCCCGACCGCGAATTCGCCGCACAGGACGCCAACCCCAACATCGCGGGCGAATACGTATGGACCGGATTCGACTACCTCGGCGAACCCACCCCGTACAACCAGGACCGCGCCAATGCAGGCAACTTCTCCAACCCTGAAGAAGCCAAAGCAGCCCTCGAACGCTTCGCCGCGCTCGGCAACAAAGCGCCCTCACGCAGCTCCTACTTCGGAATCGTAGACCTCTGCGGCTTCCCGAAAGACCGCTTCTTCATCTACCAGGTACACTGGCGTCCTGATCTGAAAATGGCCCACATCCTCCCCCACTGGAACTGGGAAGGCCGTGAAGGGGAAATCACCCCCGTCCATGTCTACTCCTCGGGCGACACCGCCGAACTCTTCCTCAACGGAAAATCGCAGGGTGTACGCGTCAAAAAACCGGGCAGCGACACCGAAGGCTACCGCTTCTTCTGGAACGACGTCAAATATGAACCCGGTGAACTCAAAGTAGTCGTCACCAAAAACGGCCAGCCCTGGGCAACCGCTACTCGCGCCACCACAGGCAAAACGGCAGCCATCGACCTTCAGGCCGACCGCACCGCCATCGCCGGAGATGCACGCGACATCAGCTACGTCACCGTCACCATGAAAGACGCCAAGGGCAACACCGTACCCACCGCCAAAGAACCGCTCACCTTCACCGTCAATGGCCCGGCTGAAATCATCGGCGTGTGCAACGGCAACCCGGTCGACCTCTCCGGCTTCCAGAAAAACACCATCGATGCCTTCAACGGCCTTGCACAAGTCATCGTGCGTGGCAAACGCGGCGAAAGCGGCCCCGTCACCCTCACGGCCACATCGCCCGGCATCAAAACAGCCACCATCAAACTCAACATCGCCAAACCGACTGCCGAACAACTCAAAAAATAACACGGCGTCCATTCGGAAAAACATCAAGCGCTGTTCCGCACACCGGAGCAGCTCTTCTTGTATCCCCTTAAAATCACAACTGCGTAACAACACCTCAACAACCTTGACCCGGAGGCGCAAATCTGTTCTATATAGAAAAGAACCACCCGCAGCCTCCCCATGCCGACCATCCGAACCCTCCTGCCGACCCTCGCCCTCCTGCTCCCGTCCATCGTCTGGAATGCCTCCGCAGACACCAGACGGGAAACGACCGAAATGCGTAAACTCAGGCAAAAAGCCGAACAAGGCAATGCCGAAGCGCAAAACAAACTTGGCAACCGATACGCCGAAGGCATCGGAACAGCCGCAGCCCCGGAACAAGCCTTCCACTGGTACAGCCGGGCAGCCGCACAAAACAACCTCGCCGCCACCACCAGCATGGGCATCTGCTACCTGCGGGGACTCGGCACCGAACCCGATGCGGAAAAAGCCCTCCAGTACCTCCATCGCGCCGCAGGCAGGGAAAGCCCCCGTGCCTGCGCCCTGCTGGGAGTCTGCTACATACAGGGCCATGGCACCCCGCAGAACATCAGGCAAGGCCTCACCTACCTCCGGAAAGCGGCAAACCAAAACAACGCCTCGGCCCAACACAACCTCGGAGCCTGCTATGCCGCCGGAATCGGCCTTGCCCAAGACGAAGTCGCTGCCTTCTTCTGGTACGAAAAAGCGGCCGAACAAGGCTACGCCCCTGCCCAGTACAACCTCGGCCTCTACTACGAACACGGCAAAGGCACCCCACCCTCGCGCCGCACCGCCGCCTACTGGTATGAAAAGGCAGCCGAACAGGGAAACACCGACGCCGCAACCGCCCTCGCCGTCCTCTGCCTGAACAGCGAAGGCATCCATCAAGACCTCCCGAAAGGAATCTCCCTCATGAAACAGGCGGCCGAACAAGGCAACCCGCAGGCGCAGTACAACCTCGCCCTCTGCTACAGAGAAGGCAAAGGCGTCTCGAAAAATCCGGCGCTCGTCCGGGCCTGGCTCATGCGCGCAGCCGAACAAAACCACATCGCCTCGCAATACCTCCTTGCCCGCACCTGCACATCCGAAGAAGGAATCATCCACACCCCGGAAGAGGCGGCCTCATGGTACCGGAAAGCGGCAGAACAAAACCACCCCGAATCCCAGTATGAACTGGGCATGAGCTACTACACCGCAGATGGCGTCCCATACGACCCCGAACAAGCCGTCGAATGGTTCAGGCGCGCCGCCGTCCAACACCACCCCAAAGCCCTGAACATGCTCGGCATCTGCTACACGCAGGGCATCGGAATACAACCGGACGCACAGCAGGCTTTCGAACACTTCTCCCGGGCAGCAGCCCTCAACGACCCGACGGCGCAATACAACCTCGCCGCCAGCCTCTCCACCGGCAGCGGCACCGCAACCGACCCGCAGCAAGCGGCACACTATTACCGGGAAGCCGCCATGCAAGGCCACCGCGAAGCCCGGTACCGGCTGGCAAACAGCTACGCCACAGGCACCGGACTCCCGCAGGACTGGGAACAAGCCATCCGCTGGTATCGAATGGCCGCCGCTCAAAAACATCCGGAAGCCCTCCGGCAACTCGGCCTCTGCTATGCCGAAGGCCACGGCATCCCGCCCGATGGACAACAAGCCATCCTCTTCCTTCAGGAAGCCGTCAAGCAAGGCAGCACCGCCGCATGGAACGACCTCTGCTCCCGGCAAAATCCCCCGGAACCGGCGCATGACTTCGACACCCTCCTCCTCCATGCAGAACAAGGCTCGCCGGAAGCCCGATACGCACTCGCGGAACAATACGCCCGCAGCGACCGCTCCGGGCCAGGCATGAAAAAAGCATTCCGATGGTACCTCCTTGCGGCGGAACAAGGCCTGCCGCAGGCTCAGCATAAAACGGCCCTTTGCTACGGAAAAGGCGCAGGCACACCGGCAAATGCACAGGAAGCAGCAGCCTGGCACCTCAAGGCAGCTCTTCAGGAGCACCCCGACTCCCTGTATCGGCTCGCCGTCTGCCGGCAATGGGGCATCGGCACTGCCATCGACATCCCTGCCGCCGAACGCAACTACCGGCAGGCAGCAAACCTCGGGCACCCGCAAGCCCAACGCAACCTTGCCCTGCTCCTCGCCACCCGGGCCAAAACGCCCGGAGACCGCGAACAGGCGCTCTCCTCCATGACCACCGCCGCCGAACACAACGATGCGGAAGCCCAGTACATCCTCGGCACATGGTTGGAACGAGGCACCTGCTCCGCTCCGAACACCGACGCAGCTCTGCACTGGTACTGCAAAGCTGCCGCCAACCGCCATGCAGGTGCACAAAACACACTCGGATGGCACTTCCAGCACGGCATCTGCGTCCCCCAATCCCATCGGCAGGCTGCCGACTGGTATGCCAAAGCCGCACAACGGGGCGACCCTACCGCCATCCTCCGATTCGCACTGGTCGGTAGAGGCATAACCCACACACCCTGGAACACCCACCCGGCACCGGAAACACCGCCGCGCCGCCATCGGGACGAACCGGACACGGCACCTCACTTATTGCCGCAGCCACCTCCCGTCCGCATCCATCTCGATGCAGCTCCCTGAAAAACGGGCCATCCATCGCGGCCACAACCATCCCGCCGCTCCCTGCGTGGAAAACGCCATACCCGTATCCGGAATGTACACCAATAAAAAAATTGGGAAATAATCCTTTTTTTTCAGACGATGCCATTCCTCAAACGTTATTCTAAGAGAAACCGCCCTAAAACGGCCATCCAGTCTACTCAAAAACAACCACCGGAACAACCGCATTCCCCCAAAACATATGGAACACGAACAACACCGCACCTCGTGCCAACCCCTCTTTCACCCGAACCTCCTCACACCTTCCACCAGCTCACCGCACACATTCCGGCAGCAACGGACGCAACTCACCCTGTGGATACCCTCCGCCCCGCCCCGCAAGCCTCTCCGGCGCCCCCGTATCACCCTGCCCAACTGACAATCAAAAACATCCCTTCAAACATGTCGAAACAATTCTCCCTCATGACCATAGATCACACCTCAACACCTTGGCTCGCCCCCATCCATCCGGCGGACACCTTGCCCCAACGCATCGAAAAACTCCTTGCCCCCGACAGCGACCCCGAACATAAAAAAGAAGCCTTCCAATGGCTCCTGCTCGAAGCCGAACTCGGCAACACCATAGCGCAGCACCGCCTCTGCCGCTGCTATCTCACCGGGTGCGGCACGCGCAAAGACTTCCGGCAAGCATCCCGGTGGTGCCGCAAAGCTGCCGAGCAAAACCACATCTCCGCCCAGTACGAACTGGCCGAACTCTACAGCCATGGCCGCGGCGTCACCCGCAACCAGGTCGTCGCCGCCAAATGGTACAGAAAAGCGGCACGCCAGAACCACCTGCCCGCGCAGGCCGAACTCGGCAGACGCTACGGCATCGGTAAAGGAGTGCCGCACAACGAAGGCAAAGCTGCATACTGGTACGGCCTCGCCGCCGAACAAGGCCTCGCCTGCGCCCAGTACCAGCTCGCCATCCGGTACATCCATGGAGCTGGCCTCCCAGCCAACCCGCAACATGCCTATGCATGGTGCCGCCTCTCTGCCGAACAGGGATATGCACAGGCGCAAACCTGCCTCGGCTGGATGTACGCGGACGGCTTCGGCACTCGTCACGACCCGGAACTCGCCGTCCAGTGGTACCTGAAAGCCGCAGAACAAATGCAGCCGCAAGCCCACTACAACCTTGGAAAACTGTATGCGGAAGGCTCCCGCATCAGGCAAAACATGCAGGAAGCCCGCAAACACCTCGAACAGGCCGCGGAATACGGCTACCAACCCGCTCAAGAAGCGCTGCTCACTCTACACTGAGGCATATGGTCACAGAAAATCGTCAAAATTATCCTTGACCTCAACTCACCGAAAACCATACCATGTAAACGGAAACCTTTTCCCATGAAAACATTACCTATCATCCTTGCCATCGGCCTCCTTGGAACGCCTCTCGGAGTCGGCAAACCCGAATCGCAACCGGCCTCCCCCGAAGCGGAACGCTTATTCCGCAAAGCAGCCGAACAAGGCAACAAGGATGCCGAAGAACAACGGAAAATAATCAGACAGACCTTGCAACCCGCTCTTTCAGAGAAGCCTGACAACATTCCCGAATCGCCTGATGCAGCGGCATCGCAACAGACTCTCCAACCGCTCGATCAGCAACAGCTCAAACAATTGATCACATTTGCCGAACAAGGAAATAGCAACGCCCAATACCTCCTTGGCGCCATTTTCATGAACGGAACCGGAATCGAAAAAAACGAAACCAAAGCATTCGAGTGGTTCAAAAAAGCAGCCGTTCAAAACCATACAAAAGCCCAATGCATGCTCGGAATGTGCTACTTACAGGGCATTGGAACGAAAAAAGATGAAAAACAGGGAATCGAGATCATACAAAAAGTTGTGGCACAAGGCGACGCAAAAGCCAAATACCTTCTCGGTTTGTGCTATCTCGAAGGTACGGGGGTTAAGAAAAATGCAACCCGCGGATTTCAGCTAATGGCTCAGGCAGCAGAACAGGGTGATAGCGAATCACAAAGCGCTCTCGGTGTGTGCTATGAGAAAGGTATCGGAACTGAAAAAAATACGGCGAAATCATTTCAATGGTTTAAAAAAGCAGCGGAACAAGGCGATAGCAACGCACAGTTCATAATCGGGTTACACTACATCCAAGGCACGGCCACAAAGAAAAATACGAAGGAAGCGGAACACTGGCTTCAGAAATCCGCCGATCAAGGCAATCAGGAAGCTGCGGAACTCCTGCAAATGATCCGCCAAACCATGCAACCGAAGCTCGAACCGGATAAAACTCCCGAATAGTCTTCCCTGCACCTGTAACTCATCAATCCCCCTCTGCCTCAAAACAATCCGCCTCCGGCCTATATCTTCAGCATCCGATTCCATCACAAACCAATTCAAGCACCCACATGAAAACAACCATCTACGTCTTCGCCGGCATCATGGCGGCTTACCTGCCTGCAATCGCTCAGCATAAACCTGTTACAGCCGTCACAGAACAAACCGGCAGCCCCGTCATGGAGAAGCTCTCCATCGAACAATTGACCGCTCGCGCCGAACAGGGAAACGCCGATGCCCAGTGCGAACTCGCCACACGCTACGGCAATGGTGAAGGAGTCAACGTCGATATCAAGCAGGCTATCCGTTGGTTCCGAAAGGCAGCCGAACAAAAGCACCCCCGTGCTCTCGGAGCCATGGGAATGGCCTACCTCCTAGGACGAGGCATCCCGCAGGACACGCAAAAAGCCATCAGCCTCCTCCAACAGGCGGCAGACATGGGAGACTCCAAATCCCAGGTACTGCTGGCAATCTGCTACGCATCGGGGCGCGGTGTCCCGCAGGACATGGCCAAAGCCGAACAACTGGCTCATCAAATTGCCGCACACGGCACTCCAAGTGCGAAATATGACCTCGCCGCCAGCTATCTGCGGGGAGAAGGATTCCCACCATCACCGGAACGCGGCTTTGCCCTCATGAAGGATGCCTGCGAACATGGAGTGCTGCATGCCAAGGGAGCTTTGGGAGTCTGTTACCTCCAGGGCCTCGGCACCGCACAGGATGCCGCACAAGGACTGCGCCTCCTGCAGGAAGCCGCCGATGAAGGAGACATCCAATCCGGGGCAAATCTTGGAGCCGCTTACATTCAGGGAATCGGCGTCGAAAAAAACATCGGCAAAGCCATTCCCCTCTTGCGCAAAGCAGCAGAACAGGGGGATAGCACGGCTCAATGCAACCTCGGCTTCTGCTACCAGGATGCCATCGGCGAACACCACGATCCCGAACAAGCCGCCTACTGGTTCGAAAAATCAGCCAAACAGGGCAATCGACGGGGGCAATACATGCTCGGCCTCAGCTACTACACGGCGGATGGCCTGCCCCGCGACCTCGAACAGGCAGTTTACTGGTTCCGCACGGCAGCAGAAAACGGCATCCCTGATGCCCAAACCCACCTCGGCCTCTGTTACGTGCAAGGAGGCGGCGTACAGGCCGACCCGGCGCAGGCATTCCTCTGGTTCACCAAAGCCGCTCAACAAGGAAATACGGACGGACAGCGCAACCTCGGCCTCTGCTATGCGGACGGCCTCGGTACCGACAAAAACCCGGCCAAAGCCATCGAATGGTTCACCAAGGCAGCCGAACAGCAGGACAGCCAGGCACAATATGCTCTGGCTTGCTGCTATGCTGAAAACAACCTCCCCGGACTGCCCGACATGGCCAAAGCCTTCTACTGGTTCCAAAAAGCGGCAGCACAGAACTACCCGGACGCCCAATACCGCCTCGGCAAATGCTACATCGAAGGCTCCGGAACCGAAAAGAACAGCAAACTCGGCATCGAATGGCTCAACAAAGCCATCGCACAAGGGCAGGAAGACGCCCGGCTCTACCTCACCCGCCAAGCCCCGTTAGCAGACACCGAACTCACCCTTGAACAAATCCGCCAACAAGCCGAACAGGGCAATGCGGAAGCTCAATTCTACCTCGGAGAATGCTACCGGCAGGGCATCAGCATGGAACAAAACCCCGCCAAGGCCTTCCAACTCTACACAAAATCGGCGGCTCAAAACTATGCCCCGGCTCAAGCGCTCCTCGGCTACTGCCATCAAAACGGAATAGGCACCGGCAAAAATCCTCAGGAAGCCGTCCTCTGGTACCGCAAAGCGGCAGACCAAGGCAATGCACAAGGCCAGAGAATGCTGGGCGTCTGGTACATGCAAGGAGACGGCACTCCGGAAAACATGGCACAAGCTGTTTCTTGGTTCGAAAAAGCCGCCATGCAGGGCAACGCCATCGCCCAGTACAATCTGGGTATCTGCCATCTGCAGGGCCAAGGCACACCTGCAGACCCGCAAAAAGCCATCCTTTGGCTCACCAAAGCGGCCGAAAACGGCGATGCCAATGCACCCTACACCCTCGGAGAACTCTACGGTAACAGCGGCCAAGTACCGAAAAACATGCAACTGGCCCTCCAATGGATCCGCATGGCCGCCGAACGAAATCAAGCCGATGCTCAATACAGGCTGGGAGCCACCCTTTTGCTGGGCGACGGTCTCCCTAAAGACGAAAAACAGGGTATCATGTGGACGCGCAAAGCCGCCGATCAAGGCCATATCGAAGCACAAAACAACCTTGGCCTCGCCTACCTGAACGGCACAGGCACACCGCGCGACTATGAACAGGCATTCTACTGGTACAAACAGGCGGCAGAACAAGGGAACGCCACCGCCCAATACAACCTGGGACTCATGTATTCCCAGGGCAAAGGCACCGAGAAAAACATCCTGGAAGCGGAACGCCTGTTCCGCAATGCAGCCGAACAAGGCTACAAGGATGCCGAAGAACAACTGAAAAAAATCCGCCAAACCATGCAGCCGAATCTCTACCCGGAAAAAGAACCGGATCACACGCCCGAATGGCCTACCTTACACCTGTAACTCATCAATCCCCCCCCTCCGCCTCAAAACAATCCCCCTCCGTCATATATCTTCAACATTCGATCTCATCACCAACCAATTCAAGCATTCACATGAAAACAAGCATCTACATCCTCGCCGGCATCATGGCGGCAGCCCTGCCCGCCTCCGGCCAGCAACCCACAGTCGCCCCCGAAAGCATCGTCCCTCAGCAACATCCTGAAAACAGCATGGACCAACTCTCCTTCACTCAAGTCAAAAAACTTGCCGAACAAGGGGACACCTATGCACAAGCCGCTCTCGGCATCCGTTATCTTGAAGGCAGCGGTACAGAGAAAAACCCGGAACTCGCCTTCCGATGGTTACAAAAAGCCGCCAAACAGGGTTTCCCATCCGCGCAACGTCTCCTTGGCTATTGTTATAAGGATGGGATCGGTACAGAGAAAAACATGGATAACGCGATCACGTGGCTCAAAAAAGCTGCCGAACAGGGCGATGCCCCAGCTCAATGTATTCTCGGCTTTAGCTACATGGAGGGTACCGGTACAGAAAAAAACATGCGTCTCGCTTTCTACTGGTTCAAAGAAGCCGCTGAACAAGAAAATGTACAGGCTCAAAAATACCTCGGCGTCTGCTATCTGGAAGGAAAAGGCACCGATAAAAATACAATTCTCGCTTTTCAATGGTTCAAAAAAGCCGCTGAACGAGGCGATGTTGATGCCCAATACAATCTCAGTTTATGCTACATGACAGGCGACGGGACTGAAAAACACCCGGAACTCGCGCTCCAGTGGTGCAAACAAGCAGCCGCACAAGGTCTTGCCCCGGCTCAATACAACCTTGGAGTCCATTACCTCAAGGGAATCATTATACAACAAAACCTGACGCTCGCTTTCCAGTGGATCCAAAAAGCTGCAGAACAAGGCTACGCTGAAGCAGAAAACGCCCTCGGAGGTTTCTACATACAAGGTACCGGTACAGAACAAAATCCGGAACTCGCTTTCCAATGGTTCAAAAAAGCAGCAGAGCAAGGTCATGCAAATTCTCAATATAACCTCGGAATCTTCTATATGGACGGCATCGGCATGGAGAAAAACTCAGAGCTCGCCTTCCAGTGGTTACAAAAAGCCGCAGCACAGGGTTTCACGGAGGCTCAAGGCTACCTCGGCTTCTGTTATATGGAAGGAAAAGGCACCGAAAAGAACCTCCGTGAAGCGGAACTCTGGTTCGGCAAAGCTGCTGCACAAGGCGACAAATATGCCGAAGAACAACTGGAACAAATCCGCCTAAAGCAATAATTTTACGGCTCGCGTAGGGTTCACTCCATCGGATTCAGATGAAACAAGCTCGCTTCTTCCTCGCCGGCATCATGGCGGCAGCATGGCCCGTGTACGCACTGTCGGCACCTGAATCTCCCGGCGAATATGTCCATACGCGGCACTTCATCACGGAACACGCGGATGGAAGCACGGCCTACCTTGACTATCGTATCACGAACAACGGCATCATTCTCGAAATCAACGACGGCACCGACATCTCCCGGCGCATCCTGTTCCTGCGCTATATCCCGGACGAAACGGGTAAACTCGTCGCCTGCCTGTTGACCATCCGCTACATGACCTTCGATGAAAAAATCAGCAACGACTACATCCCCGATTCCAACACCCCCGACCTGCACACGGCATGGGCTCGCAACAGGCAGGGCAGCATGGAATTGATCTCCTCGACTGGCGATGAGAAACTGAACAAACTCGACATCGAACGCGAATTCAAGCACCTCCTGCAGGAATGCCGCAAGCACGCAGGCCAGCTGGGTAATCGTCCACCCCAAACAGCTTCAGCAGCAGCCGAAGCCCCGGCTCACACCGCACCCCAGTAGCTCCGCGTCCTGTGAGGAATCGTCAGCACGCCATCCCTGCTTGCCGACTCGAACAGCCGCACCAAAGCTTCCAGATAAGCCGCATATCCCGCATCCCCTTCACGCAAAGCATAGGAGGCCGACAGATTTCTGCCCAAAAAACCTTCAAGATCGAATGTCAAATCATTGGCATACTCCCGGAACTCATAAACACCGTCCCGGAAAAAACGGCGAAATTGCGAATCTCCCTCTTCCTCCATGCCACCGCTGAACCCCTTGAACTCCGGGCAGAATTCGGCACACAGCCGGGCATTGGCAAGCACTACCGGATCATCCGCCACCCGGCTGTTCCAAACGAGGGCCACGCGGCCTTCATTCCTCAGAACTCGCCTGCACTCCTTCCGGAAGGCAGCCGCATCGAACCAATGAAACGCCTGCCCCGCCGTCACCAGATCGGCACATGCGCCATCCAGCCCCGTCGCCTCGGCCGTTCCCTTGCGTGCTCGGAACCCTTCATATCCTCCCAAAGTCCGCTCGGCCACGGCCCTCATCTCATCGTTCGGCTCCACGGCATACACGGACAAGCCCTTCTCCAGCAACTGGCGGGTCAGCTTGCCCGTACCGGAACCGACATCGGCCACGGCACATCCGGCAGACAACCCATGCTCCCGCACAAGATCATCCAGCCATTCCGCCGGATAGCCCGGCCTGAACCGCTCATACACATCGGACTTGCCTGAAAAACGCTCGGTCGAATCCATCATTCCCTCCTTTTGCGCAGGCAAACAGACAGCCTGCATACAATGCCATTGTACGCGGAAAATCCGGGCGGACAAGAACCCTCCGCGGCATCCCTGCACGGCCGCCGCCCATACCCGCCTTTTTGCTTTACCTCACAGGGGAAAGCATGTACTCTTTCTGCCAGACACATGCCAGAAAATTTCACCCAGTTCCTCCATGCCTACGACATGATCCCGCTCTCCTTGGCCGGATACATCCTCGGAGCCATCCTCATCCTTGCCCATGCCATCGCGCTCATCTTCCCGCAGAAAGTGCAAGGCATCCTGAGCCGCTCGGCACGCAACGACAAGGCGGCGGCCCTCCTGCTGGCCGTGGACTTCCTGTGGTTCGCCATCATGCTGGGAGGCTGGGGCCCCTTCGCGCCCATGAAAGTATGGCTTTACGAATTCGAAGGCATCCGCGGCCTCCTCATCATCCTCTGCCCCATCACCTGCATCCTGCTCATTACCTTCGTCAAAGACCTCCTCTTCCCCCGTGCGCTCGGCATGTTCGGCTTGCTCGCCGCAGCACCCTTCCTGTACGCCGCCTTCCTCGAAGACCCCGGCACGCGCCTCCTCATACCGATCTGGTGCTACGCGGTCATCACCCTCAGCATCTTCTGGATCGCCAAACCGTACCTGTACCGCAACATGGTCGCCGCTCTGCTCGCTCGCCCCAAACTCTGGGCGCAGCTCTGCATCGCCGGCATCGCCTACGGCATCGCCGTACTCGTCTCCGCCATCCTGTACTGGTAACACACATCTTCCCGGCATGAAACAAACCTGCGACACCATCTTCACCGCCGCCTTCGTCGTCACCCAGAACGAAACGCGCACCGTCATCCCGCAGGGGGCTATCGCCGTCTCCGGCAACCGCATCGCGGCAGTCGGCCCGGCAAGCGACATCGCCTCCGCATGGGAAGCCGGGGAAACCGTCTCCCTCGACAACGCCGCCCTCATGCCCGGCCTCATCAACGGCCACACCCACATCCCGATGAGCGCACTGCGCGGCTACTCGGACGACAAAAACCTGATGGACTGGCTCACGAAAGACATCTTTCCCATCGAAGCCCACCTCACCCCGGAAATCATCCGCACCGCCTCCGAATTCTCCTGCGCCGAAATGATGCGCACCGGCACTACCGCCTTCTACGACATGTACATGCACGAACGCTCCGTCTTCCAGGCGGCGGACCGCATGGGCATGCGTGCCGTCATGGGAGAATCCATGACCCACTTCTTCCCGGGACTCTCCGCCGCCTCCGAACAGGAACTCCGCGACCTCATCCTCGCCCTCGCCGAAGAATGGAAAGGCCACCCGCGCATCAAGGGAGCCATCGTCCCCCACGCCATCTACACCACCGGTCCCGACTTCCTCCAGCGATGCCGCGCCCTCGCGGACGAACTCGGCTGGCAATTCGGCATGCACCTCTCCGAAACTTCCGGAGAAACCGAACGATGCCTCAAACAGCACGGCCAGCGCCCCGTCGAATACTGCCGCAGCCTCGGCATCCTGCGCCCCGACACCACCCTCTTCCACATGGTCGATACCGACGGCGAAGACCTCGACACCATCGCCGAAGCCGGATGCGCCATCGTCCACAACCCGGCCTCGAACATGAAACTCACCTCCGGAGCCGCCCCCATCGAAGCCATGCTCTCCCGCGGCATACCTGTCGGCCTCGGCACGGACGGCCCTGCCAGCAACAATAGCCAGAACATGGTCCGGGAAATGTACCTCTGCTCTCTGCTCCAGAAGCTCGACACCATGGACCCCACCGCCCTGCCCGCCCAAACCGCTCTCGACATGGCCACCCGGGGCAGCGCCCGCGCCCTCCACTGGGAAGGCCTCGGCACCATCGAACCCGGCAGCATCGCCGACTTCGTCGCCCTCGGGCTCGACGAACCCAACATGCAGCCCGTCCACAACATCGTCTCGAACATCGTCTATGCCGCCACAGGACTCGAAAACCGCCTCACCGTCGTCGACGGGCGCATCCTCTACCGCGAAGGCCGCTACCTCTCCTGCGACTACGAAGCCCTGAAAGGCGAAATCGCCGCCATCCGGCAATGGATCGCCTCCAAGGCATCCTGACCGGAACCCCCATGCCAGCCCCCGCCGACATCATCCGCCACCTCTCCTTCGCCGCCATCGACTTCGAATCGGCCGGAGCCGCGCCGGGAGAAACGGACCAGCCCGTCCAGATCGGCATTGCCCGCATCGACGGCACGGCAGGCGCCATCCGCACCTGGACATCCTACATCGCCGTCACCCGCCCCGTCCGCTGGACCGCGTCCAAAATCCACGGCATCACCACGGAAATGCTCGCCGAGGCACCGCCCTACATCAGCCTCTGGCCCCCAATCAAAGAACATCTTGAAGGCACCGTCGCCATCGGCCACAACCACTCCACCGAACAGCGATTCCTCCGCCAATTTCCCGGGCACGGCTTCGGCCCGTGGCTGGACACCCTCGCCCTCGCCCGCGCCTGCCTTCCGGCTCTCCCCTCCCACAGCCTCGGCGACATCGCTTCCGCCCTCGGATTGACGGAACAAATCTCCGCCATCGTCCCCGGCAAAACATGGCACGATGCCCTGTACGACGCCACAGCCAGCCTCTGCATACTCCTCCACCTCATCCGGGAACTGCAACTCGAAGACGCGCCGCTCGACCGCCTCGGCTTCGCACTGACCTTCTGACAGCCGGTGCATTTCCCGGCCATCGGCAAACTCAATCCACCAGCACCTCGCGCGGGCGATTCGCCCCGTCGGAAGGAGCCACAATACCGCGCTGCTCCATCAGCTCCAGCATGCGGGCGGCCTTGCCGTAGCCGATGCGAAGCCTCCTCTGAAGCAGAGACGTACTCGCCTTGCGCTCCACAATCACAATCTCGATACATCGCTGCAGCAACTCCGCATCCTGGGCATCGATCGAATCGCCGCCGGATGAACCGTCGCCTCCATCACTCTCCATACTCTGCTGCACCTCCTCATGGAAACTCTGCTTCGCCTGCGTGGCGCAATGCTTCACGATCTTTTCCACCTCCTCATCGGAAACGAACGCACCTTGCGCACGCTCCAGCTTGGCGGAACCCGGCGGCAAATACAGCAGATCGCCCTTGCCCACCAGCTTCTCGGCGCCCGAAGAATCGAGAATGATGCGGCTATCCAGCGCACTGGACACCTGAAAGGCGATGCGCGACGGAATATTCGCCTTGATCATCCCCGTCACCACATCCGAACGCGGCGTCTGAGTCGCCACAATCAGGTGAATACCTGCGGCACGGGCCTTCTGCGTCAAACGGGCGATATAATTCTCCAAATCCTCCTTCACCACCATCATCAGATCGGCGAGCTCGTCGATAATAATCACGATATACGGAATCCTGTCCGGCATCTCGTCTCCAGCATCAAGATCAAGCTCGTCCTGTCCGTCGTCCTCATCTTCCGGCATCGTATCGTCGTCCTGGCTCTCCAGCTCGCGGGCGATGCGATCCGCCAGCTCGAAATCGGGTTCTTCCGGCTCTTCGCTTTCCTCCTCCACGGGCTCATCCTTCGGGCGTGCATTGAACGACTCGAAATTGCGCACCCCCACTTCCGCGAACATGCGGTAGCGGCGCTCCATCTCATTCACTGCCCAGCGCAAAGCGCCGATCACCTTCTTGGGATCCGTCACCACAGGCACGATCAAATGCGGCAGCTTGCGGTACGGCTGCATCTCCACCACCTTCGGATCCACGAGAATCAGGCGCAGCTCGTCCGGCTTGAACTTGTAAAGCATCGACGTAATCATGCTGTTGATGCACACGGACTTGCCGGAACCCGTAGCACCGGCCACCAGCAGATGGGGCATCGCCGCGAGGTCGCCGATCACCGTACGACCGTACACATCCTTGCCCAAGGCCACCGGAATACGCTTCTTCGGCGACAGGAACTCATCGTCCTGCAACAGCTCGCGCAACGCAACGGCAATCTTCTTGCTGTTCGCAATCTCGATGCCGATCGTATCGCGCCCCGGAATGGGAGCCAGAATATTGATACGCTCCGCCTTCGTCGCACGTGCAATATCCTTTTCCAAAGACGTGATCCTGTTCACACGCAACCCCTTGGACGGATAAATCTCATACCGCGTAATCGTCGGCCCCTTCGTAATATTGCCGGCAGCCACCTCCACCCCGAAGGAAAGAAGAGTCTCCACGATAATCTGCTGATTCTCCAGCAAAAGCGCGCGATCATCCTCCGTCTGCTCTCCGGCACTCTCCTCGTAATGCAAAATCTCAAGACTCGGCAGAGCATAGGCATCCATCGCCGCATCCGCCGCCGCTCCATCGTCGGAACGAAGCGTCAAAACCGGGCGTGGAGGCCGCGTGCGCGAAGCATCGATAATCTGAGGCTCCGGATTCTTCACGGAAAGGGGCAGAAAACCCGGCTCCGTCATCGCCACGATCTCCTCCTCCACCTTCTTCTCCAAATCGTCGAGCGGATCGCCGCTCTGGCGGGTACGGCGGGAAACGGCTGCCTTGCGGGAAGGTGTGGACAAAGGCTCCGTAGCCGACTGCAAATCGCCCGTCTCCAGCGCACGGCGGGCATTCTCCTCCTCTCGCTCCCGCATCAGCACAGCCTTGGCCTCCTTGCGGGCCCGGCGGCGCTCGCAGGCCGCCTTCAACCACTGGCGAAAATCATGCCAGAGCACGCGCCCGGCCGCTAAAGGAGTCGTCCCCAGCACATACACGAGAGACACGAGATACGCGAACACACAAAGAATCAGCGAACCGCCCATGCCCATCACCTGGGAAATGAAGCAATGCCCGAACAAATGCCCGAGCGCCCCGCCCGGACCGTACAGCTGGTGTTCCGCCGCCCATGCGGAAAGCACCCAAGGCTGCACGCTCAACATCATACACGCGGACAACACCGCGCAGCCGAAAGCAATCCACATCCGCAGGCGAATCTCGCCATGGTGCACGATCTTATAGCAACCGAGCCAGACGAGGCAGGCAGCAGCCATCCACGAAGCAGCGCCGAAACACCAATACGACAAGGCAGCCAGATACCGCCCGAAAAAACCGAAAAAATTGGTATTGGAGGCAACAACCTCCGCCTTCGCATTCAACGCCGTCCAACCCACCTCATTCAGGCGGAACGTCGCCAGAGACAACAACAGCATCAACCCTCCGGCTGCAATCAACGCACCGTAGGCCTTGCCGTGCCATGCAGGCACAGGCGCAGCGGCTTCTTCCTGCCTCACCGTCTTCTCTCTGTCGCGCTTGGACGCCATGGCGCCTATTCTACCGCCGCGAAATCAAAGATCAAGAGGATAATACGGCAGCCGCTGCCGGCACCGAAACGCCGCACGCACTCCCGGAGCACGCACGGCATCAGCACTCGGCATCAATCGTGGTAGGTATATTCCACCTTGTCGAACAGGCCGTAATTGTCCTGCGAAGCCGGGCGATCGCCCAGAAACTTCAAATTCTCCACGCTGCAATAAATGTGAAAGGCAAACTCGGGGCCGAACGTCTGCGTCAGCGAATGGCGCACCTTGCCGTCGATCAGCCACTGCACATGGTACTTGCCGTCCTTGTTCGACAAATCGATCTCGAACGTATGCCAGCCCGGCTTGACCAGCACGGGCACCGAAGAAAACGGATGCGCCTGAGTCGTCATATAGGCCACAAGATCGCCCGGCTTGGCGCCCAGCTTATCGCGCACCTCCTTCTTGCCGTAGCCCACTTCGAAATCGATCTCGTGCTGATCGTCACAGTAAATCCACGAACCCACGCTCGCCTGATCGCCCACGCCCATCTTGGGAACGTACGTCCTCCACTTGTAACGGCCCGTCGTATACACCTGCTCCACCGTCGAAGCCTTCTTGCGGTCATCGGAACCAGCGCGGGTGAAAATCTTCAGGCAACCCTTCTCGATCGAACACTGCTGATTCGGATTGGAATCCTGGCTGTACAGCTTCCATCCGTCCAGATTATCGAAATTCCACACCTTCTTGGCCGGAGACTTGCTTTGCTTGCTCTCGGCCGCAACCGCACCGGCTGCCAGAGCCAGCCCGCCGAACACGAGAAAACGAAATACATTCTTCATAAAACAATATTATATAAATGCACGAACAGCATCCTTTCGCAGACGCGATTCACGCACATCCTACAGAAAATATTCCATGAAGCAAGCTGAAAACGACAAAGTAAAACACCTCCTTCATCTGCCGCCGGGGCAAAATGAAGAAGGCGGTCAATCACAGAAACCTCTTCTCCGGACGAACCGGATCAAAGAGCTTCCTTGGCCTTTTGAGAACCCTCGGTAATCGTATCGCCGACAGTGGAAACATCCCTGCCGACTCCGCTCACGGTATTGCACGACGTGAGAGCCACACTGGCGCCAATAAGAATCAATATCTTTTTCATAATGTCGAATGGATCAATTGCACCTTCCTTCTAAACCATCGCGCGCATTCTGTCAATCAGGAAGAAGGACACCCCTCCTAATTGATAGAAACTGCATTCTCTCATGAAAAACAAGGCCTTCCGACTACTCATCAAAAGCGGCGAATCAACCGTCCATCGAAGAAAACCATGATAGAACAACCGGCCCTCCCGCGTATGTACGGGTATGGACAAATCCAAGCTCATCGGAACATCCCTTTGCACGGCAGGCCTTCTTGGAACACTCGCCCTTGCCGCTCCCTCCGCCCCCGTCAATGAAAAAACGGCCATCGTCCCCCTGCCCGCCAGCATCGCCGAACAAACGGGTACCCCGGGATTCTCCCTGAAAAACCCGATCATCACCGACAATCCCGCACTCTACCGGCACATGCAGCAGCTCGGATTGCCCACATCCCTCGCCCCGGACAACGTGGACCTCTTCATCGGTCCGGACATCTCCGCCAGCACATCGCAAGGCACCACCGGCAATCAGGAAGGCTACACCCTGACCGTCACACCGAACCGCATCACCATCGCAGCCAACTCCGATGCAGGTATCTTCTATGCCCTCACCACACTCGCACAAAGCATCGTCAAGGATGCCGACGGCAACGCCGCCATCCCCTCCATGAACATCACCGACGCTCCCCGCTTCGAATGGCGCGGCCTCATGGTGGACAGCTGCCGCCGCGCACGCTCCGTCGATGAAATCAAAAAAATGATCGACCTCATGGCGCATTACAAACTCAACCGCATGCACTGGCACCTCACGGACGACCAGGGCTGGCGCATGGAAAGCAAAAAATATCCCAAACTCACCGAAATCGGCGGCAAACGCTCCGAAACACCCATCATGGGCCAGCGCAACAAAGGAGACGGCACACCCTACCAGGCCTTCTACACTCAGGAGCAAATCCGCGACATCGTCGCCTACGCTAAGGCGCGCCACATCACCGTCGTCCCGGAAATCGAAGTCCCCGGCCATGCCGCAGCGGCCATCACTGCCTACCCCGAACTGGGCAACAAAGACATCCCCGGCTACAACCCCTCCGTCGTCACCCGCTGGGGAGTCTTCCCGTACATCTTCTCCCCCAGCGAAGAAACCTTCACCTTCCTCGACAACATCTTCGCCGAAGTCTGCGAACTCTTCCCGGACAGCCCCTACATCCACATCGGCGGCGACGAAGCCCCCAAGGACCAGTGGAAAAAATCACCCTTTGCGCAAAAAATCATGAAGGAAAACGGCCTCAAAAACGAAGAGGAACTCCAGAGCTACTTCATCCGCCGCGTCGAAAAACTGGCCAACGCCCGAGGCAAAAAAATCATCGGATGGGATGAAATACAGGAGGGCGGCCTCTCCCCCACTGCCACCATGATGGTCTGGCGCGATGCGAAATGGGCTCTCCACGCACTCCAGCAGGGCAACCACGTCATCATGGTGCCGAACAGCCACTACTACTTCGACTACTCTCAGGGAGCCAAACCCGCAGACCCCGCCTACGAAACCATCAACAGCGGCAACCTCGACTGGAAACGCGTCTACCAAAGCGACCCCATCATCCCGGGCGTCACCCCCGAACAGGAAAAACTCGTCCTCGGCGTACAGGGCAACCTGTGGAGCGAATACATCCCCACCATGCAAAAATGGGAATACCAGGCATTCCCCCGCGCCATCGCCCTCGCGGAAATAGCATGGACTCCCAAAGAGAAAAAAGACATCAAGGACTTCGAAACCCGACTCCAGAAACAACACCCCTACCTCGACGGAAAAAAAGTCAACTTCCGCATGGACGACGGCACCCCAAGGCAGGACAGAAACGCCAAATAACGCACCGAACAACTAAAACAGCAGGAAGCCGCCCAGAACGGGCGGCTTCTTTTCGTTCTCCCCATCCGCCGCACAATCCATGCAGCATTTTGAACTCGCCATCGGATGCACCGTGTGCTAGAGTCCCCCGAGCCTTTTACCTGAATGCCACGCATATGAGCGAATACATCCTTCCCCACGTCGATGGATACCTGAAAATCGGACAGGAATTCTCCTGTTCCGATATTCACCTTGCAGTCAACTGCCCACCGACATGGAGACGCTTCGGACAACTGCAACCCATCTGGACGGAAGCTCCGAAACTGCAGCCAGCCGACACGGAAATGCTCGTCAACAGCTTCCTCACCGATGTCGAATGGGCGCGACTTCGCGAAAAAGGCGACGTCGACTTCGCCTACCAGAACGAATACGGCCGCTACCGCGCCTCCGTCGTACGCCAGCGCCTCGGATACGACATCTGCTTCCGCATCATCAACACCACCATCCGCACCATGGAGGAAATCGGCCTGCCGACCGAATACATCAAACCCCTCACCCGCTACACGAACGGCCTCATCCTCGTCACGGGCGCAGTCGGTTCCGGCAAATCCACCACCCTCGCCTCCATCATCGACTTCATCAACACCGACAGGCACGACCACATCATCACGCTGGAAGACCCCATCGAATACATCTTCCCCTCCAAAAACTGCCACGTCAACCAGCGAGAAGTCCACAAACACACCGAATCCTTCGCCCGAGCCCTCCGAGGCGCACTCCGCGAAGACCCGGACGTCATCATGGTCGGTGAAATGCGCGACCTCGAAACCATCCAGCTTGCCCTCACCGCAGCCGAAACGGGCCACCTCGTCCTCGGCACCCTCCACACCGGCTCCGCCGCACGCACCATCGACCGCGTACTCGACGTCTTCCCGAACGAACAGCGCGACCAGATCCGCATCATGGTCAGCGAATCCCTCCGCGGCATCCTCTCCCAACAGCTCATCCCCAAAGCCAGCGGAGACGGCCGCGTCATGGCTCTCGAAATGCTCGTCAACACCGCCGCCATCGCCAACTGCATCCGCGAAGGCAAAACCTTCATGATCCCCGGAATCATCCAGACGGGGAAAGCACAGGGCATGCGCCTCATGGACGACTCCCTCCAGCAACTGTACAAATCCGGCCTCATCACCGCACAGGACTGCCTCAACCGCGCCGACAACAAAACGCTCATGAAGCAATTCCTCGGCATCCACTAAACCGCACCCCTTACCTCTTTCCGGCTCATGAACGAGATCGACCATTACTTCCAGTTCCTGATTGAATCCGGCGGCTCAGACCTTCACCTCAGCGAAGGCGAACCCGCCAAAATCCGCGTCCACGGCAGCGTCACCGGCATCTCCGAGGAAATCCTCGACCACGACACCATCCACCGCCTCCTCGGACAAATCTGCGAACCGAACGCCTTCCAGAAATACCTCCAGACGGGCGACCTCGACTTCGCCTACGAAATGGACGAAAACTCCCGCTTCCGCTGCAACTACTTCAAACAGCAAAAAGGCCTCGCCGCCGTCTTCCGACTCATCCCCACCAAAATCGCCACCCTCGACGACCTCGGCATCCCGCACGCCGTCCGCGAATTCGCCGACATGCGCTCCGGCCTCGTCCTCGTCACAGGACCGACCGGCTCCGGCAAATCCACCACACTGGCCGCCCTCGTCGACTACATCAACACCAACCAGGCGCGCCACATCATCACCGTCGAGGAACCCATCGAATTCGTCCACTCCAACAAACAAAGCATCATCACGCAACGCGAAGTCCCCATCCAGACGCCCTCCTTCGCGGACGGCCTCCGCGCCTCCCTGCGCGAAGACTCGGACATCGTCCTCGTCGGTGAAATGCGCGACCTCGAAACCATCCAGCTCGCCCTCACTGCGGCCGAAACCGGCCTCCTCGTCTTCGGCACCCTTCACACCAACAACGCCCGCAAAACCGTCGACCGCATCATCGACGTCTTTCCGTCCGACCAGCAATCGCAGGTACGCACCATGCTCGCCGCCTCCCTGCGGGGTGTCGTCGCCCAGCTCCTCATGAAACGCATCGACAAGCCGGGCCGCGTCGCCGTCAACGAAATCATGTTCGCTACCCCCGCTGTCAGCGCCATCATCCGCGAAGGCGCCACCCAGAAACTGGCAGACGTCATCGTCGGCGGCAAAGCCATGGGAATGCAATTCATGGACGACGCCATCTGGCAAAAACTCCAGCAAGGCATCGTTTCCCCTGAAGAAGCCTACATGAAAAGCATCGACAAATCCCGCTTCAAACGCTTCCTCCCCGCCAGCCTGCAGCACCTCGGCGATGCCGGAGGCGCCTGACCCCCAGCCAGCCTCCCGCCGCCATGACTCCGATCAAAAAATTCGCGATCAAACTCTACGTCTTCTCCGCCATCCTCCTCTACATGGCGGGAGACCTCTACGTCTGGCACGGCCCGCTCGCCCAAAAATTCGAACGCCACTTCAGCGCCCTGCGCATACCGCCCAACGACAACTCCCCCCTTCAAACCGTCGTCTATGGCGAAGGCATCACCAAAAACCAGTACGATCGCCGCACCAGGGAAATCGCCCTCGCCTCCGGCCATCGGGAGGCGACAACTGCCACCGCCCTGCCCGGCACCGTCAAACTCGGCCTCATCGATGAAGCCCTGCTCCGCCTGCGAGCCCGCGCCAACGACATGCGCCTCCCCGACACCCGGCAAGAAGCCGAACAAAGCGTCGAACGCATGGCCGCCCGCCACAGCGACCCGGCAGACTTCGAGGCATGGCTCGCAACACAGGGATACACCCGCGCCTCGCTCACCGACAAAATCGAAGCCCGCCTCAAGGAAGCAGCCACCGTCCACCGCTCCATCGACGACAACATCGTCCCCACCGACGAAAACGTAGCCGCCTACTACGAACGCCTTAAAAACAGACTCGCCACCCCTGCCTCCCGGCAAATCGGCCACATTTTCTACGCCTCCCTCCATCAGGAACCGGAAACGCTCGCAGCCAAAGCCAAAGAAACCTACGCGAAACTGGCCGCACAAACCGACCCCGAAACACTCAAACAGCAATTCGCCGAACTCGCACGCACGCAAAGCGAAGACGAACGCACCGCACCGAACGGCGGCAATCTCGGCACCATCCACGACAACACCCGACGCCCCTTCTCCGACCTCGCTCTCTTTGACGAACAAACCCTCCCCGCAGGCAAACCCGTCCTCCTCCAAAGCAAACTCGGCTGGCACATCTTCCTCGCCTCGGACATCACCCCCGGCAGCATCCCGCCGCTGGACGACGTCAAAGACAGCCTCCGCACCGCCATCCTCAACTGGCAAACCCGATACGCCGCCGAACAATACCGCGAACAACTGCGCAAAGAAGCATTCTTCAAGAAAAAAATCCAGCATCATGACCAATAGCGCCCACACCCTCTCCACACGCCGGACTCAAGGACTGCGAGGCACCATCACCATCCCCGGAGACAAAAGCATCTCCCATCGCGTCGCCATCCTCGGCGGGCTGGCAGCCGGGCGCATGACCGTCAAAAACTACCTCTGCAGCCAGGACTGCCTCAACACCCTGCGCGCCATGCAGCAAATCGGCGCCAAAATCACCCCCCTCCGGGAAACACCCGGCTACGGAGTCACCGACTTCATCCTCGAAGGCTGCTGCATGCAGCCGCAAGCTCCCGCCCAGGACATCGACTGCGGCAACTCCGGCACCGGCATGCGCCTCCTCGCAGGCATCCTCGCCGCCCTCCCCTTCACCAGCAAACTCTACGGCGACGCCTCCCTCTGCTCGCGTCCCATGCAGCGCATCATCCAGCCGCTCTCCCTCATGGGTGCGGACATCACCGCCCTCGGTGAAAAACCCGGCTGCGCCCCCCTCCTCATCCGCGGAACCCGCCTCCAGCCCATCCATTACAACCTGCCCATGGCCAGCGCGCAAGTCAAAAGCGCCGTCCTGCTGGCAGGCATCTTTGCGGAAGGCACCACCAGCGTCACACAGCCTGCCGTCACGCGCGACCACACCGAACGCCTCTACGCCCACTTCGGCATCCCCTACACGGTAAACGGCCTCATCATCTCCACCACCGGCCCGGCAGACATCCGGGCAAAAGACATCACCGTCCCCGGAGACATCTCCTCCGCCGCCTTCTGGCTCGTCGCTGCCACCATCTGCCCGAACTCGGACATCACCCTCCTCAACGTCGGCCTCAACGAAACGCGCACCGCCGTCATCGACGTCCTCCGCCGCATGGGAGCAGACATCCGCATCACCCTACGCAGCGCAGAACACGAAGGCGAACCCTACGGCGACATCTCCGTTCGCACGCCCGCACGCCTCGTCGCCACCGACATCCTTCCGGAAGAAATCCCCAACCTCATCGACGAAATACCCATCCTCGCCGTAGCCGCCGCCTTCGCCGAAGGCACCACTGGCATCCGCAACGCCAAAGAACTGCGCGTCAAAGAATCCGACCGCATCGCCACCACCGCGGGCAACCTCCGCCGCATGGGGGCCAACGTCGAAGAATACGAAGACGGCATCACCGTCACAGGCGGAGCGCCGCTGCATGGCTGCGCCCTCCCCGGATACGGAGACCACCGCATCGCCATGAGCTTCCTCATCGCCGGACTCAATGCCGAAGGCACCACCACGCTGGACACGGCAGACGCCATCGACACCTCCTACCCGGGCTTCGCCAGCCACCTCGCCAAACTATCCCGCTGATTCGGCAACAAACCGGCAGCATCCTGCTGCCGCTCAAAACCGCGCCCGCAGCCACCCCGCCACATCGGCCAGCATCGAGCCCACCGCATGCAGGCGATCCATGAAATCGGCGCCCAAACCGCTCAGGGACACCAGCCCGAAACAGCGGAGAATCAGCACGATCGTCAACAAATTGACGACATACACCAGCATAAACGAAAAAAACGTCCCGTTCTCGTCCAGATCGGGCTGCTCGCGGGGAATAATCCAGGCCGTCCAGTACAAATGGAACCCCCATAAAAACCCCGCGCCCAGATAAAACAGCTCCTCATACCCCGCAAACGTCCAGAACATATGGAGCAGGGACATCAGCCCCATCCACAGCAATGCCCAAAGAGGAATGAAATATGGTGACAGCGCGATAAACAGATTATTCTTCGTCGTCTCCACATAGCCGCCCTCCACCGTCACGGAAAAACTCTCCACCTTCCCGAAACTGCACAGCACCGCAGCGGCATGAGTCAACTCGTGCCCCAGCACATACAAATAAATACAGGCCAGATCGCACACGTGGCTGAACCCGATCACGCACCACAGCAAAATCCCCATCAGCGAATACCACACCGCCACCGAAGAAAAGAAACTCACATCGATCTCCCGGGCGGACAACTGCTGAACCAGAGCCATCAATCCCACCACCGCAACCGGCAGCAGCACGAACAGCCCGATCAGCCTCCGCAGCCACTTCGTCAGCGGGCGCATCGGCTCGAAAAAACCCGCCTCCCCCTGCACATCCTCATACGTACCCGCCGCTGCAGCCACCTGCATCCGGTGCACGGCACGGCTCCGGCAACCCTGCCAGATACGCCGCAGCGGAGGCACCTTCTCCGGCACATCCTTACCCGACACCTCCACACGCCAATCCCCATGGATCGGGCGTTTCGGAAACTCGGACGACTTGCGCGGCGGTGGCATGCGGCAACATCCTACCTGCAGCGCTGCCCCCGTGCAATCCAAAAAGACGCCCGCAAACGCAAACGAAACATACAGAGGCAAAAAACACACTCCGCACCTCCAACCCCGCCCCGGACAAGAAAGAATCGCAATACGCGTTTTAGGCTCGCCCTTTCTCCTTTACTGGTGTACCATTGGTCGCACATTCCCCGCCAATATTCTTTATGTCCGGAAAACTGACTTACAAGCAATCGGGAGTCGATACCAAAGAGGCTCAGGCATTCGTATCCGACATCAGCACGCATGTCAAACGCACCCAGCAAAACCGCAAACTGCATCAGGCCTTCGGACTGTTCGCCGCGGCATACGACCTCAGCTCCTACAGCGAACCCGTCATCGTCACCGGATGCGACGGCGTAGGCACCAAAACCGAAATCCTCTTCGAGCTCGACATGCTCGAAACCGCCGGTAAGGACCTCGTCGCCATGAACGTCAACGACATCCTCACCACCGGCGGCGACCCCCTCCTCTTCCTCGACTACCTCGGCATCTCCAACCTCGAAACCGAACGCCCCCGCATCACCCGCCTCGTCGCAGGCATGTGCGACTACCTGCAGGACTGCAACTGCATCCTCGCCGGCGGCGAAACGGCGGAAATGCCCGGCGTCGTTCCTGAAAACATCGTCGAACTCTCCGGCTTCTGCATCGGCTGCGCCGAAAAGAAAGACCTCATCGACCCCACCACCGTCACCACCGGAGACATCCTCATCGGCTACAAATCGGACGGCTTCCACGCCAACGGCTGGAGCCTCGTCCGCCGCGTCATCGAAGAAAACCCGGACGTCATCTCCGAAAGCGACCTTCGCACCCTCCTTGCTCCCACGCGCCTCTACCATGACGTCGTCAACGACATGCGCTCCATGAACATCATCCCGAAAGCCTACGCCCACATCACCGGCGGCGGCCTTCCCGAAAACCTCGAACGCTTCCTCGGCGACTACGGTGCAGACCTCGTCATCCCCGCATGGGACAACGAAGGTGCACAGAAAATCCTCGCCTACGTCGACGAACACGACCGCTTCAACACCTTCAACATGGGCATCGGCTGGGTCGCCATCGTCAAACCCGAAGACGTCGAACAAGCCGTCAAGGCCGGTCCCGGCGGCACAGTCATCGGCACGCTCCGCCCCGGGCATGGAATCAACGTCACCGTCAAATAATCACAGACCAGAACATCGGCAACACCCGAGCCCGGAGCAACCATGAGCGACCCTCTACATCATGAATGCGGCGTGGCGGCCATCCGCCTGCTGAAACCCCTCTCCTACTTCGCCGACAAATACGGCACCCCCATGTGGGCATTCAACAAGCTTTTCCTCCTCATGGAAAAGCAGCACAACCGGGGGCAGGACGGCGCAGGCATCGGCTGCATCAAGCTCGGCATGCCCCTCGGAGAACCCTACATCTTCCGTTCCCGCGACGCCACCAAGGACGCACTCAGCAACATCTTCAACAGCCAGCAGAAACGCGTCCGCAAACTCATCCGCAAAGGAGGCATATCCCCCTCCGATGCCGACTCCTTCAAAAACAAATTCGACTTCGGCGGAGAAATCCTCATGGGCCACCTCCGCTACGGAACCTCCGGCCGCTTCGACGAAGGCTCCTGCCACCCCTACCTGCGCCGCACCAACTGGGCCACGCGCTCCCTCATGCTGCTGGGCAACTTCAACATGACGAACGCATGTGAACTCAACCAGCGCCTCATCGAACGCGGGCAACACCCCGTCTTCGGCACCGACACCCAGACCGTCCTCGAAGAAATCGGCTTCCACCTCGACGAAGCCCATACCGACCTCTACCGCGAACTCCGCGATGCCGGCATCCCCGGCTCCGACATCCCGCAGAAAATCTCCGAACGCATCGACATGGTGGACATCGTCAGCCGCGCCTCCCAAGGCTGGGACGGCGGCTTCACCATCCTCGGCGCAGTCGGCAACGGCGACTTCTTCTGCCTGCGCGACCCGCACGGCATCCGCCCCTGCCACTACGTCATGACCGATGAATACATCGCCATCGCTTCCGAACGCGTCCCGCTCATGAGCGTACTGGAAAAGGAAAGCGAAGAAGTGCAGGAACTCGCACCGGGGCACATCCTCTGCGTCAAAAACGACGGCACCGTCCGGCTCGGCACCTACACCAAGCCCCTCGAACCCACCCCCTGCTCCTTCGAATCCATCTACTTCTCCCGCGGCAACGACCCCATCATCTACCGCGAACGCAAAGCCCTCGGAGCAGCCCTCACCGAACAGGTCGTCGCCTCCCTCGACGGAGGATTCGACAAAGCCGCCATCACCTACATCCCGAACACCGCGGAAACCGCCTACTACGGCCTGCTCGAAGGACTCCGGCTCTACCGCCGCCAGCGCGTCCACAAACGCCTCCTCGAAGCCTACCGCAACGGCACCATGACCGAAGACCTCATCGAGGAAGCCATCCTGCGACGCTGGCCGCGTGCTGAAAAAATCGCGCACAAAGACATCAAAATGCGCACCTTCATCACGCAGGAAAAAAGCCGCCACCAGCTCGTCTCCCTCGTGTACGACCTCACCTACGGCGCCGTCAGCAATGAAGACACCCTCGTCGCCATCGACGACTCCATCGTCCGCGGCACCACGCTCAAAACCTCCATCCTCCACATCCTCGGCCGGGCGCGCCCGCGTAAAATCGTCATCGCCTCCACCGCACCGCAAATCCGCTACCCCGACTGCTACGGCATCGACATGTCGGAACTCGGCAAATTCATCGCCTTCCAAGCCGCCGTCTCCCTCCTGAAAAAACGGGAACTGCACCACATCCTCGAAGCCACCTACCAAGCGTGCAAACAGCAGCTGACCCTGCCGAAAGAACAGAGAATCAACTGCGTCAAAGCCATCTACGAACCCTTCACCGACGACGAAATCTCGGAAGAAATCACCCGCCTCGTCACCCCTGACGATGCTGCCTGTCCCGTTCAGGTCATCTTCCAGAGCATCGAAGCTCTTCACAAATCCATCGAAGGACCCTGCGGCGACTGGTACTTCTCGGGCAACTATCCCACGCCCGGCGGCTACACCACCGTCAACACCGCCTACATCGCCTGGTATGAAGGCCGCACCGGCCGATCCTATGCCCTCCCTCTCTGAACCGGGAGAGGAAGCTTCATCGACACAAAGCCTCTCATGAACGACAGCAGCAAACCGATCAACCCCCACGAGCTCGACGACGCCGAACTTGTCGACCTCACGCGCAACGGAAAAACGCGGGCCTACGACGAACTCGTCAGAAGGCACAGCCGCAAGCTGCACGCCATGCTCTACCAAATGATCGGCAGTGAAGCGGACGCCTACGACATCGCACAGGAATCCTTCCTCAAAGCCTACAACTCCCTCCACTACTTCAACGGGAAAAGCACCTTCTACACCTGGCTCTACTCCATCGCGGCCAACCAGGCCCGCAACTTCCTGCGCCGGAGAAAAAGGGAAAACAGCTACAGCATCGACAACGACGAACACGGCGACGCCCTTGAAAAAGACGTACGCCTTGCCGACACCTCCATCACCTCCGACCCTGCCCGGCAAGCCTACATCAGCGACCTCAAGGCCAAACTCGGCAAAGCGCTCGGCAGCCTCTCCGAAAAACACCGTGAAGTAGTCACCCTCTTCGACATACAGGGCATGAGCTATGCGGAAATCGCAGCCATCCTCCACATCTCGGAAGGCACCCTGCGCTCCCGCCTCCACTACGCGCATAAACAGCTGCAGGGAATGCTCTCCGACGAAGTATCCTAGTTTTTTTCCGCAAGACCCAAAAAAATTGAACATCGGCCTCCCCCGAAGCGTCAACACTTCATACCTTAGCCATAGCGATCACGCACCAAGGTAACACCGTTTCACACCATCCGATACATCATGGAAACAGAGTCTACAAAAGAAGACGATCCCCTTGCCTGTACAGTAAGCGAACAAGAGCTCTCCGCCCTTCTAGCTTCCCTCAGGCGCGAACCGACCAAGGAAGCGAATTTCGAAGACCGCTTCCTCGCCGACTTCAAGGATCGCCTCGCCCACAAGGCCATGCATCATTCCGTCCGGAGCCTCATCCGCGAACGTCTCAAGGCCTTCTTTGAACACAACAGCGGCTGGAGCTGGGCATACGGATGCCTCCTCGCCGTCACCGTCGGAGCCGTCTCCTACACCGTTTGGCCGCAGGACGAACCTGCCGCCCAGTATACAACGCAGGACAGCATCTACGACCCCACCCCCACCCATCTGCCTGAAATCAGGCGCGTCTCGCAGGAAACAACGACCGACATCCAAATCACTCCTGTCACCGACGACAAAATGCCGACCATCGGCCACGACCTGATCGACAGCCGCCTCTTCCCCCAGCATAAAGAAGAAAACCTCGACAGTAAAATCATCGAACGCCTCCCCCTTGGTTCGACGAACTCCGGATTGATCCCGGACATATACTGAAACCCCGGCACTCCCGACAACTTCATCTATCGAAATGCCGCCTGCATGGCGGCATTTTCTTTTATTTATGAAAGGCGGCCCTGCTTCGCCCGAGACTCCTCCCCCTGTATCCGGGCAAACAAAACACGGCGAGTTCTCATGAAACGCCGCACAAGCAACAGCGCCGTCAACGACAACGCCACGATAAAACTCGTCCATGCCCCTGCAGCCCCCATCGCAGGCACCAGCCAATCAGTACGGGACAACACATAGCAAAGCGGCAAACCTACTCCCCAATAGCACAGCATATTCACGCGGAAAATAACCTGCGTATCGTGGCAGCCGCGCAAAAACCCTCCGCATAAAGCCTGCATGCTATCCGGAATCTGGTACAGGGCACACAACACCAGCAGCACCCGGGCCACCTCGACCAAAGAGGCATTCCCCGGCTGGAACAACTCCGCAATCTGCACACGAAAACAAATCAGCACCGTCATCAGCACCGTCGTAATCACCGCCATGCAGGCACACGACGTACGCGTCAGCAAATCGAACCGCACCAAATCCTTGCGCCCCACGAAATAAGCCATGCGAATCGAAGAAGCCACCGCCACCGACAAAGGCAGCATGAAAGCCATGGCAGACACATTGATGCACACCTGATGCGCGCCCACCACAATCTTCCCGAGCGGAGCCAGCACCAAAGTCGATGCACTGAAAAACGACACCTCGCACAACAGCGACACCCCCAGCGGAAACCCAAGCTTCGAAATCGCACCCACCGTCTTCCACGCAGGCTTGCGCACCGCCACCATCTGCTTCCTGTGGGGAGCATGCTTCTTGTGCGACCACACCAGCAGCAGCATCACACCCAACTGAAGCCAGTTAATCAATGCCGTAGCTACGCCGCACCCCACGCCACCCAGCTTCGGCAACCCGAAATAGCCGAACACCAGCACATAATTCGCGGGAATATTCACCAGCAACGCCGCTATACCCACGATCATCGCAGGGCGCGTCATCGCGAACCCCTCGTTCAAACTCCTCAAAGCGCAAAAACACAACACCCCCGGCACCCCGCACATCACGGCCATCAGATAATCCTCCGCCATCTCTCCCACCGCAGCCTCATCTGCCAGCCATCCCAGCACGGGACTGAGAAAAAACATCGCCGCCATCGCCAGCACGGACAACATCAAAGCCAGCACCACGCCGTTATGCATCAAATGCCCGATACGTCCATGGCGATTCTCACCGCGCAACCTCGCAATCATCGGCCCGAGAATCGAAAGCAACCCCGTACAGGCCAAAGTCACCGGCGTGGCAATCGAAAAACCGAGTGCCACCGCCGCCAGATCGTCAGGGCCGGCACGTCCTGCCACCAAAGTATCCACCACCCCCATGCCCGTCTGAGACAAATTGCCGATCAGCAACGGCAAAGCCAGCAGCAGGAACTGCTTCATCTCCGTCTTATCCACCAAACCTTTCAAATTGATCATAGCCATCGTCATACAGCCTCCCGTCAAGGCAGGCGGAGGGTAACACACGAACACGGACATGTCACGGACATTCCCTTTCCTCCCGTCATACCGGCATGCACTCATCCCTCTCGCAGCTCCCTCTGAACCGGCCGCAAATTCCTCTCGCCATCCGCAAGGCAAAAAGGTATAAAAACAGGCGATGAAACTACACCTCCCCGCATCCTACTGCATCATCGCAGCTCTGACATGCTCCCTGCTCCAAACTACACACGCCACACTTCAACCCTCACTCTCCCTGCACACTGCCGAAAACAACCAACCGAGGCAAACCGTACGGAACATCCTCGACGAATGGATCCGCTTCATACCCCGCATTCCCGAACTCCTCGCATCTCCCGACCCGCAACAGGCTATACAGGAATGGGAGCAATTCACCTCCCGCCTCGAAGAATGGGACGACCGGATCGACCACAAGCAATACAGCAACAAGGCGCGATTCGCCACCCTCGCCCAGCAGGCACAGCTTGCACTCCCTCTCATCGAAAAGGCCATCAAGGAAAAACCGGAATCACCCTTGATCCGCAAAATACAGCCATCCACCGTCCTTGAAGAAATCCGGCAACTGGCGCAATACCCCTCCTCGCCCCCGGCACTCTATCGATACCATTATTCATGGACTGGACACAACGCCTATGCTTACACAACTTCCGGAACACGCATCCCCATCCGCGCCACGCGCAACTCGAAAGAGTGGGATACGCTCATACAATTGAACAGTGCCATCCGGAGCCAGAGCCAAAAGGGAGCCAACATCATCATCAAAGGCACACGTGAACCCATCACCGGATTCTTCGTCATGGAAGAATGGCACTTGGCCACACCCTTCATTGCCGAGCAGAAAAACCCTCTGCTTTATTCAGGCGACACCATCGAAGGCACATTCCGAAGATACACACTATATCCGGAAGACTTCCCCTTCAGATCAATCCGGCACCCGGAACAATATTGCAAACCCGCCGGCGACCTCCCCGGAGAACTACTCGTTCAGCCTGACACACCCCCGGACTACGACGCAAAACATCCAAATACCGCACTCCTGCTCGCTGCCATCTACGACGATCAGGAAACGGCGATTCAGGCTCTGGCTCAAGGAGCCGATGCAAACACATCCCACCCGCAAATCGGTACGCCTCTCCTGCTCGCCTGCCGGAACGAAAACCTCGGCATGGCACGCCTCCTCGTCGAACATGGAGCCTTGCCACAGGCAATAATCACCGACCACTCTCTGAACACTCCTAAAATGACATTCTCCGAATGCCTCGCGGACGCCCCTGCATACAACGAAACCATCTGGAACGATCTCCTCCAGCACGGATTGAAAGCCGATCCCGCGTGCCTGCCCATTGCCGCCAGCCGAGATTCAGAAAAACTCGTCAAACGCCTCCTCGACATGGGCCTCGACATAGAAGCCCGCGATTCACAAGGCCGCACAGCATTCATCAATGCAGCTCTTCAACGCAACCAATCCCTTATCCGCCTGCTTATTGAACGGGGGGCCGACATCAACGCCACCACCCCCGACGGTTTGACCGCTCTCGATTTGGTCTACGAACAGGAAACATCCAGAACACACCCTTCCGTAGAATTCCCCCTCTACCTCATGAAGATCGGAGTCAAACTCAACAAACCGCAGCGTGCCCCCAAACTGCCAATCGAGAGATAACACTTCGAACAGCCTCTACCCATGCGCCCATTGATCCGATATCAAACACTGCTCGCGGCCACTCTCGCCCTATCGATCACATCCTGCCAACTCATACCTTGGACCGAATGGCAGCACGAACCGCCCCTGTCCACCACCCCCGGCCTTGCCCCCTGCGACATCTCCGGCCACCAAATCCGCTTCACTCCTGCCGAGCCGCACGGCAAAATCGAAACATACAACTTCCTGCACGGCAGCTCCATTCAGAAATGATCCTTGTCAAGAGGGGTGAGATAGCATTGGATAAGGGTTAAAAGCCTTGAAAACACGGAGAGAGAGTACAGTCCAGTGTAAAGGTGCATTTAAGATGAAAACCCGAAAAGCTATAGAAATTGACGGGTAGTTTAGATATGGAGCAAACTTCGTTTCAATCGAAAATTATGACAAGGCTCTATAGTCTTTCACGCAAAGAGAGATGAAAGATTCTTCTTCGTAAGATGATACTTTAAAAAATTCCGAGACAATAATATGATGGTTCGGAGGCTCCCCACTTTCTGTCTATGCCCCCGATGGGTACTCCCAATGCATGTACCATGCACGGATTACAATCATGTATAGTCTCCGAGTAAAAGGGTGATATCGTTTTACCAATCGTCATGTTCATCGTCTTCTGGCTCAACATTTTTTGATAGATTATCCATCCAACGGGAAAGCAGCAGATTCAGTGGTTCTTTTAGCTCTTTCCTTTTCTGTCACATCTTATTTATCAAGAAAAAATAATCAACCTGTTACATACTTGTAATACTTTTTTATCTTGCAGTCATGCCGAGAACTGATAGATTGGGATTCATATAACAAACCACATCCATCTCCTACCATGCAACATACTCTATTCTCCTATCTTCCCGTAACCCTCGCATTGGGCGTGGTTCTTGCTCCCGGCCTGCACGCCACCCCGGCCAGCCTGCCGCAGGCTCCCACCCCGTACATCACGGAAGGACTGCTGACCGGAGACGGCACTGTCTGGATCGCCACGGAAGGCAAAGGCATCTACCGCTGCACGGACGGCGGCACATGGGAACCCATGCACCTGCAGCCGGGCTATCCTGACACCCTCAATGCCTATGCCCTGGCCGAAGACGCCTCCGGCAACATCTGGGCCGGCACGGACAACCGGGGCATCGCCGTCTGGAACGGCCAATCGTGGAAAACATACTCCCGGGAAGACGGCATCCCCGGCGAACGCATCTACGACATCGCTACATGGAAAAACCGCGTCGCCGTCGCCACCTCCGGCGGAATCGCCCTTTACAAAGACAACAAATGGACCTTCTTCACCCGGGCCGAAGGACTGGCGGACGATGCCGCTGCCGCCCTCGCCTTCGACGGCGAAGCCAACCTCCTCGCCGCCTACAACTGCGGCGGCATCGGCACCTCCACCTCCGCCAACGGATATGCCTCGTGGAAAAACACCCAGGCGCCGTGGCATTACGACAACCGCAACCGTGTCCGCCAGCCCTACGATGCCGCAGGCACCGGCCTCCCCTCCAACCTCGGCAACGCCATCGCGGCGGGCGGCCAAGACCGCATCTGGTACGGCAGCACCGCCGGAGTCGCCACCTCCGGCAATGCAGGTGCCACCTGGAACTACCTGCGGGGCCGCGACTACGAAGCCAAAAACAAAGGCCTCTACGACACCAAACTCCCCGCCGCCATCCGCCAGGCCGCCCCCGGCGACCTCCTGCTGGAAGACCACGTCACCGCCCTCTACCCTTGCGAACAGGGCCTCTGGATCGGCTACCGCCAGGCGGGCGCCCAGCTCGTCGACCCGGCCACCCTCGCCCCCATGCAGGAAACCGCCGAACTCAACAAACAAAAAGACCCGCGTGCGAAATGGGTCACCGGCTTCCTCCGCCTCCCCTCCGGCATCCTCTATGCCACCACCTATGGCGGCGGCCTCCAGCGCGTCGCCCAGCTCCCGGCCCTCCCCGGGTCTAAGGCTCCTGCCGCCAAAACGCCGCGCACCCATCCCTTCGCACCCACCATCCCCCGGGAAGAAGAAATCGCCCGCCTGCAGAAAAACGCCTCCTCCGGCCAGCCCTCCGAAGAGCCCGCCTTCTACTGGCATGAAGACTGGCTCACCCGCGGCAACTGGTTCGAACGCTACGGCCGCAGCGTCGCCATGCTCTGCGCCGCCGCCTCCCCCGAAAACGTCTTCATCGACCTCGAAGCCCAGGACGAACCTCCCTCCATCGGCGGCATGATCGGTCCCCACCGCCAAAAAGGCGACCACCTCCGCCTCTGGCTGCACGACGGCCACCTCCCCGGCAATCCCAACGTCCTGCGCAACCCGGAAGCCGGCACCCGCACCGAAGCCGAATGGGACGACCACGGAGAAGAATACCCCATGAGCCACGACGGGCCGGATGTCTGGGTCAAAACCACCATCCCCGAAGGCCCCCACCTCCTCTCCCTCTACTTCTACAACCCCAACGGCCACGTCAAACGCAGCGGCTACCGCGACTACCTCGTCGAACTCCGCACCGGCGACACACACACGCAGGAAAAAGACCTCGCCTCCCTCCAGTCCTTCAACCCCGTCCTCGCCCGCACCCGCATCCGCGACTTCTCCGGCAGCGGCTGCTACAAAAACTTCTACGTCACCGGCCCCGCCACCTACCTCGTCCGCGTCTGCCGCAACAACTCCTTCAACACCATCTTGAACGGCGTCTTCATCTCCCCCATACGTGAAAGCCGCCTCATCATCAAGCGCCCGCCCACCCTCATCGGCAAACTCGCCACCAGCCAATCCCCGGCCCCCTTGAGCGACTGGGACTACCGCGGCCTCCAGCCCGGCGACCTCCCGGCCGCTCCCCTCGCCCTTTGGAGCCGCGCTACCCACCCCGAACTCCTCCCGGACAAAGACCGCCTCCGCTCCCGGCTCGATGCCCTCACCGCTTACCGCTACATGCAGGGCTGCGGCCTCGCCCCCTCCGGCTACCTCGACTACTGCCGCTGGCAACTCGGCCTGTGGACCCCCGCCACCGAAAAAGCCTACGACGCCGCCATGGACAAAGCCTGGGAAGGAGTGCAGGAACTCTACGTCCATGCCCGCTCGGCGGCATGGAGACCCTTCAGCCCCGGAGTCGTCCCCTTGAGCATCGAAGAACTCGAATACCTCGACCTCCACCGGATCGACTGGAAACAATACCGCAAAGGCTACAAAGGCACGCCGAACCCCGACCTCGCCACCCTGCGCCAGCGCATCGCGGAGCGCAAGGAACTCGCACGCAAGGAAGAAGCCCGCCTCCGGGCTGAAGAAGAGGCATGGAAGCAGGAACAGGAACGCCTCGAGAAAGAAAGGAAAGAACACCCCGAACGCTTCCAAAATGAAGATGAAAGCGAAAGTCCTTTCGATCCGGAACCGTCCGGCAAAGCACCCCAACCGACCGGCACGCAAACTCTGCCAGACGAAGACGATGACGAAATCTTCGGTATCTGACTCAACTTCCCCACCCCGCTACGACCATGAAAGCCACCCTCTCCCTCGCGCTGGCATCCTGCCTCTCCTGTGCGGTCTCCCCCGCCGCTCCGTCCCCTCGGGCGGGAGACGTCATCATCGAAGACACGGATGATGACCAAACTCCCAACCCCGGGGCGGAAGACAAGGCCGCCAAACGCGTCCGATTCGTCTCCCTCACTCCGGACATCCTCTACGAAGTCGACCCCTCGCGTTACGCGGAAAATCCCCGCACGCTGGCGGGCGCCCAGCTCTTCTACGGCGCACGCCCCGACCTCCTCGGGGCAAAAGTCGCCTGCGTCGCCCCCTATGACCCCGTCTGGCGGCAGGAACTGGCCGAAAAGAAGAAATCCATCGTCTGGGGCAGGCTCGACAACCTCTGGCCCGTACCTGCAAAACTCGTA
Source organism: Neoakkermansia glycaniphila (assembly GCF_001683795.1). Classification (GTDB taxonomy): domain Bacteria; phylum Verrucomicrobiota; class Verrucomicrobiia; order Verrucomicrobiales; family Akkermansiaceae; genus Akkermansia; species Akkermansia glycaniphila. The sequence continues at coordinate 112,528 of NZ_LIGX01000028.1, forward strand.
GCAAAAGACCAATGGGTATTCGACTTCTGGGCACGCCCTTCCACCAGCTTCTATGCATGGAGGCACCCGCAGAATGCTCAGAAAATCATTGCCATCGACTTTGCCTTGTGGAAAAACTGGACTACAACCGCCACAGAGGCGGTGAAGAAGTTTACATACAAGGAAGCAAGCCACCGAAAGGACATCACGGCAGCTTTGGATACCGGGCGTTTGAATACAACCCAGCACTCATTCGAAACATGCCCATGGAAAGACATGCTTGAACGAGGCAGGTCCGGAAACACGGTGAGCGATTATGTAGCGGATGCCGACCGTGTCAGAACATGGCAAACAGCGGTCAACAAAAGCGGCAGGACGATCCGTGCCCCCAAACTGCCGTGGACGGACGACTGGGTCGAACACACCTCCCTTTATAATCAAAAGGGTACTTACCATCAAAAGAAAAGAGCGGCAGAGATCAACTGGGGTGAAACCTTCTATCAGACACTCAATGAGAGCATCAAGCTTTACGACGGATTCCTCTGCCTGAAAGACGACGCCTCTTTGATCGATGTCGGAAAGAACACATCCGCCGACCACAGCCGCGTCGTCCCCTTCGATGCCCAAGTCAGATGGAGCGGGTTTGCCGCCGGATCCTCCGAAGAAAAAGTCTACCTTGAATCGGACATCGCCAAAGCCGTCGTCATCTCGGACAAAAACGCCTCGCCGGACTTCGTCGTCCTCGCCGTCGCCTGCGACTGCATCAAGGGCGACTCGGCGGAAGACGCCATCACCATCCTCAAGGAATTCCGGGGAGAAGAAGTCGCCGTCGCCGAATACATCGCCGAAGGAACCGTCTCCGGCACGGGAGGCAAGGACTCGCCGCTCACCTACGCCACCGGCATAGGGTATGCGAAAGGCACGGGTACGGGCAACCTCGGCTCCTTCACCGTCAAAAACCCCGAAAACCTTCGCTACAACCGCTCCGTCGCCCGCCTGCGCTCGGAAGAAACCGCCGCCTACAAGGCGGGCATCACGCCGCGCTACAAAATCCTCTTCGCCGTCAAGGAAGCTCTGGCGGCGGATCCTGCCAAACTCACGCTGACGGGCGATGCCACCAAAACACGGAGTGCGGACGGCAAACCCGCGGCACTGGAAGAAAACGAAGGCGGCGACTCCCTGAACGGATATACTTATAAGAATATGGCTGTCGCTTTGAATGCGGCCACCAACATCACCCCCGTCGGCAGCGGATCGATCGAACTCTTCCGGCTGCCGCTTCCTCGTGCCAAATACCGCCTCTTTCAGGCGGATGTACAGGCCGAAAAAGCTCTATCCCGAGACATCCGCATGGGCTTCATGGACTACACGTGGACGCTGCGCACCGAAAACGAGGAACTGGGCAAGGACTCCTCACGCATCGGCCGGGTCTTCGCCGTCTTCGGCGAATCCACCTTGAAACAGCGCACCCCCGACACCTCGGCGGCGTACTCCTCCTGGCGCTTGCTGCTCAGCGGATCGGGCCGTGAAAAATGCGAACAGTACAAAATCGCCATCTCCATTCCCGGCTTGAAGCGGGAACTGACCGATGCAGAGAGAAACTACCTGCTGCGGGGGTCGTCCTATACATGGTCTTTCGGGAAAGACGCCGAACCGGCGATTTCTTTCATTCCTGATCGTTCGCAAACGGATGGTGTGGCATCTGCGGAATACACCATGGTGAAAGGGAAAGACTACGAATGGGTCGCCCTCTCCGGCATGAAGGAGCAGAATACCATGGAACGGCCATGGATCGACGCGCTGGAAGCCTTGACGCGACATCTGCTGCTGGAAACCAAGCTCAAGAATCCGATCGAACTGGCCGTGCCGTCCCGCCCGGGAGAAACGCCACCTCCACCGGAATACAAAAAGCTGGAATGGCCGACCAATGCCGCCGGAGCGCAAGCCAATGCCGTCAGCGTCTTCTCCTACGGGTTGAAAACAATGGGAGACTACAATCTGGCGGCGCTGGAGAAAGGTATCATCGTCTCGACCGTGCTGCAATACATGGACGACCGCTATTTCCTGAAAGGAGGGCACGCCACCAGCATCGATCTCCCCCAATGCACGCGGCGGCTGTGCGGAGGAGACCACCCCGTCATCATCTGTGAAGAAGGCGTCGCCTTGATCCATTCTTTGTTGTCGCTCTGCGGGATGGAATACGGTACGCTCTCGCGGATGCTGGATACGAAGAAAGGCCATGCACTCCTCGGCCACGGAAACAGGATCTATGATCCCACTCCGTTTTTTGTGCGCCCGAATTCGGGGCAGTTGCCGCTGCCGAGAGCTGATTCTCGGTTGGTCGATTACGAACAGTCGCGCTATGTGACATTGTACGATGCCGTTTTTGAAACACCGAAACCGCACCACATCATGCTGCACACTCACAACAAACAAGCTTCCCAATAAAATGACACCTTCATCCTTCTACAAAAACATCGTGTTCATCGTCTGCGCCATGGCCGGATTGCCGGCCATGGCGGAAGGCGACTACCTTCTCTTGTCGGGCAAAGACGGAAAAGGCCTCGTCCAAACGAGAGCAGAAATCGTGACCGAATTTCATAATCAGGAACATGAAGCATATCCCTATCCTGCTGATTCCGGCCATGCCGCCGCCCCTCCCTTGTGGCAAGAAGCCTTTCCCTGGTATAACCGCACCTTCCGCATCAAGGATTATTACATGCAATTCAAAGCCGGGTGGTTGCATGTGTACGGTCTGAACGGCAAATGTATCCTGTACTGTAGCCCCATGTACGGCTCCAGCCATGACATCATGCAGGCATGGTGGTTTCACGGGATGATCCATATGGCGACGCTGCCTATGTCGAGGCCGTTCAATATGGATTTTGTCCGATCGATTCAATTCAAGCGCGAAAAAAATGAACTTTTATGTATGACGCAGAGTAAGCAATTACTGGCTTATGCGTATGCGCATTATTTCTTTCATGAACTCCATCTGGAGAATACTCTGGAAAGGCCGGTCTCAATGCAGGAAACGAGAGATATCCTACAAACATTCGCGCGCGTGCAACAAGGGGAACTACAGGTGGAAGAGGCCGGGGAAGCATTGAAACAGGCCAAAAACGAAGAGTCCAAACGATCCCTCCGCAATACCACGATCGAAATCGACCGGGCCGTCACCTACGGCCTGCGCAGCTCCGTGCCGTTTCTTTCCTGCGGAAGCAGCGTTCGCTTGAGGGATGCCTTGAACATCCCGGAAGAACCGATGGTCAACACCATCCCCAACATCAATGCAGGAGTCGCCTGCGGCGACATCGTCGACAAACTCGCCACCGGCAAGCTCAAGGTCATGGAAACATCCGGAGAGGAAGACGGCTTCAAGGCCACGCTGGGCAGCCGCAGCGAACGCATCCATTACACCATCGTCCACCAGTTCAACCGCAACCTGGCCATCAACACCGTACTTGACTTCAGGGCATTGGATCACATGCTTCATCGCTGGGATCATAAAGTACAAACCGATCAGGACGTCATCAAGTATTCGATCATCAACCCCGGCTGGGTGGGAGACTTCGACATCGCCACCAAAGCCCGCCTCGGGAGGGATGGAGCCGTCGTCTTCGGCAGCGAGAAATCCGCCATCTACTTCACGCGCGGCAACACCGCCGTCTCCATCGTCTCGGAAAACCCCTACTTCAACGTCCTCCCGATGGCCCGGCTGGTCGACGAAGAACTCAAGAAAAAACTCAACATCCCGCCCGCCAAAGAACCCGCCCAACAACCTCTGCCCCCGAAAAAACGCAAACAGTAACACCCGCAACCTGCCGACCCATTGGAAAACCTCTATCCCGAGACATCCGCATGGGCTTCATGGACTACGCGTGGACGCTGCGCTCCGAAATCACGGAACTGGGCAAGGACACCTCGCGCATCATCTCGTCATCACCTAGGAAGCAACCATGGTAAGAATTCGTTCTCTATTGCTCACGTAAGGAGCTTTTGAAATCTTATATCGTATGTATAGCGAAATCGCATTTCTTTGTCTATCATTCATTTTTGGATATAATTCTAATTTTTTCTTTAAGTACGGTTGATATTCTTAGATATAATATCATAGAGTTGATGTGTTTTTGTTTGTTTTGGCCGCGAGCCTTTCGATCCGTTCAAGTAGTGCACGGGGATATTGTTTTGAATGTATCTTTGCATCTTGCTCCTGGTAAATTTGTTCTTCATTGAGCTTTTGATTTTAGACGCTTCACTCAAGATCACAAAAAACACTTGATTTTGACAAGCCACCAATGTAATTTGTGGGAGCTAGTTTGTGGTGTTACAATTGAGTTTGACGGAAAACATGATGAACGCAGGATACAGATGATGGGCGAACAATAGTGGACATCCAAATATCTGAATGTGAGCAATGAGACGATCTACAAGTGCATCAAACAACGAGCAGTAAGAAGCAACTATGGCCGAATCCATACACGAAAAAATCAAACGATCACTCCAAGCAGCCGAAGGTCTGTATCATCGCCTTGTGCTACTTGTAGGTGAGACAGGTTCCGGCAAGACCGATGTTCTTCGGGAGGTCGCTAATGAGTTCGCTTCGTCCGTCGCCAATGTCAATTTGACTCTTTCCAGAGAATTGCTTGAACTGACAGCAAGGCAACGCTCGCTTCGGTTGCCAGGCATTCTTGATCAGGTAGTGAGCCAGTCACAATCACCCGTGATACTGGATAACCTCGAGATCCTTTTTGACAAGGACCTCCAACAGGACCCTTTGCGCCTGCTACAGTCGATTTCAAGAAACCGATCCGTAGTTGCTTCTTGGAATGGAACCACCCATTCCGGGAAACTTTTATACGCCAAACATGGACATCCTGAGTACCGCTGCTATGACTCGGCCGATGTACTGATCGTAAGTATGGATGGCACGGCCACGATCGACTCGGCAATAAATAAAAAAGAATCAGAACAAGCATGAAATACGGCAATCTTATCCAATTCGACCCGATTGAGTCGGTCGTTCAGTTGCGTGATGCAGACAAATCAAACGCCGCACATACTCTCGTGAGCACTTATGTCATTTCCGACGAAATGGCTGAACGGCTCACGCAGCTTGTCATCCCTCAGATGCAGTTTGACCAGCCTGCCGACAACAAGGGCCTGCTGGTCGTCGGTAACTATGGCACCGGTAAGTCGCACCTGATGTCGGTGGTTTCCAGCCTCGCTGCTGACGCTTCCCTGCTGGCTGATCTGAACCATGCTGGTGTTCGTGATGTTGCCTCTCAGATCGCAGGGCGTTTCAAAGTCATCCGTACCGAAATCGGAGCTACCACCATGTCCCTGCGTGATATCCTGGTCTCTGAGTTGGAAGAACACCTTGAGAAATTCGGCGTGGACTATGTGTTCCCTGAAGTCAAAACTATCACCAACCACAAACGAGCCTTCGAAGACATGATGGCCAAGTTCGGTGAGGTGTTCCCCGAGCAAGGCCTATTGCTGGTTGTCGACGAGCTTCTCGACTACCTGCGCACTCGCAAGGATCAGGAATTGATCCTTGATCTCAACTTTCTTCGCGAGATTGGTGAGGTCTGCAAGGATCTGCGTTTCCGTTTCATGGCTGGTGTTCAGGAAGCCATTTTCGACAGCCCGCGCTTCACCTTTGTCGCCGACAGCATTCGCCGTGTAAAGGATCGCTTCGAGCAGATTCTCATTGCTCGTAAGGATGTGAAATTTGTCGTGGCCGAGCGCCTGCTCAAGAAGACAGCCGAGCAACAAGCCAAGATCCGAGACTACCTGATGCCCTTTGCCAAATACTATGGCGGGCTCAATGAGCGGATGGACGAATTTGTCCGGCTTTTCCCGGTACATCCCGATTATATCGATACCTTCGAACGTGTCACCGTGGTGGAAAAACGCGAAGTGCTCAAGACCCTGTCCTTGGGCATGAAAGGAATTCTCGACAAGGATGTGCCACTGAATGAACCCGGCCTGATTGCCTTCGACAGCTACTGGAACACGCTCAAGCAAAATCCCTCCTTCCGGGCTATTTCCGAGATCAGGGAAGTCATCGAATGTAGTCAAGTGCTGGAATCTCGCATCGAGAACGCCATCACGCGCGAGCAATATAAGCCGATGGCTTTGCGTTTGATCCACGCCTTGTCCGTGCACCGTCTCACCACCGGTGATATCTATGCCCCTATGGGCGCATCTGCCGAAGAGCTACGTGACCGTCTATGCCTCTTCGATCCGTTGATCGTCGGACTGGGGAGCGATGAGCCCGACAAGGATCTCCAGACCCATGTGGAAACAGTCCTGCGAGAGATACACAAAACAGTCAGCGGCCAATTCATCTCTTTCAATGCCGACAACCGCCAGTTCTATCTCGATCTGAAGAAGACCGACGATTTCGATGCTCTGATCGAAAAACGGGCGGAAAGCCTGGGCCATGCTCAACTCGACCGGTTCTATTATGAGGCCCTCAAACGGGTGATGGAATGCCAGGATGCCACCTACGTGACCGGCTACAAGATCTGGCAGCACGAACTGGTTTGGCAAGAGCACAAAGCGGCTCGCTCCGGTTATCTCTTTTTCGGCGCACCCAACGAGCGCTCTACCGTCGTGCCGCAACGGGATTTTTACCTCTACTTCATCCAGCCCAACGACCCGCCACGTTTCAAGGACGACAAGGCCAACGACGAGATATTCTTCCGCATGAAAGGTATCGACGAAGAATTTCAAACCTCGTTAAAGAGCTATGCGGCTGCACTGGATCTTGCGGCTACCTCATCGGGGCATGCCAAGGCTACTTATGAATCGAAGTCCAATGGTTTTCTGAGAAAACTGGTTCAGTGGCTACAGATGCACATGAGTGAAGCCTTCGAAGTGACCTATCAAGGCCGATCCAAATCCATGACAGAATGGGCCAAAGGGAAATCGATCCGCGATCTGTCCGGTGTATCACCACAGGAGACCATCAATTTCCGCGATCTGGTTAACACCATTGCCGGGTTTTGCCTGGCGCCAAACTTCGCGGACCAGGCTCCGGACTATCCGTTCTTCTCAGTCCTGATCACCGGCAACAACCGCGCACAGGCCGCACAGGACGCTCTGCGAGCCATCGCCGGGCAGAACCGCACCAAGCAGGCCACGGCAGTACTGGACGCTTTGGAGTTGCTTGATGGGGAAAAGATCGTTCCCTCCAAATCGAAGTACACCAAGTTCATCCTTGATGCCTTTAAGAGCAAGGGGCACGGCCAGGTGGTCAACCGTAGCGAGATCATCCAGGACGATCACGGGGTGGAATACATGAATCCGGGAGGTTCGCGTCTGGAACCTGAATGGGTGAGCGTCCTGATGGCTTCTCTGGTTTATTCCGGCGACATTGTGATTTCCATTCCGGGCAAAAAATTCGATGCCACCGGACTACAACAGCTCGCCGCGACCAACATGGATGAGCTGGTCCGATTCAAGCACCTCGAGCAGCCCAGAGAATGGAACCTGCCCGCGCTCATGGCTCTGTTCGAGTTACTCGGCATGACGCCGGGCATGGCCCAGCTTGTTACACAAGGCAAGGACGAACCGGTGCAGAACTTGTTGCAAACGGTAGATAAGATCATTAAACGCATCGTCATGGCCCAGCAAACCCTGCGTGAAGGGCTTGCTTTCTGGGGGCTGGATCTACTTGCGGGTACCGACTTGACAAGCCAAGCCAGCGGATGGGACGAAGCCAAGGGATTCTTTGAATCGCTGCAGGCCTATTCCTCCCCTGGTAAATTGAAAAATTTCCGTTATAGCGCATCCGAAGTGCAATCCCACGAAAAGTCCGTAAAGGCACTGGACGAGCTCGACGCTCTGCGTGAGTTCATCATGGATCACGGTCCGACGGCATCCTGGCTCTCCACCGCTGAAGCAGCGTTGCCTGAGGAGCATGATTGGGTAGACCGTATGAAAACCACCCGGCAGGATGTGTTGGATACCCTCAGGCAGGCCGACCTGACTAAGTTGGCGGCCCTGTCCCAATCAATCGGTGCCAAGCTGCAAAAGCTGAAGAAAGATTATATCATTGCCTACATGGGTCTGCATACCAAGGCCCGGTTGGGCGTGAATGACGACAGACGCAAAGCATCCCTGCTTCACGACCAGCGCCTGCAAATTCTGCTCAAACTGGCTGGCATCGACCTGATGCCCCGGCAGCAGCTCACCGATTACCAAAATCACTTGGCAGAATTGAAGAGCTGCTTTGATCTGACCGAGCAAAACCTTGACGCCGCGCCCATCTGTCCGCATTGCGGATTCCGGCCTTCGGTGGAAACCGGCGCGGTGTCAGGCTCGCAGATGATCGACCAGATGGACGCTCAGCTCGACGCCATGGTGGCTGCCTGGACCTCCACCATCCTCAGCAATCTGGAGGACCCGATCACCCAGGCCAACATGGTCCTGCTGAAGATTGATGACCGTGAACCGCTGGAGGCCTTCATCAAGTCGAAGAAACTGCCGGTGCCACTGGACAGCAACTTTGTCCACGCTCTGAAGGAAGTACTCTCCGGCCTGGTCAAGGTCACCGTCAAGGCGCAGGAGCTGCAACATGCCCTGCAGGTTACCAACGGCCCGGCCACCCCGGCGGAGATGAAGAAACGCTTTGAGGAGTACATCGACCAGCTCACCAAGGGCAAGGACCCGGCCAAGGTGCGGATCGTCATGGAATAAGAATAACCAAGCTGAGACATAAGACAAAGCCAAGGATTATAAAGATGAAAGAAAACAGTTTGTTCGACTCGCTGCTTGAAGAAACGCAGAAGACCTCCGGCCCAGTGACTTGCCTCGGCATGACGTTTGATAATGACGAAGCCCGCCGCGCCCACTTTACCGAGGAGCTTCGCAAGAAGCTGCAGGACATGGACTTCCGCAAGATCGAAGGCTTTCCCAGCGGCAATGATGAAGATATTTTGAATCTAAGTGACCCTCCCTACTACACCGCTTGCCCGAACCCTTGGATCGCCGACTTTATCGCCGAGTGGGAGACGCAAAAGCCGGAACAGCCCGAAGGCTACCACTACCACCGTGAACCCTTTGCAGCAGATGTAAGCGAAGGAAAACAAGATCCGATATACAACGCGCACTCTTACCATACCAAGGTTCCTTACAAAGCCATCATGCGATACATCCTCCACTACACGAAGCCGGGGGATATCGTGTTTGACGGGTTTTGCGGAACCGGCATGACTGGTGTAGCCGCGCAGATGTGCGGCTCAAAGGAAATGATAATGTCGCTGGGTTATCAGGTAATGCCCGATGGCTTGATTTTGCAGGAAGAGATAGACGAAAACGGAAAAAAGGTTTGGCGACCATTTTCAAAGCTTGGTGTACGGCGGGCCGTATTGAACGACCTATCCCCCGCAGCAACTTTCATAGCTTACAACTACAACGCGCCTATTGACGTGTTTGCCTTTGAGAAAGAGGCCAAACGCATTCTAAAAGAAGTTGAAAAAGAATGTGGCTGGATGTACAAGACTAAACATTCAGACGGACGAGTTGGAAGTATTAATTTTACAATTTGGTCTGATGTATTCATCTGTGGAGAGTGTACCGAAGAAATTATTTTCTGGGATGCAGCAATAGATAAAAAAGAAGCGATTGTAAGAGATGAGTTCAGTTGTCCAAAATGTGGGGCTAAAACAGGGAAATTGGGGGCAGAAAGAGCATGGATCAATACGTTTGATGTTTCACTGAATGAAACTGTCAGACAGGCAAAGCAAGTTCCTGTATTAATAAATTATTGCCTGCCTGGATCATCGAAACGATATGAAAAAACACCGGACCAAGAAGATTTCGACATTCTAAAAAGAATCGGAACCAACACGTTTCCATACTGGCACCCAGTAGATCAAATCCCTAAAGGCGACAAAACAAGTGAGCCTATTAGGCTGGGAACTACCCATGTGCACCATTTTTATACCGATAGAAATCTCAAGGTTTTATCGGCCGTATATTCAAGAATTGATTCTCCTCAAGTAAGATTTCTATTTACTGGCTCTATAGGCGGGGCCACAAAATTAAATCAGCTGCATCTGAAAAATTATGTATTCGGAGGTGGCGGATGTAATCCAGGCCCTCGAAAAGGCGTTATTTACACCCCGTCTATCGGCTTGGAAAGTGCTGTGACAAAACTTCTGGAAGAAAGACTCAAGACACAAGTAAGGGCTTTTAAGGCGTATCCAAACCAAAGGACACGAGATACTTTAATCTCATTAAGCAGCGCTTCTCAACTCAATGGTGACAGTCGGCTAGAGAGCGTTTTGGATTACGTTTTTATCGATCCCCCATTCGGCTCGAACTTGATGTACTCAGAGTTGAGCCATACGTGGGAGTCATGGCTCAAAGTGACCACCAATAACAAACAAGAAGCCATCGAAAATAGAACCCAGGGCAAATCCGTCGACGATTACAGAAAAATAATGACGGATTGTTTTACATACATTTTCCGGCTACTTAAGCCTGGGCGATGGATGACGGTTGAATTCTCCAACACTAAAGCTCATGTATGGAACAACATACAAGCTTCCATTAATGCCGCAGGATTTATCGTTGGAAATGTATCAGCTCTTGATAAAAAACAGGGGGGACTAAACGCAATTGTAGGTAATACTGCTGTAAAGCAAGATCTCGTTATCTCGGCATATAAACCCAATGGCGGCTTTGAAGATCGATTCCCCAAGGAGGCGCAAACCGAAGAAGGCGTGTGGGATTTTGTTCGTACCCACTTGAAGTATCTGCCGGTCACCAAGCAGCAGGGAGCCTTGCTGCAGTTCGTTCCGGAACGTGATCCACGCATCCTGTTCGACCAAATGGTGGCTTACTACGTCCGCAAGGGTTACCCCGTGCCAATCTCAAGCCAGGAGTTCCAGATCGGGCTGGCGCAGCGTTTCATCGAGCGTAACGGCATGTACTTCCTGCCGGATCAGGTGGCAGAATACGACCGCAAGAAAATGACCTCAGGTGAACTCAAGCAGATGTCCATGTTCGTCTCCGATGAGGCATCTGCCATTCAATGGCTTCGTCATCTCATCAAGGAAAAGCCCCAGACCTTTTCCGACATCAACCCGCAGTTCATGCAGCAACTCGGCGGCTGGAGCAAGAACGAAGCCCAGCTCGACCTGCGCGAACTGCTGAACCAGAACTTCCTCTGTTACGACGGCAAAGGCCCCGTGCCTGAGCAGATCCACTCTTATTTGTCCACCAACTGGAAAGAGCTGCGCAACTTACCTAAGGATGATCCAACTCTAGTAGCCAAAGCACGCGACCGCTGGTACGTACCCGATCCCAACAAGGCAGGCGACCTGGAGAAGCTGCGCGAGAAGGCACTGCTCAAAGAGTTTGAGGAATACAAAGAGGTCAAAAAGAAGCTCAAGGTCTTCCGCCTGGAAGCTGTCCGCGCCGGATTCAAGAAAGCCTGGCAGGAGCGTGACTACGCCGTCATCGTCGCCATAGCCGACAAGATCCCCAACAACGTCCTGAAAGAAGACCCTAAACTACTCATGTGGTACGACCAGGCAGTAACAAGAATAGGAGGGGAATAGTTATGCTCAAACAATTACGAATACAGAACTTCAAAGCCTGGAAGGATACTGGCACCATTAGCCTGGCTCCTATTTCTTTGATCTTCGGTGCAAACAGCTCCGGAAAGTCCAGCATTGGTCAGTTCCTGATGATGCTGAAGCAAACAGCTGAATCTCAAGATCGAAAGGCTATTTTTTATCCAGGTGGTAAAAACAGTGTCGTTCAGTTGGGGTCGTTTCGCGAAATGGTCTATCAAAGGAATCTCGAAAATGAGATCGTCTTTGAATACGAGTGGGAGACATTTGAAAAACTGAAATTCAGGGACACCGTTTCACAGACTAATTTTGTAGCTGATACGATCGACTTTACTGCAAAGGTAAAATGCGACAAAGATTCGGATATTCTGAAAATTGAAGAATTAAATTACCACATAAAGAAAGGTGATGAATCCGTTCTCAAAGTTGGAATGAGTCCATCTGCAAAAAAACAAGGCCAATATGAGGTCTATTCTGAACAATATTCATTAATCAGAAACCCTGGCAGAGTCTGGTATCCAAGTCCACCAGTACGTTTTTACGGATTTCCTGATGAGGTGGTCAACTACTATAAAAACTCGGGGTTTGTCCAGGATTTGAATCTCGCACAAGAAAAACTTTTTAAGTCCATATTCTATCTCGGACCATTGAGGATTAAAACGGAAAGACTTTACACTTGGGGCGGTATTACACCTGAAAGTGTTGGTTATTCAGGTGAACTTACCATTGCGGCCTTACTTGCAAGCAAAAATAAACAAATTAGCCTTGGGTATAAAAAGTTTAACAAACCTTTCGAGCAGATAATTGCTGCAAGCCTAAAGTCCATGGGGCTAATTGATAATGTCAGGGTTAAAAAAATTGCTGAAAATCGCCAGGAATACGAAGTCAATGTCCAAACAAAAGGCTCAAAAGACTGGGTAGATCTTCCCGATGTCGGGTTTGGCATCTCACAGGTGCTACCTGTTCTGGTTCAATGTTTTTACGCTCCTCCCGGTTCAATAATCATTATGGAGCAGCCGGAAATTCATTTACACCCGAGTGCGCAATCTGCTTTGGCCGATGTGATGATTGACGTGATCAACTCCAGAGAAAACGGGACGGATAGAAATATTCAGTTGATCATCGAGACCCATTCGGAACATTTTCTGCGGCGGCTGCAACGTCGGATTGCCGAGAACGAGATTCCCCAAGAAAAAGTGTCGGCTTACTTCGCAAACATTGACAAGATCCCGCCTACACTCGACCCTCTAAAAATTGACATCTTTGGCAACATCCAGAATTGGCCGGAAAATTTCTTCGGTGATGAGATGGGTGACATCACAGAGCAAGCCAAAGCGGCCATGAAGAAACGGATGCAGAACGCCAAAAAGCCGGAGGTATCCGAATGAGCCTTCCGAAGAAATGCCTGGTGGATACCAATGTGCCCAAGGTGGCCAATCTCGCTACCCAACCAGACCCGGATTCAGATGTACCCGAAGCGTGTGTGCTTGCATGTATTAATGCGGTTGAGCATGTAATCAAAAAGCGTGGCCTGATTGTCGATACGGGGGATGAAATCTTCAACGAATACCGGCAGCAGCTTTCTATGGAGGGGCAACCTGGCGTTGGCGATGCTTTCATGAAATGGGTGAACGATCACCGTTATAATCCAGAATATTGCGACAGAGTGACCATCACCAAAACGGGCGATTCATACGATGAGTTTCCAGATCACGACGAACTGGGAAATTTCGATAAATCGGATCGCAAGTTTGTTGCTGCTGCAAATGCACATAACGATAAGCCACCCATTCTACAGGCAACCGACCACAAATGGTGGGCATGGAAGGACTCCTTGGCTAAAGTGGGCATCACCGTTCATTTCCTTTGCCCTGAATATACCCAAATCAAGTATGCGAAATTCGCTAAATAGCGCGGTACGTGAAAGACAATTTCTTCAAATTCCCATCTACGCCACATCTCGCAACACTGGCAGGCGTTAACATCAGGGGCGACAAGGTGCTGTCGGAATCCGAATGCAATGAATTCCTGCAGCATGAGCTTGTCGTTGAAGAGAAGGTAGACGGCGCGAATTTGGGGATCTCTTTTGATTCGGAAGGAAATGTTCGAGCACAGAACAGGGGCGCATACCTGCATCTACCTGGGTCAGGTCAGTGGAGAAAGCTTGGCGACTGGTTGGCACTACGGACCGATACGCTGTTTTGGCATCTTTCCAACCAGTTCATACTTTTCGGGGAATGGTGCTATGCCCAACACTCGGTTTTTTATGACCGCTTGCCGGATTGGTTCCTTGGTTTCGATATTTACGACAAGCAATTTGGCCGATTTCTTTCTGCGGAACGTCGAGATGCTCTCTTAAGGGAAATGTGTATTGCTGAAGTTCCTGTTCTCGCACGCGGGCACTTCGAATATCCGGAAATCCAAAAACTCCTATCCGCCTCAAAACTCAGCGATCAGCTTGCAGAAGGCCTCTATCTCCGATTTGACCAAGACGACTGGCTGGCACAACGGGCAAAACTGGTTCGTCCGGCATTTATTCAGGCCGTTGAGCAGCACTGGTCACGCCCCGCCATCAGGCCAAACCGGTTGAGACTGGAGGTTCGAGGATGAAATATTTCAGCGTTAGCCAGGAGTGGCAATACAGCACCGTTCATACCAGCGCCTGCAAGATCATCGAAGAACAGACCTTGTGGGGGCAGACGGTGTGCCGTGTCTGGTTGCCGAACCAGGACGCGGTTGTGCGCGTGCCCCACTCCACCTTGCGCCCGCTGAGTGCCGATCTGCAGCCAGAGATCGAGGCTGGACGCATTGCCTATATGGCTGCCGCAGCCAAGGTGGCCGAGGTGCTTGAAGGCGCGACCAGCGCAAGTGAAGGACATGTGCTACTGGCCCCAATGGAGTCCAACGTTATTCCGCTGCCGCACCAGATTCACGCCTTGTCCCGGGCCATCTCTGGTGACCGCGTGCGCTACCTGCTGGCCGACGAGTTAGGGCTTGGCAAGACCATCGAGGCCGGCCTGGTCATGCGCGAGCTGAAGCTGCGCGGACTGGTTCGTAGAATTCTGATCGTCGCGCCCAAAGGCATCGCTACCCAGTGGGTGGCGGAAATGCAGACCCACTTCAATGTGCCATTTCAACTCGTAATGGGCGAGGATATCAGTACCTTGCAACGCCTGGCTCCAGGGAGCGATCAGCGGAGTTCAGCCTGGTCGCTATTCGATCAGGTCATCGTGTCTCTGGATTCAGTCAAGCCCATTGATAAGAGGTGCGGCTGGACGGCAGAGCGGATTGCCGAATACAACCGCAGCCGGTTCGAGGATCTGATTACCGCCGGTTGGGATCTGGTGGTGGTGGACGAAGCTCATCGCCTGGGGGGAAGCTCCGATCAGGTCGCCCGCTACAAACTCGGCAAAGGGCTGGCGGAGGCAGCCCCCTATGTGCTGCTCCTCTCGGCTACGCCCCACCAGGGGAAGACCGAAGCCTTCCATCGCCTCATGAGCCTGTTGGATGACGACGCCTTCCCTGATATGGACTGTGTTTCTCGTGAGCGAGTGGCTCCGTATGTTATCCGTACGGAGAAGCGCAAGGCCATTGATTCCGAGGGCAATCCGCTCTTTAAACCCCGGCGCACACAGATGGCTCCGATTGCTTGGGAGAGCCGGCACCATTTGCAGAAACTTCTTTATGACGCGGTGACCGACTATGTGCGCGAGGGCTACAACCAGGCCATGCGCGAACAGAAGCGCCACATCGGCTTTTTGATGATCCTGATGCAGCGCCTGGTTGTCTCCAGCACCCGGGCGATCAGAAGCACTTTGGAACGACGACTTGCCGCACTCAAAGAAGGCGAACAACAAATCAGTCAACGCCTGGGGGAACTTCAAAATGGCATTGAGAGATCAGAAAGTCCTGACAATGAAATGGCCGAACTGTATGATATGGACGGACAGGAGTTGCTCGATGAGCTGTTAAACTCCCACGTGTCGGCTTTGCAAAGCGAAAGCAGCCATGTTGAGATTCTGCTAGACGCGGCAGTTCGTTGTGAACAGGCTGGTCCGGATGCCAAGACCGAAGCCCTGATCGAGTGGATCTATAAGCTACAGTCTGAGGAAAACGAACCGGATTTGAAAGTATTGATCTTCACCGAATTCGTACCTACCCAGCAGATTCTGAAGGAGTTTTTGGAAATCCGGGGTATCTCTGTCGTTACCTTGAATGGCTCCATGGATATGGAGGAACGCAAGCAGGCTCAGGATGCCTTCCGAAAAACGCATCGCGTACTCGTCTCTACTGACGCCGGAGGCGAGGGATTGAACTTGCAGTTTGCCCATGTCATTATCAACTATGACATTCCCTGGAACCCGATGCGGCTGGAACAGCGAATCGGCCGAGTGGATCGGATCGGACAGCCTAAAACGGTGCGGGCGATCAATTTCGTGTTTGAGGATTCGGTCGAGTTTCGCGTCCGCGAAGTGCTGGAACAGAAACTCTCGGTGATCTTCGATGAGTTTGGCATCGATAAGACGAGCGACGTTCTCGATTCTTCCCAGGCAGGTGAGTTGTTCGAGGATATGTTTGCCTCGGCTATCCTTGATCCTGACGGCATCGAAACCTCTGTTGAGCAAAAAGTGGCCCAGCTCCGTGGGGAGATTCAGCGTGTGCGGGAATCCTCGTCTATCTATGGTATCTCGGAAGAACCTGATGTACAGACGGCAGAGCGTCTGCGCTCCCATCCTCTGCCTTACTGGGTGGAGCGGATGACGATAAGTTATCTCACCTCCCACGGCGGTTTAG
Source organism: Neoakkermansia glycaniphila (assembly GCF_001683795.1). Taxonomy (GTDB): domain Bacteria; phylum Verrucomicrobiota; class Verrucomicrobiia; order Verrucomicrobiales; family Akkermansiaceae; genus Akkermansia; species Akkermansia glycaniphila. The sequence continues at coordinate 128,895 of NZ_LIGX01000028.1, forward strand.
CCAAACGCAAACGTTCATGGTGGGATCTGAACTGGCCGAACGGACAGGAATATCGTAAAGTTGTCTTCAACACTCGGGAAGCTGATCGCCTCTCTGGCACTACCCTGCTGAATCTTGAAAATAGCCACATCCGAGGGTTAGCACTGAATCTGCCCCATATCGCACCAGGTCAACCACTGCCTTGCGTCACCGTGAACGGGCTGCCCACTGGTATTTCCGGGTTCTGGGGACTCTTCGAGATTCGAGTTCAGGCCGGAATGCACCAGAAAACACAGCTTCTGCGCATCCCCATGGTGCGGCGTGGTTATATCAGTGTATTCTTGAGCGAGGAAGGTAAACTGTTTCTACCCACAGCCCGGCATATCTGGGATGCGTTGCAGACAGCGGAAGTCAGAATACGGTCAACACTTGGTCAGGATGATTCCATGAAAGCCTATCAATGTTTGCAGGAAGCTGCAGAACACGCCGGGCGGGAATTGTTCAACTCCTTACAGCATGCTCACCTCGCCTCTGTAGCTCACGAAGAGGAACGTGGAATCACCTCCTTTGCCTCGCGCCGTAAGGTTATTGAGCGCGTGGGTTTGGCGGAAGTCCGCCAATGCAGGTTATCCCATTGCGATGCAGACGAAGGCGAATGGCGGCAAGAACTACAGTCAGCAAGGCAGATCGTACCGGAAATCAGACCTCTGCTCATGCTACGAATGATGAACGGATGTATTCTATGAATAGTTGGCGAGACACCATATTAAACGATTTTGTGCCCAATGTCAGCAAGCTGACACTGGTTGCCGACCCGGATTGCCTGCTGACCGAGGAGAAGCTGGCCTTGAAGCTTCGTGAACGTGGATTTGATCTGATTGAGTTCCATGATCCTGTCGAATTCAGATATGCCTATGAATCGAAGTACCGCTTGATATGGGACCGAGGTGAACACACCGACTTGGTTGTTATCCTTCGTTTGCAGGATGCAGAACTGGAATCTCTGCCTTATGACCTGCTTGGCGCGGCCCGAAAACTTTCATTCAATATGGGAGATCTTTTCCCTAACATGAGCTATCCGGTCATTGAAAAGCTCGACAGAAGCTTGCTGGATTCTCTCTTTGAAGCCCAACGCAAATCGTTGCCTGATCGAATGGGTGACAATGCCACCAAGGATTACATTCTCCGCCATGTGTTTGGTGTTGCGGATGAGCTGATAGTCAACGATGTAGAATTACTTCGCACCTTGCTTCGTTTGCACTACGGCAGTCTTCAACTTCCGCTGATGTTGTCTGAGCGACTCATCCAAGTTCTTAAAGATCATAAGGAATTTAAAGACTGGCCGCTCTCAGAGATCATTCCGGACGCTGAAGCCTTTTTCGATTTCTTGCAGGAACGTTGGCCTCTCTTTCTTTCCAGACAGGGCAAAGGGAATCTCGTGCGGGAAGAAACATCAGCATACGGTCTCAAGTATCCGGGTTTGGAGTGCTTACCATTTGACCATCAAGACATCAAGGTCTACATTGATAACTTGTTCCTGGAAGGGAAACTCACTCCTATCGAAATCCAAGACTTTGAAGTAGATGCCGAATCTTGGGTTCGAAGCGGTATTGCCACATCTGGTGAGGATGATGAGTTACGGATTTCCCGCCTATTTGATCTTATCAAGAAAGGACTGCCCACCCAGGACGCCCGTTACTCGGACTGGACTACCTTTGCCTTGAAATGGGCCGAACTGTCTTCTCTGGTTTATTGTGGAGAGCACCCGGTGTATCAAACTCGTCTCAGAGAAATGGGTGATATGTTGAATACAACATTTGCCGCTTGGCTGGTGGATCACTATTCCAGCCTGATGAACTTGCCTCCGACCAATCCGGCCATGTTGCACCATGTGCCGCGCCGTTTGGTTCGAGATATGGAAGACTCAGCTAATGGACAGGTAGCATTGATCGTAGTTGACGGTCTGTCCCTCGATCAGTGGGCGACCGTGCGTCAGATTTTGCAAAAACAGAACGCCCATTTGATTATGCGAGAATCTGCGACCTTCGCTTGGATTCCAACGCTGACATCAGTATCACGGCAATCGATTTTCTCAGGCAAGCCGCCTCTCTATTTTCCATCATCGATTAACTCTACCAATAGTGAAGGGAAACTCTGGACACAGTTCTGGGAAGGCCAAGGTCTCTCTCGGCGGGATGTTGCTTATCAGCGAGGTTTGGGTGATGGTGATGCGATCTACATCCTTGATTCCATAATACATCCAGGAAAAACCAAGGCAGTGGGGCTTGTTGTGGACAAGATTGACAAGATTATGCACGGCATGCAACTTGGCTCAGCCGGAATGCATAACCAGATTAAGCAATGGTGCCAGGGAGGGTTCTTAACTTCGCTGATTGCTCAACTGTTGGAATACGGTTACAATGTCTGGCTGACGGCCGATCATGGCAATATTCAATGTGATGGCAAAGGGCGTCCATCAGAGGGGGTGATTGCTGAAACCCGTGGTGAGAGAGCTCGTGTCTATCCTTCGTCTGAACTCCGTTCTCAGGTAGCAGAATCTTTCCCGTTTGCACATGAATGGCCGCCTATCGGATTGCCTGCGAATTATTTTCCCTTAGTGACTGGTGGTCACGATGCATTCGTGAATCAGGGCAATACCATCGTAGGACACGGCGGTGTTGCCATCGAAGAAGTCATAGTCCCTCTTGTGAAATTTGAAAGGCGAACATCGTAATGGGTAAGAGGCACGAAACCATAGGAATCAAGCAGGCTATTCGTTTCGAGTGGATGCAAAAAGCAGCCAATTTGTTACTGGCAGGGCTTGATGCAAAAGTCATTCGTCAAGAGCTACATGAGTTTTTCGCAGATAGAAAAGTCAGTGCTTCGGAATGCGAACAAAGCACGCAAACGCGAACTTTTGTCGTCAATAACCTGATGAAGATCTGGGTATCTCCTGATCAGGAATTGATGCCATTTCGGGACGCCTCGCTAGAGATTCTACAGAAAAATCCATCCATGGCCGTCCCAATCCACTGGGGACTGATTTCAGCGGTCTATCCTTTCTGGTTCAATGTTGCCCGCCAAACAGGGCGTTTACTGGCCTTGCAGAACCAGATAACCCAGAATCAAATCATTAACCGCCTCAAGGAACAATATGGTGACCGGCAGACAGTGAGTCGGTACGCTAAATATGTAATTCGCTCTTTTGTTGCCTGGGGCGTACTGCAGGATTCCGAAGCCAAAGGTTGCTATGAGAAATCTGCTCCGATGAACACTCCGGAGCCAAATCTGGCTATCCTGATGTTCGAGTCTGCACTCAGGGCTACGCCGGAAGCCAAGGGTGCATTAAAGTTGATTCTTAACAACCCGGCATTCTTCCCATTCCAACTTCCTGTAATGACCGGTGATTTTATAGCCCAGCGTAGCGAACGGATCAAGGTGGTTCGTTATGGCTTGGACGACGAGCTATTGAAATTGGTAACCACATAATTTCGAGAGAAAAGCGAATTCTCTGGATATGGGGATATATTAAATGGTTCGTTAATATCGGTGAGCAACTGAATCACAACCGCCGAATTGCATGCTTCTCTCTTTCGTTTTTTAGGAATTGAAAAATATAGAAAAACATATCATTTGTTTAACATTTGAGCCAAAGTATCAACTGCCATTTTGATGCTCTGAATGTTTTTTTTCATATCCTCCAGCGTTTTTTCCGCTGAGAGAGAGCGGTGTTTCCAATGTTCAAGTTCCGAGGGGAGGTCTCGTTGATTCATATTTTTCTTATAGAATGAATCAATTGGCGCTGGTAAGAAATCTATAAGTTTTTTCATTGTTTTTGGACGCGGATTATATTTTCCTGACAACCAATTGGATATGACAACAGGTGTAACTCCTAAAGCTTGAGCTAACTCCTTTTTTTTCATATTTTTTTGTCGCAAAACTTCTCCTATAATTGAAGGAATGTCATTAAAACTATAATTTCCTTCTTGCATTGCTGATTGTTTTTCTTTAATTAAAGTTTGTCGCGCGAGCCAATTAAACAAGTAACAAAGGAAGGTTACCACAATGAGAATGACAGAACAACAAGAAAAGATAGATGCCGACTGGTTTTACGTCCAAGGATGGCAGGTTCCGCAGACAGCTTGCCAGTTGGGTCAGAGGGGCAGCCGAGTGGTTACTGTAAAGTTTGCAAACGCACGAGTGTACCACGATTCGTGAGCTTGCGTATGCCACCAGTATGTGGCCTGTGATGGCACTTTCTCGTGGAAGCTTAATAATTCATCTACAAACTCCATCAACATGACCTACCATAATTCTGATTTGCCGGATGCGCGCATCGATTACGTCAACCATCTGCACGAACAGGTGCAGCAGATGGCCGTGCGCACCTGGCAGATGGCTGTGGTGCTCGGGCATACGCTGCGTGAAATCAATGTGCAATGCAAGCATGGGGAGTGGGGCAAGCTTTTCAAGAATAGCCGCAGCAAATCAAATGCGAAATTGATTTCGCATTTCAATTTCGGAGAAAAACAGGCCGGGAATTACATGGCCGTGTACGATGCGGCTGTGGAGGCGGCGAAGAGGATCAGCGAGGAGCGTGCGGCGGCGGTGATGCAGATGTTGGCCACGCGGCCCGGGCAGGATTTTTACCAGGCGCTGGGCGAGATTTCGCAGGCTTCGACGATCAAGGAGTTTTTGGCGGAGGTGGTGGACGATTCCGAATCCCGTGGCGCAAAGCACAGCAAGGCGAATATGCGGGATGCGATGGAGGAGGCCCACAATGCCCCGGTCGTGTCCGAGCAGGACGCTCAGAGGGATGCCGCCAACCTGGTGACGATGATGGGTGAGTTTGTGGAGAAGCTGGCGCCGCTGTGTTCCCGTTCCTTCAACAAGGCGATTGCGGACCAGTTCCGCTCCTATTCCAAACGGCTTGATGCCATCGGCTACAAACAAGCATGATACTTCCAACAAACAATAAAACGAATATGAAAAAAGATCATTCCAATAAGTGCTTCATTGCAGAACAATGGCATCTGTTTTTCCGAAAAGTGTTCAGGATTTTCTCTGAATCTTTTCCAGCAGATAGTTCAAAATCGGCATATTTCCCGGGTCTCCATTCTGAGGAGGACACTCGCCCATTTCCAAATGATCGTCAATACCAAATTGATCCAGTAACCAGATCAAACCGGAATGGTGCCAGATGTCCGTCGCAGCGGTCGCAGACATCACCATGGCCTGCATCTGGCTGTCTTGCTGATCCGGATGCCAGCAATGGTTTTCGTGAAAGTACCATTCGACAAAAAGAAGCCTGTATGCAAGCTGAAGGGGGAGATGCCCCGGAAGGGCAGGCCATTCGCCATGCTTCCAATAGTGGACGATGGCTTCAGCCATGGCATGATCTTCTTCATGCCGAGTCAGATATTCCGGCTTGTAAAGCATCGGATCGTGCAAATCTCCCAGAGGAGGGAGATCATCGTAGGCTAGGCCAATGAATTCAGCCATATCGTTATACGAATAGAGGCGGTTGTTCTCCGAATTGCACATGTCCGATCAATAACATTTTCCACGACGATTCGTCAATCACTTTTCTTGCATTCAACTCTTATGGACCTTGATTCATCCAATGCCCCGCTTCCGGTCAAACAGGCTGCACGCCGTCTGCTGGCTGCCTGCCGCGAATTCGACAAGGCCGAACCCGGTACCTTGATGAAGTTGTATCGGGAGGCGGCCGCTGTGGAGGCCCACCTTTCCGGCAAGGCTTGCAGCTGGAAGAAGATTCAGACGAAGTACCGCGACTGGGTGAATTCCGGACGAGACGACTGGAAGCTTTTGGACAAACGCTGTGTGTTCAGCAATTCTCACAAGGCGCGGACGAACAATCCGGAGTTCAAGACGTTTTTGTACAATTTGGTGACGCGCAATAACAGGTCGACCGAGCAGGCTCTGTACGACTTGCGCGAGATATGGGCTGCCCACGGCCTGATCGGTACCATCCCCGGATACGAGGATTGGCCAGGCTGGCCGGATATCCCTGCCGGATGGTCCATCCGCAATTTGTTCCGCAAAGTTCCGAAGAAGCAGGAGCTGACGATTATCCGGCAGGGGCGGCGTGCCGCCTATGCCGATCTGGCCCAGGTTCTGGCCACTCGCGCCGGTTGTTATCCTGCACAGTTCATTCTGTGGGATGACGTATGGCTGGACCGTTATGTGCTTTGCGACGGCGATATCAACCGCCCCCTGCAGCTCGGTTGCCTCGACCTGCTGACCGGGAAGCGCCTGGTCTGGGGAACGAAGTTCCGGGGAGAGCGCAAGGACGGGACGAAGTTCGGTTTGACGGGCGACGAGATGCGGATGCTGGTCGTTACCTACCTGGTGACGGTCGGATACAGTCCGAGAGGTACCGTGATGGTGGTCGAAAACGGCACGGCCGCCATCGACAAGGAATTCGAGGCGCATCTCCATGCCATGACGAACGGAGCCGTGACGGTGGACCGGTCCGGCATGACGGGGCGGCAGCAAGTGCTGCTCGATGGCTTTGGAGGGCGAGGCGTGGGCAACCCGCGCCACAAGTCGCCTCTGGAAAGCTGGCATAATCTCCTGCACAACGTTATGGCCTCCTGCGATGCTCCGTCCGGCAAAGACTACGCGCACCTGCCGGAATGGGTGTGGGGCATGATCAAGGAACAGGAAAAGCTCGAACTGGCGAAGCCTCGCATGACTTTGGAGCAACGCGCCCTGCTGATGAACGTCATCCCCACATTTGCCGATCTGGTGGACGAGCTGCCCGGCATCGTTTCGCGCATCAACCGACGAACGGATCACGATCTGGAAGGCTGGAAGGAATGCGGATTCATGCAGAACGAATACCGGCTTGATCTTGCCTGCGATCAATGGGGCCGGGTGTCCGACCTTGATCCGGCTTCGCTGGTGCTTCTGCAGGGGGTGGCCGCTACCCGCAAGGGGTATCTCCGCACGAGGCGCATGTCTCCCTCCGAGGCGTGGGACGCCTGCATGGAAAAACCGGAAAACCAGCTGGTGAAGCTGACGCCATCGCAGGCATGCGAACTGATGGGTGTCCACATGGCCCGGCCCTTGAGGCGGCGTGGCGGATTCTTCCATGTGAAAGACAGGAACCTTGCAGACGGTGAACTCATTTACGAAACACGGGCCTACCGCCAATACGGCAGCAACGAATACATGGAAGAACTTCCCCCATTCGCCCAGGTGCGCGGCATCATCAACCCCTGGGACAACAGCCGGCTCTACCTGATCGACGAACGCGACCGCTGCATCGGGTATGCCCTTCGGTGCAACCGCGTCTCGTGGTCCGATCGGGAAGGCGTGCGCGCCGCCATGGGGCACGCCAAAGCCCGCAATGCCGAATTGATGGAGCCGGTGCGGCAACGGCTCGCCCAGGCGGAAACGGATGTGGATGCCCGGCGCCGCCACAACAAGGCAGTCATCGGCGGAGATTACAAAACACAACTGGAACGGCTGGAAGACGGCGAGGCACGCCGTGCGGAACGCCGGATCGCCGCCCGGCAAAAAGGGCTGCCCCGCATGGACGATCCTCCCCCCAGGCTCCCCCCGGACAACGACCTCCCCGAAACCAACTATTGACCATCACCACCACACCAACCATGAGCGACAACGAACACACACAACCGATACCCGGCACGGATGCAGCCCTCGACTGGCTGCGCGGCTACGCCCGGGACAAAACGGCGGCCAGCATCGCCAAACAGATGGGGTACAGCGCCACCGTCGTCCGCCGCCTGCTGGCAGGCACCTACCATGCGGATATGACCAACGTGCTGGAGGCCATCCGCAAATTGCGCCTGCAGGTCGAGACGGCCGGCCACCGCGCCGAAGCGACGCGGAGGGCGGACATCGCCACCCGCATGCTGGGCCGATCCGTGGAATTCGTGCCCACGGAAACCGGCGAACAGATACACCGCCTGTGCCTGGCCGCCGTGGCGGACTCGACCGTCAACTGCATCGCCGGACGCGCCCTCTGCGGCAAAACCATGGCGCTGGAGGCGTATGCCGCCAATCCGGACTTTGCCCCGCTCACGCTGATGGTGACGATGCCGACCCGGCCGACCGCCTTCAAACTGGGCCGCCTCCTGTGCGAAGCGGCCGGGGTGGATGCGCCGACGGACGACTTCACGGCCATGCACCACCTGCGCCGCGTCATCACGCGCAACTACCTGGTCATCGTGGACGATGTGGACAAGGCGATCCACGCCGGCAGGCGCGGCATCACGGATGTGCTGCTGTGGCTGCTCGATCTTCACAAAGCCACGCGCTGCGGCATGATCC
>NZ_LIGX01000029.1 GCF_001683795.1 Neoakkermansia glycaniphila
CCGATGAAATTTATTCTGACGGGAGGAGAAGAATCTGATTACAAGCAGGCCATGGCCTTACTGCAGGGACAGCAAGCATGTCACGTTTTGGCAGATCGCGGTTATGATGCGGATTATGTTGTTCAAGCTGTTGAGAGTATGGGGGCAGTTGCCGTGATTCCTCCGCGTAAAAACAGGCGGGAACAAAGAAAATACGATACCCATTTGTACAAGGAGAGAAATCTTGTAGAGAGACTTTTTCTGAAAATGAAGAGATTCAGAGGATTTGCGACACGGTATGAGAAATTGGCTTCTTCTTTTCTTTCCCTCGCTCATTTCATCGGCATTCTTATCTGGCTCGAGTAATTGTCGACGATATCTAATAGAGATTTTTTTTAATTTTTTGAAAAGTCATTTTTTGACCTTGTCCAGGAAGGGGGCTTTATGGATGGAGTCATTCATATGCAATTCGAATAGTGGGAAAGCGTCCATAAAACGGGGGATGCCCGGAATGGTGCCATATCCCCGCCATGATGCATCGGGGTGGCTCTGTGGCAGGCGGCAGTGGGCGCACCAGGCCCCCTTGCAGTGAGTCCGTATATGAAGAAACAGGAACCGTTTTACTGGTTCCTGTTTACTCTCGTGATAGAATGAATGTAATATATTTTTACTTCTTTTTACTTTTTATGTAGACGATTTTGGCTCCGTCAGAAAATATTTTCACATGGTATGTTGTGACCAGGTTCAACTGCCGCGTCTTTCCTGCGTGATCGGTCACTGTACAACTGATGTGCGCTTCAATATTATACATATCTTCTTCGGTCATTTTATGAACTGAAATTTTTTCACTTTGGAAAGTTCTGACGGGATATTGCTCTGCATACTGAAGGCAATCGTTGCGAATATCATGTAAGGTCGTATTTTTCTTGTCGAAATAATCTACGGAATTATAGAAGCAGCTCACTTGTAGATCGACTGAATTATCACATGAGGATGACGAATTAATATGTTTTAAGACGATGTTTTTTGCTTCTTCCGATTTCGTATCGTTGTTTGAACTATTGTTTGCCGACGCCGGTTTTTGGGATGGTTCAGAAGTTGCCCAAACAAGGCTATTCCTGTTATAGGGAGGATGTACCCTCATATTCTCATCAAGATATTTGATCCGTGAATAGGCATCTGCCGATGTGGGTTCTACCAGGTTTGTCCGGAAAAGCTGGAAAACAGGCGATCCACGGCGATCCCGAGGTGTTGCGGTATCATCCATATCGTCGATCAACAGGCAGAAGCCGAATGCTCCCCCCCCGATTTCGGAAACGAGTACATCCATTTCATACCACTGGTCCTTCTCTACAGTAAATGGTATTCCTGCTTGAAAACCTCCGAACAGATTGTTCCAAGCATCACAGTTTTCATAGGCATAGAAATCCTTGTCTTGCCGGTAGGTTGGCCGGTTATTGCCATTCCATGTATTGTCTTCCAGCGTGTGGAATCCACAAGCGAGTACATTCTTTCCGTTGAACCGGACAGCCAGCACGGAATCACCAATGCCTACGAAACGGAATGTGCCTGATTTGGGAGCATGCACTGTACCACGATAGACGGCTACCCAACGCGATGGCTGAACCTTGTCCTGTACCTGATAGGCATACGGAGCTTCCTTGTCCAAACTGTGCAACATGTAGAAGCAGGTTATATACAGATTGGTAGGCGACTTGAAATATTTGTCGAAATACCCCTTGGGCCAGCCGGAATTGTAGAAATGGCTGATTTCCTTCAAGACGCCTTCGCAATTGGCCTGGGTATGTTCCCTATAAGGGGAGTCAGTTCCCGATTTTGTTTGCTTCAAGTCGTACAAAGTACCGCAAAATGATGATCCACTGTGATTCGGAGAACCCATCCCGTAATATGTTGAATCAACATGGTTCCATGTTTCGGATGGTACGGAAGATGATTGTTTAGTATTAACGTCGGCTCCGTATCTACGAAGTATTTCTGTGATATTGTTATGGTGATGATTAATCGCGATTCTCAATGCCGTAATTCTATCTTTGTTTTGGATGTTAACATCAGCGCCATGTTCGAGAAGCAGCTTTGTGAGATCAATATTTCCTTTGCCGACGGCCTCCATTAATGCCGTATTTCCATCTTTGTATTTGCTGTTAACATCAGCGCCATGTTCGAGAAGCAGCTTTGCGAGATCAATATTTTCTTTGACGACGGCGAACATTAATGCAGTATATCCAGCTTTATCTTTAATATTAACATCGACTCCGCGGTCTAGAAGGGATTTAATAATATCAATATTTCTACATTCGATTGCCAACATCAATGCTGTCTTTCCTTCGTTATCTGTAATATTAACATCGGCTTTGTATTCAAGAAATAGTTTAACAAGATCAATATTGGGATCCCATGTGTTGACAGTCGACATCAATACTGTTTTTCCATCTTCATCTTTAATATTAACATCGGCCCCATGCGCTAGAAGCAGTTTACACAGGGAATAGTTATATTTCCTTGAGGAAACTATTAATGCAGTATTTTTACTATTAACATCATCTTCGTATTCAAGAAATAGTTTAACGAGATCAATATTTTCTTTGGAGATGGCCCTAGTCAATGCAGTATATCCTTCGTTATCTTTAATATTAACGTCAGCTCCATGGTCTAGGAGTAATTTGCACATTGGATAATTTTGATACTTTGCGGCATACGTTAATGCCGTATCTCCATCTCCTTTAATATTAACATCAGCCTTGTATTCAAGAAATAATTGAACAAAATCAGTATTCCCTGTTCTGACAGCTGCCATCAAAATTGTATTTTCAGTGTTATCTTTAATATTAACATCAGCGCCATGTTCTAAAAGCAGTTTGCATAGGGGATAGTTCGTATGATAATTATACATCAAGTATTCGTTTTTAAAATAATACTTTTCTCGGATAGCAGCCATTAATGCAGTTTCACCATTTTTGTTTTGAATATTAGCATCAGCACCATGTTCGAGAAGCAGCTTCACAACATCACAACTATTTCCCAGTTGTGCTGCTTGCACAATAGGTGCATTCCCCATATTAGTCGTATAATTAATATCGGCTCCAGCTGCGATGAGTGATTCAATGCAGGACAATGGTACTTTTTTGCCGTTTTTTAGTGCCAACCCAAAAACGGCTGCGAGGTGCGGGAACTCTTCAAATAAGGCATCTCCGTTTCTACAACGGTTATAATGCTCAATAATCTCGTCGGATTGTTTGCTGTCATCCAGAATACCATAGTCATACAAACGTTTCAGCGCTTCGTGTACCGGAATTGTCCGAGATGCAGGAAGAGCCATTTTTTCGGGTTCTTGCTTTTCTGTACGTGTGGATTTTTGTTTTTCGCATGAGGCCAGAAAACATGATGCGACAAGAAGCATATATTTTCCGCAAAGCATCATAGGTGCGGGATTATTTGGAAAATTCTTATTTCTCATGATTAAAATAACTTTGATTTTTACCGGAAACGGATATCAACGAAATTTGGACGATTTTACATGTGATTAAACCGTGGCGAGGACAATCTTCCCATATCAGGAAAGGATCGAAACTTGCTTATGCCTTTGCTTCTTCCGGCAAGCTGTGTTTGCACGAGCCTGCCCAAGAACCGTTCCAATTTCGAAGAAAAGGAGTATGTTTTGCATGTTACGGAAGGGAGTGTTTATTTGGCGGTGAGGTTTTTGATGAGGAGCATGCCTTTGACGATGTCTCCATGGGCATCGCGCCCGTTGCGGCAGAGGACTTCAAAGATGTAGGAGTCGTTGCGCATGACGTTGAGGTTCCCCGCCGCATCTTTTTTCAGGATGAGGGGAAGGCGGATGTTTTTGTCCGTGCTGCCGGCAGGGATGACGGAGAGCAGGGAGTTGTTGTCGACAGTGAGAATATTGTCCACCTTGCCCTCAAAGGTGTATTGGTTGCCGGTGATGCTCGATCCCGCATTCATATAGGCGCTGGTGTCGAAGTCTCCCGTTGTTGCCGCCTGTGTGTAACGGATGTCATCGAAATCCATGCGATTTTTTATGTTATTGGATTGTGGATTGGTCAGAGTACCGATATCGGGAAGAGAGCGGAACCTGTCCATGACTTCGCTGCTTCCGTCGAGCTTGGAATACATCCTGAGCACGGCGCCCGACGTATTCTTGATTTCCTTTTGAAGCTCTGAAGAGACTTCATTGAAATATTCTTCACGGTCGCCATCCCGGGTCATGGCCGCGCCGTTGCAAATAATCTGCACGATATGCTGGGCCGCCCCAGGTGCGTTTTTCGTAAGGTATTCCAGCAATTGCTCGTCACCTTCCCTGGGAGTGGACATGTTGTCCTCGCATATCTTCGTAATATCCTGCATCATTGAAACCAGTCGGGACTGCGGGGAGAACATCTTCGAAGGAAGCCAGAAGGCAAGAGCAACGGCAAGCGCGCCTGTGCAAAAGCCGGCAAGCGCATATGACAGCTTCGTTTTACAATTTTTATCCATAACAGTCTGATAATTGATAGTAAACAAGGCTTGTACACGTATTCAGGAACCGAGAGGGCGGTTAAATCCATCCTTGAATTTGTCCGTACAAATGAGGATAAGATCAATAATCGTCCAAACGCCAAAGCATCCGAGAGTTAACAGGGAAAGAATTCCGGTTCCTGCTTTTCCCACATAAAATCTATGAGCTCCGAATCCTCCGAGCAAAATGCACATAATCAAGCATGTCGTTTTGGACTTGAGGGGAACTCCCCCTGTCATGAACTGCTGCTGCACGCAGGGATATCCCGTCATCTGGGGTGGAGCGGGGTATCCGTAGCCGGAATGCGGCTGGGGGTATCCTGGTTGCGGAGGTTGCGGATAATGGAATGAAGGAGCAGTGTTGTGCGGCATGCCGCCACCCTGTCTCTGCTGGTTCCGTTTCTGCATTTCCAGAGCGGCGATCTCGTTCAGAATATCGTTCAGCCTCGCTTCGTCGGCGGGAGTGAGTTCATGCCCGGTTGTCCTCAAGGAAGCGGCTTCAAGGCTTAATTCATGGATACGGCTGTCTATTTCCTGCGGGTTCATCTGTTGGTTTTCTTTTGATGGTTGTATGAACCGGATGGCATGTCCGCCGTTCGAGGTGGGAACATCTTTCATCCGGTAGAATTACGATATCTCAATAAGATATTATTGTAAACATTAATATCTCAAAAAGGTAATTTACGAAGGCATGAACTTATGGTATGTTTTCCTTATGCAAATACCCGGAAAAGATTTCACAAGTACTGAGTTCTTCGAAAAATGGATGGAAAAGAATAATTTGAACTATGCCGCCGTTGCTTCCGCCTGCGGAATACCTGAAGATACCGTCAGGGAATGGGTGTCTCAAAAAGATATTCCGAAAAGGTTCCTCCGCTGCCTGGCGGCGCTTGCCAGCCCCCGCAAGGAACGGATCAGGTTCATCGAAGGGAATCAGGAAGACGGGTTCAGGTTCGGGCTGTCCATGGACGACTATGCAAAACTGGCGCGGAAGGCGTTGGATGCGGGCTGCTCCGTCGAGGAACTGGTGGCAAATGCGGTCGCATCCCTCGTCCGCTCCGGGAGTTAGAATATCTCACATGGATACTTGTTCTTGTCTTCCGGCACAGTTGTGTTAAACTGCATGCCATGAGCCGGGAGGGGGAACAAGCCGCTTTCAAGAGCGAAGTCAAGCAGTGGTTGAAAAGCCATGGGCTTGGCTACAAGTGGCTTGCGGAGCAGTGCGGCATCTCCGAAATCACCGTGCGCAACTGGATGTCGCAGAAGGCGGTTCCCGTTCTCAAGCAGCGGCTCGTGCGGAGGATCATCGACCGGGCGCCAGCCGCGCCGGGAGAGGCAGGTCAGGGGATGGTTCCCGGCGTGGAGGTGGACGCCGCCTTGTCCCTGACAGTCAAGGTGTCTCCGGAGGTCTACCGGAAGCTGGAGGAAAAGGCGCTTCAAGAAGGTGCTTCCATTGGGAGCATGCTGGCCCGGGCCATCTCCGGGCTGGTCGGCTGATTCCATCCTGCGATCTTTTTAAAAGGAAAATAAATTGCCTGTTTTGGCATTTTAACGCGTACGCAGTCAAGGAAACGCGTTAAAATTCCTTTGCACATGAAGAACAGGAAATTCAAATTATGCAGGCTCGTCCGGGAGAACGACGGAAGGTACCGCGTCTACTGGAACACCGTCAACCCGGACGGAACGACGAAGAACAACAAGCGCCGGGTCAGGGACAGGAAGGAAGGACTTGAAAAATGCCGCATGCTGGAAGAGGAGCTTTCCCGGAAGGGATTGAACGAGGAAATGCCCGTTTCACCGGAAGACAGGATCATGATGGAGAAATTCTACAAGACAAGTCCTTCCATCTCTCTTGCGGAGTTCATCCGGCGGTACATGGGATGCGTCTCCCATCCCAGGCAGGGGCGCACAGTCAGGGGTCTCCATGCCGAATGGAAGAAGCACCGCCTCCTGACATCCCCCAACCGAGAAAACCTCCGCATGACCCTCGCCCGGGTCAGGCTCTTCAAGGAAGCTTTCGGGAACCGCATCGTCAGCGCCATCCGGAAAGAGGAAGCCGAGCAATGGCTGTTCGGGCTGGACGTGGCTGAAAAGACCCGCCAGCACTACCGGTCCGCCGTCATCTCCTTCTTCAAGTGGTGCGACATCGACATGTCCGGCATCAAATGCCCCCGGGCGGTCCACCCCGAACCCGGCACCTATACGGTCGACGAAGCGGCGCAAATCCTCCATTACACGAAAACGCACCGGAAGAACATGCTCGCCCCCCTGGCCATCGCCATGTTCTGCGGAGTCAGATTGTCCGAATTCGCCTACATTACATGGGAGGAACTTGATCTGAGCCATCCGGACGAAGACGGCGACTTCTACCTGGCGGGAGGCAAGACGGGGCGGCGTATCGTCCACCTTCCCAGCGTCGCCAAGAAATGGCTTCTTGCCTGCGAACGCAGACACGGGCTTGTCTTCGACTTCAGCCGGTGCAAAATACATGCGGACCGCATTTACGACGCCTTCAGGAGGATAATCCCCGGACACGTCGAAGCGAAGCAGAACGGGTTCCGGCACAGCTACTGCACCTACAAGGTCACCTGCTTCGGGAACATGTCGGACGTGGCCGATGAAATGGGCAACAGCATCCAGATGATACGGAAGCACTACTACAGGCCGACGCGCAAGAAGGATGCCGGACTCTACTGGAAACTTACTCCCGAATACGTGGACTCCATTTTTGCCTGACTTGCCTTCCATACTGCCTCATCGTCTTGCCTTGTAGAAAATGGCAATATTTTTTCCATGGAACAGGATAAAAAGGCTTGAACTGGTTCCGTAAAAAATTCTTGTTTGTCAGCGTTGCTGCCTTTCAGGTACGTAGTAATTCAGGAGAGGCCTGCCTCGTTTGCCTTCCTTGTACATTTTAAATCCGTGAGTTTTATATAATTTTATCCATCTGTATATGGTTGCTTTCCTGATTCCTAGTTTTGCAGAAATCATGGCAACTGAGCAAGAACGCTTGTACATGGTGATCGCTTTCCTGCGTAGTGTTTCCCTTCCGGCCGGGGTAATTTTTCTGGTATCTTTTTGCACGGAAGGAAGATTTTTTTGTCTGTGAGAAGCCATGAGGAAGCATCAGTATCTTATGCATCAATCAAGAAAATATCAATAAAAAATAAATTACAATTTTATTATTAAAGTAATATAAAAAATATCATTACTATAATAAAAAAATATTTTTGTACCAAAGATATAATTAAAAATGAGGAGTTATGGAAAAAATAATCACTATAACTCCTCCCTCATATCCTCTCAACCGCATCGTCAAGACCATCATGTCCCATTGCCGCATCGCCAATGAGAACGATCTTGCGGACAAATTCGGAATAGTCCATCGGGATATGAGGTTGACGAAAGAAGAAAATATGAACGGCATCATTGACGAAATGTTAGGAATGACCGAGAACTTCCAGCCCGGGCACACCGTCTACCTGACGGTATCCCTCGTCAACGTGAAAAAAGCCTTGTACCGCGACATCTTCAATTCCGGAATCGGCAATGGAAACCTCAGTTCCGCACAGAACAGGAAAGTGGAACCGTACGTTGAACGGGGGTTGCTCCACCTTGGAATGGAATCCATGGACATCCCTCCGTGCGTACTTCACAGTGAAAAGAGCAATACGGTATTCAAGGCGGACTGCACTTTTAAAGTCTTCCGTCTTCTGGTCGAGCAGGAGAGGAAAAGGAAACCGGAGAAGGAAATGACCGCATTCGTATCCAGTATCGCCGGGAAAAAATTCTATAACAAGAAAAGTAAGAACGAACTCCATTCCGGGGTATTCAACATGTTCACCGGCATGTCGTCAGACATGAGGTCATATGTCTTCAACAGCATTTACGGAGTCACCATGGTGGAGATCGATTTCACCAATTCCATCATCCAGGCGCTTGCATCCCGGGGCGGCTGCGTCCTGATGCTGGATGCAATCGGCAGGGACACCCTTCTGTGCGACCACAGCAGAAAACAGAGGAATGAAGAGAAGCTGGCCATGCTCTGCTGGATTTTCTCCATGTTCTCGGAAAAGGTGTGCAAAGGCACAAGAACCCGGTGCCGCAACCACATCCGGAACTTCCTGCAGGAAAGGTTCGGGGAAGAGAGTGAAAAATTTCTTGGAGCGATCGAAAACCTGCCCTCCGTGCATGACCTCTTCCGGTACGAGGATATCTTGAGGGATTTCTGCAAAGCGCATCCTGAAGCCATCAATGTGCATGACGCCGTCTACATACCCAAGGAAAACGGGAAATTGATCGAATCTCTCAAGAAGATTCTGGATAAGGATGGATATGAGTACACGGTCGATGTCCTGTGAAGAAGCAATACAGCCTGTCAGAATAGATTCCACCCTTCACAGGGAGGGGGTGTGCTGTGTTAATGACGCAAGAAGTGTTTGCTCATGGCGTTGATTCATCCCAGCCGCCAATCAACGGATTCCAGGTTTTCTCGAAAGCCTCCTTGGACAGCAACGCTTGACATGGCGGCAGCAGGAAAGAAGAAATTCTTTGAACGATTTCTTCCAAATGGCCTGGAATCCCAGAGAGTAGAGAATCAGAAAATTTCTTCAAGAAGGCAGCCCATTGCACCTCCTTCATTTTCAGAAATGAAGAAGACGTTATTATTAAAGAGGATGGCATATTCAGATGGCGCCTTTTAAAAGTAGCCTGAAGGGATTGGCATAAAAGATTTCCTTCAAACGAATGATGGTTGGACAAAACGTAAATGTCATAGAAATCCTTCATTCTGGAATTTTGAAGCCCCAGGAAAACCATGGCGTGGAATTTTTCAGCAATGGCGCTTTCCCGAGTATATCCCAACAAAATTGGGGCATCCATATCCAGTGCCGTAGGAAAATGAATGGGAACGGGAGCCGGCAGCACGATATCGGAAAAGCCTATGTCAATTTTCATCCGTATTCTCATTTGTTCCATATAACCAAGAAACAGAATACGGCGTCCTCGGTAATCCGCATCTTGGGTAATTTCCATGGAAGACACCGACTTTGGATCAAATACAAGCCCGTCATCCGGCACCGACAAGTTCAGAATCATTTTAATGCACTCTTCAATGGAAGAAGCACTATTATCCAATTTGCCCAACAAGTCAATGTCCATCGTTGCCCGTGCCTGAGGAACCATCCACACGCGTAGCATGAGCGCTCCTTTAAGGATGAAGCTATGTTGAAATTCAGATTGTCCCAAACGATACAGGAATCTCTCCATCGCATAATACTGAACAATTTCCTGAAAATTCCGTTCGCTTTGCCGTGACAGGTTGTAAAGCTTGTCTCTTACCGAAGCGGCTTTGTTGGCGGGGTGTTCC
Organism: Neoakkermansia glycaniphila; assembly: GCF_001683795.1. Classification (GTDB taxonomy): domain Bacteria; phylum Verrucomicrobiota; class Verrucomicrobiia; order Verrucomicrobiales; family Akkermansiaceae; genus Akkermansia; species Akkermansia glycaniphila. The sequence goes on from NZ_LIGX01000029.1 coordinate 9,881, forward strand.
TTGCTCATACGAGTGTTTCCAAATAAGGCATGATTGTATGGGTAACTCCGCGAAGGGCGGCATATTCATGAATGAGAGGCAGATTGATGAGGTGATTATTCGTGTACATTTTGAGGGCTTCTAGAAAAACATCCATTCCAAGCCTGTTCCTGAAGCGGAACACATCCACAAGAGTTTTTTCCTTATTGTAGACTTTCAGGGGAACTCCTTGCATATCATGAATTTCAATGCCTGCTTCATAAATGGTATCACGAAACCGGAATGCACGTACGAGCGGATAGGAAGCTCTGGGAACATTCCTTTGGTAAGGGATGGCAATATCAATCGCATGAGGAATTTGTGTCGTCATGTCATGGAATGAAAGCGCTGACACAAGGCAGATGACCGCCATAGGATATTTTCTGGCCACCATAAGCATTTCTGGGGCACCATGCAGGTTTTCATCGCTGAGGCGGTAAATGCCGCGCCCCCATCTCTGAATAATCCCTCGTTCCATATATTTCTGCAGCATTCTTGCGGTCATCAGTGTAGGAAGGAGTTCTCCACGCCGGACAACGCCGCCTTTATTTCGGAAAAATTCCTTGACTGGAGTAGGGATAGTCATGAATCAAAAGTACACATTTTCTTGCAGGGTGTGTGTACTTTTAGAACATTTGAACGAAAATAGCAACTCGAAAATTTTCTCTCCATCAAAACTATAAAGGCAGGAGAGATAAATCCCGAGATGCTTGAAGATATTTCGGGGGAAGAAGTTGAAGAAAATGATATTCATGGGATGTTTATTATCATTTGTAATGAATAACTTATACAATTATATTCTCAAAGTATCCTTTTTAGTCTATTGAATTCACTGCAAATCGCTTATAATCAATGGGCCGTGGCTTCGAATCCCTCCCTGTCCGCCATTAATTTTCTATCGCAATATATTCGTAATGAGTATATTGCGTTTTTTTGTTTATAGAGGTATGGGGAAAATATTGGGGAAAATTAGATTTTCTACTTTATACATTTCTGTGAATATGTTAGTACTATTCATGGATTCATATCATTCTTATGAAAATAGTTGGTCATCAGATAAATAAACATCTCATCAATTTATTTGATTATAAAAATGTACATTTTATATGTGTCGAAATTAATAATATTCCGAACTATGCAAAAGAATTAATCGAATCTATAAAAAACACATCATGGATTGATAAATTAGATGTAATCGGAAAATTATCTTATACAGAAACATCTTTTGAAACAATTGATAAATTAGTTGCGATCTTTTCCGTTTCAGAAGATCCAATTAGTACGGATTTTGGAGAATATTTAATCTCTATGACAGCGGGTTCAAGTCTTGAAAAACTTTTATCACATGAAGTTCTCCCTCTGTCCGAATTATGGAAAGAAAAAAAATCAGGAAATGCAGGATTTGATTTTCACACTATTACGCCACGGAAGCTCATTTCTTTTGGTGAGGCAAAATATAGTTCTGTTAGAAATCCATATAAGGCCGCCATTGAACAAATAGTATCTTTTATCAATCACGAAAAAGGAAATCGAGATTTACCTCATTTACAAATAATCGCAGGTAAGGAATCTATTGATAACTTTCTAAAAGGAGACAAATGTTATTGTGCCGCGTTTTCTCTACAAAATACACAGACTTTTGATGGAATTATCAAAAAAATCACATCTTTAACAGAATTTGGAGATATTATTCATGCGGGCAACGAAATTTTTGTAATAGGAATAAAAATATGTCATCCATAGAAATAAGAAGTGAAAGAGAAGCTCATCGAGCATTGAATGATATAATCATTCAATTGCACAAAGATGGTCCCGCTAATGCTTTTCTATTGGAAATTCTGGCTCATATAAAACACGCTTATCCAGATGTTTTTCTACAATATGAGCAAAGAATATTATATGTTTTAGGTGTATTTTATAAGGTCAAGCAGCCACATGATGTTATTTCTTTGGTATATGCCTCATTTAGAGAAATTATCAAAAAAGAAACAAATCATCTTTACACACCATCGCAAGCATCTATTTATTTAGAAATACACAATAATAATATATTCTCGTTTTCAGCACCAACAAGTACAGGAAAATCTCATCTATTCCGAGATCTTTTAAGAGAAGAAAAAAGAGATATTATCATTATAGTGCCTTCCCGTGCTCTTATAGCAGAATATCTGATGAATATAAGAAATGCTTTCCGTAATTCGAAAAATATTTTAATATTAGACCACATAGATAATGTTAATACAAAAAATATATCAAGGAAGATATTTGTTTTAACTCCAGAGCGCGCTATTGATATTTTTAAAGGAATATATAATCTAGATATATCCTTATTTTTGTTTGACGAAGCTCAAATATCTGAAGAAGAAAAAAGAGGGATTAAATTTGATGCCTTGGTTAGGCGAATTCTCTTAAAATTTCCAAATGCAAGAAAAGTTTTTGCCCATCCATTCATAGATAATCCTCAGGCTCAACTTTCTAAGCATCACATTAATTCTGAAAATTCTTCTGCTCAGGTATACACTCAAAATATAGTTGGAAAAATTTTCCTTTCGTTGGATTCCAAAAAAGATCGTTTATATGCTTTTTCTCCGTATGAGAAAGATTGCCACTACAGAAAGAATCAATTTCTTTTTAATGAGAAAATTATAGAAACACTTATACGACAAAATAAATGTATACTGATATATGTGTCCAAAAGATCAATATACGAAAGAAAGATAAGATACAAATTCAAGAAATATATAACTATATGCCATCCAATAGACAATGCAATAGCCTTATCAATAATAAATAAGGTTCAAGATGATATAGGAAGTTCTAAAATTTATTCTGAATTTATTGAATTATTAAAATATGGTGTAGTTATACACCATGGGTCCATACCTCTCAGAGTGCGGTTTTTGATAGAAAAATTTATTAGCGCGGGATTTGCTAGGATTTGTTTTGCCACATCAACCTTGCTGCAAGGGGTCAATCTGCCATTTGATGCAGTAGTCATTGACTATTTTAGATTTAGTAATGTTAAAAATGGAACTACTCCTCTAGATTTAAAAAATCTAATTGGGCGGTCCGGAAGATCTCAGGTAAGTAAACTGAATTTGTTTGATTATGGATTTGTAATCGTTAATAAGACATGTGTCAAAAATTTTTCTAAGTATATTAATTCATCTAGTAAGATAGATCCTGTTTCTCGCCTTGATAAAGAAGAAATAGATGATAAAACTGATGATGAATATGAATTTATAGATTCAATAAAAAATAATAACATAAATGACGAGTTTGGATTGCCAGAGTCACAAGTATGTAGATTGCAATCTGAAATTTTAGAAAAAACAATCGGTGATTTATTGAATATTTTATTTCAAAATAACAAAATAATAACAGCAAAAGAGTATAGACAATTAGATGATGTGAGACGTGATTTAATCAAAAAATCATTTGCATTAATATTCGAAATATATCTTAATCGCGATTTGTTGAAATATGAACGTGGTGTCTTATCAACAGCAATTACGATATTGCTATGGAAAATACAAAATAAAACATTTAGACAGATAGCTATTTTACGATACAAGTTACTAACGAAATCAGAAGAATTTTCTTCATTGAAAAAAAAATTGAAAAATGGAGAAATTAATAAACATGAATTTGATGAGTTAGTTGCTGAGTTAAGACCTCCTATTACACCAGCTGCTTCTTTCTTACCGAATAAAATAAATTTTTACATACCCTTATATGATTCCCAATCGAAGATAGAAGATATTAATTATGACGTTGTTGTATTCGATACATATGATTATTTAGATAAGGTTATCTCAATTTCATTGGCGGATAAATTTATCGTGGCTTTCAGAAATTATTATGATAAACATGATGATGTTAGAGCAAAATCAATGGTTGATTATTTTAAATATGGAACTAATGATCAAAAAGAAATAATGTTATTAAGATATGGATTTACCTTTGAAGATATTATGAAAATTTCTGATTGTATAGATTCTGTATCTGAAGAGCAATTAGTTTTTAATTCAAACATTGACTCTATTGATGATGCGTATTTACTTGAACTCATATCCAGATATAAGTAAAATCGTATGTCATTGACAAACTGCCCTTTCTTTTACCCGTCCTCAATCCCCTTGCTCTTTTGTCATTCATAATCTTCCATACAAGGAATACTTCTTCCGGTGGTCTCCTCATATATTATCCCAATCGAAGAGTACACTATGCAATCCGATTCTATATTAATAGATAAGAGCCACGTCAGATATCCTAAAACAGGTCAGAATAATCCCGTTTCACGGAGTAGGATAAAAGTATACCACATTCAAACAAATTGATTATATTAATTGTTTATAATACATTAGTTTTCATAGATAATATTTTTGTTATACGAACTGTTTAAAAACGGAAAATTTCCATATATTGAATTGCAATATATTAATTATCATTTTTTTATAAAACTTCATTGTCGTATACAATGAAGAAGGTCTGGTTGATGAGATAGTGATTGGTATTAATTATGCGTGATTTATCATTTTATAATATTATATGAAAGGAATTAAGAAAGTTTGGTTTAGGTTCCGAACTTTTGTATTTGAGTAAGAGAGAAAAGATGATACAATTACAATTGATATGAGTAATGTGAATGATCGAATTGATGCAGGAACTAGAATTTCAGGCTTAACCGTAGGTGACCTTAAAAAAGAACTTGAAATCTGGCTGGATGATATGGTTATTGCCATGAATGGATTGACCTTTTATCGTTTTAAGCAACGTGATGACAAGCTTCTTCAAATGGAATTCAATCAAGTTGTTTATCTTGATGATTTAGGAATTGTCAGAATCCAACACGTAGACTGAAATATATAGGGAAATTTTTGTGAAGAGTTGGAAATTCCATCTAATTGATTAGTAATGGTTCGCACAATTGAATGAAACATCAATGTTGAATACTAAATAAGTGAAAATTATTGTATTACAAGGGAATAGTGGAACAGGAAAAACGACCACGATCAGGAAAGTTTTCCAAAAAATATTTGAATCGAGTGGGAAAATTATTGAGCATCAAAATGAAGGAGGTAAACACGAAGTAGATTTTAAAGCGCATCTGCTATATAAAGCTCAACATGTATTTTTCTATAGTCATGGTGATTCGTGTGATTATTTGAATGCTGCAATTGATCAATTTCGTACATATCAGAATGTTTTTAATGCACAATTTAGGAGTGTTTTAATATGTTCATACAATCTTGATTTAAAGGGAAAAGCTAGAGATCCTATGAATCGAATAATATCTGCATCTACATATAAATTAATCGATAAAAGTGTTCATGCTAACGGTAATATCGAAGAACAAATGAAATTGAATGAATTAGATGCGGAAAAAATATTTTCATTAATTTAGTTTTTGAATATATCATTTTATTGCGTAATTCATTTGTTATAAGCAAAAAATATATTTATTATAGGGTTGCTTCATTAGAACACTTCCGTTTCACGGAGTAGAGTAAAAGTATTCCGAATTCAAGAAAATAGATTTTATAAATGGATAATGGCTTTGGTGTTGAATGGATTGTGGGATGTTTTGATTGATGATGCTAATTGTCGCGTGGATAGAGTAGTTTTCAAAGATTAAGTTTTATGATGGAAATGTTGAATGCAGATCAGGAGGTTCTGTCCCGGTTGTTTCAGGGGTGTTTGGTTGGGACGGCGGTGGGGGATAGTTTGGGGTTGCCGGCGGAGAATTTGTCTGCGGGTACGGTGCGGAGGCGGTGGAAGGGACGGTGGAAGGGACGGTGGAAGCAGGGGTTCCTGTTCAAGTATGGGATGGTTTCCGATGATACGGAGCATTCCGTTTTGCTGGGACGGGCGTTGATGAAGCATCCCCGGGATGTGGCGGCGTTTCGAAAGGAGTTTGCCGGCAGTTTGCGGTGGTGGTTGTTGGGTCTGCCTGCGGGGATCGGGATGGCGACGTTGAAGTCGATTGTGAGGTTGTGGTTCGGGGTGTCGCCCGAGCGGAGCGGGGTGTTTTCCGCCGGCAATGGCCCGGCGATGCGGGTGGCGGCGGTCGGGATTTTCTTCGCTGATGATGTAGAGAGGCTGGGCCAGTATGTGCGGGCGGCGACGCGGATGACGCATAGCGATCCGAAGGCAGTGGTCGGAGCGATGGCGGTTGCGATGACGGCGGCGCATTTGGCGCGTTTCGCGATGGGCAGGGAGGGGGCTTCGTTACCGTCCTTTGAGGATTGGGCTGCCGTTGGCGGTGAGGATGCCGATTGGCAGCGGCTGATGGAGGCGATGCGCGAGAGTAGAGGGAAGGGTGATTCCGTGCAGGAGTTCGCTTGTTCGCTGGGGTTGCGGAAGGGGGTGTCGGGGTATATGTATCATACGGTTCCGGTGTGTCTTTATGCGCTGTTGCATCATGAGGGGGATTTCAAGGGAGGGATGGGGGCGGTTCTGTATCT
>NZ_LIGX01000030.1 GCF_001683795.1 Neoakkermansia glycaniphila
TGGGCTCGGAGATGTGTATAAGAGACAGCACATACCCCCGCCCGTTCAGCGTGGACTCCGACACATAATTCTTCCCCTTCAGCCACGCCGCCATCGCCTTCGACGATGCCGGACGCTCGCTGCCCTCATTCACCCTGTCGTCAATCCGTGCATTCAGAACCCCCGTATCACTCATCACGAGCGAATCCCCCACCTTCACCCCGCCCGTCACGGCGGAAGTTGCCGTCCGCACATCCAGCGCTCCCTCCGGCGAAATCCTCATCGTCCCGCCCACCTTCACAGCTCCCCCCCGGTCCGCCGCCGCATACGAATCGTGAAACACGATCTCCCCATACCGCCGCACCGCCAGGCGGCAGCGCGAATCCGTCATCCCCTCGATGGACGACGTATACTCCTCCGCCTCCAGCCCCGTCCCGTAATCGAAACTCAAATACCGCCCCGTCGCGTAATCGAGACCGTTCTCCGCATTCGCCCCCGCCGTATAGCGCAGGAACCCCCTCCGGTGCAGATTGATCGTCAGCGTCCCGTACAGCGCGGCGGCATTCAGCCTCGTATCGTCGGAGGCAATCGGCAGCGACACCACATAGGGCCGCTCGTGCGGCGTCACCGGATACGCCGTCCCCGTCGCCACCACGCCGTAGCTCCGGTTCCCCGCAACCGGCACAATCGCCAGTCCATCGGCATTCGACTGCACCTTCGCCCCCGCCTCCGTATTCCTGCCGTTCTCCATCTTGATGACGCCCGCCCGGTTCCACGCCGCCTCCTGCACCACAGCCTGCCCGGAAGCGTTCTGCCCCACCAGCCCGCAATCCCCCGCCAGCACATCCGCCGTCGCCAGCTTCACCGCCCCCGGCCACGCGCTCGACGCCGGGCGCACCAGCATCTGCCCCAGCTCGTTCACCCCCACGATCCCGCCCTCCGTCAGCACACTCCCCGTACTCAGCCGCACCGTCCCGTGCGCATCCACCCGCGCCTGCTGGAGCGTGGATTCGCTGATGGGCGACCACGCCGCCTCCCCGTCCGGATACTCCACCCACGCATACACCTCGAACCCGCCGTCCGGATGCGGAATATAATAAAAAGTCCTCCTGTCCCCCACCTCCGGCAGCTCCTCCGTACTGTAGGCGTACAAGCGGCGGATCGCATCCGCATCCATCCCGTCCGTCCCCTCCGCCTGCACCTGCGTATCCAGTTCTCCAATCCACCAGTGGCCGTTCACGCCGATATGCGGCGTCACCCCGTCCTTGCCCTCCGCCGTCACCCCCGTATCCACGCCGGAAATCCACCAGCGCCCGTTCGCCCCGATGGCGGGCGTATCTCCCTTCGGCCCCTGCAAAATCCCGCTGTGGAGAAGATCCTCCGCCTTCTGTGCCGCCCCTTCCGCCCGGTCCACCTCGCCGTGCAACTCCTCCATCAGCCCGTCCACCTTGCCCAGCTCCTCCATCGCGTGATCCGCCCGCTCCGTCAGCTCGTCGAGCTTCCCCTCCGCCTGTTCGATCTTCACCGCCGTCTCCTCCGTCTTTTTGCAGGCCTCCCAGGCGGAAGCCGCCGCCCCCTGCGCCAGAGTGGATGCCATCCACTCCAGCCGCAGAAACCGCGCCTTGTCACCCGGCAGCCGCACCGCCAGCGTCCTCTCCACATACGGCCCCATCTCCTCCAGCATCGCCCGGCCCTCAAGCGCGCCGATCACCCCGATATGGCCGGAAACCATCCGGAGCCGCACCCCGTCATCCCCCGTACAGAAAATCTCATACGGCCACCGCCCCTCCGGCAGCCCCGTACAGCCCACCACGACCTCATGCTCCCGCTCCCCCTTCGCAATATCCATCTCCACCGCCTCCCGCTCCGCGCCGACGAACACGCACCCGGCAAACGTCACCCCGTCCACCGAAACGGCCTCATCCGACCACGCGTCGCTGAACCTCCACCGCATACTCCAGGGCAGATGCTCCAACGCCGTAAAATTCTCCGTCACTCCGAGGAAATCGATCATGCGCGCATTCTACCCCCATCCCCCACGGACACATGAACGCTCACGGAGTGAGTTCCCATGTGCATAACATGAGTTTTTAGAAAATTTTTGTTCGCACATGAACGGGTGATAAACTAGTAGCCTTTCCATGGTAACAAAAAATCATTTTTGTATCTACGAAACGGTAATTTAAATGCTGGTTTTACCTTCCAATGGGACAATTTTTTCTGACAACAACATTATGAGATTGAAATTCCCATTCTTGACTTATACTCTGGGTAACAGCATTTGAATACTATGATAAAAAGTAATAACGAGACTAAGGCAATAAGCGGCATTTCTAAAATTATAGGATTTATCATCGTAATAGGCATGTTCATTGGAATAGTATATGCCATTTACAAATTTATCTTTTTCACTATTGAAACATTACCCACATTAAATGCTGTAGTGATTGTTGCCCTGATTACTGGTGCTCTTTCCATTGTGGGCATAGTGATTTCAAAAATTTTTGAGTCGAGACAAGTAACTAAGCGATATCTTTATGAAAAAAAAGAAATACCCTATACTGATATTATTCAAATGATCTATAAGCTTCCTTTGTATGTAAATGAGAAGCAAGTAGATGATGAAGAGATGATTAATGACATGCGTGAAATGTCAAAAAAGATATCAATATGGGGATCGGATGCAGTCATTAAGAAATGGCATGAATTTATAAAAGAAACTCACACAAATTCAAATCAATCAATGTTTAAACTAGAAGAAGTCATTTTAGAAATCAGAAAAGATTTGGGGCAAAGAAATAAAAAGCTGGAAAGAGGTGATATGTTGCGCTTTTTTGTGAATGACTTAGACGCTCATATGGAAAAAGAGTCAAATTGCTGATGTTTAAATTTAATCTGCCTCTGCTTTTTGATAAGAACGTAACACCCAATAATGCCGATAAAAAATACCATCACGCAACAGCCGCTCTCCTCTGCCGCACAAACAAGGCTGTATGTCTACGCCTATGTTTTGGGGCGGAAACTGCACCTCATCTGTGCGGGAGACAAACAGAGCCAGCCCAGGGACAACTCATACTGCAAACAATACATCTCACAATTCTAAACCCCTGAAATTTTATGGAAGAAGAAAAAGAATACCTGCCCATCGACCTGACCCGGAACAAAAGCTTCCGAACCATCGAAGAAGCCATAGACCCGCTCCTGACGCCCGAAGTCCGGGCCATCATGGAAGAACTCCGCAGCAACACCATCGTCTCCCGCACATTGGCCCGCATGAGAGTCCAGGCCGGACTCTCCCAGACGGAAATGGCCCGCAACTGCGGCTTCACCCAGCCCCGCATCTCCGGCATCGAAAGCGCAACGGACGACAAACTCCAGCTCCCCGTCATTCGCATGTACTGCGCCATCCTGCGCAAGCCCTTCAAGGCCGTCCTGGCGGACGGCACGAAACTGCAAGTGCCCGTCCCTACGGACTACAGCCTGCCCGGTCGCCGCAAGCCCGGCAAAACCGGAAAATCCGGCGGCAAACCAGTCACCGCATAACCTTCAACACAATCACATAAAATGGGACTTTATATACAATCCTTGGAAAATATTCCACCCCATGCAAAAAGGGATTATTTTATCTACTTGCTGGATTATGGCTGGCATGAGCCTTTGGGACAGGCATTGAAGGATAATTATGAGAAAATGGCGGCTATAGCGGCAAAAAATAAAGCTGTCGTGATCAGGGGTACAGAGGCGGTGCATTTCGAAGATGAAGTCTTATCATGGCATCATATCAACGGGGAATCTGCAAAGGACTTGTTGCCGGCAATTCTTATTACCAACAAGCACCCCATGTACTTTAGAGAAAAAGAATCATCCCGGGCGATTAGCCGCGATGCCAGCTTAAAAATGATTTTGATTCCTCTTGGAAAATTTTGCCAAACTACAGCAGATGTTATTTCTCTGATTCACCAATTATTCAACGATGTTCAATCAGGAAAAGATTTGAATGATTTTCAAATCGCAAAAGAAAAAAAGCATGGAGTTGGTAAAGCGATTGTTGATTCTCTTGTTTTGGAGCCTAATTTTGCTGGAATAGGTATTAATATAAAGAAATTAATCGGCTGGTTATCTAAATAATCAGAACGATTCCATGAAGACAGGATAAACAAAAAGTGGGGAAAGAGATATGAACGAAGTGCAGGTTTTGTCTGAAAAAGCTAAATCTATTATTTTAGTATAGTCGTATATCCGAAACACACCAATAATTTGAAGTAATTGGGGTATCCTTGACTGAAAGTTGGTAAGAGTTTTTTTAGCTTTTCTTGTGATGATGAGCCTTATCGTTGAGATTCGCTAAAACCCACGCCACCGTCAGGCAGCATGAGAACTCTTGAATCCACCCGAGCCGGTCTCCCATCGCCTCAAACCCCGGCATCCGAACAAGGAACCCATACGGCGGCTTCGGCATCTTCAACGGGCGCGTACCTCGGTACCGTACCGCCCGGATCACCTCCCATGCCTCCTCATGATCCCTGCCTGCCGAAAGCACTACTGTAACTTCGGCCACAGGGGCAACGGGGCAGGTCAGCCCACCTCTGCCGAAAACCGTACAGCGCAAGCCCCCTCCGGCCAGCGGACAATACACAGCCTCGAAAGCCGAATCCTCCGGCAGAAAATCCCTCATCGGCCTGCCGGAGCTGATGCCCCGGAGGATAATCGTCCCCAGAATGCCGGACATCCAGGCAGGGACGGCCTCTTCCGCCACCTCCTCCAGAAGGCGCACATAGGGATCATAAAGATGTATCTTCATCCACTACGCAGAATACAACAGAATACAACGCCACACAAGGCAGTATGATCACAAAATAAAAGAATAAGGAGAGATGAACCGATCCTAAATTATATAAAGAATGGCAGGTTCGCCAAGAATCTATATGTTATGCGAAAAATCTTTCAAGATCGTTATTCCGTGTTATACTGAATGCGTCGATTATATAGGCCATAAAAGACAGCACGGCAGAGGCGAGAATGCTTGTATCCCCGCCTCTGCCTGCTTTACTGGGAGATTGCCGCTGAATCGCACCAATAAAAACGCCGGAGGCGATGAGGCCTCCGGCGTGAAATGATATTATAATTAGTAATAATTTAATCAGGAACTCCCATATCGGGAATTATGGTTGGATATTGATTTCGGGCTCGTTCTATTTTTCTTAAGAGTTGGCGAGGTCCGTTCTTCCGATCAAAATAGAAGACTTCATTTTGACATTTATTTTGAAATTCAATAAGTTTTTCCAATTCTTGCTGGGAAGTAACACCCAATTCAGAAAGAAGAATCTGATTATTGTTATGCATTTCAGGAAAAATAATCCATCCAGGAGTGAGAGGTAACCGCATTTTACGGCTATTCAGTCGCTGTTGCAGATCTCTCATCGCTTGCAAAACGTTCATAGCATCTTCCTGATAATCAGGAAAAAGGCCAATGGTGCTGTCCGATCGTAAATATATCTTTTTGAATGCTTCTATATCCTCGAGTTTATCAATATTAAATAAACGTTTAGACATATTTAGATCACGAAAGACATATTGCCCGCTTCCCGTTGGATATTCTATGCAATGCATTATCACTGAGATGTATCTATTTCGTAGAACAAGCAATAATGTCGGGTCCAACACATCCCGGACAGTGTCGTCATTAAAGCGGTATGCTTCCATTCCGATACAGTCAAAGACTGGTTTTCCATCCAATTGGAGTCTGAGTTTTTCACCTGATATTTTGTTGGATTGTTCTGCTGCGCGGATTTCTGCATATAAATCAAACCATTTCCATCCACCTATTTTGCTGCTGGAAATGTTAACGATAGAATCTTCTCTCGGTGGATTGAATTGAAATTCAAGAACAGAAGACGGCGCCTTTCCCATAATAAGACACTGGCACGAACAATATAAAAAAAATATTATTTTTAACATATTTTATATTAGTTGTTTTGGTTAATCATTGTTTTAATGTCATTGGGTGTTATGGGCGTTAAAGTAATTGTACTACTTTCGAATGTATGATCTATTGCTAATTCTTGTGCTTTTTGTTCAGGAGAGACGATTGAAAAGCCTACGATCACATATAGAATTTTACGGCAATCGTTGGAATTTTTTTCTTGCCGCACAAGTTCTTTCATACGATCAATAGTATGAGTCAGTGTAACTGCCCCTCGTTCTATCTTATAATAAATATCTCCATTTTGTTTTGTATATCTTCTCTGATAACATGATGAGTATGATATTTCTATATTCGATGGCAAGGTGTCTTTTTGTAATTTCGTTTTTATCCAAGTATCTATTTGACTAGTTCTGTAAGCGGAATTGGCATCACTAATAAGGTGATAATGGCCTTCAGGCAGCTCAGAGCGGTCAATATATTCCGATTTAGCAAATTTACCATTTCCCATGTAAATATTACCATGAATTTTCAAATCTATTACGATTTTTTTATAATCTTCTTTATTGGCATTTTTCCGAATATATTGAAGAATTCCTTCTAGATCATTAAAATTGGCTCCATGCCTCCATGTTGTCCAAATATCAAAAATATTACATCCACTATTCCGTTTCGCATCCATACCAAATGTGTACAAATCTTTCATAAAATCTTGCACAGTTGTTTCTGGATACACTGTATTATAAAATATTGATTTCCATAGTGGATTGTGATAGGGAATATTTATTTTATAAATATCATTTCCTATAATATCGCAGAAAGAATAAGGTGCATTTTGAATAAACCCGTACAAATTCAACCCACTGCGCTCGGCGATGGGATCACGGTTGATCCACCTACCATCAGCGGGGTTGTAGTGGCGGAAATTGTAATAAACCAGCCCCAGCTCGGCATCGTAAACTTCACTGCTCCACCGGATCGGGTTCAGTCCTGCGCCCACTCCCGCTTCCGTGACTTTTCCGAAGGGATCGTAGTCATACGTTGACGCTATGTTTCCTTCCGCGTCCAGCAGTTCGGTGACGTTCTTCGTCAGGTCGTGGACGTAGGTGTAGCGATTGTCGTCGCTGGCCAGCAGGACCAGCGGGCGTGTCGCCAGCGGTTCCGCCGGGTCCCAGAAGAGAGCGTGCATCTGTTTGCCTCCGTGCAGGATGTCGAGCGCTGCGATTTGCAGGTAGCCCCGGTACAGGTAGCGTTCGTGCCGGGTGACGGTTCCGTTTTCCGTAACTTTTTGCATGTAGCGGCGGCCCATGAAGTCGTAGCCGTTTTCGACGATGACGGAGCCGTCCGCCTTCGTGAAGCGAACCGGGCGGTTGTTGGCGTCGTAAACGACATCCCAGTTGCCCATATAGCTATCGACATGCGTCTGGTTGCCGTCTGCATCGAAGGTCGGAGCCAGCGTCCCCAGTCCCGCCTCCGTGATGGAGGTGTACTGATTCAGAGGATTAGTTTCATAGGAAAGATGTTCCGATGTTTCCTGCGCCGTTTTGCGATTGCCGATGTTATCGAATCCATAGCCGAAGGTCTCCTGTCCGATGGCGGCGGATGTCAGTTCGCTGCGTGAGTTGTACCCGAAGGCATCCTGCCGGGGCGTTTCCGTTCCGCGCTGTTGAGTGCGAGTGACCGGGCGTCCGAGGGAGTCGTACGCATAGGTGCGGGTGGAGAGGTTCGTTCCGTCTTCCTTGCTGTACGCAATCCCGGTAACGAGGTCGCGCTGCGGTTCGTAGCTGCGCGCCATGGAGACGCCGTTGTCCAGCGTGATTCCGGCGAGCAGGTGCGTGCCGGGGAGGTAGCTGTACTGGATTTCCCGTACGGAGAAGAGCCCCGCCTGGGTGAGGCGTCCTTCGCCGTCCCATCGCCACATGCCGGAGGTCAGCAGTTCCACTGGCCCGGAAGAGGGCCTGCGGTTCATGAGGTAGGACATGTTGCGCCCGTACTCGTCGTAGCTTTCGAAGAGGTTGACGGTGCCCCCGTCCAGTTCGAGAGAGTCCTGGTTCAATCTGCCTTTCGCGTTGTAGGCGAAGGCATGTCTGCCGGAGGCGTCCGCGACGGTCGCCAGTTGCCCGAGGTGGTTGTAGGTTGCGGTGGAACCGGGCGTCGCGTCGCTGTGCGAGGTGCCGAGCAAGGCTCCCGTGAGCAAATCGTATCCATAGGTGGTGACGATGCCGCGCGCCGAGGTGGCGGTGGAGAGGCGGTTCCGCGAGTCATAGGCTTTGTCCGCGTGCGTGCTGTCCGCATAGGTTTTGCGGAGCTCGAGGCCCGTGGCGGCGTCATATTTCCATGCCGTCACGTCTCCATCGGTGCGGCCCGTGGGGTTGGTGGTGATGTCGCCCGCACTGGCACGGTAGGTCGTCAGTTTGACAAGTTGGTCAGCGTCATTGTAGCCGTAGGCGGCGGGTTGGATGTTGGTACCCCATTCCGCTGTTTTCCGTCCACGCTGGTCGTAGGCGTAGCAGGTTTGTTTGCCGAGGGCATCCGTGAGGACGGAGGCCTGTCCGGTGGCCGGATCGTAGGCGATGGCTTGTACGTTTCCGGCGGCATCCGTGATTTTCACGGTGCGGCCTGCGATGTCCGTTTCCGCCGTGGTCACATTGCCGCGTGCGTCCGTCTGCGTTTGCACGATGCCTTCCGCCTTGAATGTGCGGGTGAAGGAGCCGGATACGCTTTGGTGGTCCGTCTGCGCCGTCACGAATCCGTCTGTCATGTGAACCGTAGCGATCGTGTCCGAGGTGGGAATCTGCGCCTTCTGGATGCGTTCCGTTCCCGTGCCGTATTCCGTCCACTGCTGGCGGGCGTTGCCGTCGATGTCCACCGTGATGCTTTTGCGTTCCAGCGTGCCGCTCGTCTGCGAAGCGAGGGTGGCCTGCGTGGAGGTCAGCGGTTCGCCTGCCGCATTCCAGGTGGTGACGGTCGTGGTGTTGTAAACGCCGTCTTCCCGTTTTTCAACGGTGTGGGCATACGCCGTAATGCGTGAGTTCTGCGGGGTGGCAGGTTCGGCCAGAACGACGGTTTCTTTCATCATTCGTCCCACGACATCGTATTCGCGGATGACGGGTGCCATGTCCGCCGTTTGTGAGAAGGCGAGCAGCCCCTTCGCATTGTACCTGTGCTTCGTGGCGAGCCATAGATATTCCTGCGTGGTGGCCTGTTCTTCACAGAGGACTTCCCCGAAGCCGTTTTCTGTCCTGCGGGACAACATGATGAAGCCGGGAGTTTCCCGGTTGAGGGCGAAGATCATCGTGCGGATGCCGTCTGCGACGAGTTCCGGAGCATAATGGATTTCCCGCTGCCCGGTGCCGGTTTCCGTATCGACCGCTCCGGTGACGAGGTTATAAATGGTGACGTAGGTGGCTCCTGCCGGAGTTTTCCGCGAGATACCGCGCCCGCTGTAGAGGTATTCGTATTGGGTGACTCGGCCCAGAGCGTCCGTTTCCGCAAGGATACGGTTCTGGAGGTCGTACGTTTTGCGGGTGGCGGTGGTCATGGCTCCCGTGTCCGTACGGCGCATGATCTCGCGCCCGGCCCCGTCAAAGCTGATGGAGACGATGCTTTCTGGAGTCGTCGGCGTCGCGGCGCGGATGGCCTCGATGCAGGCTTTGGCCGTGTTGTAGCTGTAGGTGGTGAGTACGCCGTCCTCATCCGTTTCAGAGAGCGGGCCGTTGCACATCATGGTGCGGGTCGTCACTCGCCCGTTGGCTTTTTTTCGATGCGTCCACTGGTGGGAGGCGTTGAAGGCGTATTCCTCGCGGGAGAGGAGGGACCAGGTGTTGTTCGAGAGCAGGGCATGATGTTCGCTGCATACCGTGTTACCCTGCGCGTCGAAAAAGTCCACGAAGCTTTCCGACCAGCCGGGCAGCTTGTCGCCGCCGATGCGGGTTTCCCGGTTCCGTTTGTAGAGCGCGCCGTGTTCTGAGGTGGCCGTGTAGGTATAAAAATCCTGCGTGCCGTCGGCGGACTGTGTGAGCTTCACCTTGCAGCGAGCATGCACATTCTCTTCCGCTTTCCCATAACATTCGGTGATGCCGGTATGGGAGTGCGGCGATCCGAGGGCCGTTTCCGTCACCGTGATGCGTTCGAGCTGCGGCGTTTCTTCGTAGGTGAAAACTTTCCTGTTCAGCACGGCTTCCGTACCGTCGTCCGCAACGATGAGTTCCGTGACGCTTGCCGGGCGGTAGTCGTTGGGCCGCAGGTCGGCATACGTTGTGCGTGTGGTGTGCGTCCCTCCCCCCGGCCAACGCCAGGCTTTCGAGGATTCACGCCCCTGCGCATCGTTTTCATAGGCGATGGTCGAGCCGTCCGGCAGCGTTTCCAGCGTGAGCCGCCCCCGGTTGTCGTATTCGAATTCCGTCGTCAGGGCTCCCGGGGCGTCGTAGCCGTCCGTCCGGCTGGCGATGACCGGGCCGCAGGCGCGCGATTCGATGACTTCGCGGGTGCGGGAGAGGACCGTTCCGTCCGCGCCCTCCTGTGTGTAAAGGTATTCCCATTTACCCATCGGGATGCCGTAAATCTTCAGGCGCACGATTTGCGCGTCCGCCCCTTCGCCCTTCGTCATCGTCCATTCCTGCCCTTTTTCATGCCACGTCGTAACGGCGGTGCGATTCCCGCGCAGGGTTTCTTCCAGCGTCAGGAAGTTGCCGTCCTGTTCCGACAGCGAGCCGGAGATGGTGTAGGTCTTTTCCGGAGCTCCGGTATGGCCGTACAGGCCGCCAGCCTGCTTCGACTGCACCTGTGCCGGGGGGTACCACGAGATGCGGTACGAGGTGTCCGTGAGGGTTTCTACCTCCATCAGGCCGTCCGCCGGGTTGAAGTATTGCCGCAGGCCGGAGGCGTGGGCGATGCCCAGCTCGGACTTCATTTCCTCCGCCGTGACGAGGACGCCCGCCGAGGTGACGAAGTGGACGGGCTGGCGCGTAGCTGCATTGTAGCGTACAACGGAGCTGTCCGCCATGACTTCATCGTAAAAGGCCGCTTCGCCGAGCGTGGGGTTGCCCGCCGCATCCAGCTTCACAAGCTGCGAGGTGCGGATCTGCGACGTGCCGTCCGGCAGCAGGATGTCGGAGAGCGGGTTGTCTCGGTAGGCGACCAGCTCGCCCGTTTCCCATGCGATATGCACCTTGCCGTCCAGCACGAAGGAAATCTTCCGTTGCGACACATGGCGGCAGAGCAGCAAACCGGGCTTCAGCGCATTTTCGGAAATATGCCGGGCGCGCAGGAGCAAATGCCCCGCAGGCATCCCCGCCCACTTCGGGAACGTCCCGAAGGCGAGATTCATCGCCACGCTGGCAAGATCGGCATTCGTGGCTCCCGTCGGGCAGCCGCAGCAGTCGCACGGCTCCTTCTCCGGCAGCGGTTCGTCTTCTTCGGTGGGCGTCAGCTCCACGAGCGGAGAGGGCAGGTTCACATGGAACCACATGAAGAGGGGCGGGCAGCCCGGCGTATTGTTCAGGTGCTCGCAGTGGACGAGGTACCACCCGGCGGCGGCAAACACCACCTCGCCGGAAGCGGGCCTGCCGGGCTCCGCCTGAATCGTCGTGCCGTTGATGGAGCAGGAGCCGGATCCGTTGCTGTCCACCGTGATATTCAGCGTTTGCGGCGCAGGGATGAAGAGGTAATTGTCCCACGTCACCTTCTGCGGCGAAAGGCGGGTGGGCGACTTTGGAATCTCGGGCTGGCGTAGGGCAGGCGACTGCTGCACGGCGGCATCTGCTGGGACGAATGCGGCGGATTCGGGGCGGGCATCGTGGCTGTAATCAATAGATGAATTGCTCATTGTTTTAACGGGAGATTGTTCAAGCTCCACACCTCACTATTAGCCATGATTTTCATATAAATCAACACATGAAATTTAACGATGTTTTATAGATTAGAATAACACTCTATAGAAACATAAAATAATTTGCAAGATGTTAGACTCTTTCCTGTAAAATAATGTTTCTCTCCCCGATTCCCTCATTTCACAACCATCAAAATATACTCCCCATCAGGCATGAATAGCCATCTCCATCATTTAATAGCCACCCCTCCGCAAGTATGCTATCACACCGTGAAATGTAGAACAAACCCCATCAAAACCGCCATAAAACATACCTTATCGCGCTATAGTTACATTAAACGGAAAGAAAACACTCCGAAAAACACACATCCTTTGCCGCCAATAACGACAAACCATCAAAAAACAAACATCAATGAAAACACCACTCAAACGCATCTTCGTATACGGCTTCCCCCATACCTACGGAGGAGCCGGGACGGAACTCGACCACCATATCCGCGTCTGGCAGCGCCTGGGCGTGGAAGTCCACCTCATTCCGAGCTGGGGAACCATGAAGCCCATTGCCGCAGACCTCCTGCAACGCGGCGTCATCATCCACGAAAAAGACGAATGGGCGGCCCTGACTCCGGAAGACCCCATCCTCTGCCTCTGCAACCCCTACTTCCTCACCCTCATGCCCGAAATCCGCCAGCACACCCGCCGCACCGTCTGGATGAACTGCATGACATGGATCTTCGATCAGGAAAAGGCCGCCATGGAGCAGGGACACATCGCCCTCTTCCTCTACCAGAACGACAACGTCCGGCAAGCCCATCAGGCAGCCCTGCGCCCCCTCAACGGCAGCCACGACATCCACTTCCGGACTGTGACGCCCTACTTCCATGAGGCAGACTTCCCGTACATCGGGGATCGCCCGTCAGACACCTTCTGCTGCGGACGCATCTCGCGGGCCTCGCCCGACAAATATGCACGCAACACCCTGCGCATCTACGAAGGCCTCGCCTCCCCCGTACCGAAGAAAGGCCTCTTTCTGGGCTATGACGAGCGGTGCGAAGAAAAAATCGGCACACCCTCCCCATGGATACGTACCATTCCCAACTCCAACACCCTTTCCCCGCAGGACTTCTACCGCCAGTGCCACATCATCCTTCAACCCACCAACACCACGGAAAACTGGCCGCGCATCGGCTTCGAGGCCATGGCGAGCGGCAGCGTCCTCATCGTGGACAACCGGGGCGGATGGAGGCAAATGGTGAAGCATGGCATCACCGGCTGGCTCTGCAACCATGAACGGGACTTCATCTATTATGCCTCGAAAATGGCGTATGAACCCAATTTGCGCGCTGATATGGCGGAAGCCGCAAGAGAATGGGGCTTGCAGCTGGGCGGACTGTCTGCCTCCATGGAAAGCTGGGAAGAAGTATTTGCCGCCATCAACCAATTACCTGAATAAAACAATGCATCAAAAAAATCCAACAATCATATCTGCTCTGTGGGTAGGAGACGAACTCTCCCCGGTAGCAGAACTCAGTATTCGTTCATTCCTTGACAATGGCTTTGCATTTCAGCTTTTCACCTATCAGGCTTATGCAAATGTACCCGACGGAGCAATCGTACGTGATGCGTCCGAAATTGTTTCTCGAGAAGAGGTGTACTTGCATCACTCTGGAAGCTATGGGATGTTTGCCGATCTCTTCCGTTATACGTTCCTCGAACGCGAGGGCGGATGGTGGACCGATCTCGACGTAGCCTGTCTGAATAATCGGATACCAAAACATCTGCCATGGTTCGCCCAGCAGGAAACAGGATTCTACTCTGTGGGAGTACTCGGATTCCCCGCACATCATCCGGCAATGGAAGCGATGAAACGCCTGGCGGAAGATCCGGCGGCTTCCATGCCATGGGATGATGAAACGACATTGAAGGCAAAAAAACAGTTTTGCCTTGATACGCCCGATGTGATTGAACGCAGGAAGCATGTCGAATGGGGATACGCCGGGCCGAACGGATTTACGCGAGCAGTCAATCACTTTGGCCTGCAAAAGTTTGCCGCAGGACCGGAAACTCTTTATCCGTTGAATTATACGGTCTGGAGGAATTACTTTAACGGAGCTCTTCACCTGAATAGTGCTGAACTTGCGTCGGCATGGGCCGTACACTTGTGGGGAGAGATGTTGCGGCGAGAACCGGATGCATGGGAGAATATGAATAAGGAAAGCATCGTGGCGGAATTGTTGCGTCGGCATGGAATGGAGAATTGTCCAGGGGCAACATCTGCCCTCCAAAAGAAAAAAGTCGGAATCCTGGTTGGTATTTGCTCCTGTTGTTCGGCATGGGATCGCAGGCAGGCCGTACGGGAAAGCTGGTTGCAACACGCGGCTCCGGGCATCGAATGTAAATTTTTCCTTGGCAGACGTACACCTCCGGCAGGAGAAGAACACGACACAGTGGCCCTTTGGGTGAATGACGACTATAATCATTTGCCGGAAAAGGTATTGGCATTCTTTCGGCATGCCCTTGATCACTATGAATTCGAATGGCTTTTCAAATGCGATGACGATACATATCTGAAGCTTGATCGTCTCGCATCGCTTTGCAATCCTGCATACGGTATTACGGGTGATTTATCTCTGGCGGAGCGAGATGCACCGAGTGGAGGAGCCGGGTACTTGCTTTCCCGCAGCATTGTAGAAAAAATTGTCAATACGCCGGACATCCGCAGAACCGGCGCGGAGGATGTGATTTTTGGTCGGCTGGCGCTCCAATTGGGAGCCACCCCATATGCTACAGAACGGCTTGGGAAAACGGCAGAATATTATCCGATGCCGGAAAATCAAATGGTTACAGCTCACTGGTGCAGCCCGGATCAATTGCGTGCGATCGAATACTTCCAGCAGGCAACCCCGATTACCATATACGAAGCTCGGCATGATAACTGGCAGGATACCCTCTACTTCTTCCCGGATGGTCGTTTTCGTCGCAAGAATCATGGAGACTCGGGAAGCTATAGCGCATCACTGGACGGCAGAGGGCTGACGTTGCATTGGTTTCGGTGGGAAGCGGAAACTCTGGTGCCTTGTACATGTGGCGACAAATATATTGGAGACAATCTGACGTTGCGGCTTGTTGCCGGGCATCCTCCGCTCAATGAATGCCTGTTTGGCACTTCAAGACAGTAAATATCTTAGGTTCAAAAGGGCTTTTGTCCCTTATCTATAAACAAATAATAAATCATTTATGATGAAAACAACACAAAATAATATGAATACATACACTCGTAACCCGGCAGGTTGGGAAGAATCTTCCTCCAGCGTCGAGGAGTCTTCTTCCAGTGCCGAGGAGTCATCGTCGTCCATCGGTGAAGAATCCTCTTCCAGTGCCGAGGAATCATCGTCCTCCAGCAGTGAAGAATCCTCTTCCAGTTCTGAGGAATCATCGTCGTCCAGCAGTGAAGAATCCTCTTCCAGTTCTGAGGAATCATCGTCCTCCAGCAGTGAAGAATCCTCTTCCAGTTCTGAGGAATCATCGTCCTCTAGCAGTGAAGAGTCTTCTTCCAGTTCCATGTCTTCTTCTGATTCCAGCAGCAGCTCTTCCAGCAGCAGTTCCTCCAGCAGCAGTTCCTCCAGTAGCAGTTCCTCCAGTAGCAGTTCCTCCAGTAGCAGTTCCTCCAGTAGCAGTTCTGAGGAATCTTACATTGGTACATACAGATGGGTTTGGGTGACTTCTTTTGATGATGAGACAGGGAATTCTGATAATACTTTGAAGAAAGGAGACTACGCTACCAGTAATAAGAATCCGGCAGGCAGAGAAAACAATGACCCTCGAGGTAAAAATATGTATTATCCAGCCGGTTCTTATATTCATGAGTATGGTGACCGAGAACAAGTTGGTTCTATCCAGGATGCAGGAGCAGGAGGAGATATCTGGAAAAATCCGGATGGAACGTTACCATATGCTTCATGGCTGGATAGATGGACGGATGATCCCCATGAAGCTAAAACGCTCAGTTATTGGACTGCCGTATTGATTCTATGGAAAGCTTCCAAATGGCAAAAGAACGATGGGGGCTTGTCAGATGCCCGCCAATTCAGTAGTATCAAAGAGGCTGAAGAAGCTGTTGCAAATGGAAGTTGGCTTCCTACCGGGCCGGATGGAAAACCGTCTGCAACGCCTCCGCCTAAAGATTGTAAACAATAATAAGAAAGCATAACCATGAAAAAATTGAATCTTCCAGCTATTGCTCTTGGTTTGTTCGGCGCTCTCATACAAGCCATACAGGCTACAGACGTACCCAGACTGGATAACATTCAGGACTATGCAGTAGAATCGCGGATTATTCGTGGCAAACAACCATCGTCCAGATTGTATCTCATGTGGATAAGTAATCCTGCATCAGGCATCTCTCACATGACTGTACAGACAAACGGAGGCATCGTATGGAATTTGCAATTCGATCATGGTTCACAATGGTATCAAGTAGGAGAGGCATCCTTTTTATGTATGGACAGGACGAATCGCTATGTACCCGATGCGTACATAATCTCCTTTGGCAAAGGGAATAGCCCTTTTGATTCCGAATGGAATGAAATGAACATCAAAGATGTATCGTCGCTTCTTATTGGAAATGCCTATCGCAGTAACAACACTGATCCACACCACATACTCTCTGTCGAATTTCATATTTCTTACGCAAATGAAGGGCAGCCTGCCATACAGCTTCGGGATAAATACGACCAAAGTAAAATCTATCAGAAAATAGCACTCTCGACTTTGTTGAAAGAATCTGAAAAACTTAAGGATTCTCGCACAATACCCGGTACGGCAGGCATTAATTTGCATCAGGAAAAACCGGACGCTCTTGAGAAAAAATAGGATGTTCCTCACGCCCGCTTCCCCCTCCCGGAAGCGGGCGTTTTTTATCCCCTCATTCATCCCTTTTATTTCCTCCCGTTCCCTTCCTCCCCCTCACCAGAGCCGAACTCTCCAGCCCCTTCAGCAGCGACCCGAACGACAACTCGCTCCTCACCTCGATCTGCTCCGGTTCATACGCCCCGTCCATCCGGTTGAGCTCCCGGATCGCCTCGATCTTCCCCGGCATCTTCACCTTCACCCCCATCTCCGAGGCCGTCGCCTCCTGGCACAGATCGGAGCCCTCATCCACCTTGCCCACAGGCGTTCTCACCACGCGCGACAGCCACTCCATCCTCTCCTGCTTATCCATCACCCTCTGCCTGTCCACCTGCGCATTCAGCTCCGCCAGATACGCCCGCACCTTAGCATTTTTTAGCAGCCTGCACGCATTCACATCGCAAGTAGAGTCCTTCAGCTTCCTCGCCGCGTACGCCCTCCGGTACGCCTCCCGCTGGCTCAACCCCTCAAAGACGAACCGCACAAACGCCTTCTCCCGCTCCGTCAGCGCACCCTCCTTCATCCTGTCGCATCGCCGGTTACTCCGCTCCCGCACTCCCCGCCCAGCTCCACAAAGCCGAACATCGTCGCATCCGTCCAGGCCAGATGCCGCATCATCCGCCGAATCGTCCTGGCCCCCTGCGGCGTCACATAATACAGCCGCTTCACGCAGCGGAACTCCTCCGTCCCGTTCGGCCTCCGCCGCACAAACGTAATATCCCCCACATCCACCAGATAATTCAGAATCCTCCCCACATTCGGCTCACTCATCCCCGTCAGCCGCACCATCGTCCCGAACGAAATCCCCGGGAACCTCGCCACCGCCGTCAGCACCGCCACCTGCGACACCATCATCCGTTGCGCCGTACAGCAGCACGCCATCCGGTTGAGCATCTCCACGGGCCGAATGATCTGCCCCTCATCCAGCCGGTCATCCTCATGCGTCTCCATGCAGCCTCTCTCCTTTCCTGATCTTCTCCATCTCCACCTCCGTCAGCAGCGGCGACCCTATCGCCACCCGCAAACCATTGATCTGCTCAATCAAAACCTCCGGACTCATCGCCTCCCTCTGCGCCGCCAGCCGGGCATTCTCGGCACGCCGCCGCGCCGCCTCCTCCCGCGTCCGCTCCACCTCGGAGGGACACCTCCTCCCCGTCCTCCGGAACCAGGCCACAGCCTTCTGCACCACCTCCCCCAGCCGGGAAAACAGCAACTCCCGGTCACGGGGATAATCGAACTTGCTCCCGTCCGGCGGTTCATGCTCCAGATACGCCGGTACCGCCGTCCGCTCCAGCTCCGAAAGCGGCCTCTCCAGCTCCAGGAAGGCCCTCACCGCCGCCGTCCGCTCCCGGCGCGACAGCCTCCCCGCATCCCATCCGGGCCGCAGCGACTTCGCCCAGCCCACAAACGCCACGAACTCCGGCTCCAGCTCCCCGTTCTCACCCGTCACCAGCTTCAATGAAACCGGGGGAGGGGGGGAGAGAACATCCTCCGGCGGCGCTTCCTCCATACACCGTGGAATTTCCCTCCCCCTCACTTTATTACCTATATACTCTTCTTCTGTTTGCGCCTTTCGTTGCGAAAAATCCGCAACACCCGCATCACCATCTCCCGAAAACCGTTGCACTTTTTTCGCAACAACCCCGTCACACTCATTCGACTTCCGTTGCACCTGTTCATCCCCCTTTTCCGTCACCGAGCCGTCACCTTGCAGCGACTGCACATGCTGCGCCAGAATGCGCGACTTCGCCATTCTCCGGGCGGACTCCGCACGCGCCTTGGCCGTCTCCCCATTGTGCCGCGCAAAATTCGGGAAACACAGCTCATCATCCACCCCCGTCAGCCAGCCCACGGCACGCAAGGCATGGGCGAACCCCTTGCAGCACACCGTCCGGTCGATATGCGCCTCGGAAGTCCCCATGCGCCCGCCGTCCACCGTCTGCAAGTCCGCCCATGCCCACAGCCGGATCAGCTTGCCCACCACCGTATCCGTATCCTTCATCTTCAGCATCCGCGCCATCTTCAGCACCTCCTCCTTATCCGGCAAAGTCACTTCAATCTTGAGCCACGAAGTCATGCAAAAAACTCCTCCCTTCCTTCAACTTTTCCTTCAACTTTTCCTTCCATGATCCTTCAAGTTCGCCTTCGAATAATTCATCAAAAACACCACCTCCATCTTCACGCAACACACATCGGTAAGCCACCCTCATCTCCGCCCCCTCCTGTCCGAAAACACCACATGCGCCGCCAGATACGCGTCCAGCGACTTGCGCTCGATACGGATAAAAGGATTCCTCCTCCCCTCCGCCGCACCGTTCATGAACTCCATCACCGCCACCTTGATCTCTTGCCCGCTCCCCTTCGCATCCTTCAGCATCCGCCAGAGCGACTGCCGGGAAAACCCGTAAATATCCCGCACATCCGCCGGAGAAAACCACTGCTGCCACCTCGGCACCATATCCTCCACCGGCTTGCGCTCCTCCGGCCTCATATGCGCATTCAGATACGCCTCCAGCGACTTGCGCTCCAGCCGCACAAACGGCCTCTGCCGGACATCCCTCGGATTATCCGCAAAAAACAACCGCACAATCCTGATCGGCGCCCCCTTATCCTCCGCATCCCGGATCAGCAGCGAAAGCGTCCTCCGGCACATCCGGTACACCACCTGCACCTCCTTGATCGAAAACTACTCCCTCCGCTCCGAAATCTCAATAGTCCTGCTCATAATAAAATAGAAATCAAATCATCGTTACATACATCCACAGACAATCAGCCCTCCCCGCCGCACCGGGCC
>NZ_LIGX01000031.1 GCF_001683795.1 Neoakkermansia glycaniphila
ATCCTGATCGGCGCCCCCTTATCCTCCGCATCCCGGATCAGCAGCGAAAGCGTCCTCCGGCACATCCGGTACACCACCTGCACCTCCTTGATCGAAAACTACTCCCTCCGCTCCGAAATCTCAATAGTCCTGCTCATAATAAAATAGAAATCAAATCATCGTTACATACATCCACAGACAATCAGCCCTCCCCGCCGCACCGGGCCTCCCCGCCCCCCTGCGCATCGCAATGCGCCGCCAGATACGCATCCAGCGACCTCTTGTTGATCAGAATAAAAGGCCGCGTCCTCTGCGACGGCGTCCCATGGTGAAAAGACAGGATAGCCACTTGGACTTCAATGTTCTTTTCTTTGGAATCTTTGACAATCTTGCGCACCGTATAACGGGAAAAACCATAAACCAGCATCACCTCCGCACACGTCATCCACTCCCGCCTCTTCCACACCTCCTTGCTATCATTATCCCTCCCGGATAAAACAGAACCCCGCTTCAAACTCGCAGGCAACCTTCCATCCCTCCTCAAATTGATCTCCCGTGCATATAATACGACCAAATCCCGTATCACCTTCTGCACCGCATAATCCAACAAAAGCCCCATCTCGTGCTCCCGAAAACGGATCAAATTCGGATCAAAAAAAGCTGCGGACCCTTGTAAATTCAGAACTGACGTTGTCATGCAAAAAACATTCTCCCGTCTAACGAAGAAAATAGTCAACCTGAAAGCCCCAATCGCCTAACAGCAACAAAAAAACTTGAAACACATATTGGTAATTACTAGAATGAAACCGTGGAAGACCATCATGAAATAAACGCGAAGCGACTGCGGGAATGGCTCACCTCCCGCCATATCACGCACAAGCAATTCGCATCCATCATGGGCGTCGCCGCAACGACCGTAGACGGATGGTGCTCCAACAAGGAAATCGGAAAAAACCGGAAACGCAAAATCCAAAAAACCATAAACGACTACGACCGCCGCTCCCGCACCCCCTCCGCCTTCCGCACCCGCCTCAACCTCGCCGTCAGCTACGCCACCGGCAGCCACCTCTTCACCCCCGGCCAGTGGGAAGAAATCTGCCGCGCCGCCACCTTCATGGGCCTCACCCCGGGCGAATTCGGCCACAACGTCGTCATGCACCACATCCGTCGCAGGAAAAAAACGTAAAAAAAGCATCAACTCACGTTATGCACATAAGCAACCCGGCAGCCGGAGAGCTACCCTTGTCCCGCAATGGACAAGATCACCCTCTATCAGCAAGCCCTCCACACCCTCGGAGACCGGGAATACAAACGCGACACCCCCACCGGCCAGGAATGCGACCTCTGGTACCCCACCGTCCTGCATGAAGCCTTGAACTACGGCGCGTGGACCTTCGCCACCCGCCGCCGCACCCTTGTGCCCACCGCGCCCGGCATCTACCCCCTCCCGGCGGACTGCCTCCGACCGTTGAAAATCAACCACGCCTCCTTCGAACTCATCGGGCGTGACATCCTCTTGAACACCGCCTTCCACCCCATGCCGGACCACGGGCTGGAACTCACCTACATCAGCAGCGGCATCGGAATGATCGAGGCCCTTCCGGACGACCAGCCCCTCTTTGTCCGGGGCATCGTCCTCCTCCTCGCCGCCCGCATGGCGGCCAAAATCACCGGCCAGCCCCAGCTCGCCATCCAGCTTGAGCAACTGGCGACCGCCGCCCTGTCGGAAGCCCTGCACAAAAACATGCTCGCCGCCAACAGCAACGACCAGCACCCCCTCGACCGCATCCTCCAAACCTCCATCCTCGACTGATAGACTCGTTTCCGGCTCATATCCGGCAAACATCCTTCAATTGTCCCTTGTACCTTGTAAATTGTACCTCCTCCCATGGGTC
Organism: Neoakkermansia glycaniphila; assembly: GCF_001683795.1. Classification (GTDB taxonomy): domain Bacteria; phylum Verrucomicrobiota; class Verrucomicrobiia; order Verrucomicrobiales; family Akkermansiaceae; genus Akkermansia; species Akkermansia glycaniphila. The sequence goes on from NZ_LIGX01000031.1 coordinate 1,875, forward strand.
AAATCCTCGGCAACGCCTCCATGGCGAAAAACTACAAAGCCCAGGCCTCCACCATCGAAGCCCAGGGCCGCGCCCAACAGGCCGCCTACAACCTCAAAGCTGCCAACACCGAAGAAGAAGCCCGCGCCGACACCCGCCTTGCCGGGGCCAACATGATGCGCCAGCGGCAGAACCAGACCGCCGCCCTCGCCACTGCCCGCAATACACGCGCCGCCTCCGGCTTCACCGAACAAGGCAGCGGCCAGCAAAGCGAACTCGCCCTGGCGGACATCTTCGAAACCGCCATCGCAGACATGGCCCTCTCCAACGCCATCGGCGAGAGCAACAAACGCCACGCCGCCAGCGTCTCCCGCCAGCAGGGTCGCCTCATTGCCATGCAGGCCGGAGCGCAGGCCGCCCAAAACCGCCGCCTCGCCAAATCGGCCCAAAACGCCGCATGGATACAAGGCGGCATCACCGCAGCCTCCGCCCTCATCGGCGGCATCTCCTCCACCGGAGCGGCCACAGGCACAACCGCCGCCAGCGCAACCGCCGTAGCAGGGCAAGGCACGGCCACCGCAGGCAGCATCCTCCCCACCTGGGCCACCAGAGCCATCCGCACAGGCAACAACGCCTACGACCTCACCGGAACCTTCCTCCAAAGTTCCCCCGGCGCCATCTCCGCCAGCCAGCAAACCGCCACCAACGCCGGAGACGCCCTGAACGCTCTCCTCGCCTCCTTCCTCTCTCCCCAAACCCACCCCAAACCTCCCTCCAACCTCTGACCACACACAAAAAAACACCCCCTCCCATACATCCAATCCGGCGATCAGCCGGATTCTAGCCTCAAAAAATCTGAGAAACATCTGTGTCCATCTGTGTTCCCAAATCAAAAAATTGTCCCTTGTCCCTTGTAAATTGTCCCTTGAAATGAACTGCACCACCCGCGCCCACACCTTCCTTGAGGCCATCCAGCCCGGATCTTACGCCGCCCTCATCCGCCACACGCTGGAGCAGGGCGGTATCATCCACGCCGCGCCCGACTGCTTCTGCCTCGCCGTCCCGATAGGCGACGATCCCCACACCCTCCTCATCCTCTTCCAGTGCTCCCATCTCCCGGCCCTCTGGCGGCTCGCCCGCATGTACAGCCCGCAATACACCCACATCCGCTACCGCCGCGACTTCAAAAACGGCTACCCCGAACGCACCGTCCCCCTCTCCCGCCTCCTTCGCAAAACCACCCTTGTGTCCTCCCTCTCATTCTCCCGGGCGCAGCCCGCAAACATCTAAAATTGTCCCTTGTAAATTGTCCCTTGTACCTCCATGAACACCCCCCTTTATCAAGGCACACGTCCCAGCCTCGATGCCGTCCCCCAGCCACCGGCCAGCCCCACCCTCGCCACGCAGACCAATGCCCAGGCCATCCAGCGCGGAGCCGCTACCCTGGACGCCACCCTCAACCGCTTCTACGACATCCAGGACTTCGGCGAAAGCCAGCGCGTCGAACAACACCTGCGCGACAACAACGCCGCGCTCGACACCGAATTCGACCGCCTCGCCGCCCTCGCCCCCGGCAGTGAAGAATCCCTCTACGACCAGGACGGCCGCCTCATCCCCGCCCGCCTCGACTCCCTCGTCAGCCAACACGCCCGCAACATCGACAACCTCCGCACCCGCTACATCCGCCCCGCCGCCCAACTCCAGAGCGACACCCTCGCCAGCCGCATCCGCGCCGACCTCCGCACACGCGCCTACGGCAAAGCCACCCAGCGGGAAATCCACACCTCCCGGCAGGCCTACGCCGCCAACCTCACCGCCGCCCTCGGCCAGCACCACTACGACGAAGCACGCGACATCAACCGCCGCGCCCTCCAAAACTCCCTCATCACCCAGCCCGAAGCCGACTACAACGACTGGCAATACACCCAGCAGTCGCTCATCCGCCAATACCAGACCGCCATGGCCCAAACACCCCTCGACCTCGCCGCCCAGGTAGAAGACGGCCTCTACGACGACATCGACCCCGTACAAAAAACCGCCCTCGACCGCCAGCTCGAACTCGCCCTCCGCCAGACCCGGCAGCAAATCCCCCTCACGGCACAGGAACGCGCCATCATCGCAGACGGCGGCAGCGTCCGCCCCCAGTACGCCGACCTCCCCGGCGACACCGAAGACATGCGCACATGGCGTCAGGCCAAACGCACCGGCACCCTCCACCAACACCGCGCCGCCATCGACGACGCCTGGCAGCAAGACATCTTCAACGCCCCCGTCCTCAAAACACAAGGCGAATACAACCAGTGGAAACACAACCTCGTCAAAACCTACTGCGACCCCCAAACCGGCTTCGACGCCGACCCGGACGCCATCGCCCTCGCCGCAGACGACCGCATCGCCCACAACCTCGGCCTCGCCGGAACCGACGACAACCTCGACGCCTCCCGCTTCTTTCAAGCCATCGACCCGCAGGACATCTCGCCCGACATGCACGCCCGATGGCGGCACAAAGCCGACAAATGGTATTTCACCGATGCCAACCGCCAGGAACACGAAGGCAGCGCCTACGACGAATACATCGCCCAGAGCCAACAAATCAAACACGACGCCTACAAAGCCTTCCTCTTCTGGCGGGCAGGGAACCCCGGCAAACCCTACTACACCCAGTACCAGAAAGCCTGCACCCTCCTCGCCGAACGCGCCTCCGCCCGCAACGAACAAACCGCCATCAACGCCAGCAGCTACTTCGACAAATACAGCGACGGCGACTGGCGCGACGGACAAAAAACGCAGGACACAGCCGCCCTCGCCGCCCAGCAGCAGGCCTACGCTCGGAGGCAACAGGAAAAAATCGCCTCCGCCGCCCGCGCCCGGCAAACGGCGGCGCAGACAAGCGCCCCCAACCTCCCTCCCATCCTCGCCACCGACATCGAAAACATCCCGGACGAAGCCCCCGGAGCCTACCTCACGCGGGCAGACTACGAAGAAATCGTCAAACGCCTCGGCGACGGCCCCCTCCTCCTCGGCACACTCCCCGGCAGGGGCTCTCAGCGCGCCTCCTGCCGCGTCCCCATCCTCGGCTGGCACGAAGGGCAGGGCACCCTCCTCACGCGGGGAGCGCGCCACAACCAGCTCGGCAAACTCGGCCCCATCCCCGCCCTCGAAATCCGCTTCGCCAAAGACGACAACAGCCAGCCCCTCACCCCCGCTCAACTCGAATCCCACATCAAGGCCCGCCAACGCTCCACCCCCCAGCCCAGCCTCTTCGCCACCCCGGACGACGGCCTCCTGCCGCCCCTCGACCCGAACGACGACACCCTCGACACCTACGAAAACGAAGCCATTGAAACCGCTACCCCCATCAGCGAAACCCTCCCCGAAGAACTCCCCACCGGCCCACTCCCCCTCACCCCATAACCAACCAAACCGTCCTCACCATCCCATAAACCCAATCCTCATCCCAATCCGGCAATCAGCCGGATTCCAACCTCAAAAAATCTGCGAACCATCCGTGTCCATCTGTGTTTCCCAACCAGAAAATTGTCCCTTGTCCCTTGTAAATTGTACCTCCCCCCATGTCCCTCGACCTCAAAGAACACTGGAAATACATCCCCCCTCCAGATCTCCTGCAACCGGAACCTCTCCCGGAAAATCCCCCCATCTCTCCGGAACCTCTCCCGGCAGACACATTCCCGTCTCCCACCCCCATCCCTCCGGGCGACAGCCCGCAACCTTCAAACATTGTCCCTCGTACCTCGTCCCTTGTACCTCCTCCCGGCCCCTCTCCCCATCTCGAAGAACTCCAGGCCGCCATCCTCTCCCATCACAACGACCCGGAACTCACCTCCATCCTTGCTCGCAACAAGGAACTCGCGGCCTACACCCGCCGCTACGACGGCTCCGTCCCGGCCAAAGCCGTCCTCGGCGAACGCATTGCCCGCGAACTCCTCGGCCCGGACCGCGCCCGCGACCCCGGCCTCTACTTCCTTGCGACTCAAACCCGGCTCCCCGAAGCCCAAACCCGCACCCAGGCCTACGCCGCCATCTACGACCACTACGCCGGGAAACTGGAAACCGACTACGCCGACACCCTCGCCCGCCGCGCCGCCGAAAATGAGGAAACCTTTTCTCTTAGCCCCAGTCAGGCCCTCGCCAGTATTGGAGCTCTTCTCCTGACACTCTCCGCCGATGCCAACATCTCCAGCACCATCAAAAACACCCTCTCCACCCTACTCAAAAAAGAACAATCACCTTCCGAAAAGAAAAACAGCAAACCTGTCTCGGAAAAACAAACAGAATAACGACAGCCCTTCGAACACAGACGCCCCTCCACAGGAAAAGATAAACGGGCATCACTCCTCCTTCCGGAACCTCGCCGCTTCTGCCTCCTCCGCAATCCGCGCGTCTTGTACATGAACCAGCCTGTTAAAAGATTGAATACCATCTTTATCCTTCATCTTTAGAGGATTTAAAAACATGACATCCAGCGGGCAGGAATAAACATCTCCCGCCTTCTTGTCGATCCCTTTCGAATCAAGAAAAACATACCATAACTCCCCCTGCACAGGCGAAGAAATGAAACGCTTGGAACCGTCAGAATGAATCACCCCACTTTCCGGCAGACTCTCGGCGATCTGCTCAATCTCCAAAACAGCCCCGACAGGCAAATTGCCCCTCAACCCCTGAACGACGCGCGAATGATAAACCCTCTTCCAAACAACGCCGTTTCCTGCTCGAACTGGCTCATAGGAAGACGTGTAAACACAAACGAGCAGCACAGTATCCGCCCTTCGCAAATGCTGGGCGATCACATCCTCCCGCGACTCGGGAACAATATCCTCAGATGCCAAAGGTTCCGCAAAAACCGCAGTTGACGTCCAAAATGCAAAAAAACACGAAACCGAAAGAAAAAATGCTTGAAACATACTTTAATAATGATAGCTGAATAAAAAAATAAAGCAAGAAACCATGACATGAAAAGGGAACGGGTTTCCCCGTTCCCTGAAAAAAAGGAAACAAAAACAGGATTAAAGCTCAAGATCAAGCGTTGACCTGTATAACAGCCACACGCCGCCGCTGAGGAATGATCCTGCGGATTGATTGTCTCCCGGACAGAGCCCCACATGCAAACTGTCCCCGAAGATCACGATATCCCCTTCCTGAGGAGTGGAATAATCGTCAGGCGCAACATAATCGGGATTGGGACATCCCAAATCCTTCATGATCCTGCTCTTCAGAAATCCAGACAAAACTTCCGCGCTCATAATGATATGCTTGCCGGGAGGAGTGGAATTTCCTGCATTCAGAGTAGCGCTACTCCAGCCCAGATTCTCCACATTATTGGAAGCGGGAGAACCATCGGGATACTTGGATCCGGATAAATTGAAACCATAACGGCTCAAGGCGATACTCAGGCGGGTCGCACATGTTTGTTTCCCGGCCATCTCCTGAAAAGCCTTATCTCCGAAAAGTTTCCAGATATCATCTGCCTCTGAGGTAGGCACCGTCACATAATCCACGCTGCCCATATAATAGCCAAGCAACTTGTTGGCCTCTACCCGGGACATGATATTTTCGGGAGCGTCGATATCCTTGAGACGAATCCTTTCCCCGTTCACGAAAGACTCGAATTGAGCGGCATTCGGATACCCGGCGATTTCCTCGGGAACCGCCAGATTCTCATGATGGAACTTCGCATAATGGAACCCCTTCTTGAGCTCAAGGGACGCTTCGCGTGAAGTGGAAGCATTGCTGCCCGTCACCTCGACCACCTTCTTCCCGTCGATCTCGATAAATCCGTTATCGTCCACCTGAATCCTGAACGTATAATTGCCGGTTTCCGGAATGCGGAGATACCCCGCCCAGTCATGGGCGGACAGATCGTCACTGTAATTCCAGGCCAACTGGGGCGACTGACCGTCAGTAACCTTGTAACGGCGGTTATTCTCTGCATCCAGCGGATGGAACGGCTTCGTTGATATTGCCATAATAGTATGTATTCTATGGGTTTGATTGATCGGCAAGGCAGTCTCGCCCCACATGGACGAAACCCGTTGCCGATACCCCCTTTGTACCGGCAGGCATCACGAAACAGGAATATGCATAACGTGAGTTCTTGATAAAACACTTACCATGAAAGAAAAAATAACACTCAAGAAACTTCGTTCCCGGCAAAAAAACACGGCATCCTGCCGCAAAAGGAAGCCATCACCCACGCCCTCAAAAAAGAAACCAACCACCTCACCGGCGACAAACAACTCCTCTGTGACAAACACTTCGCCAACCTCGTCAAACTCGCCTGCACCGCCGGGAGTCTACGGCACCAGTTCCCGTCCCATAGCTGTAGGGAGCGTAGAAATAGATAGTAAAATCGTTGTCTAACTTGTGTTAATTGTTAATAAATGTGCAAAAAGATACGGATATGCGAGAAAAGAAATTGGACAAAACATCTGTTAGGTGTCATACTTTTTGTTACATATACAGGAAATTGTTAGGAAAATAAATTTTATTTACTGTTATTTTGATTTATTTGCATCATTTTCTGATATTTTAAAATTAAACAAAAATTATGAACATCATAAGCCATGATTTACAACAACAAAAAACAGGGGATGATTTGTTTAATTTTAGAGATGTAAATATTCATCGAATTTGCGTTAAAATTGATGATATAGAGAATCACGTAGATAGAATAACTCATTCTATACAAAATACATCATGGATAAACGCATTGGATCCTATTTCTCAAACTTCTTTTCGGGCGGCTTCTAAAAAAACAATTGAAAAATTGATTGAGATTTTCTCCCAACAGGATGAACCAGTGAGTTCTGAATTGGGAGAATATATAATCTCGATATCTGCTGGGGATGTGTTGGAAGATAAACTTCAACATAAAAAATTGCCTATTTCCGAATTATGGAAAGAAAAGAAATCAGGTAATCACGGATTTGATTTTCATACAATCACTCCTGAAAACAAAGTGTCTTTTGGAGAAGCCAAATACGGTCGATCGTCTAATAAACATCATGATTCTTTTGATCAAATTATCGATTTTATTGCTAATGATAAACATAAGATAGACTATGTGTTGCTCAAAGAATTCATCAACGAAGAAACAAAAAACAATATGTCGCAACACAAAAATTGTTTTTGTGCAACATTTTCAATAATAAACGAAAATTCATTCAATCGATTAATGAGTAATGAATCAGTTCGATCCAAAATAAATAGAATAATCCCCGATAGTGAAGAAATCTTCATAATAGGTATTGCTATATGTCACTCAAAACAATCTTAGAATGTGATGATTATGATGCTCTTTTAAAGAATATCATATATAAAATTCACACACAAGGCCCCGTTGATCCTCATTCATTTGAGGAGTTATCATATATAAAATATATGCATCCTGATATTTTTGAAAAACAGGAAAATACATTAATGCATGTTCTAGGTGTTTTTTATAAGACAAGAAATCCTCAAACAGTATTGTCATTAGTCTACTCTTCTTTCAAAGAAATGATAGAAGAAAAAACACATCACTTGTATACCCCATCTCAAGCATCAATATATGAACATATAAAGAAAAATAAAATATTCTCATTTTCGGCACCGACAAGTGCGGGGAAATCTTATGTTTTTAGAGATTTAATACGAGAAGAAGAGGGAGATATTGTTATAATTGTTCCATCACGAGCATTAATAGCCGAATACTTAATCCATATAAGACGCATTCTTCAAGCAAAAACAAATATATTAGTATTACAACACATTGATAATATAAATAGAAATCATGTTAAAAGAAAAATATTCGTTGTAACACCGGAAAGAGCAATGGAAATTTTCAACCCTACTCATCAACTTAGGATATCTTTATTTTTGTTTGACGAGGCGCAAATTTGCGAAGAACCGATTAGAGGTGTTACTTTTGATTCATTAGTGCGCAGGGCTTTACGTATATTTCCCAATACAAAAAAAGTGTTTTGCCACCCTTTTATAGAAAATCCGGAAGCCCAATTTGCAAAACATAATCTTACGGAAGATGTCTCTTCGTTTGTGTATCAACAAAATTCTGTAGGTAAATTATTTATTAGAGGTGATGACGGATTGAGCACATTTAGCATATTTTCTCCGTATGATGAAAAAGCTCATCATAAAAAAAATGTCATTCATTTAGAAGATGATATTATCGAGAACATTATAACAAAAAAAGGTTGCGTATTGATATATGTATCCAAAAGATCTATATATACATCTAAAATAAAAACAGATTTTTTGAAGTATATAAATCTATGCCAAGATATTGATGATCCTTTTGCAATAGAAATTATCGAAAAGATACGAGAACATATTGGATCTAAAAATATTAAATCAGAATTTATTGAGTATCTTTCACGAGGAATCGTCATCCACCATGGATCAGTGCCATTGATAGTTAGATCTTTGATAGAAAAATTTATTAATGCAGGCTTCGCGCGCATTTGCTTTGCAACATCAACGTTGCTTCAAGGGGTTAATTTGCCTTTTGATGCTATATTTATAGATCGTTTCAATTTCGGAGATACTAAAATAGAATCTAAATCATTGAACCTAAAAAATCTCATAGGTAGAGCAGGGAGAACAATGTTAAAAAAAATAAATTCATTTGATTATGGTTTTGTGATTATCAAAGGATCTAATGTGCAAACATTTGTAGACTATATTAAAATTCCAACAAAATTAGAGTCTACATCTATTCTTGATAGCCAAGCTCATTCAGAAGAAGATGATGAATATGAGTTTATTGAGTCGGTGAAATCTGGTGAGATAGACTCTGAACTTGGATTGCCAAAAATTGAAATACAAAGACTTTCTTCTGATGAAGTAGAAAATAATATATCTATTCTTTTGGAATATTTATTTCATGAAAAAAAACTTATTACAGGAAAAGAATACAATAATTTGAAAGAATCATTACGCACAAAAATAAAAGATTCCTTTAAATATATATTCCGCCAATCCCTAAATAGAGATTTAACAGAATATGAAGAATCCGTTTTATCTTCTTCTATTACTATTTTGTTATGGAAAATTCAAGGAAAAACGTTTAAGCAGACCGTGACACTTCGTTATAACTACATAACAAAAAAAGATGAAATAAGAAACGAAAGAAAAAAATTAAAAGATTCTTTAATCACTCAAGAAGAATTTGATGCATATTGTAATAATCTAAAAATAAAAAATTCTGTTGCAGCCACAAAACTGCCTAACAAGAATATAAAATATAACTTTCTATTCAAACAAAACACCAATATAGCAGATATAAATTATGATGTTGTCCTTTTCGATACTTATGATTATTTGGATGAAGTAATATCATTTTCATTATCTGGGAAATTTATCGCTGCATTTGAAAATTATTATCGTAAAACCTATGATATTAGAGCAAAATATATGGTAAACATTTTTAGATATGGAACTAATGATGATAAAGAAATAATGTTGTTAAGATATGGATTTTCTTTCGAAGATATAGAAAATATTTATGATCATGTGACCGAAGTATCGGAAAATGAGATAATATTTGCGGATTCTATTAGAAATTTAAATAACACATACATTAAAGAATTAATTCATAGATATATATAGGCCTACTCACTATTATTATGTATGCGATGTATCCAGAATCGGGGAAGATAGATGACCTTTTTCAAAGCATACTCGACAATTAGGGTATCAGATCCTTTCTATCCATATAACTAGCCCGCTATCTGTTCCCTTTTCTGTGAGAATACGGCTCCATACTTCACAAAGATTTGTGCTACCGAATGTCTTCGCCATAAAAAACATTCCGTTTTCGGACAATTGCAAGAAAACATGTTCTTCAAACCGTTACTGCTTTCTGGAAGTGCCTGTTTTCCTCCTCTTCGGCACTGTAAGGCCGAGGTCGTCCCGCCTTGAAAGGCAATCCCGTCACCTCCAGATATTCTAGGAGAGCAGGCAAATGGGTACTGTTGTTGGTTTCCATTTCGATGAACGAAACACGGCATCCGCCCCTGCTACCACGACGGCACGGCGGAAAGCCGCCAGCTCCTCTTCGTTCCCCTCTCCAAACGCTTCAACTTCAGTCACTGGGACAGCTCCTTCTCTCTTCAAACCACATCCTCCCACCCTCCGGGCGACAACCCGCAAACATCAGACATTGAACCTCCCTCCACCCCCGCCTTCAAACAATGGTTCGGAGACTGGGAGCTCGACCCCGCCCACGCCTCCCACGCCGTCGATGAACACGGCGTCCCCATCCTCTTCTACCACGGCGGCAGATTCGACGCCCGCCGCTCGCCCGCCGTCTTCGAACCGGGAGCCGGGGGAGGCATCTACTTCACGCAGGACAAAGACACCGCCCAAAGCTACGCCGGAGCCTGGAACCTCACCCCGGCATGGCTCAACATCCGCCGCCCCTTCCGCCCGGACGACCCCGCATCCCTCCGCGCCCCGTGGGTCACCCAATACATCCGATATTGGGAACAGGAAGAAGGATGGACCGACCGAACCACCGGCGAAAGCATCACGGAAAGCGACGTACGAGACATCATCGCCGAAGGCTTCCTCTACGACTACGAACCGGACGGCTCCGGCGAACGCTGGCATGACTTCCTCCGCTGGGTATCCGAACACCACGACGGCTACATCGGCATCGACCCCACCGACAACGGAGCCCTCATCGCCGTCGTCTTCTCTCCCTCCCAAATCAAATCCGCCACCCACAACCGGGGAACCTTCGACCCCGCCAACCCAGACATCACCTTTGCCCTCACTCCCACATCCTCCTCTCAACTTCCGGGCGACAACCCGCAAACATTCCACCTCTTACCTAATCCCTCTTCACTCTTACCTTCATACTCCCTCACCAGCATGAGGAAACTCGTCTCCACCCTCACGGAACCCACCATGCAGGCCACCCGTGCCGCCGACCTCCTCAAGGACTTCGACGCCGCCGCCGAAAACTGGAACCGCATCACCGCAGGCAAAAAAGACGCCCCCACCGCCCGCGAAGGCGCGGAACTCTTCGGCCTCATCACCTCTCTCATCTCCTCCGCCCGCTACACCCTCCCCCCGGGCTACCGCACCAACCTCCACCTCCAGATGCAATGGGCCGCCACCTACGCCGCCCTCGCCGAAAACGGAGAAATCCCCCTCAAGGGAACCCTCCAGACGGGAGATGCCATCTACCGGAAATTCGAAGCAAACCTCATCAACCACACCGCTACCGCCGCCACCCCGGAAGAAACACGCGCCACCCTCGCCGCCATCGGAACCAAACGCCTCGACCGCATCATGGCCGACATCCTCGACCGAATTCGCTACCAGCTCGCCCGCTACGCCAAACAGGAACTCTGGGACAAAACCATGCGCCGAATCGATGCCGCCTACCCCAAACAACAACCCGGCAAAAAGCCCCTGCGCGGCAAAATGGAAGCCGACCACTACCGCCGCCTCGCCCTCTACCGCGACATGCTCCAGGCCACCGCCGACCAAAAACTCGACGCCCTCACCGCCCTCGAAGCCCTTTACGCCGCCGAAGAAAACGACGCCACCCTCCACCGGCACGAAACCGACCTCCTCGCCTGGGCCACCTACGGCCACTACGAAGGCATGACCCTCCCGCAGGCGCAGGCCGCCATGAAAAACCTCCTCGAATACACCCTCACCGGGCGCAACGCCTGGGACATCCGCCTCGCCCACGAACGGGGCAGGGCCAAACACACCTCCCGTCAAATACAATCCCGAATCCCCGAACCCAACTCCGCCGCCAACCGCGCGGAAACCCGCATCGCCGAAGCCACCCGCCTCCGCCGCTGCCTTGCCTCCCTCCCCAACCAGTGCATGTCCTACTCCCAAACCATGCTCGCGCTCGAACCCGTCCTCGGTCCCGAACTCTCCTGCCGCAAAATCGACGAAATAGCCACCGCCAACGCCGCCCTCCTCAACGCCACCAACGACCGCAACGCCTGGCTCTACCACACCGTCTCGGGCATCACCGGAGCCCGCAGCGAAAACGAAGCCGAACAATGGCTCGTGGACTTCGACACCCCGCACCACACCGGAATCACCCTCCGCCCCCACATCACCATCAAAACCACCCTCACTCTCGCCGAAGCCCGCGAATGGCTCCGCCTCACCCCGGAACAACGCGCCGTCCGAAGAGAAGAAACCGCCCGGCAGGACGCCGCCGCCCAAACCGTCACCGAAAACATCCCCCAGGAACAGGACATCCCCCTCATCCGGGAAGCCCTCGCCCGCTACGACCAGGCAAGCCCCGCCCAACAGGAACGCCAGCAGAAAATCACCGTCGAACGCACCGTCCCCGACCAGGCCGCCACCGCCCCCCTCCGCTGCTCCCGCGACTGCGCCCTCTACGCCATCCTCCTCCATGAACAAACACAGGACTACGGCGACATCTACAGCGACGACGGAACCCGCATCCGCGACGGACTCCTCCGCCACGAAGGCCTCGATGACGAAGGAATCGCCGCCCTCTACCAATACGTCGGAGAACAGGGCCTCGCCTACGGCTACGCCCTCCGCGCCCGCCTCCACGAACAGGGCCTCACCCTCGCCCAAATCTACGAAACACGCATGGGCGTCCCATTCACCTTCAAGGATAAATACTACCGAGCCACCTTCGACCGCAACACCACGCAGGACAAAGACACCCTCGCCTCACCCGCCAACGGTCCCATCGGCAGCGGCAAATACGGAATGCTCATCCCCCGCCGCCTCCACCGCGAAAACCTCGACTGGAGCAAATCCGCCTCCCTCGTCTTCCTCGCCGCCTCCGCCGAACAGGACAACTACATCTACACCTCCCACATCACCGCCGACTGGCGCACCCTCCTGCGCGACAAACAACTCCACCAGAAACTCACCCTCCACTTGGGGCAGGACACCCTCCACAAACTCTCCTGCTACCTCGACCTCATCGACGGCGCCACCCTCGAAAACAACCGCGCCTTCCTCAACCTCTCCCGCCTCCAGAGCAACCTCCAGCGCGCCTTCGCCTACTCCGTCCTCGCAGGCAACGGCTTCGTCCTCCTCAAACAGGCCACCGCCGTCATGCACGGCTTCTTCGCCGGATGGGTACCCACCGCCATCCTCGAAAAAGCCGACGAAACCCGCGAACTCGCCCACCGCCACATCGGCTTCGCCGAATACCTCTACCACTTCGCGCGCTCCAAACTCGGCGCGGGCGACATCACCATCCGCGAACTCGCCGCCACCCCGTGGATCAAAGCCCGCCTGCGTGGAGAAGGCGACATCCTCGCCCAGATCGCCAACCAGCTCCCCGGCCAGCGACACTCCCGCCTCGAAAAGTTCCCGGAAAAAGCAATGGCCCTCATCGAAAAAATCGATGTCAAAGCCAACCTCCTCGCCATGCACGCCCTCGCCAACGCGTACTACGCCTCCGCCAGGAAACTCAACACAGAGCAGGGCAGCCCCTACACCGACCACCAGCTCAAAACCGCCGCCCTCCGGCAAATCGGCCACGCCCTCGAACTCGGAGCCCAGCCCCTCACCAAAACCCAGAAAAGCATCGGGCAGGCCGCAGGTGGCCTCCTCTCCCGCCTCGCCTACATCATGCGAAGCGAACAAATCAACAAACTCGGCCTCATCATCGCCCAGTGGAAAAGCGGCAGCACAAGGAACCGCGTCTCCGCCGTCCAGAGCTGGCTCACCCTCGGCGTCACCTCCTCCCTCATCTGCTGGCTCATCGACACCCTCCGGGACACCGGAGACGACGACGACAAAAACGATCAAAACAACCACCCCGCGAAAAAACTCCGCAAATACGGCGCCACCGCCCTCCTCGGAGACCTCACCAGCATACCCCTCGTCGGAGAAGGCATCAACTACCTCGCCGCCAGCATCACCGGAGAACGCGCCTTTGCCGACTCCTACTCCCGCACCCTCCTCGACATCCAGGGCATCACCTCCGCCCTTAAAAAGGAAACCAACCACCTCACCGGCGACAAACAACTCACCTGGGACAAACACTTCGACAACCTCGTCAAACTCGCCCGCGCCGCCGGAGTCGGCGGCATCTACTCCCGCAGCCCCAGCCAAACCCTCTCCACCACCGGCTCCCTCCTCCTTACCCTCGCCACTGGCGCCAACATCTCCAAAACTGCCAAAGACTTTTTGGGTTCTATCTTCAAACAGAAAGCAATCATGTACAAAAATAAAACTTCCGTTATCAATAAGACAAGCGCTTCTTCATATAATGCAGTGATAAAACTTATATAATTTCATGCGATCACGTGAATATAGAAAGAAACAAATACCGTAGAAGAATTACTCATATTCAGTGTTGAAATCATCTTAAATACATCTAATTTTAGTATTAATTAATTGCTTTCTCGTGAATCATGATTGGGCGACTATTCAGTAGAATGTTTTTGATGGATTGGTAAATGAAAGTGAAAAATCTCATTTTGAAACGTCCCAATGCACAGCAGTCATTTTCTGCGTTTGTTATTGATTGTCTGTTATTTAAAAAATGCAAAATCTCATTAAAAATATGTTAGATTTTTTTGATGGCAAAATGCTTGCATCTTGACGAAGCTATCGGCTATATTAGCCACTAGGTATGAATTCAATAATCAATCCACCAAAGACAGAGTTGTTAGTAGATTTGATAGGACCCCTTATTAACATATCTTGCGTTCCTGATTTTGAGCAAATCCCCTCTGTGAGATATCTTCATGAGCGAGATATTGCTAGTATATGGCAGAATAATTATCCAAAACATGATATTCCTAGATCCGCAAAAGATGTTATAGAGAGAACTCTTCAAGTGATGTGTGAGTCAAAATTGCGCATGAAGCTGATTGATAAAGAAATTTTAGAACAAGTTTGTAAAGCTAAAGAATTTTGTGATGTTAAAATACTCAGTAGCTTAGGATCTAATAATAGTGATAAAACTGAATATAAAGAATTATGTAATAAATTGTTCCAAGAATCAAAAAATCTTTTAATATCTTGTTCTAAGGCATTATTCAAACTGAATCATAGGGAAATTCCAGTCTTGGAGGATCAAGATTTTGAAAACATCAGTCTAGAAAATTACATTAAAGCTTCAAGTTCTACTGACAAAAAATACAGAATTGTATTTGACGATGATATTAATTATAGGGTCCTAGTTGAAAATGAGAATAGCGTTGATCAGTGGATCAGCGGAGTGGATTGCTGTGATTGTGCTAATGATTTAAAATTCATTCTAGAGGATCGACTTCGTATAACAATTAGTGGAGATGTTGTTAATTCAATTAAAGAAGTTTTTAACAATAATAAAAATTGGGATGCGCTTGCTAAGTATGAAACAACATTAAAAGGATTTTATGTGTATAATCTAGAGGATAGAGAATATATCAATAAATGTATTGAAACGATAAATGATTTAATTCAAAATACATCAACACAACGAGATAAGCCTATTTGTGTATTTTTAGCAGGGAAACCTGGTACGGGAAAATCATTTTTTGTAAAATGTTTGGCAAAATTTCTAAAAATAGCTGAAAATTATCCTGTTACTTCATTATCTGGTGTAGCAAGAGATAAATTTTACCACGCTGTTAATAATCATATTTCTAGAGCATTCGACCAAAATTTGGTTGAAGATACTTCACCAACTATTGCCTTTCTTGACGAAGTGGATACAAAAGGGGATCACTTAGCCTTTCGTCTCCTTATGGATGCCATGACAGGAACAAGAATGGATGAATATGGTATGGAAAAGGATTTGAAGTTAAAAAGTTGTACTTCACGTAATCTCATTTGGATTTTTGCTGGTAGTGGAGGAGCCGATCGGGAAGAATTTATAAAATGTTTCAAATGTGACGAGCTGAAGGTTGCAGATTTTTTTGATCGAATTCATTTTGATATAAAATTGCCGTCAGCGGATCATCCTGGACAGGTTATCCTTACTTTTTTAAGTTCGTTAAAGAGATTAATTGCTCCTAATAAAGAATTGATTATAAAGATTTCAATAAAGGTGCTCTACTTATTTGCTCAAACTCGATGGAAAAGTTCTAGACAAATTATGACTATTTGTAGGGTTATTTTTTCAAAAAAATACAATGCAAATAAAAATAAGTTTGAACTTAATTTTGAAGACTTCAAAGATATGGATGTATCTCCAGAATTTGAAAAAATATACAAAGAATTAATGGATGTTACTTTTTCCGAAAAAACGATTGAAATCAAACAAGTGAATAAAGAATCATGAACGAATATATAATTCAACTTCGGGATAAAAAAGCATCATCGAATGATAAAATTGGAAGTAAAGCTTCCAATTTAGTTAAACTTGTTTCAATGGATATCGAAGTTCCTGATGCCTTTTTTGTTACATCAAAGATGCAATACGACTTTTTTCTGCGAAATAAGATTCTAAAGCTCATTCAAAGTGAGTCTAAAAAACTTTGTTCTCAAGAATTTTCGGTGTCGCTAGTTGCAGCAAAACGTATTCGTGATGCTGTGATGCAAGGATCTTTTTCTAACGACGAGCTTAATCTCATTGATAATGCAGTAGTGCAGTTGGTTGGAGATCAGAATAATAGGAATCTTGCTGTTCGGTCGAGCGGAAGCATGGAAGATGGTGTCACGAATTCATGGGCTGGCCAATTTGACTCTTTTCTAGATGTTAATCCACACGATGTTCCCAACTACATTAAACAATGCTGGGCTTCATTATTTGGGGCTAGAGCAGTCAGATACGGTGTTAACGTTTTAGAAAATGAAGACATACGTCCGTTTGCGGTTATTGTGCAATTAATGATAACTGGGGAGTGTTCGGGAATTGCTTTTTCAGCAAATCCGCTTAACGGAAAAACAGAGCATGTCCTTGTAGAAGCAGTTAAAGGAAGTGGGGAAAAAGCGGTAGGAGGACAAGAAACTCCCTATTCTGTCATTCTTGATAAGAAGGAAAAACTCGTTTTGCAAAGAAAATTCGGTAGTCAAGGCAAAGTAGAGCTTCTATCTCCTAATTTATTAAAAAATTTGGTTGTTGAAATTATAAAAATAGAAGAAATATTTTCTATTCCCGTTGATGTGGAGTGGACTATTAGAGATTCTAAAATTTATATTTTGCAAGTTCGCCCTATTACTTCATTCGCGGTGGCATCCCCCTTAAAAAAAGGTTGCTCATTACCAGACATTATGAATTATGAATTAACATTCAAGGTAATGGGATTGAATGTTCTGTTCGCTGATTTACTCAGCCATGGATTTGGTTATTTACACCCACTCTTTATTTGCAATAAAAATGAGTTTTGGCAGTATTTTACAAAAGAACGCATGGAATATGCTGCAAAGTACGGCTATAAATGGTTAAGTTCGCCTACTGGATTTATAGATTACCAACAAAAATTTGAAATTTTTCATGGTAAATCTATTGTTCGTTTAGAGAATATATTGAAGAATGAACTTGCATCAAAATCAGTACAAGATTTTTTCTCAATTCTTTATGAGTATTTTGTATTCTATTCTAAAATGGATTTTCAGTTTACCAATTTGACATTTTTGTATGCGGATGAAAATCCGATCATTTCTGAAAACTTGAATAAACTGTCCGCTTTCAAGGATATTGCGCGTAACTGGATAAATAATATATCTATTAATGATGAATGCTTATTTAATAAATTACTATTCCAGATATCTCATAAATTTGATGTAACTTGTGACGATTTACAGCTTTATAAAATTCATGAAATTATCGAGCTTTTTGATAAAAAAATGGTTATTCCTGCGGAGATTAAATTACGTTCAAAAGGTGCTGTTATCATAAATGATGGTTTAACAATTAGGTATATTTTTGGGCAGCAGGCTACAATGTTTATCCATAATGTTGAAAAAATTAGGAGTATCCAAGAACATGCAAAAATCGTTGGTCAGGTTGCCAATAGGGGAGAGGATCGTTATGTTATCGGTACTGCATGTTTGATCAATGTTGATTATACTTGTCTTCAAGAAATGGAAAAGGCTATTGCTCAAATGAAAGATGGGCAAATACTTGTGTCTGAATTTACTGCTCCTGAACTTATGTTGGCCTGTTCTAAAGCTAGAGCAATTGTAACCGATATGGGAGGTATGCTATCACACGCAGCTATTATTAGTCGTGAATTTAAAATTCCATGTGTTGTTGGAACAGAACATGCCTCTCGTTCCTTGGTCAATGGGGATCAAATCAGAATCGATCTTGATCTAGGAATTATTGAAAAATTATGAAAGACTAGCATTCATGGGTATTGTGCAACCAAGAAAATTGGACGATGCATTAGGGGATTCTGGATATAGATTAGATAAATACTTCCTTGGTGATAGATCAATCATATTTAATAGAATATCAGAACTCTTGATATCGGCATCATTTGGAGCAAACGCTATTCTTTATTCAGTATGGTTAGGATACATTATGGGCGTATGGGCTATTTTTATACATTTAGCTTGGTGTGTAAGTTTTATTTTATTAGGGAAATTTGTTTTTAATATTTATCATTATACGAGCCTTCATGATTTTCTGGGAAGTAAATTTGGTAGAACGACGCGAATCATCTCTGCGTTATGTTCTATTATTGGTATTGTATACTTTACCGGTTGGGAAATTGCAATCACCTTAAACGGAGTTGAATCTCTAGCCAGTTTTTCTGATCTTGGGAACTCTGTAAATTGGCCTATCATTACCACCTTGATAGTGATGACAGCCTTATTTTACACGGTACTTGGAGGAGTAAAAGCGAACAGCATTATCAATCCAATTCTTAATGCCGTGAAATTGTTTCTTTTGTGTGGTGTTGTTTGTACTATGCTTTGGATTGTTTATGATAAAGAGCAACTGTCCGTAGGATTATTTGTTCCAGATTTTGACCTATCAATTTTAAAATTAGGAGTTATTGCATTCATAACGAATATTATATTTAACCTTTCATGGCAATTTGTTGATAATTCATCATGGCAAACGATTAGCTCCAGTAACAATGATATTGCTGGTTTGAAAAAATTATTACCACGAACTAGTATAGGTGTCTTATTTGCCTATATATTGGGAACGATATTAGGGGTGACTCTTAGAGTAATTCCAGATTTGAATTCAGATAATATTCTTGGAAATTTAGCCCTTATGTGTAGTTCAAGATATAGTTTTCTTTTACCGTTATCTATGATTGTATTACTTTTATTTTCGATGATGTCGTTAGTCGATGGATTAGGACTTTCTGTTTCTCAAACTATAATGGTTGATTTAAGAATAACAAATAAGTGCAAAAAAGTTATAACAAGTATTAGCCCAATGCAGTTAGCACGTTTTTTTACTATATTATCTGGAATATTTGCCGCATGGGGAGTATCCTTTATATTAAATATTCTTGGTATTAATATTTTTGATTTTGTGTACATATTTATCGTTATTCAGTTAAGTCT
Organism: Neoakkermansia glycaniphila; assembly: GCF_001683795.1. Lineage (GTDB taxonomy): Bacteria > Verrucomicrobiota > Verrucomicrobiia > Verrucomicrobiales > Akkermansiaceae > Akkermansia > Akkermansia glycaniphila. Next base: position 21,306 of record NZ_LIGX01000031.1, read on the forward strand.
ACTGGGACCCGTGCTTGTCGGTCTTTTATTCAAATTTAGAAATATACAATTTATTTGGGTTAGTATAGTTATTTCTTGTGTGGTTGGAATTAGTGCCAATGTGTTCGGAGGATTATGGAAAATTAGTTGGCTGCTTGATGCCGCAGGTACGATTACTACATTGACTTCTATATTGGTAGCTTTCAGTATGTATTGGGTGGCAAAAAGTCGTAGGCGACGTGTGCGAGAAATTATTGAGGGGTCCTCAACTTCAAAAACTTGATGTGTGGATTTCGAGAGAAGAACTGATTTGGGATTGTGCTAAAAGTTGTTCTGAGTTACTCTGATGGCAGTTTTAATGGAAAATCAGTGAATGAGCCAGCAACTCAAGCTTACAAATAGCATAGACTACAAACCAATTTCAGTCTCTACGTCACTTCGGAAAAAAAACTTGGGACAGTATATGACTCCTGAAAGCATTGCACATTTCATGGCCGCAATGTTTCCTGATTCATTTGATCGAAGTTGTCATCTTTTGGATGCAGGAGCTGGGTGTGGTGCCTTAACGAGTGCCTTTTTAGATCGATGGAAAACTGGTAAGTTTGGCTTTTCTGCTGTTAATGTAACAATGTATGAAATTGATGCTCTTCTTCGGCAACAGTTGCATTCTCAGATAGCCAATTATCCTGAAGCTAATATAAGCGTTTTAGAATGTGACTATATTATGGATTCTATGAATAGGCTTCCACATGAGGAAACTTATTCTCATGTAATTTTGAATCCTCCATATAAAAAAATAAATAGTCATTCAACTCATCGAAAAGCATTGAACGCTATTGGTGTAGAAATGGTGAATTTATATTCTGCTTTCGTGGCGCTAGCTATTCTTCAAACTAAACATCAGGGACAAATCGTCGCAATTATTCCTCGTAGTTTCTGTAATGGACCCTACTATAAAGCTTTTCGTCAATTGCTACTTGAGCACACGACCATAAAACATATTCATTTGTTCAAAGCACGCAATAAGGCGTTTCAAGAAGACTCTGTGTTACAGGAAAATATTATTATCCGACTGGAGAAAGGGAGTTCTCCCGCAATGGTAAGGATATCTTCATCCACCGACGCTTCTTTTGATGATTTATCGTACTTTGATCTGCCTATTGAGCGTATCGTGTTTCCAGAAGATACAGAACAGTTTATTCACATTCCTTCCTCTACTGAAATACTAAATCTAGAGTCATCCGAATCTATTAAATATTCATTGCAGGACTTGAATATTCAAATTTCAACTGGACCTGTTGTTGATTTTCGTCTTAAAGAACATTTGTGCTCAATGCCTTGTGAAAATACTGCGCCACTTTTGTATCCAATACATTTTCGAACAAACAAACTCGTTTGGCCTTTGTCTGATATCAGAAAACCTAATGCAATTAAAAGGAATGTCGATACAGAAAAATGGCTCTATCCAACAGGTTTTTACTGTGTCGTTAAACGTTTTTCCACTAAAGAAGAAAAACGTCGTATTGTAGCACGAGTGATTGATCCAAACGTTTTTAAAAATATGCCGCCTGTTCTTGGCTTTGAAAATCACCTTAACGTGTTTCATCAAAATAAAAGAGGATTGCCACCAGAATTGGCTTACGGATTATCGACCTTCCTGAACTCAACGGAATTAGATGAATATTTTCGTAGATTTAATGGGCATACGCAAGTCAATGCAACGGACCTCAGAAAACTGAAATATCCCAGCATGGATGTTCTACTTCAACTTGGAGTATGGACTATGGCACAGTCTTCTTTTGAGCAGAGTGATATAGACTTAAAAATTACAGAATTAACATCATGACTCATCAATATACTCATTTGCAAACAGCGCAACGTATCCTCATAGAACTGGGTTTTCCTCGAGGACAACAGAATGACCGTTCTGCCTTGTGTCTTTTGGCGCTTCTAAACTTGAGTCCCGAAAAAAAATGGCATGAAGCAGAACGCCCGTTAATAGGAATAACTCCCATTATGGAGTGGGTTCATCGCTTCTACGAAATAGCCTATGCACCTAATTCTCGTGAAACCTTTCGTCGGCACACTATGCATCAGTTTTGTGAAGCGGGAATTGCTCTTTATAATCCAGATGATCCGCGTCGTCCTGTTAATAGCCCAAAAGCAGTTTATCAAATTGAACCTTCGGCATTGGACCTACTGAAAAAAGTACATTCTCAGGAATGGCAAGACTCATTGAAAATATGGCTTGCTTCCAGAAAAACATTAAAAGAACGCTATGCCAGAGAACGTCAGATCAATCGTATTCCTGTTACCATTGCTAAGAATCAAAAAATTTCTCTTAGTCCGGGAGAACACAGTGAATTAATCCGTCAAATTATTGAAAATTTTGCCTCTCGATTTATTCCTGGAAGTTGTTTGATTTATGCTGGCGATACCGGGGAAAAATGGGGCTATTTTAATGAAGAATTATTACGTCAACTAGGTGTTCGTATTGATGAACACGGAAAAATGCCGGATGTTGTTTTTCATTTTATAGAAAAAAATTGGCTGATTGTAGTTGAATCTGTTACTAGTCACGGTCCAGTTGATGGTAAACGACACGCAGAATTAGCCAATCTATTTGCTGATTCTTCAGCCGGAATAGTTTATGTCACAGCCTTTCCCAACCGTTCAATCATGGGGCGATATTTAGGTGATATTGCTTGGGAAACAGAAGTATGGGTTGCTGATGCTCCTACTCATCTAATCCATTTTAATGGAAGTCGTTTTTTGGGCCCCTATGTGGAAAAATGAATATTAATCCTCGCGATTCAAAAAATTTACAGAGACTAGATATTGTCGACAATTAAAGAGAATGGATTATAATAGATAGCATGAGCGGATCACTCAGGCATCAGTTGAGAGACGACCAATGGGAAAGAATCAAGGATTTTCTTCCCGGTAAAAAGCAGGATGTTGGATGTACAGCCAAAGACAACCGGTTGTTCATCGAAGCTATCATATACAAGGCAAAAACAGGATGTGGTTGGAGAGATATTCCGGAGAAATATGGAAAATGGCACAGTGTACATAAAAGATTTTTGAGATGGAGCCGCAAAGGAGTCTGGCAAACAATTTTTAACACTCTCGCGTGTAGCGCGGATACGGAATGGCTCATGATTGACTCAACAATTGTAAGAGTTCATCAATATGCATGTGGAGCCAAAGGGGGAAAAAAATGAGCAAATAGGTAAATCCCGAGG